>NZ_JBEYEY010000019.1:0-171393 GCF_040703635.1 Streptomyces sp. NPDC007189
CCGAGTACGAACGCGGCTGGTGGCAACAACAGGAAGCCACCCAGCAGCCCGCCTGAAACAAGACCACCGCACTCTACGAAACCCAGGACAGCTCAGGCGGTGGCGCCTCGAATCCACAGCTACGTGGACTGGACACGGGAGATGCTGGAACTCAGCGACGAGTCGCTGTCCGCCGAGCGCCACCTGCCCGCCGCCTACTACGCCCGCGCGGCGCAGTTCTTCCTCCGCCCGGACGATCCGCGGTTCGAGCCTGCCCGGCAGCGCTTCCTGGACAACGCCGAGGCCGGAAACGGCATCACCGCAGCCGATCGCCACCTGGTTCCCTACCAGGCGACACAGCTCACGGCCTACCGCTTCACCCCGGCGCAGCCGCGCGGGACGATCGTCGTCTTCGGCGGGTACGACAGCTACATCGCGGAATGGCTGCCCGCAGCACTCGCCCTGCGCGACGCCGGGCTGGACACCGTGATCTTCGACGGACCCGGCCAGGGCACGGTGCTGGACGCGGGCACGCCGATGACCCCGGACTGGCACCTGCCGGTGGCCGCCGTCCTGGACCACTTCGGCCTGTCCGACGTCACTCTGGCGGGCTTCTCCCTCGGTGGCTGCCTGGCCATGCGCGCGGCCGCCCGCGAGCCCCGGGTCAGCCGGGTCATCGCCTGGGACATCCTCCCCGACCTCCTCGAAGCCTCGAGCAAGCTCTTCGAGACCATCGGCCTCGGCGCGATCGCGGCGAACTTCGACAACATTCCCGCGCCGGTATTCGACGCGGCCATCGAGGAGGCCTGCAGGACCGACCTGCTGACGGAGTGGTTCGTCACGCAGGGCAAGCGTGTGATGGGCACTGCCACTGCGACCGAGGTGTTCAGGGCCTGGCGCGCGTACCGCACCGACGACGTCTCGCACCGAGTCACCCAGGACGTCCTGCTGCTGGCCGGCGCCGCGGACCACTGCGTGCCGCTGCACATGCTCGGCGACCAGGTGCTGACGCTGACCGCCGCACGATCGGTCAGCGCCCGGATCTTCACGGAAGCGGAGCACGCCCAGAATCACTGCCAGATCGGCAACCAGGGCCTGGCGCTCAAGGTGATCTTCGACTGGCTGGACGAGGTCGGCGGCCGGACCGCTGATCCGGCCGCCCAGTAACCCTCCGACGCCGCTAATGCCTGGCGAACCTCCCGAGCCACGGCAGATGCTGGGTCCTGGCGCGGGCGAGAACGCCGACGCGCACACCGATCGACGTCGGTCGTCATGCGGCGGCTGCCGGAGCCCGGGGCGGACCCGCTTCCAGCGGCAGCCCGAGGCTGGGGAATTACGCGAACTCGACCCCGGGCGTGAAGGTCCACATCCGAGCCGCATTCGCAACAGTGTCGCTGGAATGCCGAGGACTATGACTGACCGTTGCAATCGGCCAGTTGAGCGTGGGTCGGCAAGGCAGGCCAGCGGGGTCCACAGGGCGGTCTGGAAGGCGGTGACGCGTCACTGGCCGACGTGCCGTCAGAAGTCGTACGGCTTCTTGGTGCTCCAGTTCAGCACGTCCGCCTCGTTCCAGCTGAACTGCTGCTTCTGGTCCTTCATGACGACGGAGTAGAAGGGGCCGTTGTGACCGTCCGCGCCGCGCAGCGCGAAGGCGAGCGACTGCGCCGTGCGGTTCTTCGAGCCGTAGTCGAAGAGGTTCACCGCGCTGTATGCCGTGCCTCCGGGCCGCAGCGTGATGCGCTTGTCGCCAGCCGGGTTGTCCTTGTTCGAGTGCGGCAGTGCGACGTTGTCGACGTTCCAGTCGAGCACCACGGCCGGGTACGAGGTGACCCAGCAGGGCTTGGTGCCCTCGTTCGCCGCGGTGAGCAGCAGGTGGTCGCCCTGCTGACCGGCGAACCGGTGCACCGCGGTGACCAGCAGCTCGTCCCCACGGCACGGCTGGGCGTCGGCCGTTGTGTCCTTGCTCGCGACCTCCTGCGTCCCGCCCGAGACGGTCTCCGAGCCGGCCCCCTCCTTGGGGGCACCACCGCTGTCGGTCTGCGCCGCGCTGCCCTTGCCGTCCCCGTGGGACGCGGACCGGCTCGGGGCGCTACCAGCGGTGTGGTCGACGCCCGCCGCCTTCGAGCCGTGGCCGGCGCCGCCGCAGGCGGTCAGGCCCAACGCCAGCGCGATGGTGACGGCGGCCAGAGCGGCGGAACGGGCGGTACGGCGGGCACGGTGCGTGGTCATGATGAAAGCTCCCCCATGGTCTGTCAGGACGCGGCATCTCCCCTGCTCCCGCAGGGCGACCGGCCGCATCGGCTGTTTCGCTGCACCCCATGAGATGACGCCGGGGCGAGCGTCGTTCACTCGGGTTTGTCCGCATTCAGTTACAGGCAACTGGGCGCACGCACACGCCGGTGTTCACGCCATACCCGTCAGCGGCGCAGCGCCTCCGACTGCTGCGGCACAGGAAAGGCCACCAGGCGCTCTCACCCCGGTCCGCAAAACGTTTCGCCAGCGGTTCACCGCGTACGCGCCCCCCGCGACACCCAGCCCTGGCACCGAGCAGCCGTACCTTATCCACCCCGAGAATGATCACGTGATGGCACTCGCCTGCCTGTCCGAGTACTGGCGCGATCCGGCCGCACCCAGGACGACGACCCGGCCGCCTGGCTGATGACCTGCACCGTCATCAGCACGGAGGCCACCGACGCAGCCGGCCGCGTCCATCCGCGCATGCCCCTGGCGCTCACCGAGGACCGCTACGAGGCCTGGCTCGCCCCACGCACCAAGACCCCGACCAACTGCGTGCTCTCCTCGGCCAGCCCGCCGACGGACATCTGGACGCCCGTCCGATCTCCACGGCACGACCGGGCGTGGCTGCGTACGCCGGCCCTGGCCGGCAAGGCCTGGCAGCCATCGCTCCCCCGCAGCTGGCGGTGCCGCGACCGGCTCGGGGACCGGACCACGGCACCGCTGCGACCAGACCACCACCAGGAGGACGTTCCCGCCCGTGACACAGCCGCGGATCACCGAATCGCCGCACCGCACACGCAACCAGACGAGTGGCGCCCCCGGTAAGCCCGTGACGCCACGCGGCACCGGCTCGCGCACGCGTGTCCGGCGCGAACGGCGAGAGCCAAGACGGCGGAGCCTGCCTCAAGGCAACCGGGGCACCCGCACACTGCTCGTCGAACGGACCGGGCGGAAAGCGCGCCGTACTCGCGAGCAAACCGGTTCGCCTCCGTGCCAGAACTTCCCACTGTGCGCAGGTAGAAGGCGTAGGCCACCGATGCGATCTGCTCCGCCATCAGGCGCAGCGACCACAGTTTGCCCGGTCGGTCGACATGCGCTGTGCGCACTCGCTGCACCAGGCCCTCGGCCGGCGGCACGCGCAGCGCACGTCTGGAACTGCACGACGGGTATCCCTGGATACGCTGCCTGGCATCGGTCTTCGCTGTGCGTGTGGGGGTGCCTGTGTGTGAGGGAATCGGATGGCTGGCCGACCAGGACGAAGGGCTGGACAGCGTGGTGTTCGCCCGGGATGCCAGCCCGGAAGAGCTGGCGGTGCGGATGGGTGGCACGCCCGGTACCGCCGTGGAACTGACCGGCCCCGACGTCACCTCTCTCCTCCACCGCTCGGAGAGCGGCGACAGCGACGTGGTGCGGGTTGCGGCGTGTGGTGCCTGGTCGTACGCGGTGCTGCACCTGGCCGACCCCGGGCGAAACGACCTGGCCGTCAGAGCATCACGCGGTGGCCTCGAAGTCCTCCAGTACGCGGCGATGACGGATCACCCGCCCGCGCAGGTCACCTATCTGCGTGATGGTCGAACGGTGTGCGGCTTCGGCCTCGGGCGGGAAGCACATCGCTGGGGCCAGGATCCGGACCATCTGCTGCCGGCGCTCGTTGCAGGCGGCATCCTGACCCCAGACGGGACCAGGCACCAACCTGCGCGCCCCGGCTCAGCCGAGAGCGGCCACCGTCTCACTCTCACCGTGCTCGAGCACCACTTCGGGCTGTGCCTGCCCCAAAGCAGTGCGATGCATGCCCCACTGCCCGCCTACACCGTCCGCGGCTCGCTCAGCCTGGGCCCCGACACCGACGCCGACATCATTCGCACCTGGGCCGCCGAGCACGGCTGCCCTCTGAACTGGGGCCCCAGCGGCCACGTACCGACATCCATCCGCGACGCGTACGCCCACGCCACCGGTAGACGCTCACACTGAGGCCGGAACGGAATCGCCCGACCCGGACGCGCTTGCCCCGCGGGCTGCTGCTGATCCTGGCGCCACACCGGCTCTGCCGACACAGCCGGCCGGTGAGAGGCAGGTTTTCGGGCATGCGCAGGGCCGATGGCGCGGTAAACAGGCGGCCACCTCGTGTAACGCAACACCCTCCGAACGGGCTCCGCACCCCGACTGGCCATGGCCGCCGTCATCCAGTCGAGGCGTTTCACAGCGAACCCCGTCGTTCAGAATTCCGAGTCAGCGAACCTCGCTCTTCGTTCCGACGCCTTCGAGTCTGGTCGGAGTTCCGCCTGGGTCAAACGAGCGGTGGAAGGTGAAGGCGTACGGCGCGGAGCCGTATTCGTGGAGGTGCTCCAGCCTGGAAACCCCGTCCTGCCAGGTAGGTATCGCGCCGTCGGGGACCCACCAGAACACGTAAGCCGGGTGCCCTGTCCGCTCGAACCAGTCGTAACGCCTGTTGAGCGCCACGCGGTGCAGGCCGGTGTAGATGGCATCGAAGGCGGGTCGCAGGCCGCTCCAGAGTGAGAGGGTCGCGGCCAGGGCGGTGGTTTCCGCACTGCGGCCTTTGCCGTACCAGGCCGGAACAACAAACTCTCCCCATTCACCCCAGTCCGCGTCGAAGAGTACGCCTTGGACGTGGTGTGCCGGTTCAGCATGAGTGATATATCCGGGCTGCCGGCCGATCTCCCGGTAGACGGCCTCACCGGTCTCGTAGAACTCCCGAACAAGAGGTGCGGGATCGGTGAGGGGTGACTTCAGGACGCCGAACGTGTACAGAGCAAGATGGGGCATGCGTCTCTCCCTGGCCGAGTGGGCCTGATGGGGAAGTCCCTGACGGTCTCGCCGTCCGGGCGTGGACTCGATTCGATGGCCTGCCCGTCGGGTGGAGAGTTGTGGGCGTGATCGACTCAGCTTGATGGAACTCCTATGCGACTGTGGGCGCCGCCGAATGACAGGTGACGATAACCACCTCCGCAGACTTTGTCGAAGTTGCGTTTTCCCTCTTCAAGTGGCCTCTTGCAGAGGCCCTCGCGGCCGTGGGGCGGCTGGTCGTGCAGTGGCATGACCCAGGCGAGGACGGTGCTCGATCACCACCCGGTGGCCAGCCAGATGGTCAGGGCCGCGGTGGCGATGAGCCCGACGTTGAGTGCGATCCGGCGGTCTTCGCCGGTCAGGTGGACAGTGACCGCGCCGGTCTGCAGGAGTACGAAGCCGATGGCTGAGGCCGGCGCCAGCGAGGGAGCGATGCCTGTCAGTGGCGGCAGGATCAGGCCGGTCGCGCCGAGTATTTCGACCGTCCCCAGCGCCCTGAGGGCGGGCAAGGGGATGCGGTCGACCCAGGCCATCATCGGTCGGAGTTGATCGCGGCTGCGGATCACCTTCAGCGTGCCTGCGTAGAAGTAGAAGACGGCGAGCAGTCCCGCGACGATCCAATAGGCGGTGTTCATGGTTCCCGTTCCTGGGCCACCGCTTCGCGGGGACCCGTCGATTGCGTCGAATGCCAGGGAAGCCCCTGGAGAAGGTACGGTCCGTCGTCCGAGGGAACGGACATGGGCGGGAGCGCCACGGCCCTGCCGGTCGAAAGGCGGGGCGGCCGGGCCGTTCCCCTCCGTCGACTTCAGGCGAGGTCGGTGGCGGGCTCGGTCGCGTAGCGGCTCATCGCGTCGATATTGGCCTGCGGCGTCAGCGGCCGGCCGTCGGCGAGCACTTCCTGGAGGTCTCGGAAGTACTGCAGGTACAGGTCGGGGGTGAATGTGCTGAGCATGACGGCGGGTTGGTCGGTCAGGTTGGCGAAGGTGTGAGGGGTACCGGGCGGAACCATCACGAGCGTGCCCGTGGTGGCGTCGTAGTCCTCGTCCCCGACGGTGAATCGCACGGTGCCGGAGAGGATGTAGAAGCCCTCGTCGTGTTGGCCGTGGCGGTGCTGCGGCGGTCCCTGGGTGCGCGGGGCGAGGACGGACTCGGCGATCGCGAGGCGATGTCCGGTGTGGCTGCCGTCCTCCAGAACGCGCATGTGCGTGGTGCCCAGAACAATCGTCTCGCCGCCGCCGGGACCCACCACTGATACGGCGGGGTCGGTCTGCGGCTCGCTGGTCTTTGCTTCTTCGGTCATGCTCACGAGTGCACCGCCGGGGTCCCGCCAGTGTCCAAGACCCATTTCGCAGCGCTGATACCCCATGAGTATCGTGGCAGCGTGGAGCTACGGAGCTTGCGCTACTTCGTGGCCGTCGCCGAGGAACTCCACTTCGGCCGAGCCGCCACCCGACTGCACATGAGTCAGCCGCCGCTGAGCCGGGCGATCAAGCGGTTGGAGGCCGATGTCGGGGCCCTGCTGTTCGTCCGCTCGCCTGCCGGGGTCACGCTCACGCCGGTAGGCGAGGTGCTGCTCGACGAGGCGCGGGCCCTGCTCGACCATGCCGACCGGGTCGGTGTACGCGTGAGCGCGGCGGCCGGCGTCGCGATCATCACCGTCGGTATCCTGGGCGACGGCAGCGACCCGGGAGTGTCCAGGCTGGCCGCCGCCTACCGCCGAAGCCACCCCGGCATCGACATCCGCATCCGCGACACTGATCTGACCGACCCCACGTGCGGGCTGCGCACTGGACTGGTCGACGTCGCGTTGACCCGGGCGCCGTTCGACGAGACTGCCCTGACGGTGCGTGTGCTGCGAACCGATCCGGTCGGGGTGGTCCTGCGCGCCGACGATCCGCTGGCCCGCCGCGACCGGCTGCGGCTGGCCGATCTGAGTGGACGCCGCTGGTTCCAGTTCCCACAGGGCACCGACCCCATCTGGCAGTCGTACTGGAACGGCGGCAGGCCGCGCGAGGGCCCAGTGGTCCGCGCCGTCCAGGAATGCCTGCAGGCCGTGCTGTGGAACGGCACGGTCGGCCTGGCCCCGCTCGGGCACGACCTGCCCGCAGAGCTGGCCGTGGTGCCGCTGATCGACATGGCGCCAAGCCGAGTGGTGGCGGTGTGGAACGAAGGCAATACCAACCCGTTGATCCGATCCTTCATCGAGATCGCGACGGCCGCGTACCGCCACTGAGCACCAGCAACCGGTGCTGCGGCAGCTCGTGAACAATTCGAACGCTGCGGCCCTCGGGACTGCCTCCAGAAGTGGTGAACATCTGCTGCCCCTTCTCAGGCTCTGGCACATTTCGTGCAGCGGCCACTCTGAGTGGCGTCTGAGCGTTCCGGCCGCGGCTTCCAAGTCGCCCGAATTGGAGCCCTGGAGTGGGCGGTTGGGCTGAGATCCGGGCTGTGGAAGAGGTCGTGCTCCGGCTGGAGGAGCTGTTGTTCCCGTCGATCGCGGACGTCGCGGTGCTATCGGTGGACGTGACCATCCAGATAGTGCGCGTTGAAGCGCATTGCACCACGGTCGGCGCCGCGTGCCCGGGGTGCGGGGCTTGGTCGACCCGGGTTCCGCGCTCATGCTCACCGACCGACGGGGCGAGTGCCTGCCGGACTGTCTCGAGGCTGTCCGGCAGGAGGATCTGCCCGCGTCGACGAACCAGAGGACATCGACCAACGCCTCCGCCAGAGCGTGGGTCAGCGACGAGTACACGGGCATCGGAACGGGCTCCCACCAGGAGGCCTACACCGCGCGGCCATCCCGCCACATGCCACCGACACTGCGGTCGGTGAGCCCGCCACAGAAGTTGAGCCAGAGCCCATCCGGGTGGCGCCCCGGAAATGTGGTGCAGCTCACCCGGAAACGGTGACAGGGGGTTGTCGCGGACAGCTGTGATTGTCGACGGCATGACGATCACCGATAAGGACTGTCTGGCCGAGACTCTGGCGTTCAACGAGCAATTCGAGGCTACTGCCGCGAGCCGCCCGGCGCGTGAGGAGATGCCGGACACAGCCGCGCTGGCCGCCCTGCGACGCAACCGGCTCGGTGGTGACACGCCACCAGTGCGACTGCCGCAGGGTCAAGATCGCGTCGTCGCCGGTGAGGTGAGGGTCCGGACGTTCATACCCCACCGCGTCGACGGCGTGTACCTCCACTTCCACGGAGGCGGCTGGGCGTTCGGCTCCGCAGACGGGCAGGACGAAAGACTATGGCGACTCGCCGAACAGACTCGGCTCGCCGTGGTCAGCGTGGACTACCGCCTCGCACCGGAACACCCTTTCCCCGCCGGGCCCGACGACTGCGAAGCCGTCGCCCGGTGGCTGGTGGACCGCGCCGCGACCGAGTTCGGCACCGAGCGGCTGCTGATCGGCGGTGAATCGGCCGGTGCCCACCTGAGCGTCGTGACGCTGCTGCGCCTTCGTGACCGGCACGGCATCACCGGCGCTTTTCAGGCCGCCAACCTGCTATTTGGTCCCTACGACCTGTCGATGACGCCGAGCCAGCGATCATTCGGCTCCAAGCGGCTGCTGAGCAATACCGACACCCTGCGGCGGACCTACGAGATGTTCACACCCGGCATGGGAGCAGAACAGCGCCGGGATCCCGACGTCTCACCGCTGTTCGCCGACTTGGCCGGTCTGCCGGCCGCCCGGATCGTCGTCGGCACCGAAGATCCGCTGCGGGACGACTCGCTGTTCCTGGCCGCGCGGTGGCAGGCGGCCGGCGCGCCCGTGCAGCACAGCGTCGTCGCCGGCGCCATGCACGGCTTCACTCTCTTCCCGCTGACCATCACCGAACGCGAACTGCGCCGTGAGCAATCCTTCCTGTCCACCACAGGACGGTAGCGTCACCGGCATGAACCGCACTGCCCGGCTGTATGCACTGGTGGAAGAGCTGCGCGCGGCGGCGCCACGGCCGCTGACGGTTGCGGCACTCGCCTCGCGCTTCGAGATCAGCACACGCACCGTGCAGCGTGACCTCCAGGCGCTGTTGGAGACCGGCGTCCCGGTGCGCACCACACCGGGACGCGGCGGGGGCTGGTCGATCGACCCGGCAATGACCCTGCCTCCGATGCACTTCACCCCCGAGGAAGCCTCGGCACTGGCCGTCGCCCTCGCCGCGACCGACGACTGGGCCCCGTACGCCGGCGCGGCCCGCACAGCGGCCCAGAAGATCGCAGCGTCGATGACCGGCCCTGCCTCGGCGGCGGTACAGGAAATGGCCGCACGGATCATTGCGCTGCCCACGCCGTCCAACTCCGAGGTCCGCACCGCAGTGGAACAGGCCCTCATCACCAACACCGTCCTGCAGTTGTCCTATACCGACGCGGCAGGACACGAAAGCGACCGCGTAGTGGAACCGGCCGGACTGCTCACCGCCGACGGCCACTGGTACCTCATCGCCTGGTGCCGCTCGCGACAGGCCGGCCGCGGCTTCCGGCTGGACCGCATCACAGCAGCAGCTCCAACCACCGAGCAAGCACACCGCCACAACCTGACCGAGCTGCTGCGCGGCTCGGCCGCAGCCGGCGCGGTGCAGCCCACCACGCTGGCTCCGCTCACGCCCCGCAGTGAGGAGCCGCAGTCCGCTTCGGGTGGCGCCGGGCGGGGGCCATGCGATGGAAGCCCGCACTCCAGGCCTCCGGCATCGCCTTCGACATCGCCTTCGACGGCCGATCTCCGTCGTCCGCGCCGTCAGCGGGTTGATGACCACCGCAACGAACAACGGCGTCGCCGGCAGCAGCTGTATCAACCCGCCGACCAAGCTCCGCCCATCACCGGGCCACCGCCGGCAACCTGACGACGTGGCAGGCGTCTAATGATCCGCGTGCTGCCCGTGCGAGGTCTCGGGCTGCCGTATCCACGCGGCCAGCAGCCGAAGCGCCTCTTCCGAGCTGGAGCCTGCCTCGGCGGTGTACACACTCAGCCGCTGGTCCGGGTCGGCGGGCAGGGTGAGGGACTCGTAATGGAGGGTGAGCGGGCCGACGACCGGGTGGTGGAAGTGTTTGCTGCCATGCGTGTGCCGATACACGTTCTGGTCGGCCCACCAGCGGCGGAAGTCCTCGTCCCTGATCGAGAGTTCGCCGACGAGTTCGGCCAGCAGTGGATCGTGGGGATGGCGTCCGGCGTCGCGCCGGAGCGAGGCGACGATGTCCTGGGCGTGGGTGTCCCAGTGGGTGTACAGCGAGCGGGCGGTCTCGTCGCAGAACATGAACCGCACCAGGTTCCGCTCGCGGTGCGGAAGCGCGTCGAAGTCGGTGAGCAGCGCACGTGCCATCTGGTTGGACGCGAGTACGTCCAGTCGCCGCCCCAGCACAAGGGCGGGGGTGTGCTCGAGGATCCGGAGCAGGTCGCGCAGTCCCGGGCGGACCGGCTGTGGACGCGTCGCCGTGCGCCGGGGCCTGCCTGCGGCGGGTTTGGCGAGCTGGAAGAGATGGGTGCGTTCGACGGGATCGAGGCGTAGCGCGCGGGAGATGGCGTCCAGCACGGTCTCGGAGACGTTCAGTCGGCGTCCGCGTTCCAGGCGTACGTAGTAGTCGACGCTCACGCCCGCCAGGTGCGCGATCTCTTCGCGGCGCAGTCCCGGCACGCGCCGAGGGCCGCCGTCGTCGGACAGGCCCGCCTGGCGCGGGGTGATCCGTGCCCGACGGGAGCGGAGGAACTCACCGAGAGCTGTGTTGCGGTCCATGCCGTTCACGATAGGGCCGTAGATCGCCCCTGCGGCCCGCGAAAGGGGGACTGGCAGTCCCCCGGTCCGGCCGTCCCCGGGGCGAAGCGGACCCCCTCGAAGCCGATCAGCAGCCGATTTTGGTGCTGAAGTGGAACGGGTCGAGACCGGCCGGGGCCCAACCGCCCCTCGGTCGGCCTCTGTTCGCATCGCACGAAGGGAACTCCTGTGTCCAACACCAAGACATTCCTGATCACCGGCGTCAGCACCGGCCTGGGCCGCGCACTCGCCCGCGCGGCGCTGGCCGCGGGCCACCGGGTGGTGGGAACGGTGCGCACGCCCGCCGACGCACGGGCCTTCGAGGCGCTCGCCGGCGACGCGCACGCCCGCATCCTGGACGTGACCGACCATGACGCGGTGGACACGGTCGTGGACGAGACCGAGCGCGACCTGGGCCCGGTCGACGTACTCGTCGCCAACGCCGGGTACGGCCATGACGGCCTCTTCGAGGAGTCGTCGATGGATGACCTTCGCCGTCAGTTCGAGGTGAACGTCTACGGAACCGTGGCGGTGATCAAGGCCGTGCTGCCGCACATGCGGGAGCGCCGCTGCGGCCACATCATCGCCGTCACCTCGATGGGCGGGCTGATCACCATGCCGGGCCTCAGCTTCTACCACGGCAGCAAGTTCGCGGTGGAGGGCATCCTCGACACGCTCGGCAAGGAGGTCGCCGATTTCGGCATCCATGTCACCGCCGTGGAGCCGGGCAGTTTCCGGACCGACTGGGCCGGCCGTTCGATGACCCGCGCACCCCGTGCGATCGCCGACTACGACGAGCTGTTCGAGCCGCTGCGCGCCCGGCGTATCCACGGCAGCGGGCACCAGCCGGGCGACCCGGACAAGGCCGCGGCCGCGGTGCTGCGCATCGTGGCGGCCGACCAGCCACCGAGGCACCTGCTCCTCGGCACCGACGCGCTCCGGCTCGTCCAGGCCGGACGCGACGCCTTCGAGCGCGACATGCGGGCATGGGCCGAACTGTCGGCCTCCACCGACTTCGACGACGTCAGCCCATCCGCCTGACGACGCTCGCTGCCGGGCCCCCAGCGCGGGGCCTCGACGGCGACCGCCATCACCAGGAAGGCCCGCTCTTGGTCCACCACAGCCGGTCCTCCGCCTACACCCGCCTGAAACGTCGGGCGGTTGGAAGCCGGCAAACCGTACACGAACCTCAAGTGCGCAGCCAGAGCCGGATCGAGGCGACGGTGACCGTCCCGTGAAAGACGTAGGCCCTCTTGTCGTAACGAGTCGCGACCGCACGGAAGAGGCTCAGTCGCGCAGCACCCGGGCGTAGGTCTCCCAGGACTTCTGAGCCGGGCATCCGGCACTCGGACGTTCACGGAGCCACCGATTGAGACCTGCTCACGGGCGACAACGACGGCACGGGCGTCTTCACGATCCCCAAACACCCCGTCAGGCGTCGCCTGCACGGTGTCGAGCGCTTTGTCATCACTCACGGTGATGAGTACTTGTATGTGCCGAGGCTCAGGGTGCTGCACTGGCTGGCCGATCTCGGTGCCTGAGCCAACTCATGCTGGGCTTTCCGGTTCCGCCTGTTCATGGACCTGGGATGGCCCGTCTACGATCAGCCGCCATGGACTGGCTGGAGCGGACCGCGAGACTGAGGCAGTGGACCAGGAACGGGACGCGCGCGCCGCACAAGCCGCTGCTGCTCCTGTATGCCCTTGGCCGATTCCAGCAGGACTCGGAGGGCAGCCTGCGCTACAGCGCGGTGGAGCAGGACTTGCAACGGCTGCTGGCCGAGTACGGCCCTCCGAACTCGACGACGCCCGCTTACCCCTTCCATCACTTGGTCAGCGACGGCGTATGGGAGGTCCGCACCGATCGGGGGCCCGGCAGCCCGGGCAGCGGAGTGCGGGAGCTGCGCGAGACGGGTGCCACCGGACGGCTGGCGCCGGACTTGAGAGCGGCGCTGCGGCGCGACCCTCAACTGCTCGGCAGCATCGTGCGATTGCTGCTCGACCTGCACTTCCCGCCCTCCCTCCATGGCGAACTGTGCGAAGCCGTCGGCCTGGAGCCGGAGCCGGCGCGGATCGAGCAGCTCTCGGCCGCACGCAGGCAGCGGGATGGGCGGATGCGGGAGCTGGTGCTGACCGCCTACGAGTACCGGTGCGCCTTCTGCGGCTACGACGGCAGGATCGGCGCGGTGCCGGTGGGGCTGGAGGCCGCCCATGTGCGCTGGTGGGCGTTCGGCGGTCCCGACGAGATCGACAACGGGTTGTGCCTGTGCTCGTTGCATCACAAGCTCTTCGACAAGGGCGTCCTCGGCGTGGGAGAGGATCAGCGCATCCTGGTCTCGCAACGCTTCGTCGGCCACAGCGCCGCCGCCCGCGAGCACGTCATAGCCCTCGCGGGCCGTCGACTCGTCGGCCCGCAGCCCGGCGCACGCCCCGTCGCGGCCGCTCACCGCGACTGGCATGCCCGTCAGGTCTTCCACGGCGAGCCACGCCCTGCCACGGCAGCCTGAACGCCCTGTACTGGTCGGCGTCGCTGCGCAAGCGAGTCCAGGGTTCTCGGCGTCGCTCCTGGAAGCTAGGCGTCAGTTCGTCGTGGCGGTGGTGTGGTGCGGTCGGTTGTGTATCAGAAAGGCTGAGGCGAGGGCCGCGCACAGGAACACGGCGGCGATGAAACGGCCATGCCGACGTGGACGCCGGAGGCGAAGGCGTCGCCGATCGCGGCGGTCATGTTCGGCGAGGCCGCTCGGTGGCCGCCGCTGCCGGTGGAGACGGCGTGCTCGACGGCGGGCCAGGCTGCTCGGGGCACGTGGTGAGCGCCGAGGCCGGCCGGCAGTTGGGAGTGTGGCGTGCGAGGAGCTCGTCGGACTCCAGGTCGAGTGCCGCCAGGGAGTGCGTGGCGGTCCGTATCTGTCCCAGAGTGGTGGCCGCGTGGATGCCTTGGATGCCTTGGCCGGCGACTTCGCCGACCACCAGTGCGGTGCGGGCGCCGGGCAGCGCGAAGGTGTCGAAGCCGCCGCCTCCGCCCACATCGGAGGGCACGTGCAACTGCGCGGTTTCAGCGGTCGTCTGCGTCACAGGGCGGGGAAGCAGCAGGTGGCGCTGGATTGTCAAGGCGATGGTGTGTTCGCGGGTGTAACGGCGGGCGTCGAGGATGCACAGCGCGGTGTAGGCGGCCACGGCGACGGCGAGGGTGACATGGCCCTTGTCGTAGGCGTCGCTCTCAGGGGCGTGGTGATCAGGCTGTGGGCACCGGAGGCGCGGAGCGCCTCAGCACGCGGCGGGACGGCCGCCAGCCAGGGCGCTTCGGGACCCAGAGCGACGAGTCGGGGCTTGAGGTCGGTCAGCGTCTGGGCGTAAGGCGTCGGGAACGGCAGAGCGCGCACGTCACCCACCGGATGCGCCTGAAGTTGCTCCTCGCCGCCACTGCGGCCGAAGGCGGCACGGCGCAGCGGCACCTCCGGTCCGAGAGGACTCGGCGGAGGATCCTCGCCACGGACCACCGCATCCACCACGTCCACCACGGCCACATCGGCGAGACCCGGCACCACAGCCTGCACCAGTTCCTCGCAGGTGACCACCACGTCGAGAGTCCGTCCCACGCGCTCGCGCACCGAGCCAGCCGTCGGGCCGCAGGCTGGCCCGGCGACGTGCCCCTGCCATGTCTCCGGGCCGTCTGTGGGCCGTCCGAGGCGAGTCAACGGTGACAGCCGACGACAGCCGACAACCGGGGCGGCGCAGACGAGAGAGCCGCCGTGATCAGTGCCGGTGGGCCGTTCGCTCGATCACTGCGCTACGGCCGTGTCGGACTGCCTGCTGCCGTTCTCGATCAGAGACGTGCGTGCGGCCTGCAGCAGTTCTTCGGAGAGCGGGTTGCCCCGGGTGGCGCGGGCGAGGACGAGGGCACCGACCATGGTGCAGAGCTGGACCAGGCCGTCGTCTTCGCCGGTGGCCAGCCGAGCGGCGCGGTTCCGTACCCCGTTGACGTACACCTGCTGGGAGCGGGCGGCCTGGTCGGGGTCGCGCGCCAGGTCGGCGGCGAATCCAGAGACGGGGCAGCCGTCCCCGGCGTGATCGCGGTGCCAGATCGAGAGGTAGTCCTCGATCAGCGCCTGGCGGGCGGCCTCGTGTTCCCCGGCGTGCTCCTCGTGCGCCGCCGACGAGTGCGCCGCCGGATCCTCGAAAGCGTGGGCGATGGCCTTGTCGACCAGGTCCTCCTTGGAGGCGAACTGCTTGTAGAACGCGCCATGGGTGAGCCCAACGGCTTTCATCAGGTCGGCGATGCTCACCGCGGCGCCTTTCTCCCGGAACATCCGGGAGGCGGTGGCCACGACGTGCTGCCGGTTCTCCTGTGCTTGCGCCTTGGACACGCGGCCCACGGAATCACGCTCCCCAGATGGATGTCACTTGTCATCTATCCTAACCTGTGTTTAGTGTGACTGCGACATCTAATTAGGTTACTGGGATGACCCCGCAGGTCAAACGGGGCCTCGCGCTGTCTCACACCGTCTGAGGCCGGCGGCCTCCTCCCCGTTCGCAGAACCACCGACAGCACTGGAGATCCTTGTGGCATCACCACCCGCCCCCACCGACTCCTCGACGCCCGCGGGGTCCATGCCACGCCTGCCGTCCGCGCAACGAAGGGTTTCCGAGGCGGTTCACCGCCGGCGCTGGGCCATCCTGACCGTGCTCTGTTTCAGCCTCCTGGTGGTGATGCTGGACAACTCGATCCTCAACGTGGCGACGAAGACCATCGCCCAGCCCGCTCCCACCGGACTCGGCTCCACTCAGAGCCAGTTGGAGTGGGCGATCAACTCCTACACGCTGGTCTTCGCCGGACTGCTCTTCACCGCGGGTCTGCTCGGTGACCGGCTCGGCCGCAAGAAGGTGCTGCTCTTCGGCATGCTGGTGTTCGGCGCGGGATCGGCGCTGTCCGCGTTGTCGGCCTCCTCCGGACAGCTCATCGCCTTCCGCGCCGTGATGGGCTTCGGCGGCGCCTTCATCCTGCCCGCCACCCTCGCGATCATCATGAACGTCTTCGAGCGCGAGGAGCAGCCCAAGGCCATCGGCATCTGGACCAGTGTGGTCGGTTTCGCCATCGCCCTCGGCCCCATCACCGGTGGCATCCTGCTGCAGCACTTCTGGTGGGGCTCGGTCTTCCTGGTCAACGTGCCCATCGTGGTCGCCGCGGCGGTCGCGATGGTGGCGATCGTCCCCGACTCGAAGAACCCCACGCCCGGCAAGCTCGACCCGGTGGGCGTCGTGCTCTCGATCCTTGGCCTGGTCTCACTGATCTACGGCATCATCAAGGGCGGCCAGGAGGGCGACTTCATGGTGGCCCAGTCATGGGGCCCGATCGTTGCCGGCCTGGCGCTTCTCGGGGTCTTCGTCGTCTACCAGCGCGGCAGCAACCATCCGGTCCTCGACGTCACCTGGTTCCGCAACCGGCGGTTCTCCGCGTCCGTCGCCGCCATCGGCCTGGTCTTCTTCGCCCTCACGGGCGTCACGTTCTTCAGCGTCTTCTACAACCAGAGCGTGCGCGGCTACAGCGTCCTGCAGTCCGGTCTGCTCGTGCTGCCGCTGGCCGCCTCCCAGATGTTCTTCGCCCCGCGGGCCCGGCTGGTCGTCGACCGCTTCGGTGCCCGAGCGGTGTGCGCCAGCGGCCTCGTCCTGACCGCCGTGGCCTTCGCCGGCTTCCTGCTGCTCGGCCAGGCCACCCCCATCTGGGTTCTGGAGGTGCTGTTCTTCCTGATGGGTACGGGGATGGCGCATGTGATGCCGCCCGCCACCGTCATGATCATGTCGTCGCTCCCACGGGAGAAGGCCGGCTCCGGATCCGCGATCAACAACACCTTCCGGCAGGTCGGCGGGGCCTTGGGGGTCGCCCTGCTGGGGGCGTTGCTGTCCACCACCTACCGCAGCGGCATCACAGGCCACCTGAGCGCACTGCCCGCCTCCAAACGGCACGCCGCAGGTGAATCCGTCGAGGCGACCCTGTCCGTCGCCGAGAAACTCGGACCGACCGGAAAGGCGCTGGTGCAGCCCGCCCACGACGCCTTCATCCATGCCATGCACATCACCGCAACAGGGTCGGCTGCCACCGCCCTGGTCGGCGCGGTCGTCGTGCTTCTCTTCCTGCCACGCAAGGACACCGCCGTGCCCGCCGGCCGTGACGAGCCCGAACGCCAGACCGCAGGGGCCCAAGAGTGATCAGGAATCATCCTCGCGACGCGCCGGAGGCGGCCGCCTGCCGGGGACGCCCCGCAGCGCCGCCGACACCGCCATGACCGAGAGCCTGCTGCAGCGCGGCATCGACACCGGGAGAGCCGCAGCGACGTCGATCTGCTGTCGTGCGCGATGCAGCGGCCGGGCTCCTGGCTGGAGGAGGGGCTGTGCGGGCGGACGGTCGGCACGATGCTCGAAGGAGTGCGCCTGCGCGGGTGAGACATGAGCTGACTTCGGCGGCGCTGACCTCCTCCGCCCGCCCAATACAGGATCCCCCGACACCACCGGAGACACCCCTGTGAATCGCCACCCGGATCAGCGGTGACATCGCCGGGCCAGCGCGTTGCTGACCGCTCCACTGACGCTCTGATCACACCTGAAATCAGATATTCCATTACTCCCGAGGAGATCGACTGATGATTGCCAACAACCTTGTTCTTATCCCCGGTGCCGGCGGCGTGGGCCGTACCGTCTTCGAGCACTTGCGTGCTCAGGATGTACCGGTGCGTTTCATGGTCCGGCGCGAGGACGAGCGCGCGGCTGAGCTGCGGGCGCTCGGCGCGGAGGTCGTCATCGGTGACCTGACCCGGCCCGAGACTGTAGCGGCCGCGCTGCAAGGCGTGGCGCGGATGTACTTCGCGATGCGCGTGTCGCCGGACCACCTGCTGGCGGCGACCGTGGTGGCCTCCGTTGCGAAGGAGTACGGGAAGCTGGAGGCTCTGGTCGACCTGTCGCAGATGACGGTGTCGACCATGACCGCCACCAGCACCAAGGAGTCGCACCAGCAGCGGCTGCACTGGCTGGCGGAGCAGGTACTGAACTGGTCGGGTCTGCCCGTGGTGCACATCCGGCCGACAGCGTTCCTGGACAGTCCGCTGTTCACCACGATGGCGGCGCGGTCGATTCAGGAGAACGGCACGATTGCGCTGCCGTTCGGCACCGGACGCACCTCGCCGGTCGCCGTGGACGACGTCGCCCGGGTCGTCGCCACCGTCCTCCACGATCCGGCTCCGCACATCGGGCAGGTCTACGAGCTGACCGGACCGCGCTCGGTCGACATGACGGAGCTGGCCGCGGAATTCTCGCGGGCGCTGGGACGAACGGTGTCCTACGTGGACGTGCCGCCGGAGAGGTGGGAGGCACAACTCCCGAAGCTGGGGATGCCGCCGCATCTCGAACAACACGTCGCCACCATGGCGAAGCTCCACCGGGAAAACCGCTACAACCGCACCGCCGACGGTGTCGAGCGCGTGACGGGCATCCACGCCCAGTCGATCGAGGCGTTCGTAACCGCCCGAAAGGACTTCTACCTGGGCTGAACAGCCCCGGCCAGGGCCGGCCCGGGGTGACTTCCATCGCGGGGCCGGCCGGGCCCCCAACCTTGACTACGGAAGTCCGGGGAGACATCCGCCGCCCGCCCAACCCCGGCCGGAGCCGGGGCGATGGTCACCCGTCGGCCGGCCCGGTCCGGGAAGACAAGGAGGGTCGGCGGCCCTCGCGTTCCTCACCGCTTGTGGCCGTTGTGGCTCGGGCGCGCCTCTGCGGGCCGCTCACCCGGTTCAGGTGGAGCGGTGCCGCCGCCGGCCCGCCAGACGGAGCTTCGACGCTTCGGCGGCGTGCCGCTCGGATCCCCGTCGGCCCCCGACACGAAACAACCCCGCACCGACCGGTCAGCGGAATCTCCGGACCCGGACGACCAGCGACCAACTACGAGTTTCCGACTCAGATCACCAGTTAGTCACCGTGGTCGTCCTGCAGCATGCGGCGACGTTCCTGTTCGCGCTTGGAGTAAGCGGCTGCCCGGATCGCCTCGTCGCTCTCCAAGCCCGATCCCAGCGCGCCGCCCACCGTGGCGATCGAAGCGACGAACCAGGACAACGTCCAGTATTCCGTGGCGTGCAGCGGAGTTCGTGTCATGGAAGCGAACACTCGGTCGTTGAGGATGAACAGCGCCGACGCCAAGTTGATGACGATCAAACCTCCGTAGCAGACGAGGACCCCGAAACCCACGGTCATGACCGTCGAGGCGTTGTAGAGGCTCGTCCTCTTCCTCTCCTCCGGCGAGGCGTCTGTTGATCGATGCCACAGGTGCGCGTCTACGATCAGCCAGCCGATCATGAGCCCGACAGACGCGACCATCGCGATCAGGAGGCGCGGCGTGCTCAGGGACGCGGCCAGGTTCCAGATGGTGGAGTTCACGGTGGCGACAGCTCCCGTGGCGAGTGCGGCCGCCAGGGCTTTCGACAAGCCCGGCACCAACCGCCACGGCTGGTTGGCGCGGACCATACCGCCGAGCACCCTCAGGTAACCGCGCGGCCCGCTGACGACGTACCGCAGATCAGCGGTCTCCTCCTCACCGACCGGGCCCGGGTGGACAGGCGCGAGACGGCTGACGAAGGGCCCCAGAAGTGGCTGACTCCGCGGAGGTCCCTCAGCCCCAGTGGCCCGCGGACCCGCCAAGCTGAGCACGGCTTCTTCGACGACGCGCCGGGCCCTCGTCTGCAGACGCAGGCCCCCCAGCGCAGGAAGAGACAGCAGCACCAAACCGTGTTCGTGGCTCATATCCACAACGAGCTTGCGCCCGTGTGAGTGCAGCGGAAGGTCGGTGAGGGCCACGACGATGTCCCAATTCTCCGCACTTCCGCGATCCATGATCCGGCGTATCAGGGTGGGCGGGTCCTCGGTCCCTGCGGTGAAGGGCTCACTGACCACCTCGACCTCGAACCGTCGATCCTGGCCCGACTTGTCGGCGAGCCGAGCAGAAAGTGTCGGGGCCATCCGCTGCGCGATCTCCGTCGGCGCGTCCGGATCCGCCAGGAGAGTCACGACCGTAACGTCCTGAGGCGACACCCACATGACTGGACCCTTCTCGTCGGCTGCCCCCGCGATCGCAAGTGCCCACAGGATGACCCCGAGGAAACGTCGACGCCGCGTGACACGCTGGCACCCCCAGCAGGTGCAGGCAGTACGGCCAGGTCTCCTCGTTCTCCCAGTACAGGGCCTGCTCCCACCACTGGGCCACGATCGCGTGCGCCATCGCGAAAACCAGCTCCGGCCGCGCCCCGGCACGCAACGCACACCGCGCCACCGACCGCGGCGCTTCGGCGTCCGGCCCGTGAGCCGGAGTCCGGCACTGCCCTGCCACCTGGGAGGATCGGAACGCCCTGCGAGGCACGGGGGCACGTCCTGCCCGGCGTCCGCGGGCGGTTGCGACTGGTAGGCGGGATGGTCCGCGTCAACTGGCCCTGGCAGCTGTTCACTACCCTCTCCCGAGCGCTCCCTGGCGTATGCACCACCGCGCCGTTCGGCCTCATCAGCAGAGGCATCTGGGGGGCGCCCTTTACGCGGGGCCACTCCGCGACGCGGTTTCACCCCGCTGTCGGTCCGCACGTCCATCCGAATACCCGGGCAGTCGGACGCCTGGGCCTGGCAGGGCAATACGGGGAGGTTAATTGGGCCCGACATGTCAGCCTTGGACTCGGCGGGATAGTGCTTCATCCCCACAGGGACTCCGTTCTCCCTGACCACCAAGTCCAAGTATCTCCGGTGTCCAAGATCCGGGGCCCGGGCCCCCACGGCTGCCGCAACTACCAAAGGCGGTCATTTCGAAGTCAGCACGCTTCGGTTCAGCAAGTCCTTCTACCAAGTCGGCTGAGCAACCGCCTGCCCTCCCCCTACGCATCTCCCGACGTCAAGGACGCGCCCGCCAGCGGAGGTTGTCCCAACTCACCGATCCCCCATTCCGAACCCCGTGGGACCGTCGGTTCGTGAGAGACATATCAGCACGGAGAACCGGGGCCGGCGTGGCCGGATTTGTGAGATCGGCGGTGCGCTGACCGGTGGGCTGGAAGGGTCCATGGGTGAGGGCAGCGCCGGTTTCGTGGGTGATGGTCCGGTGCGGTTCGGTGTGCGAGGCCGGTGGCACGTCGGCGCAGGCGCCGATGAGGCGCTGGTCCGCTGCCGGGAGGTGGAGGATGCCTGCGGTTGTGTTCCGGGGTGCGACTGTTTGCGCTTGGCGGAGGGGCAGGCAGAAAGGGCGTGAGCGGTCACCGTCGTTCGGCCGCCGTGTGCCGTCGGCCGCAGTCCGGACACACCCCGGAGAGTTCCACCGTGTGCCGGACGTTCGCGAAGCCAGAGGTCTGTGCGATGGTGTCCGCCCACTGCTCCACCGGGCCGGAGTCGACGGGGCGGCTCAGGCCGCATTCGGTGCAGATGAGGTAGTGGCGGTGGTCGGGTCCCCGGCGGTAGCGGAAGAGGCGTTCACCGCTGGTGTCGCGGACCATGTCGGCCCGGCCTGCGGCGGCCAGGGCGGTGAGGGTGCGGTAGACCGTGGACAGGCCGACCGGTGAGCCGTCGGCGGCGAGTCGGTCGTGGAGCGCCCGGGCGCCGACGAAGCCCTGGGCTCGGATGAATGCGTCCACGACCACGGTGCGTTGGCGGGTGAGCCGGCCGATCAGTATGACGTCGGGCGACGGGGCGGCGGCGTGCTGTCGGTCGCTTGCCATCAGTCAGCGTGCCTTCGCTCATGTGCCGACGGGGACGGCGGTTGGCGTACGAGGACCGTGGGCGGGCCGTCGTATCAGGAAGGTGGCGGTGTATACGGCCGTGGCGGCGGCCATGATGGCGAAGCTCGGCGGCATCCTCGGCACCGCGTACGAGGCGAACAGCCCCGCCCACATCTCCAGCACCGCCAGGGCGGCGGAGAGGGCGAGGGCGCGATAGGGGCGGTCGGTGAGCCGGATCGCGGCGCCGGCGGGGGCGGCGAGCAGGCCGAGCAGGAGCAGGGAGCCGACCGCCTGGGTGGCCTCGGCGGCGCTGGTCCCGGCCAGGGCGAGGAAGCCGTAGCCGAGCAGGCGGACCGGTACCCCGCGGGCTGCGGCCACGGCCTCGTCGAGCGTGGCGAACAGCAGTGGTCGGGCGATGAGGACCACCAGCAGGGCAACTCCTGCGGCCACCAGGGCGGCGACGAGGGCGCTGCCTGTGGAGATGCCGAAGATGGAGCCGAACAGCACACTCACCCCGGCGGTGCCGTTCGTGGTGCTGCGCGAGGTGGTGTAGAGGGTGATGAAGAAGGCGCCCAGGCCCAGGATCCAGGAGAAGACACTGCCGATGACCACGTCGTCGGGGCGTGCCTTGCGGCCGAGGGTGCCGAAGAGCAGCGCCATGGCGATGGTGGCGGCGAACAGGCCCAGGCGCAGGTCGGCGCCGAAGGCGAGAGCGGCCATCGCGCCGGTGAAGGCGACATGGCTGAGCGCGTCGCCGGTGAAGACCTGGGCCCGCAGCACCAGGAAGTAGCCGACCAGTCCGCAGGCAACGGCGATGGCGGTCCCGGCGAGGAAGGCGTGCAGGAAGAACGGGTGGGACCACGCAGAGGTGGCGAGCAGGACGGTCATGCGACCACCTGCTTGGCACTGGGCGCGGTCCCGGCCCGGGTACGACTGAGTACCTCGCGCAGCGCGCGCCGGCCCAGCGCGAGCAGGTATCCGGCGAAGGCGATGGTCGTCACGAAGAAGCCCAGCGGGTAGGGCGAGTAGTAGGCGGCGGTCAGCCCCAGCCAGGTCGCGGCGAAGGCCAGCAGGACGGCCAGGGCCAGACTCAACGCGGGGCGGGGAGTGAGGACTTGTGCGGTGGCGGCCGGGATCACCATGAGGGCGAAGACCAGGAGGGTGCCGGTGATCTGGCTCGCCTCGGCGGTGGCCGCGCCGAGCAGGGCGAGGAAGACCACCGACAGGGCGCGGACCGGCACTCCGCGCCCGGCGGCGACCTGCGGGTCGACGGAGGCGAACAGCAGCGGCCGTCCGATCAGCGCCAGCACCGCGAGCACGACCGCGCCGACCACCGTCAGCACGGTCACCTGGGAGGAGGTGATTCCCAGGAAGGTGCCGAAGAGGATGGTCTGCGGTCCCTCCAGCAGGCCCCTGTACAGGGCGGTGAACAGGAACCCGGAGGCGAGCAGGAACCCCTGCACGGTCCCGGTCAGCGCCGACTCCTCGTGCTCGCCGCCGCCGCGTAGAGCCGCGATGACCAGTGCGGCGGCCACACACAGCGTGAAGTACCCGTAGACCGCGCTGAATCCGAGCAGGAGCGCTCCGGCGGCGCCGGGGAAGGCGACGGCGGAGACGGTGTGCGCGGCGAACGTCTGCCGCCGCAGCACCACGAACCAGCCCACGACCGCGGAGACCACGGCCACGACCGCGCCGGCGCGGAAGGCGTTGACCATGAACGGGTACGACCACATGTCCTGGAAGTCGGTCAGAAGGTTCCACGACCAGGACGGTGCCCCAATCTCAGCCAGCAGCATGACCGCTCCTCGGGGTGTCGTGCCGGTCGGTGTGCACGGCCGGTGCCTCCGGCTGGCCCACAACGACCAGCCGGCCGTCCGAGGTGCGCAGCACCTCGACCGGTGTGCCGTACAGCCGGGTCAGCGTCTCGGAGGTGATGACCTCCGCCGGGGTGCCTGCGGCGGCCCGGCCCTGGGCCAGGTACATCACCCGGTCCAGGTGGTGGAGGATCGGGTTCACGTCGTGGGCGACCATGACCACCGAGACGCCTTCCTGGTGGCAGATGCGCCCGATCAGCGCCGCGACGGCGCTCTGGTTGGGCAGGTCGAGGCTGTCCAACGGCTCATCGAGCAGCAACAGTTCGGGCCTGCGGACCAGTGCCTGGGCGATCAGCAGCCGCTGCTGCTCGCCGCCGGAACACTGCCCGATCGGCCGGTGTGCGTACGCCGACGCCCCGACCAGCTCGATCACCTCGTCCACCCGCGCGCGGGCGGCCCGCCGACGCTCGCTTGGGAACGGCAGCGGTACTCCCCACCGGTCGCCGTCCAGGCCCATGCGCACCACGTCGATGCCGCGGATGCGCAAGGTGGCGTCGAAGCTGCGGCGCTGCGGCAGGTAGCCGATGCGGTCGCTGGCCTGCCCGGGCCGGGCGCCGAGCACCTGTACCTCGCCGGCCGCCGCGGGCAGGGCGCCCAGCAGTACTTTGACCATGGTGGACTTGCCGACGCCGTTGGGACCGAGCACGGCGGTGAACTCGCCGGCCCCGATGCGAAGGTCCACCCCCGACCACAACGTCCGGCCGCCTACCCGCACGGCGGCCCCGCGCAGGGCGACCACCGGATCGCTTCCTGTTCCTGTGGCCGTGTCGTGCCCCCCGCTTCGGCGGCTGGGGACGGCGTGACCGCTGGTGTATGTGACGGCTTCGCGGGCCTTCGCTATCGGGTTCATGGCTATTGGTTCACTTCCCGGTGGCCTTGGCCAGGGCCTGCTCGATGCCCTGCAGCTGGGTGGTCTGCCACTGCTGGAAGGAGGCCCCGGCGGGGGTGAGGGTCTCCGTCACCGTGGCGACCGGGATGCCCTGCGCCTTGGCCTCCTTGACCTGCGCCTGGACGTCCGGCGTGGAGTTCTGCGAGTTGTAGACGTAGATCTTGATCTTGTTGTTCTTGATCTGCTGGTCGATGGTGGCCTTGTCCTTGGCCGTGGGGTCGGAGCCCTCGCTCATCGCGTCCAGGAACGTCTCCGGGGTGAGCATCTTCAGTCCCAGGCCCTCGGCGAGCGGCGTGACGATGGACTCGGAGGCGCCGATCGGAGTGCCCGCGTACTTCGCTTTGATCCCGGCTATGAGCTTGTTGTAGCCGGCGAGCGTCTTCGTCTCGAAGGTCTTCTTCTGCTGGTCGAAGTAGGCGGCGTCGGCCGGGTCGATCTTCTTGTAGTCGGCGGTGATCTTCTCGATGACCTGGTGGACGTCGTCCGGGGAGTACCAGCGGTGCGGGTTGCCGCCGGGCTTGATGCCGACCAGGTCGCCGATCTTCAGCTGGGTGCGCCCGCTGCCGGGGTTGGCGGCCAGCAGCTTGTCGGCCCAGGCGTCGTAGCCGATGCCGTTGACGATCGTGTACTGGGCGCCGGCCACGGTGCGGGCGTCGGCGGCGGTCGGCTCGTAGTCGTGCGGGTCGGCGTCCGGCCTGGTGATGATGCTGGTCACCTTCACGTGGCTGCCGCCGAGCTGGGAGGCGATGCTGCCCCAGAAGTTCTCCGCCGCCACCACCTGGATCGTCTTTCCCGAGCCGCTGCCGCCGCCGGTCGCGGCGGTGTTGCTGGTGTGCGAGGAGGAGGTCGAGCAGGCGGCCGCTGTCAGGGCCGTCAGGGCGGCCGTCGCGGTGACCAGGGCGATCCTCGCGGTCGGCCGGGCTGAACGGGAGGCGGGGGCGGTGGACATGTGGGAACTCCTTCGGGCGATGCCGGGCGCGCGGCGGACACGCGCCGACCGGCTGGCGACACTTCGACGCTAGATGGAAATGATTTTCAGATCAATCTTAGATGAAAACCGTTGCCATCTTTTGACTGTGCGCACGACTGCTCGGGGACTCCGCAGGTAGGGAGTGCGGCGGATACCCGTCCGGACAAGCGTTGGCGGGTGGTTCGGCGATGCCGGGTCCGCCCTGCGCTGCCCAGCGCAGCAGGTCGTCGGTGCTGTCGTCGTCCATGGCGAAGCCCACCCAGACGGCGCGGCCTCCGGCCCGGCGCCCGGCAGTGGAGGGCTGGACGACGATGACGTTGGCCTGGTCGCGGGGGCCGAGGCAGTCCGTCGTACGGACCTGGAAGCCGCCTTCCGTCGCGCCGGCGCACAGCCGGTCCAGCTGCCAGCCGTGGTCGGCGCCGGGGTGTTTGCGGGGGTTGCCGCAGCAGCAGCCCCGGCATACGACCAGGGTGCAGGGGCGGGCAGTGGCCGCCCGGAGCACGGACCGGTTCACAGCGCGGTCCGGGACGGCACGCCGTACGTCCGGATCCGGCCGTCCCGCCAGGCGACGGCCAGCAGGTGTGAGCCCGCCCAGGCCAGTGCGGCGACCGCCGCGCCGGTGCCGTCCAGTTCGCGCGCCGGCCGCAGGCGTGCCTGCGGCCGCCCGGCCGTGGCGTGCCACAGGGCTACGGTGCCGTCGGCGCCGCCGCTGGCCAGATGCCCACCCGCCCCGGGCCGCCAGGCGAGCGCGGTCACCGTCTCATGGCAGCGCAGTGAGCGCGGTGCCGTGCCCTCGGGGCCCTTGCCGGAGAAGTCCCACACCGTCACGTCGGGTGCGCCGTCGGCGGCCAGCCAGAAGCCGGTGTCGTCGAAGGCGAGGCGGGAGACCTTCTCCGGGTAGCCGGACATGGTGAGTTCGCCGCCGTCGCGGGTGCGCCAGATGTGGATGGAGGCGTCCTGGTTGCCGCTGCAGATCCACCTCCCGGTGGGTGCGACGGCGAGCGCGAGGTGCGAGCCGACGTAGGGATAGGTGGCGACCGGTTTCTCGGTGTGCCGTTCGTGGCAGCGCACGGCACCGTAGGCGGCTACGGCCAGGCGTCGTCCCTGTCGCATCCAGGCGAGGTCGGTCACGGTGGACGCGGCGGGCTCCGTACGCCACAACTCCTGGCCGTCGGTGTCGAGTACGAGTGCTCGGCGGCCGGAGGCGACGGCGACGCGTGTGCCGTCGGCCCAGGCGGCGGCGGCCGACCAGGCGCCGGACTCCCGCACGGTCGCACGTCCGTCGGAACGGCGCCACACGGCGTAGCCCATGGGCCCGGTCGCCACCACGTGCTCGGCATCCGGGGAGAGCGCAGTGTTGAGTGCGCCTCCGGGAAGGTCGAAAGACCCGATCTCGGCGCCCATCGCCACGTCGAGAACCTTCACGGTCCCTTCCGCCCCCGCCACTGCGACCAGATCACCGCGTGCGCTGAGTGCGACGGGCGCGTCATCAACGCCCGCGTTCCAAGCGAGCGGGGACTCCACAGTCGTACTCACGCGGCCGCTCCCGCCGTGGCCAGGCAGTCGGCGAAGCCGAGTCCGAGGGCTTCGCGGTCAAGGTTGCGGCCGATGAACACCAGCTTGTTCGTGCGGGGTTCGCCCTCCCGCCAGTCGCGTCCGAAGGTGCCGTCCAGCAGCATGTGCACGCCCTGGAAGACGTACTGCCTGGGCGCTCCGGCGATGGCGAGGATGCCCTTGGAGCGGAACAGGTCGACGCCCTTGGTGCGCAGCAACTGGCCGAGCCAGGCGTTGAGCCGGTCCTCGTCCAGCTCCCCGGTCAGCTCGATGCCGACCGAGGTGACCGTGGCGTCGTGCTGGTGCTCGGTCTCGGTGAGGAAGGCGGGGTCGTCGGCGAGCACTCGCTCCAGGTCGAACGCGCCGACGTCGAGCACTTCGTGCAGATTGATGCGCGCGTGCTGTGCGGGGATGATCCACACTCCGCCGTTGATGGTCCGGATGCGGCGTACGACCTGTCCGATGGTCTCCTCGTCGGCCAGGTCGGTCTTGTTGAGGACGACGCGGTCGGCGAAGGCGATCTGCTCGACGGCCTCGTTCTCCACGCCCTCCGGCTTGACCTCGTCCAGGTGCTGGAGCACGTGGGCGGCGTCGACGAGGGTGACGATGGCGTCCAGCCGCAGCTGGGCGGCGATCTCGTCGTCCATGAAGAAGGTCTGTGCGACGGGTGCGGGGTCGGCCAGGCCGGTGGTCTCGATGAGGATGTGGTCGAACTTCTCGCGGCGCCGCATCAGCGCACCCAGGATACGGATCAGATCTCCGCGCACGGTGCAGCAGATGCAGCCGTTGTTCATCTCGAAGATCTCTTCCTCGGCGTCGAGGACGAGGGCGTCGTCGATGCCGACCTCGCCGAACTCGTTCTCGATGACCGCGATCCTCATGCCGTGGTTCTCGGTGAGGATGCGGTTGAGGAGGGTGGTCTTGCCGGAGCCGAGGAAGCCGGTCAGGACGGTGACGGGCACCCGATCGTCGCGCGGTTCACTGGATTCGGGGGTAGTCAAGTCGATCTCCTAGTCGTTCTGTTCAGGGGCGAGCAGCGTGGCTCGCAGGTCGTCCTCGGTGATCTGGTCGGCGGGGCGGTGCAGGGTCCAGCGGCGGGCGGCGCCCTCCATCGGCAGCACGACGACGACTGTTTCCAGCGGCGGGCAGCCCGGTTCGGTGCAGGCGAGCCGGCGGATCAAGACGGCGGTGTCGTCGTCGAGACCGAGCAGGGCGCGCACGGTTTCCTTCAGCTCGCGCAGCTGCGGGCTGGGCCTCGGATGTCCCGGGCGCGATCCCAGGGGCCCCCATGGCATGGCGGTTCTCCTCCTTCATCCGCGGACGGCCGGCCTCCGTCGGCGCGGGGCCGACAGTCGGCGCAGACGCCGGTGAGTTCGACGGTGTGCTCGACCGCGGTGAAGCCGGTTTCGGTGGCGATCCGGCCCGCCCACTCCTCGACGACCTCGGAGTCCACCGGCCGGCTGCGGCCGCAGTCGCGGCACATCAGGTAGTGGCGGTGCCCGTCGGCCGGGCGCAGCCGGTAGAGCCGTCCGCCGGTCTCGTCGCGTACGACGTCCACGCCACCGTCCGCCTCCAGCTCGCGCAGGGCGCGGTAGACGGTGGTCAGGCCGATCGCGTGGTCACCGGCCACCAGAAGGGCGTACAAGTCCTGGGCCGACACGAAGTCCTGGCAGCCCGCGAGCGCGTACGTGACGGCCTTGCGCTGTCGGGTCGTCCGGCCGCCCATGGTGCATCACCCCCTGTGGCTTCTGGTGGGTCGGCACACACCACCGTAGATGAAAATGAAATCCATGTCCATATGAACTCTGGGTCATGTGTTGCTGCCGGCACCGCCGCAGAAAGTGCCGTCGAAGCGGCCGATGGGAACGGCCCTTCGTACGGTGCGGCGGCATCGAGATCAGGCCTCCTTCCCTTCGTGTCGGGTCTGCGCCAACCGCGTCGCCACGACGTCGTTCGCCGGGTCCTGGGTCCGGTCGACGAGCGTGTGGGGCGGGGCGAGGACCTGCCGGGTGAGGCGTTCCATCAACTCTGGGTCCGTGCCACTGCGGGGACCGGTGAGGTCCACCCGGGTCGGCCGGCGCGGGGCGGGTCTACGGCTCACCTTGACTGCTCCCGCCGGCCGACTCCCGCCCGGTCTGCCGGATGACCTTGCCGAGCATCGTGATCACCAACCGATGAGCAGGCGGCTCGCCTAGGCCTGGGGTCCGCGGCATCGTGGCCTACGCTGCCCTGGAAGGCTTGGCGCCGGCCCGGTTCCGGCACTGGGGCACGATGCCGGTCGACCGCGCGCTCTTGCATACGGCCTACTTCGACGACCCGGACATCCTGGCCCGATCAGCCTTTACATCGAACGGCACATGAATGAGCCGCGACCTTGGCTGTGTCGATTCACCGCTCACTAGCGGCCCGGTCCGGAACCGGCGCTACCGCCGTTCATGGTTCCACCGTCCCGCGAGACCCGAATCGGCGGGAGAATCGGGCGCGTTCACGCTACCGCCTCGGCGAGCATCACCGTAGAACACGCCGACCGGCCCGGCGCCGGTCCCCGCGAGCAGGTCGAGCACCGCCGCCTCGTCCGCCGACTCGGCCCCCCGACCGTCGGCGGTACCCGACGGCCGGCACATACCCCACCGGTCGAGGAACAGCTTCAGCGGCCGGCCGACCTCGGCCTCGTCGGGGCAGCGCAGGTTCCCCATCCGAGCGCCGTGGGTTGCCGCACCGCCGCGCCGCTCGGAGGGCGGAACCGGTCAGCTGAGCCGGTCGACGAGGATCATGGCCACGTCATCCTCCAAAGCGCCTGCGGTGTGACGGAGCAATTGCTGGTGCAGGTGTGCCAGGAAGTGCTGGGGAGCGTCGGCATGCGTCCCTTCCATGATGTGCGCCAGAGGGAAGAAGCCGTTGTCCCGGTTGCGGGCTTCGATCACGCCGTCGGTGTAGAGCAGCAGCCGGTCACCCGGCAGGAACGGATAGCTTTCGGCTTTGACGGGAGGACCCGTGATGAGGTCTTCCAGGCCGAAGGGCGGCAGTGGACAGGTGGGCGTCAGGGCATGAACGGTGCCCTGACGCAGCAGCAGCGGAGGAGGGTGGCCGCGGTTGATCAGTTCCACCACGGGTTCACCCGGCGGCACCTGGGCCATGAGCGCGGTGGTGAATCCCTCCATCAGCGCTTCCTGATCGAACGCACCCGGCATCGCGGCCTCCCGCTGCAGCGCAGCCGCGCAGTGGTTCATGACCTCCACAGGGTCGCCCTCGTAATGCACGGCCTCCCGGAAGGCGCCCAAGGCCACCGCGACCGCGCGCACCGCGTTCAGCCCCTTGCCCCGTACGTCGCCCACGATCATCCGGACGCCGTAGCAGGTCTCAACGGCGTCGTACAGGTCACCACCGACCTGCGCCCCCGTCCCGGCCGCCAGACACAGGCTGGCCGCCCGCACCGGCCCCAGCCGCGCCGGGACAGGCCGCAAGATGACCTCCTGCGCCGCCACCGCGATCCGGCGAACCTGATCCAGTTCGATCCCCCGGCGCCTGGCGATCGCCCTGCTGGTCACGACACTGGCCCCGGACACCAGCACAACCGCCACAAAATTGGTATAGACCGGCTGGGTGCCCCATGCCTGGTTGTAGGTCGCCGTCGTCACGCTCACCGCCAGGGCCAGGGCGGCCGCCGAGACGGTGCCCCTGGGGCCCATCGTCACCGCGGCCAGCGCCGGCGTCGCGGTCAGCACCGGGCCGGTGTACACAAAGTGCGCAGGCGACAGCTCGATGGCCACAACGAGCAGCGCGAGCGCAAAGGGCACACACCGCGCGAGTGCGAGGAAAACCCCGCTCTGGCCGTCCGCTCCCGGTCGACGCGATGAGCGGAAGAATGACCGCATGCCTTCAGCCTGCCCCGGTGCAGGCCAATACTCCACTCACCGCTCTCGCACAACTTCCAGCCGGGGTCGTCCGCGATCCGCTCCGGGGTATCGGCGTCGCCCACCGACGCGATGTCGACATTGCCCCCCTGGTCGGGGCTGTTGTAGTTGTCCAGGACGAGGCCCTTGTGATCGAAAGGCTGGAAGTCCGGCCGCGGGTCCGCCTTCCTGTCACGCGAGCCCTTGCCAGGGCGGTCCTTGGACAGACGCGAAGCAGCGGCGGCGAGAGCCGTACGCCGTTGCTCGAAGCGGGGCCCGTACTCCTTGAGGATCGCCTTCAGGGCCCTGTCCGTGCGCTCCTCCCCACCGGCCCCGCCTCCGCCACAACCGGACAGCAGCATCGCGACCACGACCACCGCCATGCCCAGGGCGGCCCCCTTCCATATCCCCGTGCGCATTGGCCCCCCTCCCCCGTTTCACCACCACGCGGCTTCCACCGACGGGGCACTCGGCTGCCAGACCGACATGGTCAGTCCGACACGATGTCGAGGATCGCCGTGCCGGCCTGGCCGGTCGCCACCTGGATGACCACGGCGTTGGGCTGCCGGCTCGGCCGACCATCTCCCAGGGCGCCGCAGGAGTTTCCGGAGCCGTTGGCGCGCAGGACGGTGATGCAGCCCTGCCCCGGTCCGCCGGCTCCCCCGCTGGAATGGCCGCTACCCGACTTCACTGTGTATTCGACCGTGTTCGGGCCCAACTTGGTCACGGACAGCGTTGCCGGGCCGGCCGGGCCTTTGAAGCGAACCGTAAGGGGGTGGGACACAGCGATCTCACAGTTGCCGTCCGCGCAGGCGCCGACATCCTGCCCGTCTGCCGCCGACATCGAAGGGCCGGCAGAGGTGGTGTGTACGGCGGGCGGGCGCTGTGGGTACTGGGCGGAGGTGGACTCCGTCGCACCGCGTCCACGTGAGGGTTTGCCGTCTGCCCTGTCTGAGCCGCCGCTGCAGCCGGTCACCGCCACAGCAGTGAGGGCAACCAGCGTTACGCCCGCTCCTAAGCGACGCGCACGCGCCCTTCCTGAACGGTGCGCCGATGCTGCCGCGGCCATGGGCCCCCCGTTGTTCCGCATGCCGGTGGCTTCGCCTTCGGTGGCATCTCTTCCCTCGCCCCCACGCCCTCATGTTGGCCGCCGACATGTTATTGGCGACCGTCGCGCGGCCCGCCAGGGCGACCTACTCGCACGGGGCATCTGTCGGCGACCAGGCGTTCGAGAACGGCCCAGCTGTGCCTGTGGTAGAGGGGGCTGTTGCCATGCCGACTGTCTGCACCCGGCGGCTCCCGGTGGACGGCGCGCGGCCTACCGGAACGCGGCGTCAGCGGGCAAAGTGCAAAGGACTGGGCCTGAATGGAGGGGGACGATGCCAGCATCTCAGCACCGTACGAAGCCGTGGCGTACGCCGCGGGCTACAGCCTGCCTGCTCCTGCGGGTCGGCGGAAGTGTTTGCGTCTTCGTCGGCGTGCTGGTGCTGGGGGCGGGGCTGTATTCGCTGGCTCAATCCGGCCGACCTGTCACGTGCGACGGATCGGTCATGCACCCCGGCGAGCAGTGCCTGGTCACGACGGAATCAGCTCGACCACTCGGCACGGCGTGGCCTGGAGCGTGTGGCGCAGATTCATGGGGTAGCTGTGCAGTGCGGCCTTCGCCGCGCTGTACAGCGGGGCGAAGGGCTGCGGGACATACGCTCCGCCCGAGGTGACGTTCACCAGCACGCTGGGGCGGCCGCACGTTGAACACCACGCCAGTGCGTGTCCGTGCGAAGTGCGGCGCGTCAAGACGCGGGGACCGAATCCCGGCCCAGCAAGATCCCGCGTGAGCAGAGCCATCCGCTCTGCATGATCCCGCCACTCCCCGCATCCAGCCGCTGCGGTCACCGTACAGCCGGCCGCCGCGCGCCCCGGCCGGCCTTCGGCACCGGGGATGGTCACCGGAAAAGCCGTCCCTGGCCTTCCTCGGCCGGGGGGCGGCCCGCGCGACCGCTGCCCCGCAGCGGCTGGGAGCTGGCCGTGAGCGGCCGACGACCCGCACATCGGCGGCAACCGTCCGGCCAGCGGCTCGACGATGCGGTCACCAGCGTGTCTGCTTCCCCTCGCCCCGACCGCCCACGGTGATTCACGATGGTGGTGCGGCAGCACACGGCCTGCTCGCGCTACCCGTTCCTCAACGAATGGAGACAGATCATGGCCACCGGCACGGTGAAATGGTTCAACGCGGAAAAGGGCTTCGGCTTCATCCAGCCGGACGACGGCGGACCGGACGTGTTCGTCCACTACTCGGCCATCGCCGGCGGCGGCTACCGGGAACTCGGCGAAGGCCAGAAGGTCAGCTTCGACATCACCCAGGGGAACAAAGGCCCGCAGGCCGAGAACGTCACCCCGGCCTGATGAGGAGCCCAAAGAGCCGAGCCCGCGGCTGACGTCGTCATGCCGGCCGGCGGGGTCAGGGGCTACGCGCTGCGCTGCGAGGCACTGACGTCCGCCAGGGCGGAGTCGGTATCGCGTTCCACAGCCAGGTCCCCAAGCGAGACGATACCCACCGGCCGGCCCTCCTCGATCACCGGAAGACGGCGCACGGCTTCGCGCATCAGCTGGACCGCCCGGTTGATGCCGTCCTCCGGGCGAGGCTGACCAGATGCTCGCTGCACGCGCCGGGCTCCCGCGCAGGACCTACGCGCCGAGTCAGGTGGCAGTCGGTCTGCTCGCCCATGCGGTATGTGGCCGGCGGCTCGGCGTCTTCTTGGCGGCCGTCTTCAGGGCGGCGCGAGGACCGCTTTCCAACCTCAGTGTCAATACCCGCCACATCGATGGCTCCCGCCCGCGAGCCGCATTGCCCCCGATGGCCGCGCCCACGGCCCGCCCTGTAGCCCGGGCACCCCCCCGGAAGCGGCGTGCAAGACAGTCGGCCAGGTCCGGCTCGCCGAACAAGGCGGGAGCCGGACGGCAGCCGGCTGATGATCTGGTTCAGCTCCCCGCCCGGGCGGGGTCACGGCGGACGGGCTCAGGAAGTACCGCGCGCGTTTCGGTCCGCGGCGTCGGCGGCTTGGAGCTCCACGGCGGGGACCAGGCCGTCGAGCACCGGCAGTGCCGCCGCCAGGGTCTCCCGGTCGGCAGCGGGGAGGGCGCCGACGGCTCGGGACAGCGCCGAGGTGCTGGCGCGGTCGTAGCGGGCCAGTAGATCGAGGGCGCGGGACGACGGCGTCAGGACGACGGCCCGGGCGTCGTGGGGGTCGGGGGTGCGTTCGACGAGGGCCGCCGCCGCCATCGCCTTCACGAGGTTGCTCACCGTGGAGGGCGCGATCCGCAGCCGGGCCGCCGCCTCGCGCGGCGCGAGGGCACCTTCGGCGGCCAGGACGCGCAACAACTCGATCTGCGCCTCGGGAAGCTCGGGGAGGCCCTCGACGCTGCGGGTGGCCCGGAACACGGCGCGCCGCAATGGGCCGAGCAGCCGTCCGAGTTCGAGGGCGACCTCGTCGGGGTCACGGCCGTTGCTGCTGTTCATGGTGCCATTGTGCCGACTCCCCCAGCTTGATCATTTTGTCGCAAAACTATTTTGTGACAAAATCGAATCGGCGGCCGGACCGACCGCCGGTTACAAGCAAGGCAAGGAGCACCACCATGAGTACGGCAGCACCCCAGACCACGGTCCACAACCCCGTCCCTGCGCAGGACCTCTCCGGCATCGTCGGTCACCGCTTCATCTACACGTACGCCAACGGCTGGCAGTACGAGATGTACGTCAAGAACGCGACGACCATCGACTACCGCATCCACAGCGGCCATGTCGGCGGGCGTTGGGTCAAGGACCAGAATGTGGACCTGGTCCGGCTGACCGAGGGCGTCTACAAGGTGTCCTGGACCGAGCCGACCGGCACCTCGGTGGTCGTGAACGTGGTCCCCGCCCAGCGCGTGCTGCACGGCGTGATCTTCTTCCCGGACTGGATCCGCACCCACGGCGAGCGGACCGTGTGCTTCCAGAACGACCACCTGGACGAGATGCGGAAGTACCGGGACGACGGCCCGACGTACCCGATCTACGTCGTGCCGGAGTTCGCCCGGATCACCCTCTTCGAGTACGTCGGCGAGAACGACGAGGACGTGGTGTCCGTGGCGCCGGGCGACCTGCCCGAGGGCTGGTCGGACCGCACGGACTGACGGCTGACGGGCCACGCGCTCACCAGCGACAACTTCATCCCGCAGCCCCGCAGCCCCCAGGGCAGCAGGCCGAGAGGATTCGCCTGTGCGTCTTTCCCGGCGGCCGCGGTCACTGCCGCCCCCTTCGCCCTCCTCTTGCCCTCCGTCGCGGCCGGCGCCCACGCCGCGGAGCCGGCATCCAGCTACACCCTGCTGCTGGCCGAAGGCGAGCCACGGGTCGTAGGGCGGAAGGCGAAATCGACGTCGTCCCAGACGACGGGTGACCGCTGGTGGCCGGTGGGACTCACCACGCCCAGCGGGCCCCGCCAGGCGGCGAAGAAGGCGGTGACGGCGGTCTGTCGCCAGCGCTCTGGACTCTGGCTCGTCGCTCACTGATTCCGCCGGAACTCGAGTGGATGTCCCCCGGAGGCTGTCGGAGCCGAGTCCGTCTTCGAGGCGCCGGCCGACACCACCACACACGCCCTCGCGTCCTACGTCCACGTCTCTGCGCGGGCCGGCGACGGCATCATGTGCCTGTCCGTACACGACGACGGGGTAGGAGGCGCCGCACGGGAATGTGACTCAGGGCTGATGGTCCCCACCGGCAGAAGAGTGATCATATGCGTCCGACAGGCTGGCAACCGTCGCCATCAGGTGTGAGCGATTACGCGGATGGCGCGAGCGTCACTCGAATGCCCCGTTCCGGTCACCCGCTTGGGCGATCTCACCGAGCCCGTCCGGATCGCATCGTGAACGGTTTGACCGTAGGCCCCGAGTGAAAGCGAGATCGGCATGACGGCATCTGCCATACGAGGAGCGCTGCTGGGCACCCGGCGTCGACGCATTGCAGCGGCGGGATGGGCGGCAGCCGTCCTGTGTGCCGTGCCCGCGGCCCCCGCCGCGGCGCAGAGCGCGCCGAGCGGTGCCGCGCCGACCATCGTCCTCGTGCACGGCGCGTTCGCAGACGGTTCCAGTTGGAACGGGGTGATCGAGCGGCTGGAGCGCCGCGGCTACACGGTCATGGCTCCGGCCAACCCGCTGCGCGGTCTGCAGAGCGACGCCGCATACATCAGCTCGGTGCTGAAGTCGATCAAGGGTCCCGTCCTGCTGGTCGGCCACTCCTACGGTGGTGCCGTCATCAGCTCGGCCGCGGCGGGCAATGCACAGGTGAAGTCGCTGGTGTACATCAATGCGCTGATGCCCGATGTCGGCGAGAGCGGCATGTCGCTGTCCGCCCGCTTCCCCAGTGCTCTGGCCACCGCCACCGAATCGGTGCGATACCGCACCGGCGTCACGAGCGGCACCGATCTCTACCTGAAGCGGAACAAGGTGCACCCGGTCTTCGCCGCCTGTCTGCCGGCGGCCCAGGCGAACCTGCTGGGCGTCACCCAGCGACCGGTCGCCACGGCCGCGTTCTCCGAGAAGGCCAAGGTCGCCGCGTGGAAGGACATTCCGTCCTGGGCCCTGGTAGGTCGCCAGGACATGACCATCACCCCGCAGCAGGAGCGCTTCGAGGCCAAGCGGGCCCACTCCCACACAGTGGAGATCGACTCCTGTCACGTCTCCCTCATCGCCCGCCCCGACGCCGTCGCCGATCTCATCCTCAAGGCGGCGGGCGCGGCCGGCTCCACCCCGCAGCCGGGGACCAGTGGGAGCAACGGGCGCATCAAGTAGGACGGCCGTCCCACGAGACCGGCCTCGCCCATCCCACACGGCAAGCGCCTCCCGGCTCAGACACCGGCGTTGGGTCTCCGGATGTGCTTCCGTGGCACGTGCAGAGGACCGCGAGCTTGTCGTACCGCGCCGCGACGACCCGGTGCTTCTTGAGGCGATCGGTGCCGAACTCGACGGCGCGCCGCTCCTGTTCCTGGTGCTCGCGTCATCGCCTTCGGCCTGTTGCCAGGCTCGAAGAGCGGGAAGCGTGCGCCGGTCGACCAGGGTCTCGGGAGTGCTCAACGGCAGGCGGTGCGCGGAACCCACCGCCTCAGTGCCGGTGACCTGTGGCAGCGAGGATTGGTGGTGTTCACCGAAGGCTGACCGGGTGTTGTCGCCCTATGAGTAAAAGAACTCATGACACCCACCGAGCTGCGGGGAAAGATCGGGGGATGACAATGCCAAGGAAGACGAGAGCCCGGGTCGGGATGCTGCCGTTGGCGGCGATGGTCCTGCTGACGGCGGGGTGCGGAACGCAGCGGGCAGGGGACACCGCCGACGCGTACCGACGTTTGCATCCAACGCCGACCGGCATATCGACGCCGAGTACACCAGCCGACTTCCCTTGCCGCGGCGAGAGCCCCGAGCCGACGGCGAGCACGGCTGCCAGTACCCCGAGCTCAACCGAGCCGCCGACCGACCACTACGCCGAAAACCACGGCTTCAAAGTTCCCATCCCGCTCCACGGCCAGAGCCGCTGCGACGGACTCACCGCCGTCGGACGCATCAAGAATGCACTCGAACCGCTGCGCCAGCGCGGCGACTTCGCCCCGGACAGCGTCCGCACCGCGCTCACCAGCCTCGGCTACTCCGCTGAAAAGGTGCAGACGTACCAACATGGGTCCGCCGGGGTCGGTTTCCTCATCGACATCGGCGCCTCACCCTGGTGTGTGGAGGGCACGATGAGCAGCGACTCCACCAAGGCGGACGCCTTCGGCGGCTACCCCGACGGCACCGGTTGTGAGCCCCCGAGCGGCGGCCACTGATCACAGTCCTCCGCCAGTGCACAACCACCAACGTCCGCATCCCGTCTGGGGATTCGAGGCAGCGCCCGACCGCGGGCGCGGCGGCGGGTCGCCGGGTCCGGGGTCGGCTGGTCGGCGTCGTAGAAGCGGGAGGGGGCAGCGGTGGGCGGCATGGCCCGCGGTCTGACCATCCGGGTGGCCGCCCGGTACTTCCGCGGGCGGCCACCCTGGCAGGTCACCGACTTCTCAGGCACGGCCTGGCCCCCGATCGGGGGTCGCTACAGGTCCTCGAGGAGGCTGGTCACCGAGCCGTTTTCGAAGATCTCCCGGATCGCCTGGGCGATCAGCGGCGCCACGGACAGGACTTCGACCTTGTCCAGGCCGGTCGCGGCGGCGGTGGGCAGGGTGTCGGTGAACAGGAACCGGCTGACTCTGCTGTTCTTGAGCCGGTCGACGGCCGGCCCGGACAGGATGCCGTGCGTTGCGGCGACGATCACGTCATCCGCCCCGGCGGCGTACAGTGCGTCCGCGGCCGCGCAGATCGTCCCGGCCGTGTCGACCATGTCGTCCACCAGGACGCAGACCCGGCCGGTGACATCGCCTACCACCTCGTGCACGCTCACCTGGTGTGCGATGTCCTTGTCCCTCTTCTTGTGGACGATCGCGAGTGGCACCCCGAGCCGGTCGCACCACCGGTCGGCGACCCGTACCCGGCCGGCGTCCGGGGAGACCACGGTCAGCCGGCTGTGGTCGGTGAGGCGGGCGATGTGGTCGCCGAGTGTCGGCAGCGCGAACAGGTGGTCCACCGGACCGTCGAAGAAGCCCACGATCTGGTCGGTGTGGAGATCGATGGTGATGATCCGGTCGGCGCCCGCCGCCGCGAGCAGGTCCGCCAGCAGCCGGGCCGAGATCGGCTCGCGGCCCTTGTGCTTCTTGTCCTGACGGGAGTAGCCGTAGAAGGGGGCGACGACGGTGACGCTGCGTGCGGAGGCCCGCTTCAACGCGTCGATCATGATGAGCTGTTCCATGATCCACGTGTTGATGGGGTGGGTGTGCGACTGGATGACGAAGCAGTCCGCGCCGCGCACCGACTCCTCGTGCCGGATGTAGATCTCGCCGTTGGCGAAGTCCCGTGCCTGGGTGGGCACCAGGGCCGTGCCGAGCTCGGCGGCGATGCGGGCCGCCATTTCCGGGTGGGCCCGGCCGGTGAACAGTTGCAGCCTGCGCTCGGCGGCCCGGACGACGAGTCCCGTCGGCCTCATCGGTCGCTGCCCTGACCGAGCACCGGGTAGTCGGTGTAGCCGCGGTGGTCGCCGCCGTAGTACGTCGACTCGTCAGGGGTGTTGAAGGGGCCGCCGGCCTGGATGCGCGCGGGCAGGTCGGGGTTGGCGAGGAACAGCCCGCCGAGGGAGACGGCGTCGGCCAGGCCCTCGTCGAGGACCTGCTGGGCGGTCTCGGCGGTGGCGGGGAAGGAGTCCGGGGTGGCGTGCGGGTTGACGATCAGGTTGCCCTGCCACAGGTCGCGGATCGCCCGGGTCGCCGGGCGGCTGACGATCTCGCAGACCTCCAGGAAGGCCAGCTCCGGCAGGGCGGGGACGAGGGCCGCGTACAGGGTTTCGGTGTCGCCCTCGGCGATGTCGTTGTAGGTGTTGCCGGGCGAGACGCGCACGCTGGTGCGCTCGTTGCCGATCGCCTTGGCTACGGCCTCGGTGACCTCCACGGTGAGGCGGATGCGGTTGGCGAGGGTGCCGCCGTAGACGTCGGTGCGGTGGTTGGTGTTCTCGGCGAGGAACTGGTGCAGCAGGAAGCCGTTGCCCGCGTGGATCTGCACGCCGTCGAAGCCGGCCTCGATCGCGTTGCGGGAGGCGGTGACGAAGTCCTCGACAGTGGCGGCGATCTCGTCGGCCGTCAGCTCGTGAGGAACGGGGTAGTCGCGGGGGCCGTCCGGGGTGAAGCACTGGCCCGCGGCGGCCACCGGCGAGGGTGCGACGGACTGGTGTGCGCTGTCGTAGAGGGAGGGGTGGCCGATGCGGCCGGCGTGCATCAGCTGGACGACGATGCTGCCGCCGTTGGCGTGGACGGCGTCGGTGACGGCACGCCAGCTCTTGACCTGCTCCGGGTGGTGCAGGCCCGGGGTGTTGAGGAAGCCCTGCCCGACCTGGGAGGGCTGGGTGCCCTCGGTGATGATGAGGCCGGCCGAGGCGCGCTGGGCGTAGTACTCGGCCATCAGCTCGGTGGCGCCGCCGCAGGGCTTGGCCCGGTTGCGGGTCATGGGCGCCATGACGAGCCGGTTGGCTAGCGTGATCTTGCCGAAGGACACGGGGTCGAACAACGAGGTCATGATGTTCCTTCTGGTTCTCAGGAGTGGGTGGTCTGGTGGCGGGCGTAGGCGGCGGCCAGGCGGCCTCCGACCTCGGCCGTGGAGATGAGGACGGCCATGTTGGCCTGCGCGGTACGGCCCCCGGTGGCCCGGTCGACCGCGTGCATCAGGTACTTGGTCAGGCCCTGGCCGGCGACGCCGTCCCGCGTGGCCCGGCGAAGCGCGTCGGCGATCGCCGCCTCGGCCTCTGCGGCGTCGACGGCGTCCTCCTCACGCGGCGGGGTCGTGACGACGACGCCTCCGGGGTGGCCCGTGGCCCAGTGGGTGGCGACCACCTTGGCGATGAGGTCCTCGTCGTCGATGCGGTGCGGGGCCTTCACGCCGCTGGAGGCGCAGTAGAACGCGGGGAAGTCGTCGGAGCCGTGGGAGATCACCGGGACGCACTGCGTCTCCAGGTACTCCATGGTCAGCCTGAGGTCGAGGATCATCTTCGCGCCGGCGCAGACGACGGCGACCTTGGAGCGGGTGAGCTGGATCAGGTCCGAGGAGATGTCCATCGTCGTCTCGGCGCCGCGGTGCACGCCGCCGAGGCCGGCCGAGGAGAAGAAGGTGATCCCGGCCAGCTCTGCGGCGACGAGTGAGGAGGCGACGGTGGTCGCGCCGCGGCCGCCGCGGGCCAGCACTATGGGCAGGTCACGGCTGGACACCTTGGGTATGCCGGACTCGGACGCGAAGCGCTCGATGTCCCGCTCGGTCATTCCGATCCGGATGGCGCCGTCCTCGATGCAGATGGTCGCCGGGACCGATCCGCCCTTGCGGACCGCGGCCTCGACCCGGTGGGCGGTCTCGGCGTTGTGCGGGTATGTCAGGCCGTGGGTGATGACGTTGGACTCCAGCGCGACGACCGGGCGGCCCTCGTGCAGTGCTTCACGGACCTCTTCCGTGTACACGATGGGGATGGCGGGGCTGGTGGTGCTCATCGTGTTCCTTCGGTGGGGATGGGCCGGGAGTAGTGCGGGTGCTTCCACAGCAGGTGGGCCTTGGCCTCGATCTCCGGGGTGTGGACCTCGGCCGTCCAGGCGGCGGGCTCCACGGGCTCGGCGGCGATCGACACCGAGTCCGCGTCCACGCCGAACACCCGGGTGATCGTCTGTGTCACGGCAGTGACCAGGTCGGCCTTGTTGTCCTCGGTGAACGTGCGGGAGAAATGCTTGATGCTGACGTGCGGCACGACAGCGGAACCTTTCCGTGCGGAAAGAGGGGGCGGGACCTCGCCCCGCGGTGGGGGAACGCGCGGGGCGAGGCGATTGGCTGATGACCGTTCAGCTCGGCTGACGGCCGTCAGAGCCTTACCGGCGACCGGTCACTTGACGGATGCGGCCGATGAGTTCTTCGACGCCGTGCTTCTTGAGGACGCTGTAGTGGTCGCCGTCGAGGTCGACCACCCGGGGCGGCCGAGCGGAGTAGCCGGAGCTGTTTTCCAGGAACGAGTAGTCGTCGCCGCGCGCCTTGAAGATCGTCACGGGTGCGTCGATCCGGCGTTCCTGCAGCTCGCGGAAGCTGTACTCGAACTCGTAGGTCTGCGCGACGATCCGGGTGATGCGGCGGATCGTGCCCTCGTCGAGGGCGGGCATCCGGTCGTGGACGAAGGAGACGAAGGAGTCCTCGTCCATGGCCTGTTGCAGGCAGGCGCGTACGGCGGGGCCGTGGGCGGTGCCGGCGAAGACGGAGAACAGGATGGTGACGTAGGCGGGGTTGGCGAAGGATGCTTCCCTGCTCGGTGGGGTTGAACGGGGAGGTGAGGAAACGTTCCGCTGTCACATCGGGCAGCCCGATGTAGCCACGGGCCACCTGAACTCCGCCGACGAACAGCTCGCCGCTTTCGCCGATGTCCACCGGCCGGCGGTCCGCGTCGAGGATGTAGCAGGTGACGTTGTCGGCCGGGACACCGATGGGCAGGATCGCCGGGGACGACTCGCCGAGCGTCTCGGGGTCGACCCAGTACGAGGTCGCGTTGATGGTCGTCTCGGTCGGGCCGTACAGATTGACCAGCGAGACCCCGGGCAGTGCCCGGAACAGGTCCTGCGCGAGAGCCCGGGTGAGGGCCTCGCCTCCCGAGAAGACCCGTGTCAGCGAGGCGCAGCTCCCCAGTTGCTCGGTGTCGACGAGGGCTTGGAGCAGCGTCGGCACCCCCTGCAGGGCGGTCACCCGGTGCTCGGCGATCGCGGTGATGACGCCCTCGGGGTCGCGGTACAGACCCGGGGTGCCCATGACGACGCGGGCGCCGACCGCGCAGGCCAGGATCTCCCACTGGGCCGCGTCAAAGCTCATCGGCGTCTTCTGCAGGATGGACACACCGGGCCCCAGGTGGCCGCAAGCCTCCAGCCAGCGCAGTTGCGAGACGATGCTGCGCTGCTCGATCATCACGCCCTTGGGCTTGCCGGTGCTGCCGGATGTGTGGATGACGTACGCGAGGTGGTCCGCCTGCGCCTCTGCTTGCGGCACGGGCACGCCGTCCGGCGGGCAGTCCTCCAGGGTGAACACGACGGTTGCGTCGGGGACGAGGTGCAGCAGCCGGTCGCGCAGGTGCGGCTGGGTGACGATCACCCGGGCGCACGCGTTCTCGACCATGTACCGCAGCCGGGCCTCGGGGTAGTCGGGCGACAACGGGAGATAGGCGGCGCCGGCGGTGAGGATGCCCCACACTCCGGTCACCAGGTCGGTGGAGGGCTCGGTGTAAAGACCGACGCAGGTGTCGGGTGCGACGCCGAGCGCGGTCAGACGGGAACCGAGACGGTCGGCCTCGGCGGTGAGCTCGTGGAACGTGAGGTCCCCGCCGGCGGCGGTGACGGCGATGTCGTCGGGGCGCAGCCGTGCCTGGTGGTTCAGCAGGCTGCGCAGCGACGCGTGTTTGAAGCTCACACCGGATATCGGTGCCTGGGTGTTCATTGCTGTGGATCCCCCGAACGGATGTGGTGGCTAGACCCGGCTCGTCGCCCGGGCGGGCGGTGCCGGTGTCGTCTTTCTCTTGCGTGCGCGCGGCTGGGCCAGGACGACGGCCGCGATCACCGCCAGCCCGCCGAGCAGTTGGAGCGGGCGCAGGGCCTCGTCGAGGAAGAGGTAGCCGAGGATCGTCGCGCACAGAGGCGAGGCGAAGGAAAGGAAGGATGCGGCAAGCGCGGGCAGCCGGGACAGTCCGCGGAACCACAGCACATAGGCGATCAGCGCGCCGATGACGCCGAGGTAGGCGAAGCCGCCGATGTTGCGCCAGGTGAGGTGTTCGGGCAGGGACTCGCCGGCGAGGGTGACGGGCACCAGGACCAGGCCGCCGACGGTGAGTTGCCAGCCGGTGAAGGTGAGCAGGCTGACGCCGTCCGGGCGTCCCCACCTCTTGGTGAAGACGATGCCGGACGCCATGGACAGGGCGCCGAGCAGCCCGGCCACGACGCCGAGACCGTCGAGGCCGGCGTGCGGCTGCAGCACCAGCAGGGCGACGCCTGCGGCGCCCAGCAGACAGGAGGCGATGTGCAGCGGCTGAATGCGGTCCTTCAGCAGCGCCGCGCTGAGCAGGAGCACGATCATCGGCTGGACGGACATCACCAGCGCGGCCACTCCGCCGGGCAGGTGGTAGGCGGCGAGGAAGAGGAAGTAGAAGAAGGCGCCGATGTTCAGCACGCCGAGCACGACGGCCCGCCACCACCAGATGCCCTTGGGCAGCGTGCGCGTGACCAGCAGCAGCACCAGCCCGGCGGGTAGCGCCCGCAGGGTGGACGCCAGCAGGGGCCGGTCCGGGGGCAGGAACTCGGTGGTGACCAGGTAGGTCGAGCCCCACACGGCGGGGGCGAGGGCGGTGACCGCGGAGGTCACCGCGAGGCGCTGGCTGCTCACTTCACGGCTCCGGAATCGGTGGTCCCGAAGAAGCGGTCGCCGAAGTCGCCGATGCCGGGAATCATGAACGCGTGCTCGTTGAGCCGGTCCTCGAAGGCACTGGTGACGATCTTCATGCGGGGCCGTTCGAGGGCGACTCGGCGCAGCCCTTCGGGGGAGGACAGGAAATTGACCATGACGATGTGCTCCTCAAGTACGCCGGCCTCGATCAGGACGTCGCCGGCGGCGAGCGCGGACCCGGCGGTGGCCAGCATCGGTTCGAGAAGCAGCACATGCCGTTCGGCGATGTCGGCGGGCAGGTGCTTGTAGTACAGCTGCGGCAGCTTGGTCCGCTTGTCGCGCTGGATGAGGATCTTGCCGATGCGAATGCCCGGGTGGATCTCACGCAGTTCGCTCTCCATGGCCTCGCCGGCCCGGATCACGGGGACGGCGCAGATCTTCGAGGCGAACTCGAGTCCCTGATAGGTCGCGCCCACCGGGGTGGTGACCTCCTTCTTGGTGAACGGCAGAAGGCCGAGGCCGTGTTCGAGCAGGAGACGGATGACACGCCGCGCGTAGAAGACGAAGTCGGCGCGGGTGCAGTCCCGGTCGCGGATGATGGTGTGGATGGCGCGCATCTGGTCGGTCTGCGGCAGCAGATGGACGTGGTGACCCGTGGTCACGTCGGACTCCTGAAGGTCGGCTGTCGACGGGCACGTGGGTACGGCAGGGCGCCGGGGATGTCTTTCGGGCCGGGCGTCCGCCCCGTTCTTGCGGCAGTCGGTTCCGGAAAAGGGCCGGCTCTCGCGGCTGTCAGCCGATCTCGTCGAACGCCCGGCGCGCCTCGGCGACGAACTTCGCCACCTTGGCCCGGTCCTTGCGCCCGTCCGGGCCCTCCAGGCCGGTGTGCGCGTCGACCGCGGCGGGCCTCACGGCGCGGATCGCGTCGCCGACGTTCTGGGGGTTGAGACCGCCGGCCATCATCAGCGGCTTGGGGGAACGGCGGACGAGTTCGGCGGAGACGTTCCAGTCGTGGGTGAGTCCGGTGGCGCCCTTGGCCCCGGTCCTCGGGTCGAAGGTGTCGGTGATGTACATGTCGACGAGCGGGTGGGTGTCGTCGACCAGCCTGAGCAGCTCCTCGGCGTTGTCCTGCTTGACGACCAGGGACTTGAGGACGAACAGCTCGGGCCGCAGCTCCTTGAGCCGGCGCAGCTGCCCGGTCTCCACGTCACCGTGCAACTGGACGGCGACGACACCGAGTTCACGGCAGAAGTCGCTGATCTCCTCGGCCTGGGTGAGGTAGCTGATGAGTACGCCGGCGTGCGGGGCCTGAAGGCCCTTGATGATGGCGGCGGCGTCCTGCTCGGCGATGTCGTCCTTGCCGGACGGCAGGCGCAGGGCGAAGCCGAGCCAGTCCGCCCCCTCCTCGATGATCATGTCGGCTTCGGCGGCGTCGATGACACCGGCGACCTGGACGAGCTTGCTGACGACGGTCACGAGGACCAACCCCCCTGTGAGACAGGTTCGCGATGCGCGGATGTATGTGGGCGAGGTCCACTACCGGCCGTAGGTGTCCTGATGGACCGTCAGCACAGGGCTGCGGCGGCCGGGATGAAGCCGGGTCTCGGCCGGGCGGCCGAGGGGAAGGAGCAGGGCGATGTGCAGGTCGTCGCGGTCCGCGATGCCGATGGCCTCCTTGACCTCGGCCTCGTCCCAGCCGTTCATGGGACTGGTGGCCAGGCCGGCGGCGTGAGCGGCGATCATCAGGAAGGACGCGGCGATCATGGCGTCCTTCACCGCATACTCGCGTTCCAGGCCCCGCCTGCGCGGATCCTGAGAGAAGGCGCGCGCATCGCCGGGCGAGGCCGCTGTGAACCGCTCCGACCACGCTCCGCTGCGTCGCGCCTGCTCCCAGATGTCGTCGCGGTCCTCGCGCCAGGCGCCCGACTCGGCCACGAAGACCATGGTCACCGGGGCCTCCTGCGGATGCGGCTGGCCGCCGGTGGCCGCCGTGAGCACCTTGCGGCCCTGCTCGCCGGAGACGACGACGATGGACCGGGCTTGGAGATTGAAGCTCGACGGCGCTTCCAGGGCCAGTTCGACCAGTTCCCTCAGCAGCGTGTGGGGCACGGGGTCCGGCAGGTAGTGCCGGATGCTGCGCCGCGAACGAATGATGCGGGACACGGTGGCATGGTCCGCCTCGACAGACAGCTCCAAGGTCCGACCCCCATATCTTTCGACGTCGAACTATCTGACATCGAAAAGCTATGACGCCTTCTACCGCGATGTCAAACAGTTTGGCGTCGAAGTAATATTGTTCATCGGGACGAAGCAAAACGAACCTGAGGTGACGACATGCGGGATGCCGTGGACGACTTCCTCGATCAGTGGGCCGCCCAGCGCAAGGACCTGGACCTGGACGCGATGGGCGCGATCGGCCGCGTCCTGCGTCTGTCACGGCTGGTCAGCACGCAACTGAAGGAGTACTTCACGCAGCACGGCATGGAGACATGGGAGTTCGACGTACTCGCCACGCTCCGCCGCAGCGGCCGGCCGCTCACAGCGAAGGAACTGGCGGCCCGTGTCATGATCGGCTCCGCCGCCCTGACCAACCGCATCGACCGCCTCGTCGCCCGCGGACTGGTCACCCGTGAGGCCGTCCCCGAAGACCGGCGCAGCCTGCACATCGCACTGACCGATCAAGGCCGCGAACTGGTCGACCGGACCGTGGAAGGGCATGTGCGCAATCAGCGCGCGATCCTCTCGGCCCTCGACGACAGCGACGCAGAGGACTTCAACCGGCTGCTGCGCACCCTGCTGGTCTCCCTCGGCGACGTCCGCTGACGTCGACTCCACTCGGCCCGTGACACGTGTCCAAGTCGCTACCGGCAGCACGGCACTGATCTGTCCGTGGCCGGGCAGCGGATGGTCACGCGCCTTCGCCTTCACCATGGCGGCCTGCCGCGCAGACGGTGGCGGAGCGGCAGGCGCTGGGTGTGCGGGGTGAGCCGGGGGCCGGCCAGGCCCATGGGCACTCCGGTGGCGGCATCGCTGAGGCAGTGGGCGCCGGGCTGCCCCGATGGACCGGATCGGGACGGTCCCGCGGTATTCGCGGGGAGGAGCCGGAGCATGCCGTCGCCGTGCAGACGCCACGAGAAACGGTGGCTGTCGATGACGTGGTGGTGAAGGTCCACGTCGCTTGGTTTCAACCCCAGTCCGGCGAGAATCGCCGCACGTCCTGCCACCGGTTGCCGTTCCTGCGCGACGCCTGCACCAGCAACGGCCGAAACTGAAGCCGCCCCCTAGCCCATCCCTGACCACCGGCGCCGGGGAGAGGGGTGCGAGCGGGGCCTGTCTGCGGCGGCGTTAGGCTCGGGGCTGTGCTTAGGAAGCAGGCACCTCACGCGATCGGCTCATGCCCGCGTGAGGCGGATCTCCTGTTACCCGGCGAAAGGGACGATTCGGTGAGGGAAACCGACACCCGCACGCTCTCCAAGCACGAAACGGCCACCCCCCGCAACGACGCACGCGGCCCGCACGACCCAGACCTCGCCCTGCGCAACCGGACGCTCGCCCGCACCGCGGTCTCCGAAGCGCAGGGCATCCTCACACAGCGCTACCGTCTCCCCTCCCAGGAGACGGCATTCGAGCTGCTGCGCCTGGCCTCTCAACGGCACAACATCAAGCTCCACACCCTGGCCGACGCGGTCACCCGCGTCCCCGGCCCCGACCACGACGCTGCCCTCTGGTTCCCCGGCCGCGCCCGCACCAGCGCTCCCCCGCTCACCCGGATACTCCCCTCCGACCAGCGCAGCAGCAGCGCCACGCAGGGGCAGGTCCTCAGCGCCACCCTGAAGCGGGTACTGGAGATCACCGAAACCGGCATGGGCAACGTGCAGCTCGCTGAACGGGGCCTGCTGCGGCTGGAGAAACACACCGGTCTCAACCGCCGGTTCACCGACTTCTTCACCTTCGTCGACCACTCCAGCACCGCCTGTGCCCAGGCGGCCGAGAACCGCGAACAGGTCACCGTCCACGACGTGGCCACCGCACCCGTCTTCGACGCCGAATCCCGGCACGTGATCCTCCAGGCCGACAGCCGCGCCTGCCACAGCATCCCCCTGGTGGGCCACCGCGGCGCCCTACTGGGAGTGATCTCCTCCCACCACCGCCACCCGCTCAGCGGCTTCACCCGCGCCCAGCTCAACAGCCTGCAGTCCACCGCCACCGACGCCGGCCACTGGCTGTCCTGGCACCGCCGCACCATCGTCCTCGACGCCCTGGAACACCTCCACACCGCGGCCCGCCAGATGACCTGACCCTGCCTCTGCCGCCTCTGCCGTGTGAGGTCTCGAGATCGTCCTGGCCGACAACGTCTTCGCCTACGGCGGCGTCCTCAACACCACCAACCCCACCTCGCCCGCCCCGGCTGAGCCCCCGCCTCCGTCCACGCGTTCACCGAACACGCCGCCCGCGACCCGCGCGTGGGCCTCGTGATGCGGCCCAGGTGACGGTCAGTCCCTAGAACAGGGTGTCGGCGATGCGGTCGATCTGGTCGATGGCCGGGGACCAGCAATAAAGCATGACTTCATCGGCGCCGATGCCGATGAAGTCATCGACCGCCTTACGGATCGTCTCCGGCGTGGTGAGAAGACCAGCGGCCACGTGATCGGCGCGGCCGCTGAATCCGTAGTAGTCGCGGATGTTGCGTCGGGCTTGTTCGATGGTGCGCTCTGGGCCGAGGGCGACGTTGGTCTGAGCAACCAGGCGCGGCCGGCCCGGGCGGTCGTGTTCCTCCCAGACCGCCTCCACGTTGCGGAACAGTCCGGCCATGGACTGCGGCGGCAGCGCCGCGCCGAGGAAGCCGTCGCCGAACCGCCCGACACGCTCGATCGCTGCTGGGGCGAAGCCGCCGAACAGCACCTCCGGGCCGCCGGGCGTCGTGGGCGCAGGACCGATCGGTCCGACGCCTTCGTCATACGGCTCACCGCGCCAGGTCCGGCGCAGCAGGGGCATCTGCTCGTCGAGGCGGCGCCCCCGGCGTCGGACGTCGATGCCCGCGGCCAGGCAGTCGTCTTCGCGACCGCCGATGCCGATGCCGAGCGTGAACCGGCCACCGGACATGCGGTCGAGGGTCGCTGTCTGCTTGGCGAGCATCGCCGTGTTGTGGACGGGCGCGATGAGAACTTCGGTTTGAAGGCGGATGCGGGAGGTGGCGCCGGCGAGCGCCGCAAGGGTGATGAGAGGCTCAGGATTGTCGAAGACAAGTCGGTCGAGCAGGCCGAGCGTACTGAAGGGGCCGACGTCGGAGCGCTGGGCCCAGGTCAGCAGCAGGGCAGGATCATCGATGGGGAGACCGAGACCGATCTTCATGGGGAAACCTCCGGAGGGCACACAGAATCGGGTGCCGCCCTTCCGTGGCTCCGCGCTGCTGTGCGCGGGCCCGCTCCCGTTCCGCGGCCACGGTTCCCGAGAGCGTGATCTTTAGAGTGCGGCAACCGTTCCCGCTCGCCTGAGCCCTAGCAACAACCTTTTCCGCACACGCAGACACTGAACGACGGCCTCAGGACAAGCTTTGCGCCCACCCGACCCACCGGACAGGTCCTGGATCGCCGTCCGTTCCGTCGGCTGCCGAGCCCTCCGCCTGCGGCGGCGTGTTCTCACTGATGAGCGGCTCCTTGTCGGGTTCTGGGTGGCTGTGCCCGGCGCCGCCGTGCGGGCGTGCCGAGTTGCCTCGCTCATCGTTCCTCGCTGCCGGCTGCTCCCTCGCTTGTCGGCCAGGTGGTGCGCAGCCAGGCCGCGATCCAGCCCCTCTGCATGACGGCGTCGAAGAGGTACGTGGGCCGGATCCGTCCCTTGGGCACGTAGACCAGATCGATGGCCAGCAGGGTCAGCGCGGTACCCAGGCCGATACGGCGGGCGTGGGCAGCACCCTGCGGGTCCGATGCCGCCGCGATCTGCACGAGCCCTGCGGAGACCAGCAGTCCGCCCGTCGTCATCTGCAGCCAGTCGTCGGTCTTCGGGCCGAAGACCCACTCGAAGCTCCGCAGATGGACCAGCGGCCACAGCCCGCCGACGACATTGAAGGCGCCGTGCGCGACCGCGATGCCATCCGTGGGTTCCCGTGCCGTCGTCCTGGGCAAGGCTTTTCCCTTCCGTACGGACGGCCCGCCGGGTACCCCAGGGCCCGCTCCCTCACTCGGGGCCGATGACCACGGTCGTCGTGACCCTGGTGAGCGCCGGTTTCCTCGGCACCGAACCGAAGCCGAAGCGCACGGGAGGTGCGACGGGGGCCGGCACCCCCAGATCCACGCCTTCGAAGAATGCCGACACCAGGCGGACCGGCCGCAGGTCACGAGCGCCGTACCACTCGCGGCGGCCCGCACGGGCACTCCCCCGGGTCCGCACTCCGGGCAGCAGCAGACGGGCCGGCGCGTCCGTCAGCGCGCTCCACGCCGGACGGCGGGCGAGCGCGCCGGGCACGGCGCGCAGCAGCAGGCCCGCAGGCCCGCGCCGTCCGGTGACGAAGCGCAATTCGAGTGAGCCCGAGGTCACGGTCCACATGTGCTCCACGACGCCGACCCGCACCGGCACGACGCGCACGGTGTCGAAGACATACGTGGCGCCGATGAAGTCCGCAGTCTCCCACGTGGGGGCCAGCAGCAGCCGCTCACCGTCGGCCCGCTCCAGCATCACGTCGCTGAACGCGCCGAACGGTGACCGCTGCCAGTGTCCGAGCACCACGCGGGTTCCCGAGGAGGTACCCAGGCCCGCGATCCAGCCCTCGAAGCGCAGCCTGCGCCGGCGCGCGGCCCGCTTGCGAACCGGCTTCATCGCCAGGGCTCCGTCGGAGCGGACCCGCACAGGGGCCCTGTCTCAGGAAGCGGCGGCTGCCGGTGGGCAGGGCAGTGAGGCTCCCAGCCGCACATGCCTGACTCCTTCCGAAAAGTGCACGACGGGGTCACCGGAGGGCGCCGGAAGGCCCACCGAACTGGTGAGCGTCTCCTCCAGTGCCTCGACGTCGGCGCCGGCCAGCGGCCATGGTTCGTGCTCCACGGGCGTCTCCCAGAGCATGCCGAGCCGACGCGTGTACGCCCGCCAGCGCGAGGTCAGCCACACGTCGCGCTGCGTCGGCCGCTCGATGGGGACGCCGGGGCGCACGACAAGACGGTAGGAGGCTCCACCCGCCCATCTCCGTCCGGCGTAGACGAGGGTCTCCTCGCGCCTGGTGACGTGGAGGGCGCCAGGGTGGTACGGCGCGCCGATCCCTCGCGCCGCCAGCATCAGCGGGCAGGCGACCTCCAGGGAGAGGAACCACAGCCCGTCCCGGCCGCTGGGGTGCCGCACATAGGTCCTCAGGTTCGTCTCCGGGAACGTGGGCAGCCCGGGCATCACGGCCGGCACACCGGGCAGGCGTACGTCCGCCATCACGAACGGCGTGAGCCCGACCCAGGCCGCGCCCTCGTACTCGTCCACGACCAGAGGCTCGGGCACCAGTGCCTGGACCTCCTCCACTGGGAACGGCCAGTGGACGAACGTCTGCGTCAGCCAGCCCGCCCGCAGCGCCGGCAGCCGCACCCGCTGCTCCGCACCGTAGGTCACCACTCACCGCGAGTCCCCTTGCCCACCCGGGGGAAACGCATGATGGGAGTACGCGGTCCGCACGATCCGCTGCGCGGGTGGGTACGTGCTGCCCCCGGATCGCTCGGCATACGGCCCTTCGTCCAGCCGAACGGAGGACGTGTGCGGCCGTCCGCGCGTCTGCGGTGGCTGTGGCCTGTGCATGGCTGAAACCTGGCTCGGGCCCTGGTCTGCTCGCCATGGCCGAGCGGATCGACCTCGCACACTTCCGGCCGGCCGAGTGGGAACGGGCTGCGGCCATGACCGGCACCGAACCCACGCATCACCCAAGCGCTGTGCCACCCACCAGAGTTCAGCCTGCCGCAAGTAGTGGCGGGCGCGCCGAAGTTGCTCCACCGCTGGGACACCTCCGCCCAGCCGTACGGCAAGGCGCTGCTCACCGCGGCCGTGACGACCTCGATGCCCTGCTTGCGCAGGTAGGTGTTGGTGGTGACGTTGCGCTCGTAGCCGACGACCACACCCGGGGCGAGGGCGAGGAAGTCGCTGCCGTCGTCCCACTGCTCGCGCTCGGCGCCCCGGATGTCCTGCGGCGCGGAGAGAATGCGGACCTTGTCCAGGTCCAGGGCCTCGGCGAGCGCGGTGGCCAGGTCGGAGTCCGGGGTGACGTCGAATCCCGTCTCGCGGGTGTCGCTGGGGGATGCTCGAGCCTGGGCGAGCTCGGCGAAGTTGTGGACGCGGACGCCGTGGTCGCGCAGGGCCTGGGCGAAGGCGTCGTGCTCCTCGCGGGCCCGCTTGGCCCACAGGATGTCGTCGAAGAGGAGGGCGTCGACGTTGCGGGGGGTGAGGCGGGAGAGTGCGGCTGGCGATGGCTGTCGTGCGGGTGACGGCCAGGTATGCGTCTCGCGGTCAGGTGGCGATGGTGGCCAGTCCGGCGATGCCGATGAGGTAGATGACGATCGCGGCGATGCTGTCGACGCCCATGCGGGCGTACTGGCGCCGGGGGCAGAAGACCAACCCTGCCATGTAGACCACGGTCAGGATGATCCCGAGCGCGGTGAGGTAGATGTCGGTGTCGTGCGCGGCCGGCAGCACCGGTTTGCCGGAGACGACGGTGGCGAGCAGGAACAGCACGGGCAGGAAGGCGTTGCCGTCGAGGATGTCGCTCATGGCGAGCTGGTAGTCGCCCAGCTTCGTTGAGGTGGGAACCGGCATGCGCCTGCGCCTGCGCCTGCGCCTGCGCCAGGACTGGCCGTGCCCCACAGCCCGTACTTCGCGGACTTTGCCAATCCTTTACAACCTGTGCTGGTCGGGTCTCGTCTCTGTGCTCGACCCATCACGCAGCCCGCCCGGCCACCCGCCGGGCCGGCCGACGAAAGAGAGCGATACATGCGCCGAACAGTCCTCACCGCCACGGCAGCCGCGTGCATCGCCGTGCTGGCGAGCACGGTGCCCGCGTTCGCACACGGGGCGAGCGCCTCTGCTGCCCCCCGTCCCTCTGCCACTTCCGAGCCGTCACCCGGGCCGAGCGTGCCGGCCAGCGCGGCGCCGAGCCCGGTTCCCACCCGGGAGCCGAGCCGGGCGGCCACCCCCGTGCCGAGCGTCGCGCCGAGCCAGGGGCGGGGCCAGGTCGGCGTCGTACCGAGTGGCGCTCCCAACACCGGCGTGGCCACCGGCTCCAACGGCTCCGGTGCGGACGGCATGCTGATCGGCGGCGGTGCCGCCGGGGCCCTCGCGGTGGGTGGCGCGGCAGTGCTCCTCGTGCGCCGCCGACGGGCGACCGGGGCATGACCGACCTCTCCAGGCGCGTGTTCGTCACTGCTGCGCTGACCTCACTGCTCGTGAGCTGCGCCGGCCATGGCGGCGGGGCGTCGGTCACCCGCCCCAGCGATACCCGCGGGTCCGCCCGGTCCTCCGCGGGGCCGGCGAAAGAACCGTATGCGCTGGGCCGTTCGGTCCCGGCGCGGCTGCGGATCCCCGAGATCGGCGTCGACACGCCGGTCATGCGACTCGGGCTGGCGCAGGACGGCAGCGTGCAGGTACCCCCGATCACCGCCCATGACCAGGCGGGCTGGTACCAGCTTTCCCCAACGCCGGGCCAGTTGGGTCCGTCGGTGATCCTCGGCCATGTCACGGTCGGCGCCTATGGGGACGGCGTCTTCCGCCACCTCGACCGGCTGCACCGAGGTGACGGGATTACGGTGCGTCTGGAGAACGGCAGATCGGCCGAGTTCACCGTCACCTCCGTACGGACCGTCGCCAAGGCCGACTTTCCGACAAGAGAGGTCTACGGCAACGTCGACCGGCCCGAGTTGCGGCTCATCACGTGCGGCGGACCGCATACCGGCGACGGTTATCTCGACAACGTGATCGTCTTCGCCGCGTTGAGGACCACGATCCACTGACCGGCCTCCGCGCGCCCCGGTCCCGGGCCGATGGAACCTACGCCGTCGGCCCGGGCTCTTTCCCACGGGCGCCCGGCGCGCGCCCCGGGCGCGACGAGGCCCTCACCCCCCTATGGAGAGCGTTGAAACGGTCCCGCGAGAAGGCGGCAGCAGAGTTGTTCGCCGCTCTCTACCCGCGCTTGGCCGGCTGGTGCCGCCGTCTGGTCGACGACGACGAGACCGCCCACGAGATCGCCTCGGAGGCGTTCACCCGCCTCTGGGCCCGCTGGACATCCGTGTCGGAGCCCCGAGGGTTCCTCTACGTCACGGCCGCCAACATCGTCCGGGACCATTGGCGCCGCGTGGAGCGCGAGCGACAAGCGGTGCAGCGCGCCACTGTGGAGGCCTCTGTCCGTCCACCGACCGAGCAGACCGACCCCTCGGTCCGCCTGCTCGTCCAGGCGCTCCCCGAACGACTGCGCATACCGACCCTCCTGCACTACTACGCTGACATGCCGATCCGGGAGGTGGCCGTGCTGACCGGACGCAAGGAAGGAACCGTCAAGGCCGACCTGCACGCGGCCCGCGAACTGCTCCGCGCCCACCTGAGGAGAAGCCTTGATCACATACAATGACGACGGTCCGGACTTCGAACCCGACGACCCCCTCGCCGTCATCATGCGGCCGCCCTCCAAGTATCTCGCCCCGCCTCCCGGCCGGTACGAGGAGATCCGCCGTGGCGCGGCCCGCCGCCGCATCCTCCGCGCTGCCGTCGGAGCCGGTGCCGCTTGTACGGTCGCTGCCCTCCTCGCCATACCGTTGCTGCACACCCCCCACCAGGGCCCCGCCTCGCCCACGGTCCCCCTCGCTCCGCCCCCCGCAAGCAGCCGCACAGCCGTGCCGACCCCGGTCGAGTCGGCTCCCACGCGTGTCACCGCTCGCCCCAGCGCCCGCCCTTCGACGGGTAGGACGAGCATTCCCGCCCGCCCTCCGGCCACCACCGCCTCGCCGTCCGCCGATCCCTCGACGGCCCCGACAGGACCTCGACCCCCGTCCCCCACCCCACGGCGCACGGTGGAGCCATCGACGGACCCGGCGCGCTCCGTGCCCCCTTCCGCGGCCGGCACCCGCCCCTGACCGCGGGGCTCTCACACCGCGCCATGGAGCGGCGCAGCCTCCGCGAACACGCGCCAGCCGCCGGAACCTTTCTGGCTCCCCTACAGACCCTCAAGGTGGCTCGTCACCGCGCCGTTTTAGAAAACCTCGCGGATCGCCTGGGCGATCAGACCTGCCCGCTCACCTGGTGTGCGACGTCCTTGTCCCTCTTCGGTGTGCAGATCGATGGTGATGACCCGGTCCGCACCCGCCGCCGCTAGCAGATCGGCCAGAGGCGGGCCGAGATCGGCTCGGGGCGACGACGGTGACGCTGCGTGCCAAGGCCCGCTTCAATCGTCGTGAACCGCCGGCGCAGCGGCGTGGCCGTCCGTGTCGCCGGACCGGTGAGCAGCCCGGGGCGGACGGACCGAGGCGAAGGCTGTGGAGAGTAGTTCCAGCAGTGGCGCCGCGCAGGGGTGGGGGTCGCGGCGCGGTGTGATCGTGTAGATGCCGCGGGTCGGGGGGTCGACAAGGCCGACTGTGGTGACATCGGCCCGCAGCGCGGACGTCAGCACTCCGGGGATCAACGCGATGGCGTGGCCGGTAGCGACCAGGGCCAGCTTGCCGGGCAGATCGGCTGCGGTGAGATCGATGCGGGCGCTGACTCCGGCGCGGACGGCGTGCTGACGCAGGAGCGCCGCCGAGCCGTCGTTGTCCTCGACCCAGGTCTGATCGGCCAGCGCTTGAATGCGCACCGGTCCGCGCCCGGCCTGCGGATGGCCGGCGGGCAGGACGACGACCATCTCGTCCAGTGCGAGGAACCGGCGTTCGACCTGCGGGTCGACGGCCAGCCCCGGCGGAGCGTCGGTGACGACGGCGATGTCGAGATCGCCGGCGATCACGCGGCTGTGCAGTTGTGCGCTCAGAGCGGCGAGCAGGCTCCACCGGATGGATCCGGCCTGTTTCAGCAGGCTTCGGACGGCCTCAGGGACGATCCCCGCGGCGAGAGACGGCGTCGCTCCGATGGCCAGAGGCCGATCAGACACCCCGTCGCGAACGTCTCGTACAGCGCGAACGGCGCGGTCGGCCTCGTTGAGCGTGGCCAGGGCATGACGCCGGAACACCTCACCCGCCGGCGTCGGACGCACACCACGCGCATGGCGCTCCACCAGCGGCACGCCGAACTGCCGCTCCAGCCCGGCGATCTGCCGGGAGACGGCCGACTGGGTGTGATTGAGCTCGGCTGCCGCGGCCGACAGCGATCCGACCCGGCACACGGTCACGAAGGCCCGCCACACAGTCAAGTCCATAGCGGCAGTATGCCCAGACGCTATGCGAGCCCCGCAGAGCAGGCATGCGAAATCTGCGCTTGTCGCATCTGTCGAGGTGCACGACTGTGGTGGGCATGACCACACCGCACACGATCGCCGTCCTCGGTCTGGGGCGCATGGGCGGCGCCATCGCGACACGACTGGCCGCCCAGGATTGGGACGTCGTCGGGTGGACCCGCTCCGGGTGCACCTCAGGCACCGTCAAGACGACCGACGACCCGAACGAGGCCGTGGCGCAGGCCGATGTCGTACTCCTGGCGCTGTTCGACGGCCCGGCCTGCCAGCAGGTCCTCGACGACGTCCGTGACTCGCTGCAAACGGACACGATCGTACTCAACACCAGCACCATCGCCCCCGCCGAAGCATCGCAGCTGGCCCGGCAACTCGGCCCGTCCTACGTCCACGCGCCCCTGCTCGGCTCGGTGCCGGCTGCCGCCGACGGTGCCCTGCAGATCCTCGCCGCCGCGGACCACGACGCGCTCGACCGAGTCCGGCCGGTGCTGCACACGCTGGGCACCGTCCGGCACGTGGACGACGCCTCCACCGCCGCCGCGCTCAAGCTGATCGCCAACAACAGCCTCGCCGGCGCCGTCCTCGCGTTGCGCGACTCACTGCGGCAGGCCGACGCCCTCGGCCTGCCCCGTACCGAGACGCTGGACGTCCTCGAACTCGGCCAGTTGGGCGGGCTCGTGGCCCGCAAGCGAGCCTTCCTCCTCGGCGAGCCCACGGCTGCCACGACCGAGTTCACCATCGGTGCGCTGGCCAAAGACATGGATCTGCTGGCCGCCGCGTCCGACACCCCTTTGCGCAGCGCAACGGGCCTGGCCGGTGCACCTGTTGCCCTTGAGGCCGACATCGCCCTCGCCGCCACGGTCCCCGCCGTGGAGGACGCCGTCCTGGAACCGCTCCGCGCCTACATACGCGGACACGCCACAGGCGACCCCACCCACTTCCGCGACGCGTTCCTTCCCACCGCTCACATCGAAGGGATCCGAGACGGCGCATTCGTCTCCTGGCGCCTGGAGGAGTACTGCACCCTCTTCCAAAGCCGGCCGGCCCCGGACGAGGCGACCCGCACCCGCCGCATCGACGCCATCGATGTCCACGGCACCGTGGCGACCGCCACCATGACGCTCTCACACGGCCCGGACACCTTCACCGACATCTTCCTGCTGGTCCACGCCGACGACAGCTGGCGCATCGCCAACAAGGCGTATCACCGCCTCTCGTGAGAGCGTGCAACCGATCCTTTTCCTCAGGGAACGATCATTACGCACACGGGGAACGCTCTTTCGCCGGTATGAACGGCCCTCGGAGTCGGCAGCACGTGGCCGGATAGCGGCGGGGTATCGCGGCTGTGTCAGGCTGGGGGGCCGTCGATTTCGCGGATGCCCCCTCCGGGGCCGGTGGCGAGGTACTCCAAGAGCAGAGTGAGGGCATTTGCAGCCAGTTCCTGTGCGTGGTCGTCGCTGAATTCGCCAGTGCGGGGCTCGTCTTCATCGATGACGTCGGCTGGCTCAAAGGTGGTTTCCCATGTGCGGTGGACTGGCCAGCGGTCAGCACGGGTGGTGAACCGGATGCGGAGGGGCCAGCTTTTCCCGTCTGCTGTGACGTCGACGACCTGGATTGAGCCGGCCTGCGGACTGTCGATGGAGCGCCCGCGCAGCGCGTCAGCGGTCATCTGTGCGGCGCGGGCGGGAGGAAAGGACGCGGCGGTCATACCCAGGAGGTTAGTGCGAGGACGAGCGTGTGTGCCCGTCCCCGCGTCCGGTCAGCAGCGCCGGGCGCCGGCCGGAAGCTTTTCGTGGTAGGCGGTGATGATGCCCTTGATGCCGGTCGAGCCGTAGCTGAGGTACGACACTACGACGCGGTACTGGCCCGATTCGCAGGGCGGCAGGTCCTTCAGCAGGAAGACTCGCGTGTTTCGGTCCTGCTCGTAGGTACTGGTGGGGTTAGCGAGGGTGTTGGCGATGTTCTCGTCAACGAAGGGCTGCCAGTGCTTCGCATGGATCTTGTTGAAGCCGAAGCCGGTCGCGGTGCCGCAGCGCAGCGGGATTCCGGCGAAGGGTACGTGCGGGCTTGGCCGTATTCGCTTGCGCAGCAGGCGAAACTGAGGACAGCGGCACGAGTGTGACGGCAGCCACCGATAATGCACGGAAGGCTGTACGCGATGTACGATTTTTTGACGTGCGCATTGTCACATTGGGAGCGGGTAGGCGTCCTTGGTTCCTTCCAACGCCGATACATCCTCATGTCCGAGCGTGCGATCCCGCATGACGTACAAGTGCCGGCTGAGCGCCGTGGCAAACTGCCGGGCATCCCGATGCAGTTGTGTGTAGCAGCTCCGGCGTAGCTCACGATTCTCGCGAGCTACGGCGCCCCGCTGGGTATGCAAAGGCCCAAGGCGGAGCTGGACACCACCGCTCGTCGGGTGCCAGCCTGCTGCGCTCACGCGGTGTCGTACCCGGCGACAAGGTCGCGCGGTAGGCAAGTTCCGAGGTTGCGGTCTATCTATACGTCGTCCCGCCGGTCGTCACGCCGGGGACCATGCCAGTCCAGGATGAGGACAGTGGCGTCGTCTCTGAGATTGCCCCGACAGGCATCCAGCACCGCGGTGGTCAGGCTGCGCACGGCCTCCCTGGGGTGCGAGGTGCGGCTGCGCCACACGAGAGAGGCCAGGTCGACGGCCCCAGCGCCACGTTCCTGCATACCGTCAGTGACCAGGACCAGGCGGTCGCCGGGGAGAAGCTGGAGTTCCTGGACCTGGTAGGTGGTGGGGCTCGCCACACCGAACGGCAGGTTGGCGGCGAGCTCGACCTCTTCCACCTCAGTAGCGCCTTGGCGCAGGCGCAGAGGCCGCGGATGTCCGGCGTTGACCAGTTCGCAGGCGCCCGTTGCGAGGCTGATGCACAGCAATTGCCCAGTGGCCAGGCCGCGGCTGTGGCTCAGCAGGGCCTCGTGGGCGCGTTGCGCCTGCAAGAGTGCGTCACAGCCGCTGCGGCGGGCGCCACGCAGAGCACCGACCAGGAGCGTGGCCAAGAGCGCGGAGTTGGTGTCGTGGCCCATGGCGTCGGTGATGGACAGATGCAATGTGTCGCGATCGAGTGTGTAGTCGTAGGTGTCGCCGCCGATGTCGTCGGCCGGCACCAGCCCTGCGGCGAGGGTGAACTGGGGAGCCTCGCAGCAGGCGGCCGAGGGAAGCAACTGGTGCTGGATCTCGGCGGCCAGGCTGGTCTGAGTGGTGCGCCGACCAGCATGGTAAAGATCGGTGAAGCGGCGGTCCGTGACGATGATGTAAGCCAGGGCGTGGGCCGCGTCTTCGATCTGGGCGAGCACGGTGTCGTCGGCGTTCTGCAGCGTCGCCTCCAGCAAACCGATGCAGTCGCCGCGGTTGGTCACCGGTGAGATCACGCGCCGCCCGCCTTGGCCGTCCGGTTCCACATGCTGGCGCTGGCTACGCAGGACTGCGTCGTAGACGCTGCCCTCCAGGGCGATCCGCTCGGCAGCGCCCCCCATGTCATCCTCGACCTGCGTGTTCAGGCGCAGCAGCCGCCGGCCCACGAGGTCGACGAACAGAAAGGACACGTGCTCGGCCCCGAAGCGCTTGCGCAGGTCGTGCGCAAGTACCGCGATGGACTCCCCGGGCGGTGCCGCCTCGGCGGCGGCCAAAAGCTGCCCCAGTTCCAGATCTCCGCCACCCATGGCAACCTCCCGTCCGTTGCCGCTCCTTCTTCCCCGGCTTCGCCCGTCTTCACCCAGTGCTTCCATCACGCCTGCTCACGGCGTCTCCTCTTGGGACAGGGTCCGCGCTGTCCGGTACTCATCAAAGTGCCCAGCCAAGTGCAGATGAACGTGCTGAGCCGTGGTGTGGGATCTGACCACTGCGTGGAGGTCCGTAAAGCGTTTTGTCAGACCAATCCGACCGCGCCTATGGTGCGACGACGTCGGAGTCGGCGCCCAGCGAACGGCGCCTGGAGTACGGGGACGGTCGTCGTGGGCGTGTTTGTCCGGATCAGGGGCTGGCTGGAGTCGGAGCCCCGAGCGGGGCGTATCAGTTCCTCGACGGGCCCGCGAGTTGACTGACGGGTCAGGATCAGCGTCATTTCAAGCGCCAAGCCATCGCCCGTAACGCCCACGGCGCCCTTTCCTCTCACGCTTTCCGAGGCGGACCGCTGGTTTCCCTGACCACCAATTTCGGGTCCAGCACTGCCTCGCGCGGCTCCAACTCCCCGTTCTCCAGGCGCTCGACCGCGAATCGTACGGCGTACTCGGCCAGGAGCAGCGCGTCCTGACGGACCGTCGTCAGGCCGATGGGCATCACATGCGAGAGGTGACTGTCGTCGTAACCGACGACCGACACCTCGCCCGGGACATCGACACCTGCCCGGGCGAAGGCCATCAACAGGCCCATCGCACAGCGGTCGTTGCCCGCGAGAATCGCCGTGGGCATGGGCACTCCACGGGCACGCTCGGCCAGCAGCGCGCGGCCGGCCTCGATGCCCGCGTCCTCGTCGTGGGCGCCCGGGATCACCCGCATCTCGTCCGCGAGACCGTGGCGGCGCATCGCGGTGCGGTAGGCGCGGCGGCGCTCCGCCGAGCCGGACTGACGGCCGCCGTCGACGTGCACGATATGCCGGTGCCCCAGTTCGACCAGGTGGTCCATGGCCTGGCGTACGCCCTTGCCCTCGGCCGTGTGGACGCTGTCGACGCGAGCACCCGGTACGCGCCGGCCCACCGAGACCGCGACCGTGCGGTGCCCCAGGTCGTCCAGGTCGGCGGCGTCGGATCCCGGGCCGAGCAGGATCAACGCGCCGCAACGGTGGCTGAGCAGGGCCTCGATCGCCTTGGCCTCGTCGCGGCCCGGAGCGTTGGCGGACAGCAGGACCTCATACCCCAGGCGGTCGGCCTCGGGGTAGATGCCCTCGACCAGGTCCGCCTGGAAGGGCTGGTGGACGGTGAGCATCACACCGAGCGTGCGGCTGCGGCCGCGGGCGAGGAGCCGGGCCGCGCTGTCGGGACGGTAGCCGATCTCGTCGGCGACGCGCAGCACACGCTCGCGGGTCTCCTCACTCGCTCCCGGCTGGTTGCGGAAGACGATCGAGACCAGGGCCCGGGAGACTCCGGCCCGTGCGGCCACATCCGCCATGGTGGGCCGCTGCTTGCCCGACGCATCCACCTGTGAACCCATCCTCCTGCGCTCCCCACACCGTGAGCCGCCAACGAAATCTCTTGGCAACAACCTATTGACATGACATTTGAGCAGAGGCCATCGTACTCGCACTAGAGCGCGCTAGTAGCGCGCACCAGTCAACTCGTCACCACCGGGATCTCCGGAACGAAGGGACAACCAGCGTGATGTCGTTCGATGTGCTGACCATGGGCCGAGTGGGAGTGGACGTCTACCCGCTCCAGACAGGCGTGGGGCTGGCGGACGTCACCTCGTTCGGCAAATACCTGGGTGGCAGCCCCACCAATGTCGCCGTCGCCGCGGCCCGGCACAGGCGCTCCGCCGCCGTGATCACCAAGACCGGCGCGGACCCGTTCGGCGACTTCGTCCGCACCGCCCTGCGTGGCTACGGCGTGGACCCGCGCTTCGTCGGTACGTCGGACATCGCGCCGACCCCCGTCACGTTCTGCGAGATCTTCCCGCCCGATGACTTCCCGCTGTACTTCTACCGGCTGCCCAAGGCACCCGACCTGGACATACACCCCGACGAGCTGGATCTCGACGCCGTCCTCGGCGCCCGGATCCTCTGGATCACCGGCACCGGCCTCAGTGAGGAGCCGAGCCGGTCCGCGACCCTCGCCGCGCTGCGGCACCGCGCGAGGTCGGGCATGACCGTGTTCGACCTCGACTGGCGGCCGATGTTCTGGCAGGACCCGGCCGAGGCCCGTACGTACTACGCCGAGGCCCTGCGCCACACCACCGTCGCCGTCGGCAACTCGCAGGAGTGCGAGGTGGCGACCGGGGAGCGCGAGCCGTACGCCGCCGCCAAGGCCCTGATCGCCTCCGGGGTCGAGCTGGCCGTCGTGAAGCAGGGACCCAGAGGCGTCCTCGCGATGGACCGCGACGGCAGCGTCACCGAGGTTCCGCCGGTCCCGGTCGACGTCGTGAACGGTCTCGGCGCAGGTGACGCGTTCGGCGGCGCACTCTGCCACGGCCTGCTGTCCGGCTGGGACACCCGGCGCACGGTGACCTTCGCCAACGCCGCGGGCGCCCTCGTCGCGGGCCGGCTGGCCTGTTCCGACGCCATGCCCGCCGAGGCCGAGGTGGACGCGAAGCTCCGTGACGTGGCCGGCCGCGCGGACATCGGAACCGCCGGCCGCCCGACCGCCGACGAACCGAACCGAGAGGTGTGACCGTGCTGTCTGACAAGGTGAGCCGGATCGTGGACGCCAGGGCCGAGGACCCGGGTGCCATCGCGGCGGCGGCGGCCCGGCGCGTGCGGGCCTCGTCGCCCTTCGGTGAGCACGGCAAGGCCATGATCATCGCCGCCGACCATCCGGCACGCGGCGCCAACGGGGCGGGCGGCGACCCGTCCGCCATGGCCGACCGCTTCGAGCTGCTCGACCGCCTGTGCACCGCGCTGGAGCGCCCGGGCGTGACCGGCGTGCTCGGCACCGCCGACATCCTCGAAGACCTGCTTCTGCTCGGCGTCCTGGACGGCAAGTCCGTGTTCGGCTCCATGAACCGGGCCGGCCTCGCGGGCTCCGTCTTCGAGATCGACGACCGGTTCACCGGGTACGACGCCGAGACGATCGCCGCGATGCGCTTCGACGGGGGCAAGATGCTCACGCGTATCGCGCTCGACGACGCCGCGACCCCGTCGGCGCTCGAGAACACCGCGCACGCCGTGGACGAACTCAACGATCGTCAGCTGATCGCCATGATCGAGCCGTTCCTGTCCTCCTGGCAGGACGGCAGGATCCGCAACGACCTCTCTCCCGACGCCGTCATCAAGTCGATCACCATCGCCTCGGGACTCGGCCGCCGCACCGCCTACACCTGGCTGAAGGTGCCGGTCGTGAACGACATGGAGCGGGTGCTCGCCTCCTCCACCCTGCCCGCACTCCTCCTGGGCGGCGAGGTCGAGGACCCCGACGCGGCCTTCGCCTCCTGGGGCAGGGCCCTGAAGCTCCCCACCGCGCGGGGCCTGGTCGTGGGCCGCTCCCTGCTCTGCCCCTCGGACGGCGACGTGGCCGGCGCGGTGGACCGGGCGGTGAGCCTGCTGTGAGCAGCAAGTACCACCTGCCCAAGGGGAGTTCGACCGAGCGACCGTACGACCTCGTCATCACCCCCGAGTCCGCGGGCTGGAGCCACTCAGGTCTCAGGATCCTCACCCTGGCCCCGGGCGAGGCGCAAACGCTCGGCACCGGCGACAGTGAGTTCCTGGTCCTGCCGCTGCACGGTGGCTGCACCGTCGGCGTCGCGGGCGAGACCTTCGCACTGGACGGCCGCAGCGGTGTGTTCGACTCGGTCACCGACTTCGCGTACCTGCCGCGCGCGTCGGAGGCCGTCATCAGCAGTGCGTCCGGCGGGACGTACGCGCTGCCCTCCGCCCGTACCGAGCGCACCGGCCTTCGTGCTCGGTACGGGCGCAAGGAGGACGTCCCGGTCGAGCTGCGCGGCGCGGGCAACTGCTCCCGCCAGGTCAACAACTACTGCCTGCCCGGCACGTTCGACGCCGACCAGCTGCTGGTGTGCGAGGTGCTCACACCCGGTGGCAACTGGTCGTCGTACCCGCCGCACAAGCACGATGAGACTCGTCCCGGGACGGAGTCCCAGCTCGAGGAGATCTACTACTTCGAGGTCGCGGGCGAGAACGGCTTCGGTTACCAGCGGGTGTACGGCACCGAGGACCGGCCCATCGACGTGCTCGCCGAGGTCCGCTCCGGCGACGCCGTGCTCATCCCGCACGGCTGGCACGGCCCGTCCATCGCCGCGCCCGGTTACGACCTCTACTACCTCAACGTCATGGCCGGTCCCGGCCAGGAACGTGCCTGGCTGATCTGCGACGACCCGGCACACGGCTGGGTGCGGACGACGTGGCAGTCACAGGAGACCGACGCCCGGCTCCCCTTCGGAGCCGAGGAACTCAGGTCCACGGAACCGGGGGCCAAGACATTCGGGGCCAAGACATTCGGGGCCAAGTCATTCGGGGCCAAGGAGAAGGACCGATGAGCCAGACCGTACGACTCACCACCGCTCAGGCCCTCGTGCGCTTCCTCGCGAACCAGTACAGCGAGCGCGACGGCCAGGAACAGCGGCTGATCCCCGGCATCTGGGGGATCTTCGGGCACGGCAACGTGGCCGGCCTCGGCCAGGCCCTCCTTCAGGCCGCCGTGACCAAGGAGGCGGATCTTCCGTACTACCTGGCCCGCAACGAGCAGGGCATGGTGCACGCATCCGTGGCGTACGCCAAGATGCGCGACCGGCTGGCCACCTTCGCCTGCACGGCGTCCACCGGGCCCGGCTCGACCAACATGATCACCGGTGCGGCGCTGGCCACCACCAACCGGCTGCCGGTACTGCTGCTGCCCAGCGACATGTTCGCCACCCGCGCCGCCGACCCGGTGCTCCAGCAGCTGGAGGACTCCCGAGGCGGGGATGTCACGGTCAACGACGCCTTCCGGGCCGTGTCGAAGTACTTCGACCGCGTCTCGCGCCCCGAGCAGCTGATCCCGGCCGCGCTGGCCGCGATGCGGGTGCTGACCGACCCGGTGGAGACCGGAGCCGTCACGCTCGCGCTCCCGCAGGACGTGCAGGCGGAGGCGTACGAGTGGCCCCTGGAGTTCTTCCGGCGCCGGGTCTGGCACATCGGCCGGCCGGTACCGGAGGCCGCCGCGATCCAGCGGGCCGCCGCGCTGCTGCGTACGGCCAGGAAACCGCTCGTCATCGCGGGCGGCGGCACCGTCTACTCCGGTGCCGAGACGCAGCTGCGCGCCTTCGCCGAGGCCACCGGTATCCCGGTCGCCGACACCCACGCCGGAAAGGGCGCCGTGCCGTGGGACCACCCGTACGCGGTCGGCGGCATCGGCTCGACCGGCTCCTACGCGGCGAACGAACTGGCGAGGGAGGCCGACGTCGTTCTCGGCATCGGCACCCGGTACTCCGACTTCACCACGGCCAGCCACACCGTCTTCGGCAACCCGGACGTCACGTTCGTCAACCTCAACGTGGCCCGTCTGGACGCCGTGAAGCACTCGGCCGAGCCGCTGGTGGCCGACGCCCGGCTCGGCATCGAGGCGCTGGCACAGGCGCTGACCGGCTGGCAGGTCTCCCCCGACCACCGCGTGCGCGCCCGTGAACTCATCGTCAGGACACGGGAGATCGAGGACGAGTGCTTCCATCTCGGCCATGGACCGCTGCCCGCCCAGACCGAGATCCTCGGCGCGCTCAACGACGTCCTCGACGACCGTGCCGTGGTGATCAACGCGGCCGGTTCCATGCCCGGTGACCTGCAGCAACTCTGGCGGGCGCGGGATCCGAAGGCCTACCACGTCGAGTACGCGTACTCCTGCATGGGGTACGAGGTCGCGGCAGGACTCGGCGCGAAGATGGCCGACCCCACTCGTGAGGTCGTCGTCCTCGTCGGCGACGGCTCCTACCTGATGATGGCCCAGGAGATCGTGACCATGGTCTCCGAGGGCCTGAAGGTCATCATCGTCCTCGTCCAGAACCACGGCTTCGCCTCCATCGGCGCCCTGTCCGAGTCGCTCGGCTCGCAGCGGTTCGGCACCAAGTACCGCTTCCGCGACGGCGACTCGGGCCTGCTCGACGGCGACGTCCTCCCGGTCGACCTGGCCGCCAACGCCTCCTCCCTCGGCGCGGACGTCCTGCACGCCGCCTCCGTGGAGGAGTTCCGTACGGCGATGGAGAAGGCGAAGGCCGCCCACCGCACCACCGTCGTGCACGTCGAGACCGACCTCTACGGGCCCAACCCGCCCGGACACGGCTGGTGGGACGTGCCGGTCAGCCAGACCTCCGCCCTGGACTCCACCCGCGCCGCGTACGAGACGTACGCCGCCCGCAAGCAGGCCCAGCGCCACTACCTGTAAGTCCCGTCCCCGCAAAGGAACCCCGCACCGTGAAGACCATCCAGCACTGGATCAACGGCTCCCCCACCACCGGTACGAGCCCCGAGACGGCCCCCGTCTTCAACCCGGCAACCGGTCAGGAGCAGGCCCGGGTGACACTGGGCTCGGCCACCGACGTCGACACGGCCGTGGCAGCGGCCGCGCGCGCCTTCGAGTCCTGGTCGGAGTCGTCGCTGACGCAGCGCACCCAGGTGATGTTCGCCTTCCGGCAGCTCCTCGTCGAGCACGAGGAGGAGCTGGGCCGGATCATCTCCGCCGAGCACGGCAAGACCGTCGACGACGCGCGCGGCGAGATCACGCGGGGCCGGGAGGTCGTGGAGTTCGCCTGCGGCCTCGGCGACATACTGAAGGGGGCCTTCTCGGACCAGGTCTCCCGCGGCGTGGACGTACACGACTTCCGCCAGCCGCTGGGTGTCGTCGCCGGCATCACGCCGTTCAACTTCCCCGCCATGGTGCCCCTGTGGATGCACCCCATCGCCATCGCGTCCGGCAACACCTTCCTCCTCAAGCCCAGCGAACGCGATCCCTCTGCCGCGAACTTCGTCGCCGAGCTGTACAAGAAGGCCGGTCTGCCCGACGGCGTCTTCAACGTCGTGCACGGCGGCAAGGACGCGGTCGACGCGATCCTCACCCACCCCGGCGTCGAAGCGGTCTCCTTCGTCGGCTCGACGCCCGTCGCCAAGTACGTCCACGAGCAGGCGACCCGGCACGGCAAGCGCGTCCAGGCCCTCGGCGGCGCGAAGAACCACGCCGTCGTCCTCCCCGACGCCGACCTGGAGTTCGCTGCCAGCCACATCACCGCCGGCGCGTACGGCTCGGCCGGTGAGCGCTGCATGGCCCTGTCCGTCGCCGTCGCGGTCGGCGCGGCGGCCGACGGCCTGGTCGAGGTACTGGCACGCAAGGCCCGCGAGGTCAAGGTCGGCCCCGGGGACGCCCCTGGCACCGAGATGGGACCGCTGGTCACCCGGGCCGCCCGCGAGCGCGTCGAGAACGCCGTCGGCACAGCAGCCGCACAGGGCGCCACCGTCGTCGTGGACGGCCGCGGACTCAAGATCGACGACCACCCCGAATGCGCCGGCGGCTTCTTCACCGGCCCGTCCCTCCTCGACCACGTCACGGCGGACATGGACGCCTACAAGGAGGAGTTGTTCGGCCCGGTCCTCGCGATCGTCCGTGTCGACACTCTCGACGAGGCGATCGACCTGATCAACGCCAACCCGTACGGCAACGGCACCGCCCTGTTCACGGCCGGCGGCGAGGCCGCGCGTCGCTTCCAGCGCAACGTCAAGGTCGGCATGATCGGCGTCAACGTCCCGGTGCCGGTGCCGATGTCGTACTACTCCTTCGGCGGCTGGAAGGACTCCCTCATCGGCGACTCCCCCATCCACGGCCCCGAGGGCGTCCGCTTCTACACCCGTTCCAAGGTCGTCACCACCCGCTGGCCCCAGCCCGCCCAGCAGGTGAACGCCGGGTTCGACTTCCCCACCTCCAGCTGAACCGGCAACAGCCCCCCACCCAAAGCCCCCACGTCAGGAAAGACACCCCCGTCCCCGATCCCGAAGGACTTCCGCCATGGCAACGGCGCCATCCCCGCTCCGCACCGTCGCGGGCAACCTGTGTCTCGGCTCCGCCCCCGACTCCTGGGGCGTCTGGTTCCCCGAGGACGAGCAGCAGGTCCCGTACACCCGCTTCCTCGACGAGCTCGCGCAGGCCGGCTACACATGGCTGGAGCTCGGTCCGTACGGCTACCTCCCCACCGACCCGCGCCGGCTGAAGGAGGAGCTGGACGCCCGGGGACTGAAGCTCTCCGGCGGCACCGCCTTCGGCGCCCTGCACCGGCCCGAGGCATGGGACGACATGCTCGTCCACGTCCGGCAGGTGGCGGAGCTGACCGCCGCCGCGGGCGCCCACCACCTGGTCCTCATCCCGCCGATGTACCGGGACGAGAAGACCGGCGCGTACACCGAGCCGCCCGAGCTGACCGCCGAGCAGTGGGCGGGCTTCGGCAGGAACGCCGACCGGCTCGGCAGGCTGCTCCTCGACGAGTACGGCGTACGGCTCGTGCTCCACCCGCACGCCGACAGCCACATCCAGACCCAGCCGGAGATCGAGCGGCTGCTGAACGAGTCGGACGGCCGCTACACGAACCTCTGCCTCGACACCGGCCACGTGGCGTACGGCGGCGGAGACACCCTCGACCTCATCCGCCGCTTCGGCGAACGGGTCGGCTACGTCCACCTCAAGCAGATGGACCCGTCGGTGCTGGCCCGGGTCGCGGCCGAGGGCCTCTCCTTCGGCGAGGCCGTCCAGCTCGGCGTGTGCGTGTCGCCGCCCGCGGGCGTCCCGGACCCGGGCGACGTGGTGGCCGAACTCGCGTCCCTGGACGCCGAGTTGTTCGTGATCGTCGAGCAGGACCTGTACCCGTGCGCTCCTGACGTACCGCTCCCCATCGCCGTACGCACACGTGAGCACCTGGCCGACTGCGGCCTCTTCGGAACCCGGCGCCCGAACGACAACCGGTAGGAGGCGGCCATGGACGTCAGGGACGACGCGACACAGGCACGCACCGCTCCATCCACGCTCATCGCCGACGCCCCGCCGGCCGTTTCCCGGCGGCTGCGGGTCATCACCCTCATCGCCACCTTCGGCGGACTCCTCTTCGGCTACGACACCGGTGTCATCAACGGCGCGCTGCCGTACATGACCGACGACCTGGGCCTGACCCCCTTCGCGGAGGGCATGGTCACCAGCTCGCTCCTGCTCGGGGCGGCCTTCGGTTCCCTCTTCGGCGGCCGGCTCTCCGACGCCCGCGGGCGCCGGCGCACCATTCTGCTCCTCGCCGTGCTCTTCTTCGCCGGGGCGCTGGCCTGCACGCTGGCTCCCGACACCGCGTTCATGGTCGTCGCCCGCCTCGTGCTCGGCCTCGCGGTCGGCGGCGCCTCGGTGACCGTGCCGGTCTATCTGGCGGAGGTCTCCCCGGCGGAGAGCCGCGGCGGGCTGGTCACCCGCAACGAGCTGATGATCGTCTCCGGTCAGCTGGCCGCCTTCACCTTCAACGCGGTCATCGCCCACGTCGGCGGCGAGGGCAACGGCATCTGGCGCTGGATGCTGGTCGTCGCCACGCTGCCCGCCGTGGCGCTGTGGTTCGGCATGCTCGTGATGCCGGAGAGTCCGCGCTGGCTGGCCTCCAGGGCGCGCTACTCGGAGGCGTTGGACGTACTGAAGCAGGTCCGCTCCCAGCAGCGCGCCGAGGCGGAGATGCGCGAGGTGACCGCGCTCGCCGTCGAGGACCAGAAGGCGAAGCTCGGCGGCTGGTCCGACCTGAGGATCCCGTGGATCCGCAAGCTGGTCGGGGTCGGCATCGGCATCGCGATCGTCATGCAGATCACCGGCGTGAACACGATCATGTACTACGGCACCCAGATCCTCACCGACGCGGGCTTCGCCGCCGACAGCGCGCTGACAGCGAACATCGCCAACGGTGTGATCTCCGTGCTCGCCACCTTCGTCGGTATCTATCTGCTGCGCAAGGTGAACCGGCGGCCGATGCTGATGATCGGCCAGGTGGGCACCATCGCCGCCCAGTTGCTGATCGCGATCTTCTCGTTCACCCTGCCCGCCGGAGACGGCCGCGCCTACGCCGTGCTCGCCATGACGGTCATGTTCCTCGCCTTCCAGCAGGGCGCGATCTCTCCGGTGACCTGGCTGATGCTGTCCGAGATCTTCCCCCTGAAGATGCGCGGCTTCGGCCTCGGCATCGCGGCCTTCGCCCTGTGGATCACCAACTTCCTCATCGGGCTGCTCTTCCCGGTCCTGGTCGACGCGGTCGGCGTGTCCAACACGTTCTTCGTCTTCGTCGCCCTCGGGCTCGCGGCCGTCACCTTCGTGAAGTTCTACGTCCCCGAAACCCGCGGTCGCACCCTCGAGAACCTCGAGACGGAACTCAAGACCCGCTTCTCCTGAACACCCGCACGCCCCCGGGCCGACGCCGGCCCGGGGGCCGTAGAAAGGAAAATCCCATGACTGTGCGCGTTGGGGTCATCGGCGCCGGCTGGATCGGCCAGGACCACATACGCCGGCTCACCGACGTCGTCACGGGCGCCGCGGTCACCGCGGTGACCGACATCGACGCCGTACGCGCCGGGGAAGCCGCCGCACGGGCCGGTGCCCGGGTGCTCGCCACCGGCGCCGAGCTGGTCGCCGCGAACGACGTCGACGCGGTGCTCGTGACCTCCTGGGGCCCCACCCATGCCGAGCACGTGCTGAACGCGATCGCCGCCGGGAAACCCGTGTTCTGCGAGAAGCCGCTGGCGACCACGCCCCAGGACTGCCTGCGCATTGTGGAGGCCGAGTGCGCGTACGGTCGCCGTCTGGTCCAGGTCGGCTTCATGCGCCGCTACGACGCCGGCTACCGACAGATGAAGGAGGTGCTGTCCTCCGGGACCATCGGCCTCCCGCTGATCGTGCACTGCGCCCACCGCAACCCGACCGTCCCCGAGTCCTACACCTCCGCGATGGCCGCGCAGGACACGGCGGTCCACGAGATCGACGTACTGCGCTGGCTGCTCGACGACGAGATCGTCTCCGCCCAGGTGATCACCCCCCGCGCCACCACCCACCGGCACGAGCACCTGCGCGATCCGCAGATCATGCTCTTCGAGACCGCGGGCGGCGTCCGCATCGACCTCGAGGTCTTCGTCAACTGCCAGTACGGCTACGACATCCAGTGCGAGACGGTCGGCGAGCAGGGCCTGGTCCGGCTGCCCGACCCGGCGGCGGTCGCCGTGCGCACCCAGGGCGTGAGCGGCTCCGCGGTCCTGCAGGACTGGAAGGGCCGGTTCGTGGACGCCTTCGACACCGAATTCCGCGAGTGGATCGCGGGCATCGCGGCCGGCCGGGAGCCGAGCGGACCGTCCGCCTGGGACGGCTACGCCGCGACCGTCATCACCGACGCCGCCGTCCGGTCCCTGGAGTCGGGCGGCCCGGTCGTCACCGTCGACATGAAGCCCCGTCCCGCCTTCTACGGAGGTGCAGCGTGAAGATCGCCATCGACCCGTACATGTTCCGCGCGCTGCCCCTCGACGACATGGTGCGCACGATCGCCGAACTGGGCTACGAGTACATCGAGCTGTCGCCGCGCGAGGACTTCATGCCGTTCTTCCTGCATCCCCGCGCGGACGACGCGCGCGTGGCGGAGCTGAAGAACTCCCTGCGCGGGCACGGCGTGAAACTGTCCTCCGTACTCCCGCTGTACAAGTGGTCCTCGCCCGACGAGTCCGAGCGGCAGGCCGCCGTACGGTACTGGAAGCGGATGATCGAGATCACCGTGGACCTCGAATGTCCGCTGATGAACTCGGAGTTCAACGGCCGCCCCGAACGGGCCGCCGAGAGCGAGGCCGCGTTCTGGCGCTCGATGGACGAGCTGCTGCCGGTCTTCGAGCGGGAGGGCATCGCCCTCAACCTTGAGGCCCACCCGGACGACTTCTGCGAGGAGAACACCCCCGCGGTCGACCTCGTCCGTGCCGTCAACAAGCCCTGGGTGAACTACCTCTACTGCGCACCGCACTCCTTCCACCTCTCCGGCTCCGACCCCACGGCGGACATCGCGGCGATGCTGCGGTACGCGGGCGAGAAGCTTCAGCACGTGCACATCGCCGACTCCTTCAACCACAAGGGGTCCAGCGGACTGCGCTACATCCTCAACCCGCCCGGTACGGCCGCCCGGATCCACCAGCACCTGGACATCGGCCAGGGCGAAGTCGACTGGGACGCCTTCTTCGGCACCCTGCGCGAGCTGGACTTCGACGGCGTCGCCACCGCGTGTGTCTTCGCCTGGGAGGAACGGGCCCGGGAATCCTCGGCCTTCATGCTCGACCGCATACGTAAGGGGCTGGCCGCGTGAAGCTCGGCATCTACACCGCGATCCTGCACGACCGTCCCTTGCGGGAGGCCCTTGAGATCATCACGTCACTCGGCCTGACCGGCGCCGAGATCAACGCGGGCGGCTTTCTGGGCACGCCGCACCTGCCGGTTCAGCAGCTGCTGTCGGGAGCGCTGGCCCCGGAGGACTACCTGAAGGCGTTCTCGGACACAGGAGTCGAGCTCACCGGTCTCAACGTCAACGGCAATCCGCTGGATCCCGACCCCGTGGCCGGCCCCCAGCACGCCGCCGATCTGCGACGCGCCATCGAGGTGGCGGGGATGCTCGGCGTACGCCGTGTCGTCACCATGTCGGGCCTGCCCGCCGCGGAGCCGGGCGGCACCACGCCCGCATGGAACGTGAACCCTTGGCACAGCGCCTATCTGGACTCGCTGGAGTACCAGTGGGACACGGTCGCCGTCCCCTTCTGGCGCGAGATCGAGGCGCTGGCGGCCACGCACGGTGTGAAGGTGTGCATCGAAATGCACCCGCACAACCTGGTGTTCAATCCGGCGACCCTGAAGCGGCTCGTCGAGCGGGTCGAGGCCAGGCACATCGGAGCCGAGATGGACCCCAGCCACCTCTTCTGGCAGGGCATCGACCCGGTGGCCGCGATCGAGGACCTGGGCCCGCTGGTGTTCCACGCGGCAGCCAAGGACACGCGGATCAACGAGCGCTGCCGGGTCAACGGCGTCCTCGACGACCGCTTCACCCGGGTCACCGAGAACCCTGTCGGACTCGGCGGGCGCTGGACCCTCAACACCTGGCCGGCCGAGTCGAGCTGGGACTTCGTCGCGGTCGGGCGCGGGCATGACGAGTCCTTCTGGCGGGGCTTCCTCGGCGCACTGCGGAAGGTCGACCCCGGCATGGCCGTGAACATCGAGCACGAGGACATGGAGCTGGGGCAGTTGGAGGGGCTGGAGGTGGCTGCGCAGACACTGCGGGCGGCGAATTCCTGAACCGCCTCCCTCGGATGACGGTGCGGCTCACCCGCCTTCACCCGCCTTCACCCGCCACAGCCCGGCGGGTGAAGGCTTCCTCGATGGCCCAGCGCATCCCGGCGACGCGCGCTCATGTTCGGTGACAGGGGACGGGTTTGACCTTACTTTCCCAGGACCGACAGCCTTCTGCCAAATCTCCCTGAGCAAGGATGGTTTTTTTATTGACAGCGGAAAAGAGTCACCCCTAGGTTTCCGGCCATGCGCAACGCATCCCCCCGTGAGTCAGTCGTCACGATGACTCCGGCCACCTCCCTGGTGTTCACCACCCTGCTCTCGCACGGTCCGCTCACCCGGGCCGAGGTGGGGCGGCGGACCCAGCTCTCACCGGCCGCCGTCACCAAGGCGGTCCGTCCGCTGATGGAACTCGGCTACCTGGTCGAGGGCGTGGACGAAGAGGCACGGCCCTCGGTGGGACGCCCGGCCAACCTGGTGTGGGTGGACGGAGGGAAAGCGCTGTTCATCGGGATCAAGGTGACAGGCGACGAGCTCATCGCCGTGCTGGCCGACCTGTGCTGCCGTGTCCGGCTGTCCCGGCACGTACGGCTCACGGGCCGCGAGCCGGAGGCCGTGCTCCCCGCGCTCACCACGCTGGTACAGGAGTTGCTCACCGAGGCCGACGGATTCGGCGTCCGCGTACGGGGGCTGGGCATCGCGATCTCGGGGGACGTGGACCGCGCGGACGGTGTGGTCCGCTACTCGCCCTTCCTGGAGTGGCGGGACGTACCCCTCGCCGAGATCGTCGGGACCGCGACGGGGCTTCCGGTGACGGTCGACAACGATGTCCGGGCGCTCACGGTCGCCGAGCACTGGTTCGGCGCCGGAGTCGGGCTCTCCGACTTCGCCCTGGTCACCGTGGGCGCCGGTATCGGATGCGGCCTGGTGGTCCACGGGCGGGTGGTGTCCGGCGCGCACGGCGTGGCCGGCGAGATCGGGCACCTGGCGCTTGACCCGCTCGGCCCGCTCTGCCACTGCGGCAACCGCGGGTGCGTGGAGGCGATCGCGGCGGACCCGGCGATACTCCGCGCCGTACGTGCGGCCACCGGCAAGCAGGTGACCGATGCAGCCGGAGCCCTGGCCCTGGCCCACGGCGGAGACCCCTGTGCCCGAGCGGTCTACGCGCGGGCCGGCGAGGCCATCGGCAAGGCCATCGGCTTCCTGGTGAACATCTTCGGTCCCGGGCGGGTGGTCATCTCCGGCGAGGGCCTGGCCGCCTACGACCTTTTCGCCGAGGGCATCCGGGACGCGTTCGCCGCGTCCGCCTTCGGCACCGCTTCGCAGTGCGATGTGGTGACACGTCCCCTGCCCTTCGAGGAGTGGGCGCGCGGGGCCGTGGCCACCGCGATCCAGTCGTTCATGGGGTCGGACACATACGAGGAGTGGCGATGACGCTGCAGAGCCGCAGCCCATAGGCCGTCGCGGGAATCGGCCGCCGCACGGTCGCTCCAGGCGCCGTTCGGTGTCAGGGCCCGCCACTTCGGCCGTGCCGCTCTCGCCGTCTGGGGCGCAGGGCCGGACCGATGCGAAGACGGTAGCCCAGTCCCAGCTGATCGCGGACAGCGCTCTCGTGACCGCGATCCCCTGCCCCTGGTGCACTTCGCGCTGCGGCGACAGCTCATCAGCGAGCTCACCATCGCCTCGGAGAAGGGCTGAGCCACCGACCCGACGTCGTGCGGAGCGACCACTCGGCCGCTTCACCGGGCGTCCTGCCCGGCACCTCGACCGTCCCCTGTCCGGGCAACGCCCCTCCACCCGCCGTGTGCCACCGAACGATTCCTTTCACCTCACCTCAGGAGGCGACCCATGCGGTCATCCCCGTACAGAGCCCTGCGCGGAGCCCTCTCCGGCTTCCCGCGCCGTACCCTCCGAGCGATACTGGTCCTGGCCGTCACGGCGGGAGCCGCCGCAGCGGTCCCTGCCGCAGGCCAGGCCATGGCCGTCGCCTCCAAGTCCACGACCTCAGCCGGTACTTCCGCCGCGAACACAGCGGATGCCACTTCCAGCCTCGCGGCCAAGCCGTACATGGGCTGGTCCAGCTGGAGCATGCAGTCCTCCCAGTACCCGGGCCTCAACCCGGACGGCAACTACAGCTATCTCACCGAGGCGAACGTCCTGAAGCAGACGGACGCCCTCGCCGCCACGTTGAAGAAGTACGGCTACGACTACGTCAACATCGACGCCGGCTGGTGGATGGACAAGAACTGGACGTCCGAGTTCGACCAGTACGGCCGCCAGTCACCCGACCCGGTCCGGTTCCCCGACGGCATGAAGTCGGTCGCCGACCACATCCACTCCAAGGGCCTCAAGGCCGGCATCTACCTTCCCGTCGGCCTGGAGAAGGGCGCGTACGGCGACGGCAAGCTGCCGATCTGGAACGCCCCCGGCTGCACCACGGCGGACGTCGTCTACCCGGATCTGCGCACCACCAACGGCTGGGACAGCGCCTACAAGCTGGACTTCGACAACCCGTGCGCGCAGAAGTACATCGACTCGCAGGCACAGATGCTCGCGGACTGGGGCTACGACTTCCTCAAGCTGGACGGCGTGGGCCCGGGCTCGTTCAAGTCCGGTGACAACTACAACAACGTCGCGGACGTGGCCGCCTGGCACAAGGCCATATCCGACACCGGCCGCCCGATCCACCTCGAACTCTCCTGGTCCCTCGACATCGGCCACGCCGCCGACTGGAAGAAGTACTCCAACGGCTGGCGCATCGACACCGATGTCGAGTGCTACTGCAACACCCTGGTCACCTGGGAAAATTCCGTCAACGACCGCTGGAACGACGCCCCCGCCTGGAGCCGCGAGGCCGGCCCGGGCGGCTGGAACGACCTCGACGCGATCGACGTCGGAAACGGGGCCATGGACGGTCTCACCAACGCCGAGCGGCAGAGCTACATGACCCTGTGGGCCATCAACAAGTCGCCCCTGTTCACCGGCGACGACCTCACCAAGCTGGACAGCTACGGTCTCTCCCTGCTGACCAACCAGGAGGTCATCGGCGTCGACCAGAGCGACTCGCCCGTCGCCCGCCCCGTCACGCCGATGGGCGACCAGCAGGTCTGGGGAGCCAGGAACGCCGACGGCACGTACACCGTCGCCCTGTTCAATCTCGGCAGTTCGCCGGCCTCCGTCAGCGCCGACTGGGCGTCCTTCGGCTTCACCGGCGCGGCCTCCGTACGCGACCTGTGGAACCACCGGAACCTCGGCACGTACAAGAACAAGATCACCGCGACGCTGCCCGTACACGGCTCACGGCTGTTCACCGTCAAACCCGGCGGCACCCCGCTGGCGACCACCCGATACGAGGCCGAGTCCACGAACAACACCCTCACCGGCAGCGCCTCCGTCGCCTCATGCGACTCCTGCTCCGGCGGAAAGAAGGTCGGCAACCTCTATCTCGACAGCAAGCTGCAGTTCAACGACATCACGGTGAAGAAGGCCGGCATCTACACCGTCAACGTCTCCTACGTGAGCGGTGACCCCCGCTCGGTCACCGTCTACTCCAACAGCGGCAACGGCACCAGCCTGAAGTTCCCCTCCACGGGCGACTGGTCCACGGTCGACACCGTCAGCGTGCAGCTGGCCCTGAAGGCAGGCTCCAACACCATCACGTTCGACAGCGGCTGGGACTACTCCCCCGACATCGACAGGATCGACGTGCCCAAGTCCGCCTGACCCCTTCCGCGGGTTCCGGGAGACACGACCCGGGGCCCGCGCCCGGGGACCCTCCCGTCCCGCCCCGCATGCGCCGTTCCCCCGACATGGAGTGCACAACGTGGATACCGAGCACACCGCGCACACCGCATCGCACGACAACCACCCGAGCCGCAGGGGCTTTCTCGCTCTCGCCGCCACCGCCGGCGCGGCCGCCGCCCTCGGCGGTCTGCCCTCCTTCACCGCATCGGCGTCCCCCGCCCGCCCCACCTCCTCGCCCCTGCTGTCCGCGGCCGCCGCCGCGAGGAACCAGCTGTGGTGGCAGGCTCCGGGCTCCGCCGACTCGATGATCCAGCAGGGCCTGCCGGTGGGAAACGGGCGCCTCGGAGCGCTCGCGAGCAATGACCCCGCCGGCGAGCTGCTGACGATCAGCGACGCCACCCTGTGGACCGGCGGCCTCAACGACACCCTGCAGAGCGACGGCCAATTCCCCTACGGCCGGGACGACTTCGGCTCCCTGACCCTGCTGGCCAAACTCACCGTCGACATCCCCGCGCACGACCTGGGCTCGGTCGACAACTACCGCCGTTCCCTCGACCTGGCCCAGGGCTTCGTCAGCGCCTCCTACGACCTGTCCGGCGTCACCTACCGGCGGCAGATCTTCGCCAGCCGCCCCGACGACGTCATCGTCCTGTACTTCTCCCAGCAGGGCGGCGGAGCCTACACCGGTACCGTGACCCTTGCCGGTACCCACGGCGAGACCACCACGGCCGACGACGCCGGGCACTCCACGTCGTTCGGCGCCTCCTTCTCCAACGGGCTGAAGTACGGCGCCGCCGTCACGGCCCGCAGCAGCAGCGGCACGATCGCCGTCGACGGCGGGTCGATCTCCTTCAGCGGCTGCAAGGACCTCACCGTCGTGGTCAGCGGCGGCACCAACTACGCGCCCGACGCGGCCGCCGGGTTCCGCGACCCGTCCCTGGACCCGGAGCGGCTGGCGCGGACCAAGGTCCTGGGCGCGGCCGGGCACTCCGCGAGCACCCTGCTGCACACGCATGTCGCCGACTTCCGCCCGGTGTTCGAGCAGTTGGACATCGACCTCGGCACGTCGTCCGCCGCGCAGCGCAGGCTGGACACCTGGCAGCGGGTGCAGGCCCGCTATCGGGACGACGTGCCCGACCCCGAACTCGAGGCCGCCTACCTGCAGTTCGGCCGCTATCTGATGATCTCCGGGTCGCGGGGCACGCTGCCGATGGGCCTGCAGGGTCCCTGGCTGGACGGCAACGACCCCGACTGGATGGGCGACTACCACACCGACATCAACGTCCAGATGAACTACTGGATGGCCGACCGTGCCGGCCTGTCCGGCTGCTTCGACGCCTTCGCGGACTACTGCCTCGCGCAGCTGCCCTCCTGGACGGACGTCACACAGCGGCTGTTCAACAGCCCGGCCAACAGATACCGCAACTCCAGTGGCAAGCTCGCCGGTTGGACCGTGGCCATCTCCACCAATCCCTACGGCGGTGGCGGCTGGTGGTGGCATCCGGCCGGCAACGCCTGGCTCTGCCAGAGCCTGTTCGAGCACTACGAGTACACCCAGGACCGCGCCTACCTCCAGAAGATCTACCCCCTCCTCAAGGGCGCCGTTCAGTTCTGGGAGGCCCGTCTCATCACCACGACCGTCACCGACGCCTCCGGAGCCTCGCGCGAGGTCCTCATCGCCGACAGCGACTGGTCGCCCGAGCAGGGGCCGTTGGACGCCAAGGGCATCACCTACGCCCAGGAACTGGTGTGGAACCTCTTCGGCAACTACCACACCGCGACCCAGGTGCTCGGCAGGGACACCTCCTACAGCGCGACCGTCGACGGTCTGCGCGGGCGCCTGTACCTGCCCGTGGTCAGCCCCAAGACCGGCTGGCTGGAGGAGTGGATGTCACCCGACAACCTCGGCGAGACCACACACCGGCACCTCTCCCCGCTCATCGGGCTCTTCCCCGGCGACCGGATCCGCCCGGACGACTCCACGCCGAAGGACATCCTCGCCGGCGCGACCGCCCTGCTGACAGCCCGCGGAATGAACAGCTACGGCTGGTCCAACGCCTGGCGCAGCCTGTGCTGGTCACGGCTGAAGAACGCCGAGAAGGCCTATCAGCTGGTCGTCAACAACCTCAAGCCGTCGGTGAACGGCAGCAACGGCACCGCGCCGAACCTCTTCGACATCATGGACATGGGACAGGGCCGCGGCATCTTCCAGATCGACGCCAACTTCGGCACCCCCTCCGCGATCACCGAGATGCTCGTCTACTCACGTCCGGGCCACGTCGAGCTGCTGCCCGCGCTGCCCGCCGCCTGGGCGGCATCCGGCTCGGTGTCCGGCGTCGGAGTCCGCGGCGGCTTCGTCGCCGCCCTGAAGTGGAAGAACGGCAAGGTCACGCAGGTGACGCTGCAGAGCGTCGGCGGCCGGGACACGACCGTCGTCGCGGGTGGCACCTCACGGAGGATCAGCCTCAAGCCCGGTGAGTCCGTCACCCTGGGCGCTTTCGGCTGAGGATGCGGACCACGAGAAGAGTGGAGAGATCGCCGATGTCCCCGGAAGAGATAAGCACGACGAGGGGTCGCCGACCGCGTCGTAGAACCCTGCTGTCCGTGTTCGGCGCGCTGACCGGCCTGGTCCTGGCGGCGGTTCCGCTGAGCACCGCGCATGCGGCGAGTGCTGCCACGCCCTCGTCACAGAGCAAGGGCACCCGGGTCGGTGCCTGGTCGCCCAGCATGACGACCGGCGGCCCGTCCTTCAGCGACCAGACCATCCGAATGGTGGCGCACAGCAGCGTCGCGGGCTCGGGCGCCCGCATCACCCTGTCCAACCGGTACAGCACCACCCCGCTCGATGTCGGCGCCGTGGACGTGGCCGTCCAGGCGAGCGGCGGAGAGGCCACGCGCGGCACCACACGCAACATCACCTTCGGCGGGTCCCGCCACCTCACGATCCCCGCCGGCGAAGAGGCGGTCAGCGACGTCGTCCCGATCCCGGTCGGCGCCGGGGAGAACCTGCTCGTCAGCCTCTACGTGCCGGGTACGACGGGGATGTCGACCTGGCACTCCGACGCGTTCGACACCACCTACATCGCCTCCGGGAACCACGCCGGTGACGACAGTGCCGCCGCCTTCGGCACCACCACGACCTCCTGGTACTACCTGGCAGGGCTGGACGTCGTGTCACCGACCGCACGGGGCACCGTCGTCGCCTTCGGTGACTCCATCACCGACGGGTACCACTCCTCGACCGGCACCTACAGCCGGTGGCCCGACTTCCTCGGTCGCCGGCTCGGCGCCGGACCGGGGCCGCAGCGGCTCAGCGTCGTCGACGCCGGCATCGGCGGAAACCGGGTCCTCACCGACGTACCGAACCTGTGGCAGGGCGTCAGCGCCCTCAAGCGGTTCGGGCATGACGCCCTCGGCCAGCCAGGCGTCAAGGACGTGATCCTCTTCGAAGGCATCAACGACATCGGCAACAACGCCGGCCCCGACGGCCGCCCGCTGACCGCCCAAGACCTCGTCAACGGCTACCGCACCCTGATCGACGAGGCGCATGCCGCGCACGTCCACGTCATCGGCGCCACCCTGATGCCCGACCAGGGCAACGGCTACTACACACCTGCCGCGGAGACGATCCGCCAGAGCGTCAACCAGTGGATCCGCACCAGCGGCGCCTTCGACGGCGTCATCGACTTCGACCGGACCATGCGTGACCCGGCGAACCCGGCCGCCCTCGACCCGGCCTACGACTCGGGTGACCACATCCACCCCAACGACCAGGGCATGAAGGCCATGGCCGACGCGATCGACCTACGGCTCCTGCGCAGCTGACATCGCTTGGCGGGACCCGGCGTCCGGCAGTCCGTCGGTCTCCACCGGGCCATGGGCGGCGCCGACAGTGCATCTGCTTGCGCATCACACCGACCAACTGCCGGTGGTCTCACGGTTCGTGGGACCACCGGCACCGACATCGGGCCGGACAGTGAGGGCTCGACCGTACCCAGCCTGGCACCCAGTTCGTCGACGGCGACGACAACGGGCTCATCTGGCCGGCTCGGCCTCCTCCACGACGTGCACCACCGCCTCCGCGGCCCTTCGTTCGGGGATGGTCAACCCGGGCAGGGCCACGAGGAAGGCCACGCAGGCCAGTGCGGCCGCGCCCAGCAGGCCCGTACGCGCCGCGGCGGGGAAGTCGCGGTGCGTGGCGAGGAGGTGGCTGAAGTACAGGGAACCCGCCAGTGCCGTGCCCAGCGAGGTGCCGATCTTCATGCCCGTCTGGTAGACACCGGCCGCGGTGCTGCCCTCTCCGCGCGGCACCAGTTGGAGGGCGAGCGTCTGGTTGGAGGCGATGACACAGCCGGCGCCGCAACCCGCCACCAGCAGAGGAAGGGCCGTCAGCAGGAACATGTTGTCACCGACCGAGGACTGGCCCACGATCAGGGCGTTGGCCGCCAGACCCACGGCGGTGAGTGCGGTGCCGACGATGACCAGCGGACGCCCGACACGGTGGACGACGCGACCGCTGATGATCCCGCAGACGGCCGAGCCGACGGTGAACAGCACCGTGCACAGGGATGCCTTCAGCGGGGAGTAGTGCATGCCCTGTTGCAGGAACTGCGACAGGACGATGAAGATGCCGGTGAATCCGCCGTAGAGCGCGGCGGCGACCAGGGTGCCGACCCAGTAGGTCCGCTCGCGGAACAGGTTCACGTCGACCAGCGGCTGCCTCGCGCGCCGGGCGACGCCGCGCTCCCACAGGACGAACACGGCCAGCAGGGCGAGACCGGTCCAGGCCAGCCACCAGCGGCGGTCCGCCCAGCCGCCGCTCTGCAGCAGGGGCAGCATCACGGCGGTGACGGCCACGCCGAGCACGAGCATGCCGACCAGGTCGAGGCTGCTGGGCCGCTCGGCCCTGCGTCCCTCCGGCAAGAGGCGGCCGGCCAGGAACAGGGCGAGCAGGTCCAGCGGAATGAACAGGTAGAAGATCCAGCGCCAGCCGTCGGCCGTGCCGAAGCCCTGGAGAATCGCGCCGCCGAGGAGCGGCCCGATGGCCGTGGAGAGGCTGACCGTCGCGCCGTAGTAGCCGAAGGCGCGGCCGCGCTGACGCGGCGGGTACATCTGGTGCAGCAGGCCGACGACCTGGGGCGCCACCAGGCCGGCTGCGATTCCACGGGCGAGTCGTGAGGCCACGAGCCAGGTGGCGTCGGGTGCGACCCCGCACAGCACGCCCGTGACGGTGAACAGCACCATGCCGACGAGGAAGACCTTTCGGCGGCCGAACTCGTCGCCCAGCCGGCCGCTCGGGATCAGCACCAGGCCGAAGGTCAGTGTGTATCCGGCGATCGACCAGGTCGCCTGGGAGGACGACAGGTGCAGGTGGTGCTCCATGGACGGCAGGGCCACCGTCACGATGCTCACGTCGAGCAGCGTCAGAAAGGCCGCCGCGATGCAGACGGCGAGGGCCCGGGCGCGGCGTCCGGGCGTGAGTCCGGCGGTTTCGGCGGGCCCGGGGCGCCCCTTTCCGTCAGGCGTGTCATGTGGTGCGGTGAGGTCTTCCGGCGTCTTTGCCATGGTGTCCCTCTGTTTCCCATCGGCTGTCCGTACGGGGAGTGCGATGCCGTGGGGGCGCGGGAGCGCCCCCGGGGAATGCGGCTCGTGCCGTGGAGCTGCATCCGTTTCCGGTACGGGCCGGGACCGTCGGGTTCCCGTCCCGGCCCTGGCGCTGGGCGCGGTCAGCCCACGTCGGCGACGAGGCCGGCCTTCTCCACGCCGAAGACAGCGACGGCCTCGTCGTTGTCGGGCCGGTCGCCGCTCACCCCGACCGCTCCGAGCAGCTCGCCGTCCTCGTCCCGGATCAGCGCACCGCCCTTGGAGGAGGCGATGCGCCCCTCGGAGATGCTGGCGAGGGCGGCGAAGAACGCGGGGTCGCGGGTGGCGTGCCGGGCACCGGCGGCGCCGCCCTGGCCGGTGCCGAGGCAGCCCCATGCCTTGGCGTGGGCGATCTGGGGGCGCAGGATGCCCGCGGTCTCCTCGCGCTTGACGACCAGCGGGTGGCCGCCGGGGTCGAGGACGGTGACGGTCAGGGGGCGCAGGCCGAGCTCTCGGGCATGGCTCAGGGCCGCGTCCACGATCTCGGACGCCTGAGTCAGCGTCAGTGCACTCATGGCTGTGGTTCCTCTTCCTTGTACGGGGTGGGTTTCGGGGATGGTGGTAGGGGGAGGGTGCCGGCCGCCTCGGTGTCGCTGACGCGGGTGGCCGCGTACAGGCCGAGCAGGTTCAGTGCGGCCAGGGCGAGGAAGGCGGCGCGGTAGCCGGAGATACCGGGCGCGGTGTCCGTACCCGTCGTGCCGGCCGTCACCAGCACGGTGGTGGCCACCGCGACACCGACGGCTCCGCCGAGCCGGCGGCCGACGTTGAACAGCGTCGAGGCCCGGCCGGAGGACGAGGCGGAAACCGTCGCGAACGACGCGGACTGGGTGCCCACGAAGACCTGGCCGACGGCGAGCCCCAGGCAGAACAGCAGCGGTACGACCAGCCACCGGCCGGTGTCCGCCCGCAGCAGCAGGCCCATCGCGGCGACTGCCGCGCTGGTGCCGCCCACGCCGAGCACGAGGTGCCGGCGCGGCCGCAGCCGCCGGTAGAGGACACGACTCGCGAGCTGTGAGCCGGTGACGACGCCCAGCGCCTCGGGAAACGTGGTGAGGCCCGCGGTCATCGGGGTCATGCCCCGCTCGTCCTGCAGGTACAGGGTGAGGGTGAACAGGGTGCCCAGGAAGGTCACCGACTCCACCGTCATCACGGTCGTGCCGGACGCGAACAGACGGTCCTTCAGCAGCCGTACGTCGATCATCGGGGTCCGCTTGCGCAGTTCGACGGTGACCATCGCGGTGGCCAGTACGGCTCCGCAAGCCAGGGCGAGCACCACGGATGACGTGCTCCAGCCCTGCTCGGGACCTTCCGAGATGCCGTACATGACCAGCCCGAAGCCGGAGGCGGCGAGCAGGAACCCCGTCAGGTCGAACCGCTCGGCCGGGCGGGCGGACTGATTGCGCAGGCACAGCGCGCCGAAGACGGTGGCGAAGACGCCGACCGGCACGTTGACGTAGAAGATCGCCCGCCAGGAGACCTGGGTGACCAGGACGCCGCCCAGGACCGGGCCCAGGGTGGGGGCGAGGCCGTTGGCGATGCTGAGGACCGCCGAGGCCCGCACCCGTTCGTGCGGGGCGAAGCTGCGCAGCAGCATCGCCATGCCGACCGAGGCGAGCATTCCGCCGCCTGCTCCCTGTACCACCCGGAAGGCAATCAGTTGGCCGAGGCTCTGCGCCGTCCCGCACAGCGCCGAACCGAGCGTGAAGACGGCGACAGCGGTGAGCAGCGTGCGCTTGCCGCCGAAGCGGTCGCCGAGCCATCCGGACGCCGGCACGGCGACCGAAAGGCTCACCAGGTAGGAGATCGACACGGTGTCGACGGCCGTGGAAGGGACGTCGAAGGCGCGGCCGATGGTGGGCAGGGCGACGTTGACGATGGTCATGTCGAGGGTGCTCAGGAACAGCCCGGCCACGTAGACGACGCAGACGGCCACCTTCTGGCTGATGGCGATCCGGGGGCCGCGTCGCGCGTCCGCCGCCTCGTCGGCGGCAGCAGCGGCCGGGTCGGCGTTCATCCGACCCAGGTGGCGGGCCGGCTCGCGGAGCGCACGGTGGTCAACCGCAGCAGTTCGTCGAGCACGCCGGTGGCGTTCTCGTCGAGGCCGGGGGCGGGTTCGAACGTGCCGTCGGAGGTGAACGACAGCCGGATGAAGGGAATGTGCACGGCACCGGCCACCGGCACCATGCCCAGGGCGATCACGACCGGAAGCAGAGCCTGTACGGCTCGGGCGCCCCCGGCGACCCCGCCGTACCCGACGAAGGCGACCGGCTTGCCCTGCCACTCCTTGGCCAGGTAGTCGAGGGCGTTCTTGGTTGCGGCGTTGTAGCTGTGGTTGTACTCGGGCACCACGAACACGAAGGCGTCGGCAGCGTCGACGGTCCGGCTCCAGCGCCGGGTGTGCTCGTGCTCGTACTGGCCGCGCTGGGCAGGACGGGGTTCGTCCAGCAGCGGCAGTCCGACCGCGGCGAGGTCGACGAGTCCGGCGTCGAAGCCGGAGTGCTCGAGGGCCAGGGCGTGGAACCAGCCGGCGACGGCCGGGCCGCGGCGGCCGGGGCGGGTGCTGCCCACGATGATGTGCAGACGGGGTGGGGACATGGTGACCTCCGGTCGGTCAGTCGCCGGGGACGACTTTGTTCTCGATGACTCCGAGCCCCTCGATCTCGCCGCGGACGACGTCGCCGGGCCGCACCGGGCCGTGGCCGGCCGGGGTGCCGGTGGACAGCACGTCTCCGGGTGCGAGGGTGAGCGCGGCGGTGAGCCAGGCAAGCTGCTCGGGAATGGTGTGGAGCATCTCGGCGGTGCTGCCGTCCTGGCGTACCTCACCGTTGACCCACTGGCGGATGCGCAGCGCGTGCGGGTCGGGGATCTCGTCGGCGGTGACGAACCAGGGGCCGCAGATCCCGTAGGTGTCGAAGCCCTTGCCGCGGTCCATGCGGTTGTTGTCCCGCTCCGAGACGTCCCGGGATCCGACGTCGCAGAAGCCGACGTAACCGGCCACGGCGCGCAGGGCGTTGTCGGGGGTGAGGCGGCCCGAGCGGGGACCGATGACGACGGCCAGCTCCGTCTCCGGGGCGACCTGTTCGCTGATCGCGGGGTACCGCAGGTCGTCGTGCGGGCCCGCCAGGGCACCGGGTGCCTTGAGACAGCCCTGAAGCCCGCGGCGGGGAGGCGGCTTCTGACCGGTGGCGGGCGGCCGTCGCGGATAGGTGGCAAGCATGCACCAGACGGTGTGCGGCTTCCCGACGGGCGGCGCGAGCAGGCGGGGCTCGTCGGACCACAGACAGTCCTGGTCCAGTACGCCGGTGTCGGCGTGCCCGGCCACCCAGTCGAACAGGCGCCGCAGGGAGGCGAGTTGGGGGTCGACCTGGAGGAGGGAAGGCAGATCACCGGGGACCGCGTAGCGGGCGCGGGCGAGGGCGTCGTCCCGGTGGACGCCGTCGGCCTCAAGCCGTCGTACGTAGGCGGCCCCGATGTCGACGAGGTGGTGCGGAACGACTTCGGCGAAGCAGAGCCGATCGCCGAAGGGGGTCCGCCGCGAGGCGATTTTCACTGGGTGAGGGGAGCTTTCCGGGTAGTGGGCGAGTCGGGTGCGGCGCCGTGCGGGCAGGCCGGTCGGGCCGGAAGCACGGCGCTCTTGCGCCGGGCGGCCGTGGCCGGGCTGCCAGGTGCGAAGGCCGCGGTGAGGACTCCGCAGCGGACGGGGGCGCGGAGGCTCCGGGGCGGACTGCCCGCGCCACACCTCGGCGCGTGGGCCGAGGGGGCTCGGGAAGGAGCGTGGCTCCGGGACACCGCCCGATGGTGCAGGGCTCAGCCGTTGTCGGCGTCCTTGGGGTCCTCGAAGCGGATGCCGCCGTCGGTGACGACGGTGACGAACTTGTCGTCGTCCGGTTCGACAGGGAGGTGGATCGGCGGCAGGCCGACGGTGAACAGCACGAGTTCCTCTGTCGCGGCGTAGCGGGCCTTCTCACCGGGGTCGGCCTCCACCGCGCCGAGCCTGCCTATCTCGGTGTCCTCCACCGTGCCCGTACCGGAGAGCACCACGGTCAGCCGCTTGGCGTTCTCGCTCTCGGAGATCCACTCGGCGCCGGCCTCGATCTTGACGAACTCGACCCAGAACTGCCGCTCGGTGTAAGTGCCGATGTGCCTGCGCTTCACCCCCGGCCAGCCGGCCACCGGAAGCCAGTTGAAGTGGGCGGGGTTGCTGATGACGACGCCGTTGTAGCGCGGCTTCGGGAACTTCTGCTCCCGCCGGGGGCGGCGCTCGGTCTGCGCCTCCTTGTTGTCCGGGCCACGGCCACGGCCGGCACCCATGCCCAGCGCGGAAGCCCCGCCGAACTGCAGCACGAGCTGGAGCTGCTTGGGGTCGGTGAGCTTGTCGTCCTGGGGGCCGTAGGTCTGACCCTCGGGGAAGTAGCCGACCTCACCCTCGCGCAGGATGCCCTGCTCGCCCAGGTTCATGTCGCCCACCAGCGGCAGACGGATCTGCTCGAAGGTGTGGCAGTGCCGGGGCATGGAGAAGTCGGCCTCCTGGCGGCCCAGGATGTAGCGGTAGTTCTCCAGCGGCTTGTCCCGGTCGCCCATGAGCAGGTAGTTGAACGAGACCGTCCCCCTGGGGTGGTCCATCTTGAATGCGTTCTCATCGAACGGAGCGATCTTCATCGCTGTCCTCCATGGTCGGGTGCTCGCCCGGGTGGCATCCGCGCGGCACGGGGCTCGGACGGAGCGGGCGTGATGACTGACGGCGATCGGCCGGTCCGGCTGTCGCGCGGTGGGGGCCGCGACGCGGCCCCTTCGATGATTTCCGGTCGTCGCTCGCCATCCAGCAAACCTTCCTAGTAGGTTCGCGTCAAGACAGACGGCGAGCTCTCATCGAAAATGAAGGAGCCTGCGGTGGCACGGACAGTGAGAGCACCGAAGAGCTTGAGTCAACCTATTAGGTAGGTTAGGCTCCTTTCGATGGGGCATTCTGGCCCTGAACACCCTTGGGGAGTCACATGTCCGTGCCTCGCACTCCGGCGAAGATCTTCCGCGGCCGGGTGGCCGACCAGATCGTCGAGGACCTGCGCGCGCAGATCCTCAGCGGCACCCTGCCCGACGGCTCGCGTCTGCCCGCCGAACGGGAGCTGGCCGCGTACTACGACGTCAGCGGCCCCACCGTCCGCGAGGCCATCCGCGTACTGACCGCCATGGGTCTGGTCAACACCCGCAACGGCAGCCGAGCGACCGTCACCGCGCAGGGCGACACCCTGCTCGCCGTGTCGATCGCCTCCGTCGTGCAGTTCGAGAAGGTCGGCGCGCGGGAAGTGTTCGGCCTGCTCGGCGCGCTCAACGCCTACGCCGCCGAACTGGCCGCCGAGCACGCCTCGGACGAAGAGGTCCACCGGCTGCGCGAGGCGGCGCAGGCCATTCCCGCCACCGAGGGCGTGGAACGGTCGGCCGCCGCGCTGCAGCACTTCTTCGGGACGCTCTCCGACATCTCGCACAATCCCCTGCTCGCCGCACTGAGCCGGTTCATCACCGAGATGCAGCTCGGACTCGCCGTGAAACTGTCCGGCGGCGACGGTGGCGACTGGGGGCGGGTCTCCGACACTCTCCACGCCGAGCGGATGCGGATCGTCGGCGCGATCGCCTCCCGCGACGCCCGGCACGCGGCCTCCGTGGTCCGCGACTACCACCGCCTGGTCGTCGAACGCATCACGTCGGCCCGGAAGGACGGCGAGAACACCGCCTCCGACGCCGGCCTCACAGAGGCTCTTACGGCGTGGCTGCGGTCGAACGTCACCCTGGGCGGCCAGGTCCCCAGCCGGGACAACACGTCGTGAGTCCCCGGTCCGGCCCGTTCCAGCGGATGCAATAAGTAGCGTCTCTCGAGAAATTGACGGATGAGGCGCTGAAAAGTCTGTTGGTCCAGACCTCTTGACGGGGTCTTTGTTCAGCAGTTGAATCCCCGGAGACCTCAAACCGCAGATGCAGTAGCGCTCAGCGTGGTGTGCGCCCGCTCCGGCCCACACCTCCCCCCACCGCAAGCCTGCGCAAACAGAGCGGAAACTTGCGCGATTTTGCGGGCCCTTGCGTCCGCACGCGGGTCAGGGACGCTGCGTTCAGCTGTTGAACATGGGAGTCAACATGGGTGTGACGCGTCGGACATTTCTGACCACGGCGGTCGGCGGTTCGGCGGCCGCGGGGCTTTCCGTGCTCGGCCTGGCCCCCACCGCATCGGCGGCAAGTGCGCCGGGAGACGTGGTCGGGAAGATCACGGTCGGCTACCAGGGCTGGTTCGCGTGCATCGGGGACGGCGCGCCGATCAATGCCTGGTGGCACTGGAGCCCCAACTCCGGCCAGGCGCCGTCCCCGTCGAACAACGGCATCAAGTGCTGGCCGGACGTGCGCGAGTACACCAGGACCTACCAGACCGGTTTCGCCGCGCTGGGCAACGGCCGGCCGGCGACGCTGTTCTCGTCGTACGACCAGCAGACGGTGAACACGCACTTCCTGTGGATGCAGCAGAACAACATCGACACCGCGGCCCTGCAACGGTTCAACCCCAACGGCGCCGAGGGCCCGACCCGCGACGCGATGGCCACCAAGGTGCGCAGCGCCGCGGAGTCGTACGGCCGGAAGTTCTACATCATGTACGACGTCACCGGCTGGACGAACATGCAGTCCGAGATCAAGACGGACTGGTCCGACAAGATGAAGGCGCACACGGCGTCTTCGGCGTACGCGAAGCAGAACGGCAAGCCGGTCGTCTGCATATGGGGCTTCGGCTTCAACGACAGCAATCACCCGGCCACCGCCGCACAGGCCCTGGACGTGATCAACTGGTTCAAGTCCCAGGGGTGTTACGTGATCGGCGGCGTGCCGACCTGGTGGCGGACCGGCACCGGCGACTCCAGAACCGGGTTCCTGGACACCTACCACGCCTTCGACATGCTCTCCCCGTGGATGGTCGGCCGGATCGGCACTGTCGCCGACGCCGACAACTTCTACAACGTGGCGACCGTGCCGGACCTCGCCGACTGCGCCGCGCACGGCATCGACTACCAGCCGTGCGTCCTGCCCGGCGACGTATCGGCGCGGCAGCGAGCGCACGGTGACTTCATGTGGCGGCAGTTCTACAACATGGTGCGGGCCGGAGTGCAGGGCATCTACATCTCGATGTTCGACGAGTACAACGAGGGCAACCAGATCGCCAAGACAGCCGAGTCCCAGGCCTGGACACCGGCCAACAGCGGCATGCTGGCCCTGGACGAGGACGGCACCGCCTGTTCCTCCGACTACTACCTGAGGCTCACCGGTGACGGCGGGAGGATGCTCAAGGGCCAGATCGCCCTCACCGCCACCCGCCCCACCCAGCCGGTGCTCTCGGGCACCACGCCCGGCGTCGGCTCGGTGATCTCACTGAAGGCGCTGGCCAACAACCAGTACGTCTGCGCCGACAACACCGGGACGTCCCCGCTCATCGCCAACCGGACGAGCGTCGGAACCTGGGAGCAGTTCACCCTCGTCGACGCGGGCAGCGGCAACGTCGCGCTGCTCTCCCACGCCAACAACCAGTACGTCAGCGCGGACAACACCGGGACGTCCCCGCTCATCGCCAACCGGACGGCCGTCGGAACCTGGGAGAGCTTCCAGCTGATCAGGAACTCGAACGGCACGGTCAGCTTCAAGGCGCTGGCCAACAACCAGTACGTCTGCGCCGACAACACCGGGACGTCCCCACTGATCGCCAACCGGACGGCCATCGGAACCTGGGAGCAGTTCACCATGGCCACCGCGTAGCCCGCCGGCCGGCCCGGCCCTGCGGCGCAGTGCGGCGCCCGTCGCGCTCGGGCCGCCGGGACGGCACCCGGCCCGGATGCAGGGCCCGGGAGCAGCCCTCCAGGGTGAGCAGGCCGAATGCCTGCGCGCCGAACCACCGGGAAAGCGGGGGGCGGAGGCCAGGGTTGCCACTGGGGGCGTCCGCCAGTGGCAACCCTGGCCGGCGACGGGCACCGGCGCTCTGCCGCGGCGGCTACTCGTAGCCGAGGACCTTGAAGTCCTTGCTGACGAAGATGTGGTGCGGCCAGTTGACGCTGATGTTGTGGACCTCGTACTCGCCGTCGCTCAGCTTCACCACACGGTCGTTGATGCCTCCGGGGACGACGGCCTGCGCGGCCTTCGTCGCCTTGTCCGCTGCCGTCCCGCTGACGATCGTTCCCTCTCCCTCGGTGTAGTCCGGGATCTGGCCGACCGACTTCACCGGTGACGGCGTGCCCTGCTGGAACGGGATCACTCCCGCCGCCTTGGCAGCCGCGGCTCCACCGTCGCCCCCGGGTTGCACGACGACCCGCGTGGCCGTGATGGTCGCGCTGTCGACCGTTCCCAGGACGAGGACGCTTGCGCCCTTCTTGACGGCCTTGGCCGAGGAGCGGTGGACTCCCTTGTCATAGATGGTGGACTTCGACACGTCGACGGTGACCTCCACGCCCGTCGCCGTCGAGAAGGTGAAGCCCGACGCGGACCTGCTGTCGACGATGCCGGTCGCACCCCCGGCGGCGGGGGCGGAACGGGACCCGCCGCCTGCGGGCAGGCTGGGCGATGGAGCCGGTGCGGACGTGTCGGCAGCTGAAAAGGACGACGCGGACGAGGAGAAGTCCGCCGCGGCGGAGGTGCCGGTGAGTCCAGCCGCCGCACACGTCAGTCCGGCGGCCAGGATCCATCCGCTTCTTTTCTTCGACAGCAACCGCCGAACACCCTGCTGCCGCGTTCGCACGGCTGTGGTCGCCGGGGCTGAACCGGCCGGCGAGTGGCTTGTCGGGTCGTAGTCGTTCATGATGGCACTCCTCGCAACTGAGGTAACGCCGCAGAGCCTGCCGTCCGTTCCTATGACGACACTTGGGTTTGTCTGTGGAACTCCTGCCAAAGTGATCCGAACCAGGGTCGGCGCAAGAGTCGCTGCCGCCCGGCAGCACCCACGCCGCCCGATGGACATCGAAGGCGGCCAGTCCGGTGACCCCTTCACCCCATGCCCGCCGGCGCTCTCACGCATCGGCGAGTTTCCGGACACCCTGGCCGACCTCGTCGTGATCACCTTGTGCCTCTTGATCGCCGAGGGCACGGCCATCGGCCCGCGGGAGCGGTCCGCGCGGAACATCCGCGACATCCCTTGATCTCGACGCGGGAACCCAAGAGGATCGCCTCAACTCGCCTTCCCCCAAAAGGAGTTGAAGTGCACGACACATCCTCATCACCCGTCTCGCACGCGGAAACCGCTCCCCACCAGACGAAGCGCCCCAAGAGGACCCGCCAACTCGCGCTCACCAGCGTCCTTGCCGCCGCAGCCCTGGTCATCGCACTCCCGACCGACGCGAACGCCAACGTTCTCACCCTCCTGCCGCAGAACGCCGACGGATTGGAGCAGACGTTCTCCCCCGCCTACGACTACGACGGCGACGGCTGCTACGCCACGGCCGCGATCGGCGCGGACGGCACCATCAATCCCGGCCTGCCGCTGGGCGGAGACGTGAACGGCCACTGCCACGATCCCGCCCAGCTGGCGAACGCCAACACGTACTCGCGCGAGAAGTGCAACAACGGCTGGTGCGCCGTCATGTACGCCAGCTACTTCGAGAAGGACCAGGCCACGCTGGGGCCGGCGGCCATCGGCCACACCCACGACTGGGAACACGTCATCGTGTGGATCTCCAACAACCAGGTCCAGTACGTCTCTGTGTCGCAGCACTCCTCATACCTGGTGAGTCCGAGCTCCTCGGTACGCTTCGACGGAACCCACCCGAAGATCGTGTACCACAAGGACGGGGTGTCGACGCACGACTTCCGCTTCGCGAACAGCAACGACGAACCACCGGAGAATGCCACCGGCGGCTGGTTCTACCCGCGCCTCGTCGGCTGGGAGGGTTATCCGGCCGGCTACCGCGACAAGCTCCTGAACGCCGATTTCGGCGAGGCCACGATCAAGATCAAGGACGGCTCCTTCAATGACAACCTCGCCTACTCCAAGCCCTCCGGAATCCCGTTCGACCCCTACGCCTGAGACACCGATGCACCGCTGAGGGCACATCGACGCCGTGGCATCGCGGTCCGTCGTCGGGCCGACAGAGCGTCGCAGCACATGCCCTGTGACGTCGGAGTGCGAGGAAAGAGCAGCATCGCGATCGCATCGAACGAGGCACCGGTTCGTATGCACCACGCCACGCACGTCGAACGTTGCGCACACACCATGCATCCGCCCTCGTTCTTCGCACTCCGGAAGCAGCCCTCGCTCTTCCAGCGGCAGCCGGCGTCGCCGACCAGGTCGGCGACGGTGGCGCGGTGCACGGGCGGTGCTGGGCCGGGCTCGTCGGCGCCCGCCTGCGTGGGAGCCGCCGGCGCACATCACCTGAATCGGGCGATGTGCGTTCACCAATCCGCGCCGGAGGCTGGGTGTCAGCGACGGACATGAGGAGGAGCGGTGAGCGTACTGGCGGTTGGCTTGAGCCACAAGAGCGCGCCGATGGCGGTCCTGGAGCGGGCCTCGGTCACCGGGGACACACTCGGCAAGCTGCTGCAGGACGTGGCGCAGGCCGAGCCCGTGGCCGAGGTGTTCGTGGTCTCGACGTGCAACAGGATCGAGGTGTACGCCGACATCGACCGATTTCACGCCGGCGTGACGGTGATCTGCGAGCTGCTGGCGCGGCACTCCGGGGTCCCTCTCGATGACCTGACCCCCCACGTATACGTGCACTACGAGGACCGCGCCGTCAGCCACTTGCTGGCCGTGGCCTGCGGGCTGGATTCGGTGGTGGTGGGCGAGGAGCAGGTCGTCGGCCAAGTACGCGCGGCGATCAAGCTGGCCGCCCGGCAGGGCACCATCGGACGGATCCTGGGCGACCTCGGCCGTGTCGCGTTGCGGGCCGGCAAGCGAGCCCGGGCCGAGACCGCGATCGGCCGCGCCGGGGCAGGCCTGCTGGGCCTGGCGGTGGAACTGGCCTCGCCGCGCCTGGGCGAGCAGGGCCTGGCGGGCCGGGACGTGCTGGTGCTCGGGGCCGGGTCGATGAGCGCGCTGGCGGTGGCGACCGCGGCCCGGAGCGGGGCGGCCGGGATCGTGGTGGCCAACCGGACACGCCGGAAGGCGGAGCGGCTGGCCGCCCGGGCGGGTACGACGGTGACCCGGGCCGTAGGCCTGGGGGACCTGCCCGCCGGCATGGCGGAGGCGGACGTCGTGATCTGCTGCACCGGTGCGGCCGGGCCCGTGGTCACCGCGGACATGGTGCCCGCCGAGCGGCGCGGCAGCCTGGTGTTCCTGGACCTCGCGATGCCCCGCGACGTGGAGCCCGCCGTGTCCGACCTGCCGGGCGTGATGGTGGTCGGCATGGACGCGCTCAGCGAGCATCGGACCGGCGCCGGTACCGACGAGATCGCCGCGGTGCGGGCGATCGTGGAGAGCGAACTCGCCGCCTACCGGTCGGCGGTCGACGCCGCCCGGGTCGCTCCCGTCGTGGTCGCACTCCGCGCCAAGGCGGCCGGCGTGGTCGACGCCGAACTGGCCAGACTGGCCGGCCGGCTGCCCCCCGACGCGCCGAGCGGCCGTGTCCTTGACGAGATGGCCCAGACCATCCGGCGGGTGGTGGACAAGCTCCTGCACGAGCCGACCGTACGGGTGAAGGAACTCGCGGGCTCACCGAAGGGCGAGGACTACGCGGCGGCGCTGCACGTCCTGTTCGATCTGGATCCACGCGCGGTCCAGGCGGTCACCCGGGCACCCGCCCCGGCGCAGGAGGAGCTGCCGTGAACGCGCAGACGCTGCGGCTCGGCAGCCGCAGGAGCCCGATGGCCATGGCACAGTCCCGGCGGGTGGCCGACATGATCACCGAGCGGACCGGCCGACCGGTGGAGATCGTCGGGGTGACGACGCCGGGCGACGTCAGCTGGGCGCGACTGCACCGGATCGGCGGCAACGGAGTGTTCGTCGGAGCGCTGCGCGAGGCTCTGCTCGGCGGTGCGGTCGACCTCGCCGTGCATTCGCTGAAGGACCTGCCGACCGGGCCCGCGGCGGGCATCGTACTGGCGGCGGTGCCGCCCCGCGACGACCCTCGGGACGCGCTGGTCGCGCGGAACGGTGCCAAGCTCGCCGACCTGCCGCCCGGCGCCACGGTCGGCACCGGCTCGCCGCGGCGGGCCGCGCAGGTGCTGCTCCTGCGCGGAGACCTGCGTTGCGTCCCGATCCGCGGCAACGCGGGCACCCGGCTCGGCATGGTGACCTCCGGCCGGCTCGACGCAGTGGTGCTGGCCCGTGCCGGGCTGGCCAGGATCGGTCGGGCCGACGCCGTCACCGAGGTCTTCGAGCCGGACGAGATGCTCCCGGCCCCCGGCCAGGGAGCCCTCGCCGTGGAATGCCGTGCCGACGAGCCCGGGCTCGCGACCGTGCTGGATGCCCTGACCTGCCCGGCCGGCCTGGCCGCGGTGACCGCCGAGCGCGGCCTGCTCCAGGCCCTCGGAGCCGGGTGCAGTGCCCCGGTCGGCGCCTACGCGGTGGGTACGCGGCCCTTGCTGATGTGGGCCGCCGTCTTCGGCGCCGACGGACGGCGGGTGCTGCGTACGCACGGCGCCGCCCCGCTCGGCTCCTCCTCCCCCCTCGCCGAAGCCCTGCGACTCGGCCGCGAACTGGCCGTGGAGCTGCTCTGCGCCGGGGCGCGCGATCTCATGCAGGTGACCGGTTCCGGGCTCTGAGAAATGCTGACCTTCGGTGGCGAGATGCCCGCCGGAGGGAATTCACCACGGACCTGTGCGATGGTCGGAAGTGCGCACCGTGCCCCTGCCCACTTCACAGTGACCGCCATGAGAACTCCAGGCCGATCCCAGAGCGCCGACGCTCGGACGGTTCCCGCTGTCCAGGGACGGATCGTCTCCCGCCCCGCACTGTACGAACGGCTTGCCGGCGCGGCGCGCGTCACCACGGTGTCGGCGCCGGCCGGCAGCGGGAAGACCTTCCTGTTGCGGTCCTGGGTCCGCGAGGCGGGCCTGGTGGAGCGTGCCGCGGCTGTCTCGGTGCAGCGCGAGGAGCGCGACCCGCAACGGTTCTGGGTCACTGTGTGCGACGCGCTTCGGGCCACGGACGTCGGGGCCGGCCTGGTGCGGCCACTGACGGAGGCGCCGGACCTGGACGGGTGGGCCATCGTGGAGCGGCTGCTGAAGGACCTGGCACCGCTTCAGGACCGTGTCTGGCTGATCATCGACGACCTGCACGAGCTGCGCTCGACGGAGGCGCAACGCCAGCTGGAACTGCTGCTGCTGCGCGCGCCGCCGGAGCTGCGGTTCGTGCTCGCCACCCGGCGGGATCTGCGCCTGGGCCTGCACCGGCTGCGACTGGAGGCGCAACTCACCGAGATCCGCGCGGACGGCCTGCGGTTCAGCCTGGAAGAGGCGGAAGCGCTGTTCCAGGGCGCCGGGGTGGAGCTGTCCGGGGCGACCCTCGCACGGCTGCACGAGCGCACCGAGGGATGGGCCGCAGGGCTGCGGCTGGCCGCTCTGTCGCTGGCCGGGCATCCGGACCCGGAGGGATTCGCCGCCGGGTTCGCCGGCAGCGAGCGGACCGTGGCCGATTACCTGCTGGCCGAGGTGATGGAGCGGCAGAGCGCGGAGGTCCGGCGACTGCTGCTGCGGACCAGCGTGCTGGAACGGGTCAACGGCGAGCTCGCCGACCTCCTGACGGGGAGTTCCGGCGCGGAACGGGCCTTGCAGGACCTGGAGGAGGCCGGGGCGTTCGTCATCTCACTGGACGCGCGGCGGTCCTGGTTCCGCTACCACACGATGTTCGCGGACCTGCTCCAGCTGGAACTGCGACGCACGGCTCCGGAGGAGGTGCCCGCGGTGCATCGCGCCGCGGCCGGCTGGTACGCGGACCACGGGTATCCGGTGGAGGCGATCCGGCACGCCCAGGCGGCGGGAGACTGGGGTGCGGCGGCCCGCCTGCTCTCGGACCACTGGATCGGTCTCGTGCTGGACGGACAGGCCGCCACGGCCCATGCGCTGCTGGCCGGATTCCCCGCCGAGATGATCTCGGCCGACGGGGAGCTCTCGACACTGGCCGCGTTCGACGAAGCCGTGCACGGGTCGCTGGCGGAGGCGGAGCGGTGGCTGGCCCTGGCCACCCGAGGCGCGGCGCCGGTGTCCGCAGACCGGCGGGAGCATGTCGATCGGATGGTCACCGGGCTGCGGCTCCTGCTGGCTCGTCAGCGCGGCGACCTGCCGGCCGTGGTCCAGGAAGCGCAGCGGCTGCTCGCCTCCGGTGACGCCCTGCACGCGGCGGAGCTCGAACGCGGCACCGAGCTGCGTACCCTGGCGCTGATCAGCCTCGGCATGGCCGAGACCTGGTCCCAGCGGTACGAAGACGCCAACCGGCACCTGGAGCGGGGCGTCGCACTGGCCCACCGCAGCGGGCGGCCGTATCTGGAGATCCTGGGGCTGGCGCACTGGGCGGTCGTGGCGCTCAGCCGGGAGCCCGCCGTCGCCGCCGAGCGCGGTCGGCAGGCCATGGAGCTGGCCCGCCGGCACGGCTGGACCGACGAGCGGATCGTCACGGCCGCGCATGTGGCGCTCGGCCTGCACATGCTCTGGCAGGGACGGCTCGACGAGGCGGAGCCGTGGCTGGAGCGGGCCGAGCGGGCGGTGCGCAGGGAGGCCGATCCGGTGACCGTCCTGATCCTGCACTACGGCCGTGGGCTGCTGGATCTGGCCCGTGGCCATGACGGGGACGCGCTGACCGCTCTCCGCTCGGCCGAGCACGTGAGCGGTCTGGTGGCCGCCCGTCATCCGCTCGCCACGAAGGCGCGGGCGTTTCAGCTGCACACATGGGTCCGGCTCGGTGAGCAGGAGCGTGTCGAACAGGCGCTGGCCGAGATGGACCCGCCGGAGCGCGAGAGCGGGGAGAACCGGGTCGCTCTTGCGGCGCTGCGGCTCGCCCAGGACGACCCGCAGGCGGCGACGGCCGAGCTGGCGCCCGTCCTCGACGGCTCCGCCCCGCTCATGGAACCCCGTGGCTGGCTGGCGCAGCCCCTCCTGCTCGAGGCGATCGCACGCGACGCGCTCGGCGACCAGGCCGCCGCCGGGCGCACCCTGGAACGCGCACTCGATCTCGCCGAGCCCGACGCCGCGGTGCTGCCCTTCCTCCTCCACCCCACTCCGGGGCTGCTCGGGCGCCACGCCCGGCGTGGCACCGCTCATGCCGCCATGATCTCCGAGATCCTCGACCTCCTGGCCGGCAAGCGGGCAGCGCCGGCGGCCGGCCCCCCGGCGCGGCTGCGCGAGCCGCTGACCCACAGTGAGATCCGCGTCCTGCGCTACCTGCCGACGAACCTGCCGGCGCCGGAGATCGCCGACGAGCTGTCCCTGTCGGTGAACACCGTGCGGACGCACATGCGGCACCTGTACGGGAAACTCGGCACACACAGCCGTAGCCAGGCCGTGGAGCGGGCCCGGGTCCTGGGCCTGCTGGCTCCCTCTTCGCGCAGATCCTGAGCCGGGTCTCAGGCCTGGCGGCGGGTCTCAGCCCTGGCGGCGCCGGCCGCGGACCCGGCCACTCACGGGCGTGCCGTCGCAGCGGCGGAGTTCGATCAGCTCCAGGCCGAGCGCTTCGATCTGGGCCAGCGCGCCGTGCAGCGCGGCTCGGTCGGGCAGCGTTCCGGTGAGCAGGGTATCGGCTCCCTGGATCTCGGCGCGCAGGCCGGGAAACGCGCCGAGGAAGGTCTGGCTCAGATGTCCGTGCACACGGATCTCGTAGCACGCGGATGTGGTGGGATTGTTCATGGCGCCAGCGTTCCGCCCAGAGTCTGGGCTGTTCCGTGCCGGACGGCTGCTGTTCCGGACGTCAGGGGAATGGGCCCGGCGCCTGTCGGCGCCAGGCCCATGGGTGGGTGCGGGCCGCCGGTCACGGCTGTCCGTCGCGGACGGCCTTCTCGATCCTCTCGCCGAGGGTCTGGTCCACGTTCCTCCAGTACTGGAAGGCACGTTCGAGCACCGGCTCGGACACGCCGCCCAGCAGGTGGCCGGCGATGTTGGACACCAGCCGGTCGCGCTCGGCGTCGTCCAGGACCTCGCGGACCATGGTGCGGGCCTGGCCCCAGTCGTCGTCGTCACGGCGCAGCGTGTAGGCGGACCGGACCATGTCGCCGTCGGCGGACCAGTGCACCTCCGCGGCCGCCACCGGGTCGGCCTGCGGACCGCCGTAGGAGTTGGGCGCGTACACCGGGTCGGAGACGTTGCGGACACGCATCACGCCGTCCTTGGAGTACGAGTGCACCTCGACCTTCGCCGAGTTCACCGGGATCTGCTTGTAGTTGACCCCGAGCCGGGCGCGGTGCGCGTCGGCGTAGGAGAACCCGCGGGCCAGCAGCATCTTGTCCGGCGACAGCCCGGTGCCGGGCACCTGGTTGTTCGGCTCGAACGCGGCCTGCTCCATCTCGGTGTGGAAGTCACTCACGTTGCGGTCCAGCGTCAGCCGGCCCACCTCGTGCAGCGGGTAGTCGCCGTGCGGCCACACCTTGGTCAGGTCGAACGGGTTGAACCGGTAGGTCTTGGCGTCCTCGAACGGCATGATCTGCACCTTCAGGGCCCAGCTCGGGTACTCCCCGCGCTTGATCGCCTCGAACAGGTCACGCCGGTGGTAGTCGCCGTCCTTGCCGGCCAGGTCGTCGGCCTCGGCCTGGGTGAGGAACTCGATGCCCTGTTCGGTGATGAAGTGGTACTTGACCCAGAACAGCTCACCGTCGGCGTTGAGCCAGGAGTAGGTGTGACTGGAGTACCCGTTCATGTGCCGCCAGGTCCGCGGGATGCCCCGGTCACCCATCAGCCAGGTCACCATGTGCGCCGACTCCGGGGACAGGGTCCAGAAGTCCCACTGCATGTCGTTGTCCCGCAGCCCGCTGTCGGCGCGGCGCTTCTGGGACCGGATGAAATGCTGGAACTTCATCGGGTCGCGGATGAAGAACACCGGGGTGTTGTTCCCCACGAGGTCGAGATTGCCCTCGGAGGTGTACATCTTCAGCGAGAACCCGCGCGGGTCCCGCCAGGTGTCCGGGCTGCCCTGCTCCCCGGCCACGGTGGAGAACCGGATGAGCGTGTCGGTGCGGGTGCCGGGCTGGAACACCGCGGCCTTGGTGTAGGCGCTGACGTCGTTCGTGACCTCGAAGTGTCCGAACGCGCCGGCTCCCTTGGCGTGCGGCTGACGCTCCGGGATCCGCTCCCGGTTGAAGTTGGCCATCTGCTCGATCAGGTAGTGATCCTGCAGCAGGATCGGGCCGTCGGGACCGACGGTCAGCGAATGGTCGTCGCTGGCCACCGGAATGCCGGCATCGTTGGTGGTCGGCTTGGGCTGGATGCTGGTCATGGACCGTTTCTCCTCTGTGCGAGTGGTGGAAAGAGGGGTGGTGGAAAGGGAGGTGGTAGCCGACCCGGGGCCCGCCGTTCCGGGGGTGCACGAGGCCGGTGACGGCCCGTGCCCGGTCACTTGTCGCCGGGGTTGAGCGCCCGGAACGCAATCCCCGCCGCGATGCCGGCGGCCAGCTGGACGACGAGGTAGACCCAGATCGTCGACCAGCCGAACAGCCCTGCTGTGGCGCCGCCCAGCGCGACCGCCGGGTTGAACACACCACCGGAGATGCCGCCGACGGCGAAGGCGCCGGCCGCGACGGTGAACCCGATCGCGAGCCCGTAGAACCCGTTGCCGGGGTGGTCCTTGCTGGTGGCCACGTTCAGCACGACGTAGCACAGCGCGAAGGTGATCAGCAGCTCGACCACGGCGGCGGCCGCCTCGGTGTGCCCGGACAGCGTCAGGGTCCTGACCGCCCCGGGGTTGACCACGGCACGGGCGATGATCCCCGCGACGACGCCGGCGACCACCTGCGCGACCACGTACCCGGCCGCGTCCCGGGCTCCGATCCGGCGGCGGACCAGCGCCGCCACCGTCACCGCCGGGTTGTAGTGGCCGCCGGAGATGTGCCCGCCGGCGTAGATCATGACCATCAGGGTGGCGCCCGCCGCCAGCGGCACGAAGGTGCTGCCGCTCAAGACGGCCACCGCGACCGCGAACGTCAGGAAGAACGCGCCGATGAACTCGGTGACGTACTTCCGCCCCGCCACCCCGTACTGCGGGAGAGGAACCGCATAGGTGGGCGCTGCCTCTCGCGTGGTTGCTCCTGCCATGATGGTGCTCCGTTCCCTGCTGTGTTCGGCTGGGCATCGTTGGCCGCACTCGTTCCGGTTCGGCCTGACCGATGCACTCAGCCTCACGTCCGCCCTGGTGAACCGGCATCACATGGTTCTGGTGGTTTTCGGGCCGGATCTCCGGGTCGCGAGCCGAGCCGCCCGTCGGCGAAAGCGACGACGAAAGCCCCGAGGACGGGGCGGACACCCGGCCGGCCCTTGGTGAGGCGCCTGTCGCGTGAAGGTGGTGAAGCCGCACCGGCGACAGTACGGAGGCCGACCTCGCCGTGGGCGCCGACGTGGACGCCGACCACGACCGCGTCGCCGAGACCACGTCGGCCGGCGCGGGTGTCGAGACGGTCCTCGACGGGCACGGCTGCGTCGTGCGCGCTGCTGTCACGCGGCACACGGACCTGACCTCCGGACAGGCCTCGGTGCCGTTCACGTCCTCGTGGTCGTGCCCGGAGGGTGCCGTCTCGATCAGATCAGTAGCTCTTGGCTATGACGCTCCCGGCGCCGTGGCGGTGGTGCGGAAGCGGGCGCGGTAGGTCGTCGGGGCGATTCCCAGGCGGTGCTGGAAGACCCGGCGGAGGGACTCGGACGAGCCGAATCCGGCCAGGCGTGCGACCTCCTCGACGCTGTGCCCGCCGCTTTCCAGCAGGGTCTGGGCCGCCTCGGTGCGGACGGCCTCGACGTACTGGCCCGGTGTCATGCCGGTATGGCTGCGGAACAGGCGGCCGAGATGCCGGGCGCTGAGGCCGGCGCACCGGGCGAGGGATTCCAGGTCGTGGTCGGCGGTGGGGTCACTCGTCACGACGTCCATGACGCGTCGTACGGCCGCGTCGTCGGCCCGCTGGGCCGCGAGCCTGGTGCTGAACTGCGACTGGCCGCCCGGCCGGGCCATGAAGACGACGAGCTGCCTGGCCACATCGCGCGCGGTGTCGGGGCCGTGGTCCTCCTCGACCAGGGAGAGGGCGAGGTCGATGCCGGCGGTCACGCCCGCGGATGTCACGACGCGGCCGTCCCGCACGAAGAGGGGATCGGCCTGTACATCCACGTCGGGGAAGGCCGCGGCCAGCTCCGCGGCGAGTTCCCAGTGGGTGGCCGCACGGCGGCCGTCCAGCAGTCCGGCCGCCGCGAGCACGAAGGCGCCCGCGCACACCGAGGCCGTCCGCCGGGCCCCCGCCGACAGCTTCTCCGCGAGGGCGACCAGCTCCGTGTCGGCGACCGTGCGCCGCCAGTCACGGCGGCCCGGAACGATCAGCGTGTCGAGGCGTCGCGGAAGCGCGGAGGGCGTTCCGTCGACGCCGATCCGCACACCCGAGGACGTGCGGACGTCCTCGCCGGTGGCGGAGACGATGTGTACGTCGTAGCGGGCGCCGTAGGAGTTGGCCGTGGTGAGGACTTCGGCCGGGCCGGTGACGTCCAGCAGTTGTACGTCGTCGAAGGCGAGGACGGCGACGACGCGCCGGCCCGGCGTGCGTGTGGTGGTCATTCCTTCCATGGTGAGCCAAGGATGGTGTCCACGAAGTTGCCGCGCTCGAAGCCGGGTACGTACCGCTCGAGCACGTCCGCCTTCACGTTGCCGAAGGTGGTGTCGGGCTTGGGGCGGATACCCTCCGTGAAGGCGGCGAGGATCCGCCGCTTGAAGTCGGGGCGCGGGTGCAGGGACACGATCGCGGCGCGCTCCTCGTCGCTGATCGTGTCGTAGCCGATGCCCAGGACGTCGTATTCGACGCCGGCCGTGACCAGGGCGACCTCCGGTTCCATGAACTCCGGGATGCCCGGGGTGGTGTGCAGGGCGATCGCCGTCCACACGCGCCGGATGCCGTCGGCCGGCACGTCATGGGCCTGCAGGAACTTTCTCGCCTCGTCGGCACCGTCGACCTCGAAACGGCGTCCGCTGCCGCGGAACACCTCGCCCAGGCCGAGGTCGTGGAACATCGCACCGACGTAGAGGAGTTCGGGATCGAAACGGAGGCCGCGCCGGTGTCCCTGGAGGCTGCCGAAGAAGAAGACCCGCCGGGAGTGGTGGTAGATCAGATCACTGGTGGTGTCCCGGACGAGCTGGGTCGCCTCGCGGACGAGCGCCGTGTCGGGCAGTTGTGCCTCGGTTGCTCCGGTGATGGTCATGGGATCCGCCTGTGTGCTTGGTGGGGTCGGTGGGGGCCGCGTTCAGCAGCTCTGTTTCAGGATCGTCGTCCCCACCGGCACAGGCCATGGCGATGTGGACGTATATCCCACAGGTCCCGCCATGGCACCGCGTGCCGTTGTGGATTTCCGGCCTGCTACCGAGGAAGTCGTCGTGGTGACGGTCGCCCTCTGCGGTGTGTTCATGGCCTGGGCCACCCTGCACCTGATGTACGCCACCCGCTACGCTCGCGTCTACTACGCGGCCGGGGGCGGGATCGGCTTCAACTCCGAGGGCCCGCCTATTTCAGGCTGCCGATCCCCAAGGAACCGTCGCGGGTGGTCGCGGCATCGGGCGCCGCAGGCAGGTCATCCAGGAAGTCAGCGGTCGGGACGTAGAACAGGCACCCGGTGACAGCGGTCGAAAAGTCGAGAATCCTGTCGTGCAGCCCCGGGCGGGGGCCGATGAACATGTTCCGCAGCATCTGCTCAGTCACGTCCGGCGTGCGCGAGTAGCCGATGAAGAAGGTGCCGAACTCCCCCTGTTCCAAGCTGCCGAACGGCATGTTCTCACGCACGATCTTGCGCTCGGAGCCGTCCTCGTCGGTGATCGTGTTCAGTGCCACGTGAGAGTCTTCGGGCTTGACGTCGTCGGGCAGTTCGACGTTGTCCAGCTTGTGGCGGCCGATCACCCGATCCTGCTCCTCCACGGACAGTTCGGTCCAGGCCGCGAGGTCGTGCAGGTACTTCTGAATGACCACATAGCTGCCTCCTTCGAAGCCGGGGTCCTCGTCGCCGATGAACACGGCATCGTCGGCGAGCTGTCCCTCCGGGTTCTCGCTGCCGTCCACGAAACCGAGGAGATCGCGCTCGTCGAAGTACTTGAAGCCATGCACTTCGTCCACCACGCTGACTGCGCCGCGCAGGCGCTCGGAGAACAGCCGGGCAAGCTCGAAGCAGAGGTCCATGCGGCGCGATCGTACGTGGAAGAGCAGGTCGCCGGAGGTCGAGGGGGCTCGATGACGTCCGCCGTCCAGCTCCACGAACGGATGGAGATCCCTGGGTCTCGGCCCGCTGAAGAGACGGTCCCAGACAGCAGAACCGATCCCCACGACACAGGTCAGCTCCTCGCTCGGGGCTCGGAACGCGACGGAACGCCGCAGACTCGACACATCTTCCAGAAGACCGCGGACCGCGCCCTCACCGCCGGGCAAGACCGTGGCCACCAGGAATACGGCGGTTCTGGCCGGCGGGACAATCACGGGCTGTGATTCGACCACAGGAGAACCGTCCTCTCCAACCTGGGCGGGGGGCGAATGCCGTACCGACGGGTGCGGCATCTGTCAACGCGTGGCAACAGGGCCTCGCCATGGCATGGCCTGCCTGTGCCCTCCTTCCATGCTGCTGCACGACGCGGCAAAGCGCTTGCCTTCACACGGGCGGCGACACGGCTGCGGCACTCCCCGCAAGATCGACATGACGGGCGAGCCATGTCGACCATCGAAGAGACGGTCCAGGTGGCTGTGCCGGTACGCGACGAAGATCGTCGAGCACCAGCCGGATGCCGGCGTGGCGTGGCGGAGCCTGGACTCCCCACCCCGGATGCGAACCGGCCGTCACCGGCCCTCGGAGTCATGGTCTAGCTGCACGGCGCCCCCCTCGCCGACCCGCGGGCCCTGCCCGCCGACCAGCTGAACGCGGACACCACCGCAGCCGGTCAAGCCCCCTTCGGACCCGGCATCGACCACCGTCTCAGACGGCGGCAGCCGGGGTGGGTGCCGGCAAGGGCGGTGGGGTGGCCGACGCGGGCTGGTGCCAGCTGAGGTACATGGCGGCGATGTGTCCGGCGGCGCCTTCGAGGAGCCGTACACCGATGTCGTCCACGTGGCGGTCGCGCCACCGTTCCAGGTCCGTGCCCTTGACCCACTGGTTGAACGAGCCGAGCGCCGGTCCGGTGTGCACCTGGTAGTTGGTGCGGTCGTCGCGTCCGTTGAGGGCGAGCTGCGCGGTGTGGGCGAAGTACCAGCGGAACACCAGCGCCATGCGCAGCTTGGGGTTGGCCTCGGCGCGCGCGAGGTCGTCGTGCCGGCCTCGGGAACGCAGGTGGGCGCGCGTGTCCTCCCACACCTCGTCCAGGGTGCGGCGGAAGTAGGTGCGCTCCAGCAGGTCACGGGTCCTCGCGGGCAGCTCGTCGAGGCCGTCGTAGTGCGAGTACAGCGAGAACAGCTTGTTGGCGCGGGTGGGGAAGAACACGCCCTTGCGCAGTACCTGCACCTTGGCGCCCATCTCGAACATGTCGCCGGCCGGCGCGTACTCGGTGTCGTGGATGTCGATGTCCTGGAGCATGTCCTTGACGGCGTCGCTCGTCCCGGCCTCCACGGTGCACTGGTTGACCGAGCCGGTCAGCACGTAGTCGGCGCCGAGCATGAACGCGGCGGCCACGGCCTCCGGGGTGCCGAGGCCCCCGGCCAGGCCGAGGCAGATGGGTTCGGCATAGCCGTGGCGGTGCTGGGCCTCCTGCCGCAGCCGGTGCATCGCCGGCATCATCACGGTGGAGATGCCGCCGTCGGTGTGGCCGCCGGAATCGGCCTCGACGGTGATGTCGTGGCTCATCGGCACCCGGCGGGCGAGTTCGGCCTGGTGTGCGCCGAGGTCGCCGTCGCGCACCAGGCGGTCGAGCACGGCGTCGGGGGCGGGCTCCATGAAGGCCCGCGCTACCTCGGGGCGGGAGACCTTGGCGACGACGCGGTGGTCGCACACGGGAGTGCCGTCGGGGCCGCGACGCAGGCCGCGGGCCCGGTACAGGACGAGCGCCGGGGTCATCCGGATGAACGCGGACGCCTCGACGATCCGGACGTCCTGGCGCAGCAGCAGGTCGGCCATGGCACGTTCGGCGGCGGGATCGTCGTGGTGGGCCAGGAAGTTGACGCCGAACGGGCGGTCGGGGCCGAGGGCGGCCCGGATGGTGCGCAGGTCCTCCTCGATCTCCTGGTGGGGGGTGCCCCCCGTTCCGAGGATGCCGAGCATGCCGCGGCGGGCGAGCGCGATGACCATGCGGGGTGAGGCGATGCCCCGGTACATGCCGCCGGCGGCGTAGGCGTAGCGCAGTCCGAGGCGGCGGCGGAAGACGGCGCTGCCCAGTTCGGTGGCGGCGGAAGCGGTGTCGGCCGGCCGGGGGGCGGGACCGGCCGGATCGGCGGGACGGGCCGGATCGGCCGGTCGGGCCGGGATTCCGTCCGCCTGGGGCGCCGGCGGTGGCGCCGTGGGGGCGGGGCGCGGGGCGGTGCGGATCTGGTCGACCAGGCGGCCCACCACCGTGCCGCCCAGTTCGACGAAGTCGCTCACGCCGAGGTCGAGCAGGTGGTGCACGCTCTCCGTCCACCGGACGGGGCTGGTGATCTGCCGGGTGAGCAGTTCCGCGGTACGGCCGGCCGGGTACGGGCGTGCGGTGGCGTTGGCGATGACCGGCAGGCGGGGGTCGCCGAGCCGGAAGTCGCGCAGGAACGCGGCGAACTCCTCCTGCGCGGGCCGCATCAGCGGGGAGTGGAAGGCCCCGGAGACCTTCAGGCGCACGCTCCGTACCTTCCGCTCCTCCAGGTGGGTCTCCAGCACGCCGATCGTCTCGGCGTCGCCGGAGATGACGTGCTGCGTGGGGGTGTTGTGGTTGGCGACGGTGAGCGTGGTGAAGGCGCCCTCGGCGAGGAGACCGGCGAGCCGGTCGCCGTCGATGCCGACGACGGCCACCATGCCGCCGCCGCGCGCCCGCGCCATCAGCTCGCCGCGCCGCTGGACCAGGCGTACGCCAGTCGCGAAGTCGAAGGCGCCGGCGGCGTGCAGGGCGCAGTACTCGCCCAGGCTGTGCCCGGCGAGACAGCCGGCCGCGTCGCCGTTCTCCTCCCGCCAGCGGCGGTGGGCGAGGGCGCCGACGACGAACAGGGCGGGCTGGGTGTACTCGGTGTCGTTCAGGACCCGGTGCGGATCGTGCAGGCACAGGCGCGGCAGGTCGTAGCCGAGGATGTCGGACGCCTGCCCGGCCGCTTCGGGGTAGGCGTCGAACAGTTCGCGGCCCATACCGCGGAACTGGGCGCCCTGTCCGGGAAAGATCACTGCCTTCATCTCAGCTGCCTCCTCGCGCGGACGGGTCGGACGTCCGGTCGCCGGCCGTGTGCTCCTGCACCGGTGCGCCCGCGTCCCGGGCGGGCGCGGTCGCGGCGTCGTGGGCGGGCCCCTGCGGCCCGTACAGGGTGTCGCACAGGTCCAGGATCTTCTCCAGAGCGTGGGGGGCGCTCATCACGTCGGAGTGGGTGACGGTGTCGACGTCGACGACGGTGAAGTCCTCGATGTGCCCCTCCCATGCGCGCCAGTACGCGGTGCCGTCGACGCTGGGCAGGTCGGGGTTGGGGAAGAGCACCATGTACTCCTCGTACGCTCCGAAGAACTCGCCGCCCTTGTTGCGCACGTAGTGGCAGGGCACCTGGTCCGGGCGCGGCAGGGGCCGGACGGTGTACGTCTCGCCCTGCACGGCGTCGAAGTAGCGTGCCAGCTGCCGGACACGGGTGCGCAGTTGCCCCTCGGTGCGGTCGACGCCGCGCTCCAGGGCGGCCTTGATCAGGGAGTTCAGGAAGGCGTCCACATCGAGGGTGGGGTCGACCTCGTCGCGGTGCAGGACCGGCGAGGCGTCGTCGGGGGCGGTGAGGCGGTTGTCGCCGAGCACCAGGTTGACGGCGCGGAACAGGCTGACCTTGGCGCGCGCGTCGGCGTCGGCGCGGCCGCCGAGCACCAGGTCGTTGGCCCGGTTGGTGGCGATGCCGTCGAGGGTGTCCAGCATGACGAAGGAGGACACCTCCTGGCCCTGCGCCTGCAGTTCGCGCACGACTTCGTAGGCGAAGAGGCCGCCCAGGGAGAAGCCGCCGACGTCGTAGGGGCCGTCCGGCTGGACGGAGCGCATGGCCGCGACGTAGTACCGGGCCATGGCCTCCTGGCCGGTGAGGATGTCCTCCGTACCGGTCCAGCCCTTGGGGATGATCCCGTAGAAGGGACGTCGGCAGCGGGCCGCGAGGGGCGCGTAGCCGCCGATGCCGCCGTTGCCGTCGTGGACCCAGAACACCGGCCGGCCGGTGGTGACGCCGTTCATCCGGACGAGCACGGAGGCGGCGGCCTGCGCGGGGTCGGGGACGGGCTCGCCGGACGGCGGGAGCGCCGGGGTGGCCGGTGCCGTGTCCTCGCGGCCGGGTCCGCCGAGCGCGGTGACGAGGTCCTGGAGGGTCTCGCTGTCGACGAGGGTGTCGAGCGTGAGCTCCGGGTCGATGTCCCGCTGCGCACGGGCGAGGAACTGGACCTGGAAGATGGAGTCGAAGCCGTAGCGCCGCAGCGGCACGTCGGGCTTCAGCTCGGCCGGATCCAGTTCGAGCACCTCGGCCAGCAGCGCGGTGACGCGGTCGGCGGCCGGTGCCGGCGGCCGGCCGGTGTCCGCCGTGTGCGGCCGGCCGTCCGCCGGGGCCTGCGGTGCGGCGGTGCCGGGCAGGAACTGCTCGCGGATGCGGTCGTGGTCGCCGTGGACCACGATCACCTGGGGCAGGGCGCCGGCCCAGGCCCGGTGGAGGGCGTCCAGTCCGGCGTCGGCGTCCAGGGCGCGCAGTCCGGCGCGTTCCATGGCGGCCAGGGCGCCGGCGCCGGCGCGCATGCCGCCCTCCTGCCACAGCGGCCAGTTGACGGACAGGGTGCGGCCCCGGCGTTCGCCCTTGCCGACGAGGTCCTGGCGGTGGGCGGCGTAGGCGTCCAGGAAGGCGTTGGCGGCGGCGTAGTCGGCCTGGCCGGCGTTGCCGAAGGCGGCCATCGAGGAGAACGCGATGAAGCAGTCCAGGTCGCAGCCTGCGGTCGCCTCGTCCAGGTGCACCAGCCCGGCGGCCTTGACGGCGAGGACGTCCCGCAGGTCGTCGGCGCTCTTGGTGGCGAGGAAGCCGTCGCGCAGCACACCCGCCGCGTGGACGACGCCGTGCAGGGCCCCGTACCGGGTCTCGGTCTCCCGTACGGCGGTCAGGACGGCGGCGCGGTCGGTGACGTCCAGGACGCGGTACTCGGCGCGGGCGCCCGAGTCGCGCAGAGTCCCGAGGAGCCGGGCGTGGGCGGCACCGGCCGGGCTGCGCCCGCACAGCACCAGAACGGGGTCACTGACGCGCCGGGCGATGTCCTTGGCGAGGACGGCGCCCAGGCCCCCGGCGCCACCGGTGAGCAGGTAGACGCCGCGGTCCCGCCACGGTGCCGCCGGAGCCGGCACCGTCAGCTCCCGCCAGCGGGGCACCCGGAGGCAGCCGTCGACGTGGCGTACGGCGTCCTCGTCCGGGTCGGCCGCCGCGCGGCGCAGGACGGCCGCCAGGTCCTCCGCGGTGGCCGGCACCGCGGTCTCGATCCACTGGGTGAGCAGCTTGGGGTGTTCGGCGCGGGCGGTGCGCAGCATGCCGTTCAGGCCGGCCAGCCAGGGCGCGTGCGCGGGCGTGACGACCTGCAGGAGCCGGGGTTCGTCGGCGTGGTCGCGCGCCGCCTCGCGCAGCAGGGCGAGCAGCCGCTCGGCGTGTGCGGCGTAGCGGGCCGCGGCGTCGCCGTCGGCCTGCCAGACATCGCACCCGGCGCCGAGGGTGCGGGCGAGTTCGGGGGCGTCGATGCCGGGGAGTTCGCACAGGACGACGTGCCCGGGCGTGCCGCGGTGCGTGTCCCGGCCGGTGCCGGTGTGGTCCTGCCAGGCGATGTGGGCCAGCAGGGCGGCGTCCGTGTCCGCCGTGGACGCCGTGGCCGTGTCCGGTACGGCCCGCGTAGGGGCCGTGGTCGGCGGGGTCTGGATCGCGCGGGTGCTGAAGCCGAGCAGACGCACGCAGACGGTGCCCCGGTCGTCGCACAGGTCGACGTCGAGGCGTCGCAGGCGTCCCTCCCCCCGGTCGTCCGCGGCGCGGCGCACCACCGCCCAGCCCTCGGCCGGTGTGGGCCGCAGCAGTCGGATCTCGCGCACGGTGAACGGAACGGCGGCCGAGCCGGCGGCGGGCTCGTCGTCCCGCTCCTCCAGCAGAACGCCGAGCGTGGCCTGCAGGGCGCCGTCGAGCATGCTCGGGTCGGTGGTCAGGCCGGCGGCCCGGGCGGGCAGCCGCAGCCGGGCCAGCGCGCCGTCGGGCCCGTGGTACAGCGTCTGGACCGTGCGCAGGGCGGGACCGTAGTCCAGGCCCATGCGGGCGAACAGGGCGTAGCACTCGTCGGCGTCGCGGCGCCGGGGGCAGCCGGCCCGCAGGGCGTCGATGTCGCGGGTCTCCGCGGGCGCGTCGCGCAGCGCCGGGTCGAGCTGTGCGGTGCCCCGGGCGTGCACGTCGGGCGCGTCGTCGGCACGCACCTCGAAGGTGCGCTCGGCGGGGTCACCGCTGTCCCCGCCGCCGGGGGTGAGGGTGATGCGCAGCGTGCGCGGCCCGGTCACCCGCACCGGTCGCAGCCAGGTCACGTCGCGCAGGCGGACGCCGGTGGCGGGAGCGCCGGGCGTCGACGCGGTGAGGGCTTCACGGACGAACTCCACGTGGGCGGCGCCGGGGAGGGTGGGCACGTCGAGGACCCGGTGGTCGGCGAGGTAGGGCTCCTGTCCGTCGAGGCGCCGCAGCCGCTCCCCCGTGCCCGCCGGCAGCGCCGCCTCGGGGCGGTGGCCGTGGTTCCGGTCGGCGATCCAGTAACGGCGCAACCGGAACGGGTAGGCGGGCAGGGGGATGCGCCGCACCGGCCGGCCGGCGTGCAGGCGGCTCCAGTCGACGTCGCAGCCGGTGGTCCACAGCTTGACGACGCGGTCGAGGTTGCCGCGGGCGATCCACTGGTCGACGGCGCGGGCCACGTCCTCGTCCGCGGTGAGGGTGTTCCATGCCTCCTGCCGGGCGGCCCGCCCGGCGTGGACGCCGGGGATCGTGCCGCCCTCCAGGTAGGCGCGCAGGCGCTCGCCTGCGTCGGCGAGGGAGTCGGTGACGAAGCCGAGGCGCTCGTCCATGGCGACGCGCCCGGTCTGCAGGGTGTGGGCGAGCGCGGTGAGGTCGTTCTCGCGGATGCGGCCCGCGTCGATCCAGGCGAGGAGGTCGCGGGCGCGGGCGCGCAGGGTGTCCTGGTCCGCGGCCGACAGCAGGACGGCCACGGGCTCGTCGGCCGGCGGGGTGGCGAGGGCGGGGGCGGGCGGGACGTACTCCTCCAGGACGACGTGGGCGTTGACCCCGCCGAAGCCGAAGGAGCTGACGCCGGCCCTGCGGGGCAGTTCCCGGCCGTCGGCGTCCTTCGGCGCGGGCCAGGGCTGCCGCTCGCGCACCAAGTAGAACGGGCTGCCGTCCAGGTCGATATACGGATTGACCCGCTCGCAGTGCAGGGACTTCACCAGCGTGCGGTGCCGCAACTGCAACAACACCTTGATCACGCCCGCGACCCCCGCCGCCAGCTCCAGATGCCCGATGTTGGTCTTCACCGAGCCCAGACCGCAGTGCGCCTCCCCCACCGTCACACCGTGCGCCCGGTACAGCTCCGCAAACGCCGCCTTCAGACCATTGACCTCCACCGGGTCACCCAGCGACGTCCCCGTGCCGTGAGCCTCGATATAGCCCACCGTGCGCGGATCCACCCCGGCCCGCGTCCACGCCCTGCGGATGAGGTCCGCCTGCGCACGCGGGTTCGGCGAGGTCAGCGAGTTCGCCCGGCCGCCATGGTTCTCACCGGTCGCCCGGATCACCCCGTAGACATGATCACCGTCACGCTCGGCGTCCGACAACCGCTTGAGCACCAGCATCCCCACGCCCTCACCGCGCACATAGCCGTCCGCCCGGTCCGAGAACGTCTTGCACCGCCCGTCCACCGCCAGCATCCCCGCCATGGAGAAACTGATGTGCCCGTCGGGCACGACGATGGTGTTGACGCCGCCGGCGACCGCCATGGGGCACTCGCCGCGCTCGATGGCGGCGACGGCGCGGTGGATGGCGACCAGGGAGCTGGAGCAGGCCGTCTCGACCGGCTCGCTCGGCCCGTGCACGTCCAGGAAGTAGCTCATCCGGTTCGGGCCGACCGAAGGCACTCCCCCGGTCGACGACACGCTCTGGACCGGACCGCCGGTGCGCTCGACGAGGCTGCTGTAGCCGGTGTTGGTGGTGCCGACGAACAGGCCGATGTCGCTGCCGGCCAGGGAGTCGGCGGCATATCCGGCGTCTTCCAGGGCCTTCCACACGTACAGCATCAGGAGCCGCTGCTGCGGGTCCATCAGCATGGCCTCCTTCGGCGAGATGCCGAAGAACATGGGATCGAAATCGGCCACGCCGTCCATGAAGCCACCCCACTTGACGTTCGTGGTGTTGGGCTCCTTCACGGGGTCGCCGTAATGGGCGCGCCAGTCCCAGCGGTCGGCGGGAACCTCCCCGATACAGTCGCGGCCCTCCCACAGGTTCTCCCAGAAGGCGTCCAGATCCCCGGCCTGCGGAAAGCGGCAGCTGACGCCCACGACGGCGATGAGGTCGCCGGTCCGCTCCCCCGCGACGGGCGAGGCGGCCTGCTCGGAGCCGGAGGGCACGTCCGGTGCGGCCGTGGCCGTCGGGCGCGGCGTGAACCGTCCCCGCGCCGGGTCCGGGAGAACGGGTTCGGCTTCGGGTTGCGCGGTGGGAGTGGCGTCCTGGGCGGGCCGCGGCCGGCCGAGGCGGGCGGCGAGGGCCGGGCCGTGCGCGTTCACGAGGTGAGTGCCGAAGGCGTTCATGGTGCCGTGCTCGAACAGCACGGTCGGCATCAGTTCCAGGCCCAGCACCTCGTTCAGCTCGTTGACGAGCTGGCTCATGACGATCGAGTCCAGGCCGTACTCGCTCAGGGCGACGTCCGGGTCCAGTTCCCCCGCATCGACTTTCAACAAGCCGGCGACCTTCTCCAGCACGATGCCGGACACGTGCTCGAGCAGTTCCCGGGTGCCGGTGTCGGTGCCGGGCCGGGGCACGGCGGCCGGCCGGTGCCGGAGGGCACGGATCAGACGCAGCGCCTCGGCCTGCCCGATGCGCCCTTCGCGGATGCCTGCGTGCAGGTCGTCGAGGGATTCGATGGATGTGGTCACTTCCTGGCTCCGTTCAGGCTCCGCTTGAAGTCGTCCACGCTCAGGTCCTGGCGTGACACGGCTTCGATCAGGTGCAGCAGGTACGCGTCGTCGGGGGCGCCGCCGTCCGTCTCGTGTCCGGCTGCCGGGGCGGGTGCGGGCTCGTGTCCGGCTGTCGGGGCGGGTGCGGGCCGCGGCTCCGGTCCGGTGCCGGCCAGGCCCCCGGTTCGGTCGTTCGCGGTGATGTCGCGGGCGGTGAACCCGCGCAGCCGGACGCACACCTCGCCGTCGTCGTCGCACACGTCGACGTCCATGCGGCGCACCGGGCCGGGCCGGTCGTCCGCGTCGAACCGGGCGACCGCCCAGCCGGTCGCCGGGGTGGGCCGCAGCACCTCCAGTCCACCGAGCGCGAAGGGCAGCGCGGTGAGTCCGGCGCCGTCGTCGGTGAACAGTCCGGACGTGGCCTGGAGGGCGGCGTCCAGCAGGCCCGGGTCGACGACGTAGCCGGCGCCGTCCGGCCGCGCGGACGCCGGCGCTTCCAGGCGGGCGACCGCGAGGCCGGAGCCGCTGTGCAGGCGGCGCAGTGCGCGCAGTGCGGGCCCGTAGTCCAGGCCGCGGCGGGCGAACCGCTCGTAGATCGCCTCGGCGTCCGCTTCCCCGCCGTCACAGCGGGCGAGCAGGGCCGGAAGGTCGAGCCGTTCCCCGACCGCCGGCGTGCGGCGACGCAGCCGTCCGTGGCCGTGTACGACGGTTGCGCCGTCGGCGCCACGGCTGCGCACCTCGTAGGAGAGGCTGCCGTCGGGCCGGGTCGTCAGGGCCACCTCGACGTCGGTGGGCCGTTCGACGGTCAGCGGGCGGGTCCATGCCACCTGGCCGAGCGCCCAGGCCCGCGCGTCGTCGCCGGAGGCGAGGCGGGCAGCGGCGTGGGCCATCTCCAGCTGGGCGGCGCCCGGCAGCACCGGCACGCCCCGCACGCGGTGGCCGGCCAGCAGCGGTTCGCGCCCGGTGAAGCGGCTGGTGTACCGCTGCTCGGTCAGGTCGGAGGTGTTGTTGTGCAGCAGCGGGTGCGGTGCGGCGGCCCGCGTCCCGGCGGGGGCGGTGGTGTCGATCCAGTAGCGCCGCAGCTGGAACGGATACGTGGGCAGGGAGACGCGGCGCGGCCGGGGTCCGGTCCACCAGCGTTCCCAGTCGACGTCGGCGCCGTCGAGCCAGGCGGTGAGCGCGCGGTCCCAGTCCCGGCGGACCGGGCCGTCTACCGGGCCGGGCTCCGGGCACGTGACGGCGTCCGGCGTGTCGCTGCCGCGGCGTACCCGGCCGGTGCGCACGGCCTGGCCGGACTCGCCGCGCAGCCAGGACTCCAGGCGCCGCCGCAGGTCGTCGACGCCGCCTGCGAGGACGGCCAGGCGTTCGGTCATCGGGGTGCGTCCGGTCAGCGACGTGTACGCGATCGACGGCAGGTCGGCGTCGCGGTAGTCGCCGCGTTCCAGTGCGGTCACCCACTGTCCGGCCAGGTCGCGCAGGACGTCGGGGTGGCGTGCGGAGAGCACCACGGGCAGCGGTGCCGGGGACGCGGCCGGCGTCTCGCTGCCGTTCGGGGCGACGTATTCCTCCAGGACGACGTGGGCGTTGACCCCGCCGAGCCCGAAGGAGCTGACGCCGGCCCTGCGGGGCAGTTCCCGGCCGTCGGCGTCCTTCGGCGCGGGCCAGGGCTGCCGCTCGCGCACCAGGTAGAACGGGCTGCCGTCCAGGTCGATATACGGATTGACCCGCTCGCAGTGCAGGGACTTCACCAGCGTGCGGTGCCGCAACTGCAACAACACCTTGATCACGCCCGCGACCCCCGCCGCCAGCTCCAGATGCCCGATGTTGGTCTTCACCGAGCCCAGACCGCAGTGCGCTTCCCCGACCGTCACGCCGTGCGCCCGGTACAGCTCCGCAAACGCCGCCTTCAGACCATTGACCTCCACCGGGTCACCCAGCGACGTCCCCGTGCCGTGAGCCTCGATGTAGCCCACCGTGCGCGGATCCACCCCGGCCCGCGTCCACGCCCTGCGGATGAGGTCCGCCTGCGCACGCGGGTTCGGCGAGGTCAGCGAGTTCGCCCGGCCGCCATGGTTCTCACCGGTCGCCCGGATCACCCCATAGACATGATCGCCGTCACGCTCGGCGTCCGACAACCGCTTGAGCACCAGCATCCCCACGCCCTCACCGCGCACATAGCCGTCCGCCCGGTCCGAGAACGTCTTGCACCGCCCGTCCACCGCCAGCATCCCCGCCATGGAGAAACTGATGTGCCCGTCGACGCCGACCATCGTCTGGACGCCGCCCGCGACGGCGAGCTGGGACTGTCCCTCGCGCAGGGCCTGGACGGCGCGGTGGATGGCGACCAGGGAGCTGGAGCAGGCCGTCTCGACCGGCTCGCTCGGCCCGTGCACGTCCAGGAAGTTGCTCATCCGGTTGGGGCCCATGGAGGACACGGAGCCGGTGGCGGAGTACCCCTCGACGACCGGCACGTGGCGGGCGATCAGGTTGCCGTAGCCGGTGTTGGTGGTGCCGACGAAGATCGCCATGTCGCTGCCGGCGACCGCGTCCGCGGAGTAGCCGGCGTCTTCCAGGGCCTTCCACGCGTACAGCATCAGGAGCCGCTGCTGCGGGTCCATCAGCATGGCCTCCTTCGGCGAGATGCCGAAGAACATGGGATCGAAGTCGCCGACGCCGTCCATGAAGCCGCCCCACTTGACGTTCGTGGTGTTGGGCTCCTTCACGGGGTCGCCGTAGTGGGCGCGCCAGTCCCAGCGGTCGGCGGGAACCTCGCCGATGCAGTCGCGGCCCTCCCGCAGGTTCTCCCAGAAGGCGTGCAGATCCCCGGCCTGCGGAAAGCGGCAGCTGACGCCCACGACGGCGACGGGCTCGGACGCCGGCGCCGGGTTGTTCCGGGTCCGCGGTCGCGGTTCGGGCGGTGACGTCGGTGCGGCGGACGGACCGTCCCCGGGGACGTGCGGCTCGGCGGCGGCCCCGGCGGCCGGCGGCTCGGGGGCCCGTGGCTGGGGCTCCTTCGCCTCGCCCGCCTCCGTGTCGCCGGGCTCCGCCGCGGCCACGGGGGCCACGCGGTCGCCGTACTCGTCGAGGAGGTGGTCGGCCACCTCGCCCAGCGTCGGGTACTCGAAGAACAGTGTCGGTGCCAGGGACAGGTCGTAGCGGTCGTTGAGCCTGGTGGCGAACTCGGTGAGCGAGATGGAATCGAATCCGTACTCGCTCATCTCCACCGCTCCGTCGATGTCGTCCTCAGGGACCTCCAGCAGCACCGACACGTCGGTGATCAGCGACCGCAGCAGTGCCGTGCGCCGTGCGGCGCGGTCCTGGGCGGGTGCCTCGGTGCGGGCGGCGGCCCGCCGGGCGGCGGGGGCGGGTTTCGGCGCGGCCAGCAGGGTCGTCTCGACGCGGGCGCGGTCGCCGTAGACCGCCATCACGTGGGGCAGCCCGGTGCCGTAGGCGTGGTAGAGGGCGGCGATGCCCTGCCGGGCGGGCATCGGCAGCATGCCGGCCCGCCGGTGCAGTCCGCGCGCGGTGGCCTCGTCGACGCGCATGCCGCCGTCGGCCCACAGCGGCCAGCCGACCACGAGCGTCCGGCCGTGGCGTGCGCCGCGCGTCACCTGGTCGGCGCGGCGGGCGGCGTAGGCGTCCAGGAAGGCGTTGGCGGCGGCGTAGTCGGCCTGGCCCGGGTTGCCGAACGCGGACAGCGAGGAGAACCCGATGAACCAGTCCAGCGGCAGGTCGGCGCTGGCCTCGTCGAGGTGGACGAAGCCGGACACCTTGGCGGTGAAGACCTCGCGCAGGTCCTCGGCGGTCTTCTGGGCGAGGTAGCCGTCGCGCAGCACGCCCGCCGTGTGCAGGATGCCGTCGAGGCGGCCGTGGGCGGCGACCGTCTCGCGGACGCAGGCGGTGACGTCGTCGCGCCGGCCCACGTCCAGCGATCGGTAGCGCGCGTCCGAGCCCGAGGCCCGCAGCTCACGCAGCAGTTCGGCCTGGCGCGGGCCCTCCGGCGAGCGGCCGCAGAGCACCAGCGTGGCGCCGGGGACCTGTCGTGCGATCTCCCGTGCGAACAGGGCGCCGAGGCCGCCGGCCCCTCCGGTCACCAGGTAGACGCCGCCGGCCTTCCAGGGTTGGTCGGGGACGGCGTCCTCGACCGCTTCCCAGCGGGGCACCAGACGACGGCCTCCGGTGCGGCGCACGGTCTCGTCGGCGGCGCCGGCGGCTTCCTGCCGCAGTACGGCCGCCAGGGCCTCGGCGCCGGCCGTGGGGTCCACCTCGATCAGCTGCGTGATCAGGCGGGGGTGTTCCTGCCGGGCGGAGGCCAGCATGCCGCCGAGGCCGGTGGTGAGCCGGTCATCGCCGTACGCGGGGACGGTGAGCTGCACCAGGACCTCGCCGTCACGCGTGGCGAGGACCGCCTGCCGCAGATGGGTCAGCAGTGCTGCGGCGCGGGCGGTGTAGCGCTGGGCCGCGTCGCCGGGGCCGGCCGACAGGTCGGTGCAGGGGCGGCCGAGTGCGGCGGTGACGGCTGCCGGGTCGACCGGGTCGAGGCCGGCCAGCAGCACGTCGTGCCGGGCGAACGGCCGCTCGCCGGGCGCGGGTTCGGCCTCCTGCCAGTCGACGCGCATCAGGATCAGCGAGGCGTCGTCGCCCTCGGACGGCTGTTCCTGCCGGGCGTCGGGCGCGGACAGGGTGCGGGCCTGGAAGCCGAGGAGGCGTACGCACACCCGGCCGGTGTCGTCGCACAGGTCGATGTCGACCCGGCGTACCGGGCCGCCGCGGTCGTCGGCCGAGGAGCGGGCCACCGCCCAGCCGGTCGCGGGCGTCGGCGCGAGGACGTGGACCTCGTCGACGGCGAACGGCAGCGCGGCCGGCACGTCGTCGCCGTCGCCGGTCAGGGCCAGACCCACGGTCGCCTGCACGGCGGCGTCGAGAAGGGAAGGGTGCAGGGTCCAGCCGGCCGTCTCCCCCGCCGCCCGGGGCAGGCGCAGGCGGGCCACGGCCAGACCGGGGCCGGTGTCGAGGCGGTCCAGTGCGCGCAGGGCCGGGCCGTAGCCCATGCCCATGCGGTCGAACACGCGGTAGCAGGCCTCGTGGTCCAGCCCGCGCGTGGCGCAGCGGGTGCGCAGGGCGTCGATGTCCAGGCGCTCGGCGGCGGGTGCCGGGCCGTGCTCGATCCGGCCCTGACCGTGCGTCAGGCGTCCGCCGGCCCCGCGGGAGGCGACCTCGTAGGCGTGACTGCCGTCCTCGCGGCGGCGCAGGACGGTCTCCACGGTGGTGGGCCGCTCGATCCGGGCGGGCCGCGACCAGACGACGTTGCGCAGTACCAGGCCGGTGGCCGGCAGGCCCTCGGCGCGGGCTGCGGCGCACGCCAGCTCCAGGTAGGCCACGCCCGGCAGCACCGGCACCCCCCGCACGCGGTGGTCGTCGAGGAAGAACTCGCCACCGGTCAGCTCGGTACGGCGCACGGAGTCCGGGCCGTCCCCCGGGACGGCGTGCCCGGCCAGCGGCGACGGCGGCGGCGCCTCGGCGGCCGGAGTCGGGGTGCGCCCGGTGACGGCGGGCGCCACCCAGTGGCGCTCGCCGCCGAAGGCGTAGCCCGGCAGGGGTACGACGCGGAAGCCGCCGCCGGAGAACAGGTCCGCGAAGCGCGGCGTGGCGCCCCGGACGTAGGCCGCGGCCAGTTCGGCCAGCGCCTCGGGCCCGGCGTCGCCGGACACGGGCGCGCCGACGCGGTCGCCGCGGCCGCGCTTGTCGGTGCTCTCCCCGGTGACCACGCCCTCGGCGTGGCCGTCGCGCAGCCAGGCGCGCAGCACTCCGGCCACCTGCGCGCGGTCGGTGGCGACGAGGGCGAGCCGGTGGGTGCAGTGGCGGCGGCCGGTGGCCAGGGTGTAGGTGACGTCGCCGAGGTCCAGGTCGTCGTGCGTCTCGGCGTGCGCGAGGAACCGTTCGACCTGGGCGCGGCGCGCGGCCTCGCCCTGCCCGGACAGAACCAGCAGCCAGTGGGACCGCTCGGGGTGCCGTGGGCCGCCCGGCACGGGGGCCTCCTCGATCAGCACGTGGGCGTTGGTGCCGCTGGCGCCGAAGGAGCTGACGCCCGCGAGGCGCGGACCCGTGGCCGGCGCCGGCCAGGTCTCCAGCTCCGTGGTGACACGGAAGGGGCTGCCCTCCAGCGCGATCGCCGGGTTCGGCTCGGAAAAGTGCAGGGACGGCGGCAGTTGACGGTGCTTCAGCGCCAGGAGGACCTTGACGACACCGGCGACACCGGCGGCGAACTGGGTGTGGCCCAGGTTGGTCTTGATCGCGCCGAGCGCGCAGCCGCCCTCGGGGGCGTCGCCGAACGCCTGGCACAGCGCCTCGAACTCGATCGGGTCGCCCAGCGGGGTGCCGGTGCCGTGCGCCTCGATGAGCTGGATGCTCCCCGGGTCCACGCCTGCCCGTTCGTACACGCCGCGCAGCAGACGCTCCTGCGAGGTGGCGCTGGGCGCGGTGATGCCGTTGGTGGTGCCGTCCTGGTTGACGCCGGAGCCGCGGATGACGCCGTACACGTGGTCGCCGTCGCGCAGGGCGTCGGCGAGCCGCTTGAGGACGACGACACCGGCGCCCTCGCCCGGCACGAAGCCGTCGGCGCGGGAGTCGAAGGTGTGGCAGCGGCCGCTCGGCGAGAGCATGCCCGCACGCGTGCCGTACTGGTAGAGGCGGGGCGTGGACTGGACGAACACACCGCCGGCCAGCGCCATCGAGGTGACGCCCAGGCGCAGGTCCTGGCAGGCGTGGTGGATGGCGACGAGGGAGCTGGAGCAGGCGGTGTCGATCGACTCGGCGGGGCCCTGCAGGTCCAGGAAGTAGGAGATGCGGGAGGCGATGACCGAGGCCATGTTGCCCCACATGGTCTGCGGGGGCGCGTCACGGCCGATCAGCTCGTGGTAGTCGCCGGGGAAGGCGCCGACATAGACGCCGCAGTCCCGGCCGTCGAGCCGCTCACCGGCGTAGCCGGCGTCCTCCAGGGCGTGCCAGCACTCCTCCAGGAAGACGCGCTGCTGCGGGTCGGTGTACGTGGCCTCCTTGCCGGAGATCCGGAAGAACCCGGCGTCGAAGCGGGCGATGTCGTCCAGGAAGCTGCCGTACTGCTGACCGGCGCCCTCGCCCAGCGCCCGCGTCAGGTCCCACCGGTCGGCCTCGGTGACCAGGTCGTCGCCGGCGGCCAGGTGCGCCCACAGCGCCTCGGCGTCGGACGACTGGGCGTAGCGGGCGGCGATGCCGATGACGGCCACGGCGTCGTCGGAGGCGGGCACGGGAGTGAGGGGCGAGGCCGCCGGGGCGGGGGCCGGGGAGGACGGGGCGGACGATGCCGTCGGTGCCGTCGGTGCGGGTACGGCCGTGCGGACGTCGGCCTCGTGCCGGGTGACGAGCAGGTCGGCCAGCCGGTCGAGGGTGCTGTGCTCGAACAGGGTGGTCGTCGCCAGGTCGAGCCCGAAGGCGCGGTTGATCTCGCCGACGAGCTTGACGCCGAGGAGGGAGTCCACGCCGAAGTCGCTGAAGGACGCCTGCGGGTCGATCTCCTCGGGTTCCATCATCAGCACGCGGGAGATCTCGGCGAGCAGCCGGTCCGCGACGGCGTCCCGCAGCGCGTCCCCGTCCGAAGCCGCGGCGGCGGGCACCGGGTCGGCGGACGGTGCGGCCGGTGCCGGCGTGCCGGAGCGCGACGCCGACGGCGTACGGCCGCCCGGGGCGGAGCGTGCCGGGCCGGCCTCGGCGACCAGCACCTGCTGGCCGAGGTCGTCGGCGTCCGCGGCGGGCTGGGTCACCGCGGCGAAGCCCTCCTCGCGCAGCACCCGGCGCCAGGTGTGGGGATGCAGCGCCGGGCTGCCCGGCATGCGCAGTTCGTCGTCGCGGTAGAGCCACCAGCCCTGGAGCAGACCGAAGGTGAGGTGGGCGAAGATGTGGTCGCCGCTGATCTCGTTGAGCAGCAGCATCCCGTCGTCGGCCAGCAGGGCCCGCACGTGCCGTACCGTGGTGCGGATGTCGGCGGTGGCGTGCAGCACGTTGGTGGCCACGGCGACGTCGTAGGAGCCCGGCGTCAGGCCCTGCTCCTGGGGCGGCCGGCCGACGTCGAAGGTCTGGTAGCGCAGGTAGGGGTTGTCCGGGCCGTAGTTCTCGCGGGCGTGCAGCAGGAACGCCTTGGACAGGTCGGTGTAGCGGTACTCCTCGACGTGCTCGGCGTAGGGCCGCAGCCGGGGGAAGAGCAGGGCGCTGGTACCGCCGGTGCCGGCGCCGATCTCGATGATGCGCAGCCGGGCGCCGGGGTCGGCGGCGAGCCGTTCCTCGATCCGGGCCACCAGGGCGTCGCCGACGACGTGGTTGAAGTAGTCGGCGACCCCGTTGTTCCGGTACAGGTTCTCGACCTGGCCGAGCGAGCCGTCGGGGAACATGACGTCCGTGGCGGCGACCCGCCCGGAGAGGATGGCGGGCAGGGCACGCAGCATGGCCGTGGCGAGATCGGCCTGGGCGCTGAGGCCCTCGTCGTCCCGCCAGGTGGGCACGGCCCGTTCCCAGGCCCGCCAGGTGGCGGTGGCGTCCGGCAGGCGGTCGGCGCACAGCCGCTCGCCCTCCTGGCGCAGTCGGCCCTCACGCTCCAGCCGGTCCGTGCTCGCGGTCAGCCAGCGTGCGAGCACGCCCTGCGCGCCGGTGCGGGCGACCGCCTCGTCCGGGGTGAACGGGACGCGCAGGTCGAGGCCCGAGGCGTCGAGCTGCACCTGGAGCAGGTCGAGGAGGAGGCCGTTCATCGCGGTCTGCCGCGGGTCGTGCTCCGGCTTGCGCCGTACGGCGGGCGCGCGGCGCGGCACGGACTGCGCGGATCGGCGCGCCGGGCGGCCACGGCCGACGTCGAGGTCCGGGCGGCGGGAGCCCTCCACCCAGTACCGCTTGCGCTGGAACGGGTAGGTCGGCAGGGGTGTGCGGCGCACGTCGCGTCCGGCGAACAGGGGCGCGAAGTCGACGGTGGCGCCGTCGAGGTAGCGGCTGCGGGCGTCTTCCAGGGCCGGGTCGCCGCAGTCGGTGGGCGGCGCACCGCCGTCGCCCTCCAGCAGTTGCACGAGCGCCTGGCAGTCGTCGGCGATGTAGGCCGCGCGGTGCGCGAAGTGCCGCCGGCCGAGCGCCAGGGTGTGGCTGACGTCGCCGGGCAGGACGTCGGGCGTGCGGCGCAGATGGGCCGCCAGGTCGGCGGTCAGCCGGTGCAGCGCCTCGGGCTGGGGCGCGGACAGCACGAACAGGTGCGGTCGTCCGTCGGCCTGCCGCGGGGGCCGGGCGGGCGCGCTCTCGACGACCAGGTGGGCGTTGGTGCCGCTGAAGCCGAAGGAGCTGACCGCCGCCATGCGCCGGCCATGGGCGTTGGGTGCCCAGCGGCGCGGTTCGGTGTTGACGTAGAAGGGGCTGTCGTCGAGCCGGATCGCGGGGTTGGGCTCGTGGTGGTGCAGGGTCGGCGGGATCTGCTCGTGGCGCAGGGACAGTACGACCTTCAGCAGGCCGGCCACGCCCGCCGCCGAGGTGGTGTGCCCGAGGTTGGTCTTGACCGAGCCGAGCGCGCAGGAACCGGGGCCGGCGGCCGGGCCGAACGCCTTGCGCAGCGCGTCGAACTCGATCGGGTCGCCGAGCTGGGTGCCGGTGCCGTGCGCCTCGACGAGGCCGATGTCGGCGGGGTCGATGCCGAAGTCGCCGTACACCTGGCGGATCAGCCGCTCCTGGGAGAGCGCGCTGGGAGCGGTGATGCCGTTGGTGGCGCCGTCCTGGTTGAGGCCGGAGCCGCGGATCACGGCGTGCACGTGGTCGCCGTCGGCCAGCGCGTCGGACAGCCGCCGCAGCACCACCACGCCCACGCCCTCGCCGGGCACGAAGCCGTCGGCGCGGGAGTCGAAGGTGTGGCAGCGGCCCGTCGGGGAGAGCATGCCGGCGCGGCCGGCGGCCAGATGGGTCAGCGGTGTGGTCTGCACGCTGACACCGCCGGCCACGGCGATGTCGGTCTCACCGGTCCACAGCCCCTGGCAGGCCAGGTGGACGGCGACCAGCGAGCTGGAGCAGGCCGTGTCGACCGCGATCGCCGGGCCGTGCAGGTCCAGGTGGTAGGCGATGCGAGCGGGCACGATGGACGGCGCGTTGCCCCACACCGCCTGGGCGGGCGGCGCGTCGTCGAACCACTCGGTGTAGTCGCCGCCGGTGCAGCCGACGTAGACCCCGCCGCGCAGTGCGGCGAGGGAGGCGCCGACGTGACCGGCGTTCTCCAGCGCTATCCAGGCCTGCTCCAGGAAGAGGCGCTGCTGCGGGTCGGTGTAGGTGGCCTCCAGGCCCGTCATCTGGAAGAACCGGGCGTCGAAGCGGTCGATGCCGTCGAGGAAGCTGCCCGCCCGGCAGCTCAGTTCGTCCTCGCCGACGCCGGAGAGGTCCCAGCGCTCGATGGGGCCGACCAGGTCATGGCCGGCGGCCAGGTGCTCCCACAGGGCGTCGAGGTCGGCGGAGCCCGCGAAGCGGCCGCTGATGCCGACGATGGCGATGGGCTCGCGGGTCACGTGCCTGGCGGGACCGGCGAAGGCGGCCGGGACGGGGGCAGGGCCGGGGGCCTGCGCGGGCGCGGCGGGTTCCCCGGTCGCGGTGCGTGCCTCGGCAGCGGCCGGTGCCGCGGTTGCCGTCGGCAGCACCGGGTCGTGGCTCTCCGTGATGTGGGCGGCCAGCTGCCGCACGCTGCGGTGGTCGAAGATGACCGTGGTCATCAGGTCCAGGCCGAGCCGGTCGTTGACGCGCTGGATGAACTTCGCGCCGACGATGGAGTCCAGGCCGTAGTCGGCGAACGCCCGGTCGGTGTCGATCCGTTCGGCCGGCATGCGCAGTGCGCCGGCGAGTTCGCCGAGGACGACGTCCGCCACGGCCTCGGCGGGAAGCGGAGACGGTGCCGCAGCCGGACCTGGAGTCCGGACGGCGGGGACCTCGGTGGGTTCCGCCGTCGGGACGACCGCCTCCGCGGTGCCCCGCCCGGGCGTCGTGTCCGCCGCGCGCGGCAGGCGGACGACGCCGTCGCTGACGGCGACCACGATCTGCTGGCCGAGGACCAGCCCCGGGGCGGCCGGGTGCCGGATCCCGGTGAAGCCCTCCTGGGCGAGCACCGCCTGCCAGTTCTCCGGGGACAGCGCCGGGCTGCCGGGGACGCGCAGTTCGGTGTCGTCGTGCTGCCACCAGCCGTCGAGCAGCCCGAAGGTGAGGTGGTTGACGAGGTAGAAGCCGCTGATCTCGTTGAGCGCGAGCAGTCCGCCGCCGCGCAGCAGCGACTTGGCGTGCCGCAGGGCCGGGCGGATGTCGCTGGTCGCGTGGAGCACGTTGGCGGCGATGACGACGTCGTACTCGCCCGCGCCGAAGCCCTGTTCCCGGGGTGCCCGGCCGATGTCGAGGACGCGGTAGTCCAGCGGGGCGTACCGGCTGCCGAAGGTGTCCTGCGCGTTCTGCAGGAACGCCTGCGACACGTCGGTGAAGCAGTACGCGTCCAGACGCAGGCCTTCTTCCTCCAGGCGGTCCAGGACCGGCACGGTGGTGCCGCCGGTGCCGGCGCCGATCTCCAGGACGCGCAGCGGGGCCTGCGGGTCCACGCGCCGGCGGGCCCTGAGGTGGGCGACGACCTGGTCGGCGAGGACCGCGTTGAAGTATCCGGCGACCCGGTTGTCCCGGTAGACGCCTTCGACCAGGGCGAAGCTGCCGCCGGGGAAGAGCACGTCGGTGGCGGCGCGGCGGCCGAGCAGGATGTCGCCGAGCGCCGGGAGGGTCGTGCCGAGCAGGGCCAGCGGGGCGCGCAGGTCGGCGTTGGCCGCGGCCCAGCCGGTGCCGGCGCGGGCGAGGCCGGCACGGAGGGCGTCGGCGTCGGCACCGCCGGGCGCGCCGGGCGCCCAGCGGCCCTCGGCGTCGATCAGTCCGTGCTCGGTCAGGGCGCGCAGGGTGGCGGTGAGCCAGGCGCCGAAGCGGGTGCCGGCGCCGGTGCGCCGCGCCCAGTGGTCGGCGTCGCGCGGCTGGTCCAGGCCGACGCGGCGCAGTTCGGCGGCGAGGCAGCGGCACAGGTGGTCGTCGATCTCGCCGGGCACCGGTCCGGCGCCGTACGCGGCGAGCGCGGGCGGGAGCGGCAGGCCCGGGACGTCGTGGTGCGCGACCGGCCCGGTGGGCTGCGGGCTCAGCACCTCCCCCGCGACGGCGCCCTCGACGGGCAGCGGGCGGCTGGTCCGCATGAAGCCGATCTGGTCCAGGGGGCCGGCCAGCAGCCGCTCCAGGGCGGCCATGGCGGCCTGCGGGTCGATCGCCGCCACGCCCAGCGAGGCCAGTTCCCGCAGGTGCTCGGCGGGTGTGTTGCCCCAGTAGCCCCAGTTGACGACCTTCACCGGGCAGCCGAGCGCCCTGCGCAGCGCGGACGCGCTCGCGTCCTCGATGGCGCAGGCCGCCGCGTAGTGCGCCTGGTGCGGGTTGCGGATCTGGCTGACCAGCGAGGACACCAGAAGCACGAAGTCCGGGCGGTGGCCGGCGAACACCTCGGCGAGGTGCTCGCACGGTGCGGCCTTGGCCGTGCGTGCGGCGTCCAGTTCGGCTTCGTCCATCTCGGTCAGCGGGGTGTGCGTGAACACCATCGCCATGTGCACGAGTCCGTCGACACGGCCGTGGCGGCGCAGCACCTCGTCGCGCACGCGGGCCAGCGCGTCGCGGTCGGTGGCGTCGGCGGACAGGTACAGCGGAGCGGGGCCGTGCGTGCCGACGCGGGCGGCGGCCTCGCGGATCGCGGCGTCCTCGGCGCGGCGGCCGACCCACACCACGTGTGCGCCGTAGCGCCGGACCAGGTGCTCGCTCAGCCGGACACCGAGGTCGCCGGCGCCGCCGATCAGGACGTAGACGCCGTCGCGGCGGAATGCGGGGGCGTCCGGCGCGGCCGTCGCCCCGGTGGTGTCGACGGCGATGAGGCGCCGCTGGAGCCACTGGCCGCCGCGCCGGGCGCAGGGGTGCGCGCGGTGGTCGGCCGGCAGGGCGAACACCTCGCGGGGGTCGAGGGGTTCGCCGTCGGCGAGGTCGGCCGCACGGACCCGCCACTGCGGGCACTCCTTGGCCAGTCCGCCGAACAGGCCGTGCAGCCCGGCCTGTTCGGGGTCGGTGCCCGCGGTGCCGCCGGGATCGAAAGCGTGCCGGGTCACCAGGGTGAGCTCCAGCGGGCGGTCGGCGGCACCGGTCGCGAGCAGCGCCTTGACGAAGCGGAAGGCGCGGCGCAGTGCGTCGCCGCGCGCGCCGGGGCCGGGGCGGGCGCCGGACGCGGCCGGGGTCGTCGGGAAGGCGGCCACCACGCGGTCGAGGGGGCCGTACGACGCCAGTTCGCGGCTCAGGTCGTCGATCGCGCGGTCGGCGGTGTGGAGGGTGAGCAGGTCCGGGTGCAGGCGGCGCAGGGTGTCGGCGTCCCGCGCGGACGGGTTCACCGCAAGGACGCGTTCCGCCGTGCCGGGCTCATCCGCGGCCCTGTCGCGGCGTACCGGCTCCCAGACGGGGGCGAGGGTGAGGTGTCCGGCGGGAAGTACGGCGGGGGCGTCGGCTGCCGGCGCTGCGGGCGCCGGGGTTGCCCGCGGTGCCGGTTCCCGGGCGGGGGCGGGCTGCGGGGCGGACGGTTGTGCCGTCTGCGGCAGCGTGTCGGTGAACCAGTACCTCTCGCGGGCGAACGGGTAGGTCGGCAGACCCACCCGACGCGGGGCCGGCCCGTCGCCGTACAGGCGGGTCCAGTCCACCGTGAGGCCGTGCGTCCACGCCTCGGCGAGGGGTGCGAGCTTGCCGCGGGCGGCCCAGCGGGCGACGGTGTCCTGGAAGTCGTCGTCGGCGGCGAACGCGGCGGCCGGCTCGGTGCGCCGGGTGCCGTCCCGCAGGTACGCCCCGGTCGGCGGCTCGGTGCCGTCGGCGCACGCGTCGAGCGCGGCGAGCAGGTCCGCCAGGTTGTCCGTCACCACGGCGAACCGGACGTCCATCGCCTCCCTGCCGACCTGGAGGGTGTAGGCGATGTCGGCGAGGTCGTCGTCGCTCCAGGAGCCGGAGCGCAGTGCGCCGGACAGCCGCCGCGCCGAGTCGCGCAGCCGGTCGGTGTCCTGGGCGGACAGCACCGCGACGACGGAACCGGTGCGCCGGGGGCCCGGGTCGGACATGACGTACTCCTCCACGACGAGGTGGGCGTTGGATCCGCCGGCGCCGAAGGCGGAGAGGGCGGCGAGCCGGGGCCGTCCCTCGGGGCGCGGCCACGGCGCGGCCTCGCGCTGCAGGACGAAGGGGGTGTCGGCGAAGTCGATGTGCGGGTTGGTGCGTTCGGCGTGCAGCGACGGCACGAGACGGCCGTGCCGCATCTGGAGCAGGATCTTGGCCAGGCCCGCGATCCCCGCCGCGCTCTCCAGGTGGCCGATGTTCGACTTGGCCGAGCCGATCGCGCAGAAGGCCCGGTCGTCGGTGAACTCGGTGAAGGCGGACTTCAGACCGGCGATCTCGATGGGGTCGCCCAGCGAGGTGCCGGTGCCGTGGGCCTCGACGTACTGGATGTCCCGCGGGTCGATGCCGGCCTGCCGCCAGGCGCTGCGGATCACCGCCGCCTGCGCGTGCGGGTTGGGCACGGTGAAGCCGTGGGTGCGGCCGCCGTGGTTGACGGCGGTGCCGCGGATCACGCCGAGGATGCGGTCGCCGTCGGCGACGGCGTCGGCGAGCGGGCGCAGCAGGACGGCGCCGACACCCTCGCCGGGCACGTAGCCGTCGCCGCCCTCGCCGAAGCTGCGGCAGCGGCCGTCGCTGGAGGCGAACTGCCCCTGGCCGATCATCAGGTACTTGCTCGGGTGCACCGACACGTTGACGCCGCCGGCCAGCGCGATCGCGCACTCGCCGCTGCGGATCGCGGCGCACGCCAGGTGGAGGGCGGTCAGCGCGGAGGCGCACATGGTGTCGACAGCGACACTGGGGCCGCTCGCGTCGAAGAAGTACGACACCTGGTTGGCGATGGACGCCAGGCTGCCGGGGACGACGACGTGCTCTCCGCGTGCGATGGCCTCCGCGCCGTGGAGCTGGTACTCGGTGTACATCGCGCCGACGAAGACGCCGATGTCCCCGGCGTCGCGGTGGACACGGCGCCGCGCGGCCGAGCGCAGCGCGTCACGCGTGTAGCCGGCGTCCTGCAACGTCTCGTACGCGCACTGCAGGAACAGCCGCTCCTGCGGGTCCATGGTGGACGCGACGCTGGGCGCGATCCCGAAGAAGAGCGGGTCGAACTCGTCGACGCCGTCGATGAAGCCGCCCCACTTGCTGTAGGTCCGGCCGGGGACACCACGGCGCGGATCGTAGAACCGGTCGTGGTCCCAGCGCTCGGCGGGGATCTCGGTGATGCTGTCCCGGCCGGCGAGCAGGTTCTCCCAGAAGGCGTCCAGGTCCCGGGCACCGGGGTAGCGGCCGGCCATGCCGACGACGGCGATGGCCGTGCCGCCGCCGTCGCGGGCGGCCGGTTCCCGGGTGAGGGGTGCGGGGGCCGGAGGGCGCTCCTCGGCGGACGCGGCCCGTCCGGCTCCTTGGTCCGGCCGTGCCGCCGTGGCGGCTCGTGCCGTGGTGCCGACGCCGACGAGTGCGGCGAGTTCGTCCGGCTGGGTGCGCAGGAAGTGGTCCACCAGGCCGTCGACGGTGCGGACCTCGAAGAACAGGGTGCTTCCGACATCGCGCAGATGCGCGCGGACCGCCTCGGTGAGCTGCACGACGAGGATGGAGTCGATGCCGTAACGCTCCAGGGGCACATCGGCCTTGATGTCCGGCAGCGGCAGACGCAGCGTGTCGGCGACGAGCGCGCGGAAGAAGTCGCGGGCCGCCTCGCGCAGTCGCGCCGCCAGGTCCTCGCCCGGTGCGGGGACGGTCGCGGTGGCCGTGGGCGCGGAAGGAGCCTGCACGGGCGCAGGGGTGCCGTCGGGTCCGGGCGGGGCTGCCGTGGGAGCCGGAACGTCCGCCGGAGCGGGCCGGTCCTGCGGGGGTGCGACACCGCGGAAAGCGGAGACCCCGTCGGGGCGCGGCTGGCGGATCGCGCCGTCGCTCTCGGCGACGATCACCTGCTGGCCCAGGTCGTCGGCGCCCTCGGCGGCGACGAAGGCACCGCGGAAACCGACGTCGCCGAGCACGCGCCGCCAGGTGGCGGGGGTGAGGCCGGGCGAGCCGGCGATGCGCGGCGCCGGGTCGTCGTAGCGCCACCAGCCCTGCAGCAGTCCGAACGTCAGGTGGCTGAAGAAGACGTTGTCGCTCAGCTCGTTGAGGAGCAGCACGCCGTGCGGGCGCAGCGCGGCCTTGACGTTGCGCAGGGTGGTGCGGATGTTGCGGGTGGCGTGCAGCACGTTGGTGGCGACGACCACGTCGAAGTCGCCGGGGCGCACGGACTGTCCGGCGAGCGGCCGTTCGATGTTCAGCAGCCGCTCGTCGAGGTAGGGGGCGATGTCGCCGTACTCCCGGCGGGCGTGCAGCAGGAACGCCTTGGACAGGTCGGTGTAGCAGTAGGTCTCGACGTGCTCGCTCCACTGCCGCAGCCGCCGGAAGACGACCGCGCTGGTGCCGCCGGTGCCGGCGCCGACCTCCAGGATCCGGATGCGTGCGGCCGGGTCGTCGGCGATCCGGCGGCGCAGGTAGTCCACGAGGGTGTCGGCGAGGACGTCGTTGAAGTAGTCGGCGACCGGGTTGTTCCGGTAGACGGACTCGACCAGGCGCAGCGAGGAGTTGGGGAACATCACGTCGGTCGCAGGGCGGCGGCCGGTGAGGATGTCGGTCAGGGCGCGCAGCGTGGTGTCGACCAGGACGGCCTGGGCGCGCTTGGCGTCCTGGGCCTCCCAGAGCGCGCGAGCGGCGTCCCAGTCCCGCCAGGCGGCGTCCAGGTCCACGGGGCCGGGGGCGGTCGCCGCGTAGCGGCCGTCGGCGTCGCGTCGCAGGTGACCGGCCTCGGTCAGCACGTGCAGGGTGTGCGCCGTCCAACGGGCGTAGTCGTCGGTGATGCCGCCCGTCGCGCGCCACTCGTCGGCGGTGGCGGCGCGTGTGCCGTCGAACAGGCCGAGGGAACGCAGCAGCGCCCAGGTGATGCGCAGCAGCGCGTCGTGCATGGAGCCGGCGTGCCCGTCGGCCGCGACGCGCAGTCGCCCGATCTCGTCGCGCCGGTCGGGGCGGCCGTCGCGCAGGGCGGCGATCAGGGACGGGGTGCGGACCGCGTGGTGTTCGACGGCGTCCTCGCCGTACAGGCCGTCGATGCTGCGCGGGTGCGTGGCCTTCAGCAGGGCGAGTTGCGGGTACGGCGAGGTGAGCAGGGTGTCGTAGGCGGCCATGCCCTCGTCGGGTTCGATCGAGGCGAGCCCGGCCTCTTTCATGCGGCGGCGGTAGTCGTCGGCGGTGACGATGCCGACGCCGGCCCAGTAGCCCCAGTTCATCACCTTGACCGGGCAGGGCAGGCGGTCCCGCAGGTGCTCCGCCCAGGCGTCGGAGAAGGTGCAGCCGGCGGCGTAGTTGGCCTGTCCCGGCGCTTTGAAGAACGCCTGCATGGAGGAGAAGAACGCCACGAACCGCAGCGGCTGGTCGCCGAAGGCGTCGGCGAGGTTGACCGACACGTCGGCCTTGGCGGCGTACGTGGCGCGGAACCGGTCCTCGTCCATGCGGGCCAGGCTCTGGTCGCCGAGGACGATGGCGGTGTGCAGGACGGCGCGCACGGGGCCGTGCCGGCGGACGATCTCCTCGCAGGCGGCGCGCAGCGCGGCCGGGTCGGTGGCGTCCGCCCGTACGTAGTCGGGGCGCGGCCCGTGCTCGGCGAGCGCGGTGCGGCGGGCCTCGATGGTCTCGTCCAGGGGGCGGCGGCCGATCCAGACGACCCGGGCGCCGTGGCGGCGCATCACGTGCTCGGTCCACACGGTGCCGATGCCACCGGCGCCGCCGATGGCCACGACCACGTCACCGGGCCGCAGGTGTTCCTCGCCGGGCGTGGGTACGGGCGCGGTGAGTTCGAGCAGGCGCCGGCGGTACCACTCGCCGTCCCGGTGGGCAAGCGTCTCGCCGCGCGGGTCGGCGGGCAGGGCCAGCACCTCGTCCCAGGGGACGGCGGTGCCGGCCCCGATGTCGGCCACCCGGATCCGCCAGTGCGGGTACTCCTTGGCGACGGTGCCGAACAGGCCGTGCACGCCGGCGTGCGCCGGGTCGACGGCACGGTCGCCGGTCAGCCGGCACGCCTGCCGGGTGATCACGGTCAGGCCGAGCTCGCGGGCGTCGGCGCCGTCCGCGAGGAGCGCCTTGACGAGGCGGAACGCGGTGAGGACGGTGTCGGTGCCGCTGCCGGGCGGCGCGGTGCGCTCCGGGGCCAGCCACACGGCGTGTTCGACGCCGGACGGCAGCAGCGCGGCGAGCCGCTGCGGCGAGTCGGCGTCGCCGAGGCCGAGGAGCGTGGCGTTCGGGTAGCGGCGCAGTATCTCGGCCTGCTCCCCGGCGGTGCCGCCGAGGACGGCCAGGCGCGTGGCGGGCGCGGGCCAGCGGGGCGCGGGGCCGGCCGGCAGGGCGTCCCAGACGGGGGCCAGCAGACAGGCCTTCGGCGCGTCGGACGCGGGACGCGGCTGCCCGGACGCGGTGCGGACGGGCTCGGACGGGGACTGCGGGGCCCCGGGCGCGGTCCGCGCGGGCTCCGGTGCCGGTGCCGTGCCGAGGATGGCGTCCGGTGCGGTGCGGTGGCGGGAGGAGTAGCCGCGCAGGCTGACGCGAAGGCGTCCTTCGTCGTCGTACACGTCGATGTCCGCTTTCTGTACGCCGCGCCGCGCGGACGGGGCGTAGCCGTCGCTGTGCCGCAGGTGGGCCCACATGCGGTCGGTGGTCGGGCCGAGAACGTCGACGGCGTCGAGCGCGAACGGCAGGGCGGGGGCGCCGGCGTGGTCGGCCAGGGCGCCGGTGCCGTCGCCGTACAGGCCGACGACCGCCTGGATCGCGGCGTCGAGCATCGCCGGGTGCAGCGCGTACGACGCGTCACCGGCCGCTTCGGGCAGCACCAGCCGGGCCAGCACCTCGCCGTCGCCGACGGCGAGGGAGTCCAGGGCGCGCAGGCGTTCTCCGTGCCGGATGCCGACGGCGCCGAGGGCGGCGTAGCACTGCTCGCGGGTCAGGGTGTGCCGGTCGCAGCGGGCCCGGAGTTCCTCGAGCCGGACCCGGTCGGCCGGTGCCGCGGCGGGGGTGGCGATCCGGCCCTGGGCGTGCACCTCGTGCGGTGCGGCGCCGGCCCGGTGGACGCGGAAGCCGGTGCGGCCGGTGCCGAGTTCGACGCGCAGTTCCGCCGGCCGGGTCCCCGAGCCGTCGGCATCCGGTGCGAAGGGGGCCGGCCAGACGACGTCGCGCAGGCCGAGCGGTGTGAAGGACTCCCCCGACACCGCGCGGCGCACGGCCTCCAGGGAGACCACGGCGGGCAGGACCGGGCGACCGCCGACGTGATGGTCGGCCAGGAAGAACTCGGTGCCGGTCAGTGGCCACCGGTACGCGGCGGGCGCGGTGGCCTGCCCGTCGGCGGGCACGGCCCGCTCGGCCCAGTAGCGGTCGCGTTCGAACGGGTACGTCGGCAGGGGCACCACCCGGCGGGCGCCGGCCGGGAGGTGGTCGGCGAACCGGTCGACGCGGCCCTCGACGTAGGCGCGGGCCAGCTCCCGCGGGGCCGGCCGCGCCGCGGGGGCGGCGTACGGGGCGGCCTGCGCGGAGACCTCGCCCTGGTGGACGTCGGGGCCTCCGGTGCCGGCGAGCCAGGCCCTCAGGTGCGCGGCGAGGGCCGGCAGGTCGGCGGCGACGACTGCCAGCCGGTGGCCGAAGTGCCGTCGGCCGGCGGCGAGGGTGTGGGCGACCGCGCCGGCCGCCAGGGCGGGCGCGGCGCCGAGGTGGTCGACGAGGCGCCGCGCCACGTCGCGCAGGGCCTCGGGGGTGCGGGCGGACAGCAGGAAGGCGTGCTCGGTGCCGCCCTCGTCGGTGTGCGCGGGCTGTGCGTACTCCTCGAGGACGACGTGCGCGTTGGTGCCGCTGGCGCCGAACGAGCTGACGGCGGCGCGGCGCGGCCCGTGGTCCGGCCGCGGCCACGGGCGCAGCCGGGTGTCGACGCGGAACGGGCTGCCCTCCAGGGCGATCGCCGGGTTGCCGCGGCTGAAGTGAAGGGTGGGCGGCAGTTGCCGGTGGCGCAGCGCGAGCAGCGCCTTGATGACCCCGGCGACACCCGCGGCGAACTGGGTGTGGCCGAGGTTGGTCTTGACCGAGCCGAGGGAGCAGCCGCCCGCGGGGGCGCCCTCGAACACCCGGCGCAGGGCGCGGAATTCGATGGGGTCGCCGAGCGGGGTGCCGGTGCCGTGGGCCTCGACGAGCTGGATGCCGCCGGGGGTGATGCCGCACTCCTCGTGCACGGCGCGCAGCAGCCGCTCCTGCGAGACGGCGCTGGGCGCGGTGATGCCGTTGGTGGTGCCGTCCTGGTTGACGCCGGTGCCGCGGATCAGGCCGTAGACGTGGTCGCCGTCGCGTTCGGCGTCGGAGAGCCGTTTGAGGACGACGACGCCGGCGCCCTCGCCGGGCACGAAGCCGTCGGCGTCCGCGTCGAAGCTGCGGCAGCGCCCGCTCGGGGACAGCATGCCGGCGCGGTCGGCGGCGACGTACAGGCGGGGGGTGGTCTGGATGAACACGCCGCCCGCCAGGGCCATGTCGGCGGCGCCCGCCCTGAGGTCGCGGCAGGCGAGGTGGAGGGCGACCAGGGAGCTGGAGCAGGAGGTGTCGACGCTGAGGGCGGGACCGGTCAGGTCCAGGTGGTAGGCGATGCGGGAGGCCACCACCGACCCCATGGTGCCCCACAGGGCCTGGGCGGGGGCCTGGTCGGCCAGGTGCTCGTGGTAGTCGCCGGCGTAGCAGCCGACGTAGACGCCGCAGGTGCCGGAGGTGAGGCGTTCACCGGTGTAACCGGCGTCCTCCAGGGCGTTCCAGCACTCCTCCAGGAAGATCCGCTGCTGCGGGTCCATGGCGGCGGCCTCGACGCCGGAGATGCCGAAGAACACCGGGTCGAACCGGTCGATGCCGTCGACGAAGCTGCCGGCGCGGCAGGACACGCCGGGTGCCTCGCGGTCGAGGTCCCAGCGGGTGACCGGGCCGACCAGGTCGTCCCCGGCGGCGATGTGGCGCCACAGGGCTCGCGGATCGGGCGCGTCGGCGAAGCGGGCGGCCAGGCCCACGACGGCGATGGGTTCGCCGGCCGGAAGGGGGCGCGGACGGGCCGCCGGGGAGGCGGCCGGCGCCGCGGAGGGGCGCAGGGTGTCGCCGTAGGTCCGCACGATGAACGTGCGCAGCCGCTCCACCGAGCCGTGGTCGAAGAGGTCGGTGGTCTCCAGTGCGGTGCCCAGCGTCTCGTTGAGCCTCTGCACCACGTTCACGCCGAGGATGGAGTCGAGCCCGAGGTCGGCGAAGGGCCGGCGCCGGTCGATCTCCTCGGCCGGCATCTGGAGGGCGTCGCCGACCGTGGCCAGGACGACGCGCTCGACCTCACGGGCGTCGGCCCCGGGGGTGGCGGCGGGTGCCGTGGGCGCGCAGACCTCGCCGGCCACCGCGGCGGAGGCGGTCGCGGGGCCGGCGAGGGACCTGGTCGTGTCGAACCAGTAGCGGGGGCCGGCGAACGGGTACGTCGGCAGGTGCAGGCGCGCCGGGGGGCGGTCGCCGTCGTGCAGCCGGGTCCAGTCGAGCGGCATGCCCTTGGCCCAGAAGGCGGCCAGTCGCAGCCACTCGCCGCGGGCGGTCCACTGGCCGACGAGCTCGCGGACCTCGGGCTTGTCCGCCAGCGCCGCCCGGGTCTCCCGGGTGGTGCGCACGCGGTCGCGGCCCCAGGGTCCGTCGGCGTCCGGGCCCGCGAGGTAGGCGGCCAGTTGCTCCCGCCACTGGTCGGCGCGTGCCGCGACGAAGCACAGCCGCTCATCCATCTCCTCGCGTCCGGTCTGCAGCGTGAAGGCGACGGCACCGAGGTCGACGGGCGCACCGGCGTCGTCCAGCCACGCCGCCATCCGCTCGGCGCGGGCGCGCAGCGCCTCCGGGGTGCGCGCGGACAGCGGCAGCAGGAAGGGCCGGCCGGACGACGGGGGCGGGGCGACGCGGTCGGCGGGGGCCCGGTACTCGGCGAGGACGACGTGCGCGTTGGCCCCGCCCGCGCCGAAGGAGGACACGCCCGCCACGCGGGGCCGGCCGTCGGCCGGGGCCGCCCAGGGTGTCCGCCGGGTCTGCACCGTGAACGGGGTCGCGGCGAAGTCGATCTCCGGGTTGGGCGGTTCGGCGTGCAGGCTCGGCACCAGCTCGCCGTGCTTGAGCTGGAGGACCGCCTTCGTCAGACCGGCGATGCCGGCGGCGGCCTCCAGGTGGCCGATGTTCGGCTTCACCGTGCCGAGGGCGCACGACGGGCGGTCCGCGGTGTCCGGCAGGCCCTCGGTGAACGCCTGTGTGAGGCCGTCGATCTCCACCGGGTCGCCGAGCCGGGTGCCGGTGCCGTGCGCTTCGACGTAGCCGACCTGAGCCGGGGTCACGCCCGCGCGTGCCAGGGCCTCGCGCACCAGGGCGGCCTGGGCGCGCGGGTTGGGCACGGTGTAGCCGTTGCTGCGGCCGCCGTGGTTGACGCTGGAGCCGAGGATGACCGCGTGCACCGGGTCGCCGTCGGCCTCCGCCCGGGACAGCGGCTTGAGCAGGACGGCGCCGACTCCCTCGCCGGGCACGAAGCCGTCGCCGCCCTCGCCGAAGCTGCGGCAGCGTTCGCCGGAGGCGAGCATGCGCGAGCGGCACAGGTCGACATAGGTCGAGGGGTGCAGGTACAGGTTGACGCCGCCGGCGATGGCCAGTTCGCAAGCGCCGCGCCGCAGTTGCTCGCACGCCTCGTGGACGGCGGTCAGGGACGCCGAGCACATGGTGTCGACCGGCATGCTCGGGCCGCGAAGGTCCAGGAGGTACGACACGCGGTTGGCGAGGGAGGCGAACGAGGTTCGGGGCGCCGGCGGCACGTCGCCGTCCGGCGCGTCGGGGCGGTGCCGGTCGAAGCCGGTCTTGGTGACGCCCACGAACACGCCCACCCGGGAGCCGTGCCGCTCGGCGAGCCGCCCGGGCGTGTACCCGGCGTCCTCCAGCACGGCCCAGGCGCACTCGATGAACAGCCGCTCCTGCGGGTCCATGTCGGCGGCGGTGCGCGGGGCGATGCCGAAGAACGCGGCGTCGAACCGGGCGAAGTCGTCCAGGAACGCGCCCCACTTGCTGTAGCTGGCGCCCTGCCGTACGGCGCGCTGGGCGTCCGGCTCGAAGAAGCCGTCCAGCGGCCAGCGCTCGGCGGGGATCTCGCGCACGCTGTCGCGTCCGGCACGCAGGTTGCGCCAGAACGCGGCGATGTCGGGGGCGTCGGGGTAGCGGCCGCTCAGCCCGATGACGGCGATCGGCTCGTCGGCCGGCAGGGGGCGGGCGGTCGCGGCGGCCCGCGAAGCGGCTGCGGGGGCGGTGGGCGCGGAGGATGCCACCGGCTCGCCCGGGACGGTGGGGCGTGCGGCGGTGTCCGTGGACCCGGACGCGGTCATCGGCGCGGCCGCGGACGGTTCGCCGTCGAGCCAGCTCCGGCAGCCCTCCGGGTGCTGGTCGGCCAGGTGGTGGGCGAGTTCCCGCAGGGTGGGGTGCTGGTACAGCAGCGACTTGGGCAGGGTGCCGAACCACCGCTCGAGGTGCCGGTTGAGCCGGGTGACGGCGAGGGAGTCGATGCCGAAGCCGTCCAGTGGCGCGTCGGCGTCGAGCCGGTCGGCATCCAGTCGCAGCGTGGTGGCGAGGAGTTCCTTGACCTTGGGGAGCACGTCGGCGCGCAATGCGGTGCCGGACGGTGCCGCCTGCGCGGGAGCGGCGGAGCGCGGAACCGCCGCCCCGGTGGCCTGCCGCGCGAGGGTGTCCGTCCCGGTCCCGTGCCGGTCGGTGACCAGCAGGTGTGGCGCGTCCAGCCGCACGGCCCGGTGCAGGGCGCCCAGCGCGGTGGCCGTGTCGAGGGGGTGGCCGAAGCGCTCGGCGAGTGCGGGCAGGTCGTCGGCGGCAACGCGCATGCCGCCCTCACGCCACAGCGGCCAGGCGAGGGACAGGCTCCGTCCGTGCCGCAGTCCGGACGCCACGAGGTGACGGCGGTGGGACAGGTAGGCGTCCATGAAGCCGTTGGCGGCGGCGTAGTCGGCCTGACCGGGGTTGCCGAGGCTGCCGCAGCCGGAGGAGAAGGCGATGAGGAAGTCGAGCGGAAGGTGGCTGCAGGCCTCGTCGAGGTGGACCAGGCCGGCCACCTTGGGCCCCAGCACCTCGTGCAGCTCCTGGTGGCTCTTGCGCAGGACGTAGCCGTCGCGCAGCAGCCCGGCCGCGTGGACGATGCCGTCGAGGCGCCCGTACCGCCGTACGACGCCGTCGACCGCCTCGGCGACCGCGGCGGCGTCCGTGACGTCGGCCTGGATGTACTCGGCGGCGGCGAGCCCGCGCCGGTCCACTCCGTCGGGCGCACGGCGCCCGCACACGACCAGGCGGGCCGTGGGAGCGTGCCGGGCGAGGTCGGCGGCGAGCAGCCGGCCGATGCCGCCCGCGCCGCCGGTGACCAGGTACACCCCGTCGGGGCGCCAGAGCCGCGCCTCGGCCGCCGGGAGGTCCCTGGCGGGCCGCCACTGCGGCAGCTGCCGGTGCCCGTCGACGTAGCGCACGTGTTCGTCCCCGGCGTCCTGCTCGGCCTGGAGGATCCCGGCCAGGTCCTCGGCGGACGGCCACGGGGTGAACTCGACGAGCTGCACGGCCAGCGCCGGCTCCTCCAGGGCGGCGCTGCGCAGCATGCCGAGCAGCCCGGCGTGACCGTGGGGGCTGCGCGCGGGGCAGACCACCTGGACGACGCGCCGTTCACGGTGCGGCTGCCCGAGCAGGCGCTGCAGTTCGCCGAGGAGCCGGGTGGCGGCCCGCCGGTAGGTCGCGGCCGGGCCGTCACCGGCGTTGTCCACTCGGGCGAGGGACACTCCGGGCAGGCGGCGGCGCACGGCGGCCTCGTGGGCGTCGTCGGCGTCGCACAGCACGATCAGACGCCGGGCGGGCGCGACGGCGCGGGTCCGTTCGCCGAGGGGCCGGTCGTGCCAGTGCGGCGTCAGCAGGAGGTCCCGGCTCGCGGGGTCTTGCCGTGCGGGGGGTGTGGTGTCCATGGAGGTCTTTCGTGCGAGAGGGGGAAGGCTCGGCTCCGGGATGGGGGGCTCGACGGTCATGGCGGGCTCCGTCAGGTTCCGGTCAGGGCGTCCAGCCCGGCGCGGTCGTCGAGCACCGCGTCGAGTGCCGCCGCGTAGGCCTCGGCGTCGAACGGGGGCTGTGCGGGCGGGGCGGGCGTCGGGAACCGGCCGGTGTCCGGGGCGTGCTGCGGCAGGACGGCGTCCGGGGCGGGCACCCAGTACCGTCCCCGCGCGAAGGGATGGCCGGGCAGGCGCAGGGTGCGCCGCCGTCCGGCGGGGTGCAGCGGCCGCCAGTCGACGGTTTCGCCCCGGCACCAGGCGGCCGTGACGGCGTCCAGACGCCGTTCGCGCAGCGCCTGCGCCATCTCGGGAGAGGGCGCCGGATCGCGTGGCACGCCGGTCCCGCGGGAGCGGCGCAGGCTGCCGGTGCTGACGTGGGCGGGCGGGGTGCCGTCGGCGAACCGGTGCAGCACGCCGCTCACCTCGTCGACGTCACGGGCGACGAAGGCGAGCCGCTCCTCCAGGGCGGCGCGGCCGAGTTGCAGGGTGAACGCCAGGTCGGCCGGGTCCGGCGCGCGGCCCTCGTGGCGGGCCCGGTCGAGGTGGTCGGCGAGTTGCCGGGCCGAGGCGCGCAGCCGCTCCGGGTCGCGGGCGGACAGGACGAACGCCTGCGGCTCGGACGGGGCGGGCGCGAGGACCGGCGGGACGGGCGGCTCCTGAAGGACCACGTGGGCGTTGGCGCCGCCGAAGCCGAAGCTGCTGACTCCGGCGCGCAGCGGCCAGGGCCGGCCCTCGGCGTCCACGCGCCGCCGCCACGGCCGCAGTTCGCGTACGACCTCGAAGTCGCCGTCGTCCAGCGGGAGCAGCGGGTTGAGGTCGGTGCAGTGCAGGGTGGGCGGCAGCTCGCCGTGCCGCATGGCGAGCAGCACCTTCAGCACGCCGGCGAGGCCGGCCGCGGCCTCCAGGTGGCCGATGTTGGTCTTCACCGAGCCGAGCGCGCACGGCGGGTTGGGCGTGCCGTCCGCGCGTCGCGCGCCGCGGGCTTCGCGCAGGGTGCGGTGGGCCCGGTGGAGCGCGTTGATCTCCACCGGGTCGCCGAGCCGGGTGCCGGTGCCGTGGGTCTCGACGTAGCCGATGCTGTCGGGGTCGATGCCGCGCAGGGCGTCCTGGACGAGGGCGGCCTGCGCCGCGCCGTTGGGCGCGGTGAGCGACTGGGCGCGCCCGCCGTGGTTCTCCGCGCTGCCGATGACCACGCCCCAGATGGCGTCGCCGTCGCGGCGTGCCTGCTCCAGCGGCTTGAGCAGCACCGCGGCGACGCCCTCGCCGCGCACGTAGCCGTCGGCCCGGTCGGAGAAGGTCTTGCAGCGGCCGTCGGGGCTGAGCATGCCGGACATCTGCGTGGATACGAACGTGTCGACGCTGAGCAGCAGGTTGACCCCGCCGGCGATGGCCATCTCGCAACGGCCGCTGCGGATGCTCTCCACGGCGCGGTGCAGGGCGATCAGCGAGCTGGAGCAGGCGGTGTCGACCGGCTCGCTGGGACCGTGCACGTCGAGCACGAACGAGATCCGGTTGGCCAGCACGGAGTGGGCGTTGCCGGTGGCGGTGTAGCCGTCGGGGGCGACGCCGGAGGCGTTGAGCAACTGGTGGTAGTCGTAGCCGGACACGCCGAAGAACACGCCGGTGTTCCCGGGCAGCCGGGCGGGTGCGTAGCCGCCGTTCTCCAGCGCGGCCCACACGGTCTCCAGGGCCAGGCGCTGCTGCGGGTCCATCAGCTCGGCCTCCAGCCGGGACAGGTGGAAGAAGTCCGCGTCGAACCGGTCGACCCCGTCCAGCTGCCCCGCCCACTTCGGGAAGTCCGACCGCCGTACGACATCGGCGTAGGCCCCGTCGAAGCGGTCCCCGGGGTAGGGGCGGACCAGGTCGGCGCCCTCGCGCAGCTTCGCCCAGAAGGCGTCCAGGTCGTCCGCGCCGGGGAAGCGTCCCGCCGCCCCGACGATGGCGACCGCGCCGGCCGGGGCCGACGGGCGGTCGGCGGCGGTGCGGTGGTGCCGGGGCTCGGGCGCGACGGGCGCCGCCCCCGGAGCCGGGGCGGGATCCGCCACCGCCGGGGCCGGCGCGGGTGCGGTCAGCGGCCGGCTGTCGTGCTCCGGTCGTACGGGTTCCGGCGCCGCGCTCCTGGCGCCGGGTCCGGTCTCCGCGGGCCGCAGGCCGTCGCCGTACCGCTCGACCAGGTGCCGGCTCAGGCTGCGGATGTCCGGGCACTCGAAGAACAGCGTGGGGGTGACCTCGACGTCGAGCGCGGCGCTGACCTCGGTGGCGAGGTTGGCCAGCGAGATCGACTCGAAGCCGTAGGCGGAGAACTGCGTGTCGGCGTCGATGTCCGCGACCTCGAACTTCAGCAGGTCGGCGACGATGTGCCGCAGCGTCTCCACCAGCGTGTCGGGCCGGTCGCCGCCGACCGGCTGCGCGGCGGCCCGGGGTGCCGGCGCCGCGGGTGGCACCGGTGCCGGCGTGGCGGTGGTGTGCGCGGGGACGGACGCCGCCGTCGCCACGGCCGGCGGCGTGCCGTGGGCGGGGGCGGATTCCCCGCCCAGGGACTCGGGAAGCGGCCCGCTGCCGAACAGGGCGTCGTCCAGGCGGCCCAGCACCTCGCCTTGCTCGTCGAGGAACACCGCGCCGACGCGCCATGTCTCCCCGCGCTCCGAGGTCAGCACCACGGTGCGGGTCCGGTCGAAGCCGTCGCCGTGCAGGGCGCCGAGGGCGGCCGGGGAGAGGGTACCGGCCTCGTTCCGGCCGGTCGGGCCGGTGGTCGCGTGGAGGTACATCACCCCCTGCGTGACGCCCGCGAGTACCCACGCCGGCACGCGCACGCGCTGCTTGTACGGGTCCTGGCACCGGGCGGGCGCGGCGATCCGCAGCAGCAGGCGCCCGTCGTCCAGCGCGGTCGCGCCGGTCACGCAGCGGCCGTAGGGCCGGGTGTCCACGCCCGCCTCGGCGAGCCGTGCGTAGAACGCCTCGCCGTCCAGCGCCATGGTGTGACGGGCCGCTTCGGGGGCCGTCTCGGCGGTGGTGGGCGGTGCGGGGACCACGTCGGCGTGGAAGCGGAGCGTGGGCCGGGCGCCGCCGACGTGCCACAGCTCCACGCGGTGCCGGCCCTCCCCGGCCGCGCCGAGCCGCCATTCCAGCTCCGCCGGGCCGTCGGCCGGCAGCGGCAACGCACCCCAGCGGGCGCGCTCCACGCGGAACGGTCCGGTCAGTCCGGCGAGTTCCGCGAAGGCGGACGCCGCGTCGGCCAGCGCCAGCGTGACGTAGCGGCGGGTGCGGCCCGAGGTGTGGACGTAGTCGAGCAGTTCGTCACCGCGCAGGGTCAGGCCGTGGCGCACGCCGCGCAGGTCGGACCGGTTGGCGCCGATCCAGGGGTGGGCGCGCCGGGCGAAGGCCAGCGGGCGCAGCACGCTCGGCGCGTCCTCGTGCCCGGGGTACCAGCAGCGCACCTTCTCGAACGGGTAGGCCGGCAGGGACAGTTTGGCGGGGCGGGCGCCCCGGGGCCACAGCCGGTCCCAGTCGAGGGCCGCGCCCTGCGCCCAGTACCGGCCGAGGTCGTCCAGGGCCCGCTCGTCGAGGGCTCGTTCGACGGCGGCGGCGTCGGTGGTGCGCCGCTGCCGCAGGATGCTGGCGGTGTAGTGCGCGCCGCCGGGCAACGTGGGCGCGTCGGCCGTCCAGTCGACGGCACTCAGCCGCTCCAGCTGCCGTACGGCGTCGGCGCGGTCGGTGGCCACGAAGGCGAGCCGGCAGGGCAGTTCGTTCTTGCCGGTCTGCAGGGCGTGCGCCAGGGCGTCCAGGGAGGGGCCCGTGTCGCGCGCGTACGCGTGCAGGTCGCGCAGCACGCGGCCGAGGGTGCGGGAGGTCATCGCGGAACAGACCAGCAGCTGGGGCCGTCCGCTCTCCGGCGCGGACACCGCCGGCCCGCCGTGCTCCTCGACGACGATGTGCACGTTGGCGCCGCCCGCGCCGATGGAGGTGATGCCGGCGCGCAGCGGTGCCTCGACGGTGCCGTCGCCCGCAGGGACGCGCGGGCGGCGCCACTCCTCCAGGCGGCGCTGCACCACGAACGGGGTGGTGGTGAAGTCGACGGAGGGGTTGGGCGTTTCGGAGTGCAGCGACGGCACCAGCGTGCGGTGCCGCAGCTGCAGCAGCACCTTGGTCAGTCCGACCAGGCCGGAGGCGGACAGCAGGTGGGCCACGTTCGACTTGACCGAGCCGAGGGCGCAGAACTGCCGGTCACCGGTGTGCCGGCCGAAGGCGAGGCCGGCGCCCTTGATCTCGATGGGGTCGCCGAGCGCGGTGGCCGAGCCGTGGCCCTCCAGGTAGCTGATGGTGCGCGCGTCGACCCCGGCGTCGTCCAGGGCCTTCTCGATCGCGCGGGCCTGGAGGTGCGGGCTCGGCACGGTGAAGCCGTTGCGCACCCCGGCGTTGGTCATGCCGGTGCCCTTGATCACGCCGTAGACGTGGTCGCCGTCGGCGACGGCCTCGGCGAGCGGTTTGAGGACGACGGCGCCCACCCCCTCACCGAGGATGGTGCCGTCGGCGCCGACGCCGTAACTGCGCACGACCTCGGCGGTCCTGCTGGTGAAGTGCGCCTGCGAGGTGGCGATCAGGTCGTACGGGTGCAGCATCAGGTTGACGCCGCCCACGACGGCCATCCGGCACTCCCCCGCGCGCAGCATGCGCACCGCCTGGTGCACACAGGCCGAGGAGGACGCGCACATGGCGTCCAGGAACATCGACGGGCCGGTGAACCCGTAGTAGTACGACAGCATGTTGGCGATCACGCCGATCTCGCTGCCGCTGGTCACCGAGCCGCGGGTGAGCATGTTCTGGAAGCCGTACAGGTGGTAGCTGTTGTTCATCGACCCGACGAGCACGCCGACGTCGCCGTCGTACCGGCGGCGCAGCGTCTCGCGCGAGTAGCCGGCGTCCTCCAGGGCCGTGACACCCGCCTGCAGGAACAGGCGGACCTCGGGGGAGAGGATTTCGGCGTCCCGCTGGGAGATGGAGAAGTAGCGGGGGTCGAAGGCGTCGATGTCGCGCAGGAAGGTACCGGTGCGCACCACCGTCTTGCCGAGGACGTCGCGCTCGTCGTGGTAGAGGTCACTGTGCCGCCAGCGCGACTCGGGCACCGGTTCGAAGCTGTGCCGCCCCTCGCTGAGCAGCCGCCAGAACTCCTCCAGTGTGTCGGCGCCCGGGTAGCGGCCGGCCATGCCGACGACGGCGATGTCGTGCCGGCCGGGGTCGGTGTCCGGTGCGGGAGCGGGAGCGGGGGCGGTCACCGCGACGGGGGCCGGCTGCGGGGCGGCGGGTGTCGCGGGGGTGTCCGCCTCCGGGCCGACTGCGGGCCGGGGTTCCGGCCGCGCCTGCGGTTCCGGGTCCGGTTCGGCCGGCGCCAGCAGGTCCAGCAGCCGGTCCCGGTGCTCGGTGACGAAGTAGTCCGCGACGCCCGCGAGGTCGACGTACTCGAAGAAGAGCGTCTTGGGCAGCGAGCCGAAGTCGTCCTCCAGCCGGCTGGTCAGGTCGACGATGGCGATGGAGTCGATGCCGTAGTGCTCGAGCTTCTCCTCCACCTGGATGGTGTCGGGGTCCTGCCGCGTGACCTCGCCGAAGGCGCGGCGCAGGTACGCGTGCGTGAGGGTGCGCAGTTCCTGCTCCCCGATCTCGCGCCGCCCGCCGGACCGCGCCGCGGCACGCTCCTCGTGCGCGCCGGGAATGCCCGCGTAGCGGCGCAGCTTCTCCGGTTCCCCGAAGAGCACCGCGCGCCGTACGGGCCCGTCGGTGCCCAGGGCGCGCTCCAGCGCGTCGAGGCCGGCCTCGGTGGGGAGCGGGACGACGCCGTTGCGTTTGCGCAGATAGGCGAGGCTGGCGGGGTCGACCCGCATGCCGCCCTCGGCCCACAGTGGCCACTCCACGACGCGCAGGGCCCACTCCGGGCCGGTCCGGGTGACGGCGTAGGAGGCGAGGTAGGCGTTGGCGGCGGCGTAGTCGGCCTGCGCGGCGTTGCCGAACGCGCCGGCCACGGAGCCGAACAGCATCAGGAAGTCCGGCCGGGCGTCGCGGGTCGCGGCGTCGATGTGGGCGGTGCCGTCGAGCTTCGGCGCGAGGACGGCCGCGGTGCGCGCCGGGGGCTTGGCCACGAGGTAGCCGTCGTCGAGGACGCCCGCCGCGTGGAAGACGCCGTCGAGGCGCCCGAACCGGCCGCGGATCCCGGCGACGGCCTCGCGCACGCTGTCGGCGTCGGTGACGTCCGCCGGGCGGTAGACGGCCTCACCGGGGAGACCGGCGAGGCGGTCCCGGAGCCGGTCGACGGCTTCGCTGTGCTCCTTGCGTCCGCTCAGCACGACGGTCGCCCCGTACCGGCGGACCAGGCGTTCGGCGAGCAGGGTGCCCAGGCCGCCGGCGCCGCCGGTGACCCAGTACACGCCGCCCGCGCGCAGCAGGCTGTCGCCGCCGGTGGTCGGGGCGGGCAGTTCCACGGTCACGCAGCGGGTACGGCGGTCCTGCCGGTCCCAGGCGCTCTCGTCGCCGTCGTCGGCGGCGGCCTCGGCGCGGACGACGCGTTCGAACCGGGCGCTGTCGTGCGGGTCGAGGCCGTCGACGAGGACGAGCCTGCCGCGCAGCGACGGCTCCTCCTGGTGGGCGGTCTTCAGCACGGCGGCCAGCGGGGCGTGCACCGGGGAGTCCGGGGCGCCGGGTGCGACGACCAGGACCCGCCGGGCGGAGTCGCGGTCGCCGAGCAGCCGGCGCAGGTGCGCGCAGCAGGCGTCGAACGCGTCCTTCGCGGCGGCGGCCTCGTCATGCGGTCCGCCCTCCCCGGCCGGCCGTGCGACCGGGAGGGGCAGGATGTCCGCGCCGAGGCGGGCGGCGGCGGCCGGGACGTGCGCGTCGTCGAGGGCGGCGTTGAGGACGACGACCGGGGCGGGCCGATCGGGCGGGCCGGCGGCCGCCGGGGCGGCCCGCCAGGCGCGGGTGACCTCGATGAGCCGGTCCTCGGGGGCGGACCGCGGGGGCACGGTGTCTTGTCGGCCGGGGACGGTCGCGGCGGGTGCGGGTGCCGCCGGTGCGGCAGCGGCGGCTGCCTCCTGCGGGGCGGGCGCCTCGGCCGCGGCGGCGGTCAGCGGGCGGGCCGCGTAGCCGCGCATCCGCACGCACAGCCGGCCACTGTCGTCGTAGAGGTCCACATCGAGTTTGGGCACCTCCGTGTGGCGTCCTTCGCCGGTCCTCAGCAGGGCCCACATCACGGACGTGGTGGGCGCGTGGACCTCCAGGGCGTCCAGGGCGAACGGCACCTGCGGGGCGTCGGGCCGCCGCCAGCCGGTGCCGTCGGCGTCCGCGCCCACGGCGAGGGCGGCTTGCAGCGCGGAGTCGAGGATCGCCGGCTGCAGCGCCGTTGCGCCGGCCGCGCCGGCCGGCAGGACCAGCCGGGCCAGGACGCCGTCCGGGCCGCCGTACACGGCGTCCAGGCCGCGCAGTGCGGTGCCGTGCGCGATGCCGGCCGCACGCAGGGCGGCGTACCCCGCGGCGACGTCGACGGGGCGGGTGTGCCGGCCGCGCAGCGCCTTGAGGTCGGTCGTCTCCTCGGTGAGCGGGCGCCATTCGACGCGGCCCCGCGCACAGGGCGCGCCCGAGGCGTCGAGGACCGTGTACTCGTGGCCGTCGCCCCGCGGTACCAGGCGCAGTTGGGCGGACAGCCGGGGGCCGTCGACGCGCAGCGGGCGGATCCACACGGCGTTGCGCACGCAGGGGCTGCCGTCGGCCGGTACGTCGCCGTGCGCGGCGGTGTGCCGGGCGGCGGCGGTGACGAGTTCCAGGACCATGACGCCCGGCACGATGGGCGCACCGCCCACGAGGTGGTCGCGGACGAAGTCGTGCCCGGCGTCGAACAGCAGCGGGAAGCGCCACTCGCCGTCCTCCCGGCGGCCCTCGCCGAGCGGCGGGGCCGGCCGCGTGGCCGGGGCCGCGGTGTGCTCCGGCGCGGGGGCGGTGGGCCGGAACCAGTGCGGCGTGCGGGCGAAGGCGTAGCCCGGCAGGTGGATGCGCCGGCCGCCGCCGGGCCACTGGGACCAGTCGACGGGCAGTCCGCCGGCCCACGCCGCCGCGAACTTCTCCGGGCGGCCCTCCTCGATCCAGCGCGCGCCGAGCGCCACCAGGTCCTCGGTGTCCAACGCGCCGAGCTGCGGGGTCTCGCCGTCGGCACCGGCCCGGCCGCGCAGGCAGTCGTCGGGCAGGTCCTCGCCGGCGGCGAAGCGTTCCAGCTGCCCGGCCCAGGTGGTGAGGTCGGCGGCGCGGAAGACGACGCGTTCCCGCATGGGCACCCGGCCCTCGCGCAGGGTGTGCGCGATGTCCGCGAGGTCCGGCACGGCGTCCTCGTCCTCGGCGAGCCGGGCGCGCGCCCAGCGGGCGAGGTGGGCGCAGGTCTCCCGCAGGCGCTCCTCGTCGCGCGCGGACACCGGCAGCCACTGCTCGCCCGGGCCCGCCTCGCCGTCGTGGTCCGCGCATTGCGTGCCGTGGCCGGTCTCGTCCCGCCCGCGCCCGGGGGACTCCAGGAGTACATGGGCGTTGGTGCCGCCGAAGCCGAACGAGCTGACGCCCGCGCGCAGCGGGACGGCGGACTCGTCGGTGCCCCAGTCGGTGAGGCGGTCCACGATGTAGAAGGGAGTGCCGTCGAGCTTGATCAGCGGGTTGAGCCGGTGGAAGCCGACAGTCCCGGGCAGTTTGCGGTGCCGCATGGCGGCGATCACCTTGAGGATGCCGGCGACTCCGGCGGCGCCCTCCAGGTGGCCGATGTTGGACTTCACGGAGCCGATGCCGCAGCGGTGCCCGGTCCCGGCCGGGGGCCCGGCGTCGGAGCCGGGTGCCGTTCCACGGCCGTCGCGCAGCTCGGCGAAGGCCTGCTTGAGGCCGCGCACCTCGATCGGGTCGCCGATCCGGGTGCCCGGGCCGTGCGCCTCGATGTAGGTGACCGTTTCCGGCGCCACCCCGGCGCGCCGGTAGACGTCGGCGATCAGCTCGGCCTGCGCGGCCGGGTTGGTCACCGTCAGCGAACTGGTGCGGCCGCCGTGGTTGCTGCCGATGCCCTTGACGAGCGCGTGCACCGGGTCGCCGTCGCGTACGGCGTCCTCGGCGCGGCGCAGCAGCAGCACGCCGCCGCCCTCGCCGCGGACGTAGCCGCCGGCGTCGGCGTCGAAGGCGCGGCAGCGGCCGTCGCGGGAGAGCATGCCGGCCTTGCTGAAGGCGATGAAGTGGCGCGGCGACCAGCACAGGTTGACGCCGCCGGCGAGGGCGTAGTCGCAGTCCCCGGCGCGCAGCGCCTGCACGGCCTGCTGCACGGCGACCAGGGAGCTGGCGCAGGCGGTGTCGTTGACGACGCTGGGGCCGCGGAAGTCGAAGTGGTGGGAGACCCGGTTGGCGATGATCGCGTAGGCGACGCCCGTGGGGTAGTAGGCGTCGATCTCCGCGACTTCCTGCTCGATCAGCTCGGCGTAGTCCCAGTGGCAGACGCCCATGAACACGCCGGTGCGTGAGCCGGCGAGCCGGTCGGCGCGGTAGCCGGCGTCCTCCAGGGCGTGCCAGCTCAGTTCCAGGGCCATGCGCTGCTGCGGGTCCATGGACTGCACTTCGCGCGGCGACAGATGGAAGAACTCGGCGTCGAAGCAGTCGATGTCGTCGACGAAGCCGCCCCAGACACTGTTGGTCTTGTTGAACTCGCGGCGCGGATCGCCCGCGTGGTCCTCCTTCCGCCACCGTCTGGCCGGTACCTCGCTGATCAGCGAGTGGCCCTCGGCGAGGTGGGTCCAGAACTCGTCCATGGTGTGCGACCGCGGCAGCCGCAGGGCGGTGCCGACGACGGCGACGTCCTGGTCGCCGTCGGTGGTGACGGGGGCCGTGTGTGCCTGGGGCATGGGGTCCTTCTCCGTATCAGACCGACACGGCGCTGCTGCTGCGCCGGTCCACGACGTGCAGGGCCAGGTCCTTGGGTGCGCGTTCGGCTCCGGCACGCCGGACGAACCAGTGGTGCAGCCAGACCAGGGAGGACAGCAGGACGAACGCCTGGTTCTCCTTGGTGCCGATGCGCTCGGGCGGGGTGTCGAACACGCGGTTGACGAAGGCGGTGACGAAGCGGGGTTCGAGTACGCCGATGTCCTCGAGGGTGCCGGCGTCGAGGAGCAGGTCCCGGTAGTCCGGCCGGGAGCGCACGAACGCGGCGCTGTCCGGGGCGCGGTAGGGGAACTTGCCCTTCTGCAGGATGCGGCGCGGAAGGACGTCCTCGTAGGCCCGCTTGAGCAGGTACTTCTCGTCGTAGCCGTCGTCGAAGCGCAGGTTGACCGAGGCGGCCAGGCGGACCACGGCGGGGTCGAGGAAGGGGCAGCGGTTCTCCACGCCGTGTGCGAGCGCCATGCGTTCGCCCTGGGTGGAGAGCAGGTAACCGGCGAGCAGCGTGCGGAACTCCAGCCACTGGGCCTTCTGGACGGGGGTCAGCCGGTCGTAGCCGGGTTCCTCGGCGACGAGGCGCCGGGCGGCGGCGAAGGGATCGCCGGGGTTCTTCAGCAGGCGTGTGGCGAAGCGGCCGTTCTGGAACCGCATCTGGTGGGAGAACAGGCCGGGCAGGCGTTCCTCGGTGAACTGCTGGTAGAGGCCCAGCATGCGGCGGTGGCCGTCCTCGCCGTTGAAGTGCCGCAGATAGGGGTAGAGCTGGGCCATGCGGCGCAGCCGCGTCTCGTCGTCGAGCTCGTGCCAGGCTGCCAGGAGCCGGGTGTCCTTGAAGATGCCGTAACCGAGGAACGCCTCGTCGGCGCCCTCGCCGCTCAGCACGACCTTGATGCCCTGCCGGCGGACCTCCTCGGCCAGCAGGTACATCGGGACGAACGCGGTGCGGAAGACGGGGACCTCGGCGTGCCGTACGGCGTCCGGGAACGCCTCGACGACGTCGGCGTCGGACACCTGCACGGCGGTGTGCCGGGTGCCGAGGTGGGCGGCGAGTTCGTCCTGTTCGGCGGACTCGTCGAACTCGGGGTCGTCGAAGCGGACGGAGAACGTGCGCAGTTGCCGGCCGGTGCGCCGGGCGGCCAGGTGGGCGACGATCGAGGAGTCGAGGCCGCCGGAGGCGTAGACGCCGACCTCGACGTCGCTGCGCAGCCGTACGTCGACGGCGCGTGCCACTTCCTCGCGGATGCGTTCCAGGGCCTCTTCCTCGGTGGCGGGGGCCGGCCCCGCGGTGAGGTCGAGGCCGGTCCAGCGGCCACGCTCGACACGGTGGCCGTCGAGGCGGAGGTAGGAGCCCATCGGGATCTGCTCGATGCCCCGGTAGCCGCTCTGGTCGGGCAGCGGCGTCCAGGTCGCGAAGATCGACGCGAGCTGGTCGGGGTCGAAGGCGAACTCGAAGCCGGGGTAGGCCAGGAACGCCTTCATCTCGGAGGCGAACAGCCAGGCGCCCTGGTGGCGGGCCACGTACAGCGGGCGCTTGCCGAACCGGTCGCGCACCAGGTGCAGTTCGCCGGTGACGGTGTCGTGGAGGGCGAAGGCGAACGCGCCGTTGAAGCGGCGCAGGCAGTCCCGGCCCCAGGCGATCCAGGCCTGGAGGACGACTTCGGTGTCCGACTCGGTGCGGAAGGCGAAGCCGAGCGCCGTCAGTTCCTCGCGCAGCTCGACGTAGTTGTACAACTCGCCGTTGTAGCAGAGCCAGTGACGGCCGTCCGCACTGCCGACGGGCTGGGATCCGCTGGTGAGGTCGATGATGCCGAGCCGGACCGTGCCCATCGCCAGGTGGTCGCCGAGGAAGCAGCCGGCCTCGTCGGGACCGCGGTGCTCGATATGGGCGAGCATGCCGCGCATCACGTCGCCGTAGGACGGGGCCGGCAGCCGGCTGCCGTAGAACCCTGCGATCCCGCACATGAGGTCGTCACCTGCTCCCGGTGCTCTGCCGCAGCGCGGAGCCGACGAAGTCGCGGATGCCGGAGAAGGAGACCATGACCCCGTTCAGCAGGTCCTCCTCGCTGAACTTCACCCCATAGGTCTCCTCGACGTGCGACATCAGCTCGATGTAGCCGAAGGAGTCGAGGATGCCGGCCTTGAACAGGTCGGTGTCCTCGGTGGTGTTCTCGTCGAAGGTGAAGAGGAAACGTTCTTCCATGTACCGCTTCAGCTCATCCATGATCGACCTCTCTCGCTCCCTGAGGATGAAGGTGTACATATAGGTGTTTTCGAGGCATGTCTCGACACGCCTCGCCACGGCACGGCCCGCAGTGGGCGGTGGATGGTGTGAGGCGGGGTCAGACGACGGTCGGCAGCGGGTCCGCCGCGCCGTCGGTGCGCAGCGCGGACACGACGATCCGCGCCAGTTCGGCCCAGTGGTCCCGGATGAAGAAATGGCCGCCGGGAAGCCGGTGCGCGGTCAGGGGACGGGTGGTCTCCTGCTGCCAGGCGCCGATGTCCTGCTCGGTGAGCCACTCGTCGGAGCCGGTCAGCACGGTGACCGGGACGTCGAGTGGTGGCTCGGTGCGGTGCGTGTACGCACCCAGCGCCTCGAAGTCGGCGCGCAGGATCCGCTCGTAGAACGCCATGAGGTCCTGGTGGTCGAGCAGTTCCGCGGGGAGGCCGCCCAACTGCTTCAGGTGGTCCCAGAAGGCGTCGGCGGGCAGCCGCCAGGTGTCCCGCTCACGGCTCGGCAGCGCCGGCCCGCACTCGCCGGAGACGATCAGATGACGTGGCGCGGGCAGCCGCTCGGCGCGCAGCCTGCGGCACAGCAGGAACGCCAGACGGGCGCCCAGGCTGTGCCCGTAGAGCGCGTACGGCGCGTCGAGGCGGTCGCGCAGCTGCCGGACGAGGTCGTCGACGATGCTGCCGGGGTCGCGCAGCAGCGGCTCGGACAGCCGCCGGCCGCGTCCTGGGCGTTCGAGGGTGACGACCTCGACGTCCGGGCACTGCTCGGCGAGTCCGGCGTAGGCGCGTTCGTCGCCGCCCGCGTAGGCGACGCAGAACAGGCGCGGCCGGGTCACCGGGGCACCCGCGGCCTGATGCCGGTGCGCCGAGGAAGCCTCGGTGGCGGCCCCGGGCGCCGCCGGACGAGCGGCTGCCCTGCCGGTCTCCGTCCGGGGCGGGGCGATCTGCCCCAGCATGCGGGTGAGCACACCGCTGCCGCCGGCCTCGCGGCAGGCTTCGGGAGACGTGTGCCGCAGCAGGAGGCGGACGCTGTCCACCCACCGCACGGGCCCTGAGATCTGGTCGCTCAGCAGCCGGGCGATCTCGCCGTCGGTGTACGGCTGTGCCGTGACGTTGGCGATCACGGTGCCGCGCAGCGGTGCGAACCCGAAGCCCTGGAGGAACGCGCGGAACTCGGCGCGGGCCGGCTCCATGTACCGGGAGTGGAACGCGGCCGACACACGCAGGCGTGAGGTGCGCACCCGGCGGCCCGTCAGCAGGCCCTCGGCACGGGCGATGTCCTCGGCCGGCCCTGACAGCACGGTCTGCACCGGGGTGTTGAGGTTGGCGATGTCGAGTCCCCGCAGTCCCTCGTCGGCGAGGAAGCGCGTGAGGTCGGAGTCCTCCATGCCGACGACGGCCAGCATGCCGCCGTGTCCGGCCCCGGCCATCAACTCGCCCCGTTTCATGACGAGTTTGAGACCGGTCTCGAAGTCGTAGGCGCCCGCCGCGAGCAGCGCGTTGTACTCCCCGAGGCTGTGCCCGAGCAGGTAGGTGCCCTCCGGTTCACCATCCTCCAGCGAGGCCAGGTAGGAGAGCGCGTTGACGACGTAGAGCGCGGGTTGGGTGAAGCGCGTGTCGTCGAGCCTGCCGTCGGGGTCCTCCAGGCACAGCCGTGGCAGGTCGTAACCGAGGACGTCCGTGGCGAGCGACGTCAGCGCGGGGAAGCGGTCGAACAGTCCGGCGCCCATGCCCCGGCGCTGTGATCCCTGCCCGGGGAACAGCACCGCGGGAACGGCCCTTTGGGGGGCGGAGGTCCAGCTCACGTCGGCTTCACCGGCCGCTGCGGAAGGGATAACCGGGCCAGTGAGGACGAGGGTCTGCCGGAAGCCGGGACACCGGCTCTCCGTGAGTGCCCAACGCTCCTGCAGTAGCAGAATTCGCAGCTCCGCGCGGCCGTCACTTCCGCCAGCCTTTCGTGGGGGGATCAGGGATCAGCATCTACTCTCGCAACGCTAGTGAGTGATCGGCTAAGGAATTCCCTAGTCACGACGTTTCCGGCCTTTCAGCAGGCCATTCGCCGGGCGAGCGGCGATCGACGGTACGCGCGCGCAAGCCAGGCGGTTCCCGTGCGCAACCCGGCGCGAGTGTGGTGCGCGGGTATCGCCGGGAGGCGGAGGGGCCGGCGGGCGGGGCGACGGCCGGCGCGGCCGGTTCCGCCGCGTCGGCCCGGCCGTGCCCGGCGCGGACCGGGGGGCGTCGGCACGGGTGGGCATGTTGTCGGTCCTTCGGCGTTCGGAAGGCAGGCCGTTCTGCCGCAACGCCGTTGGCGGCGAGGGCCGGGCCGGTCGGTGCCGTCACCGAGGGTGCAGGCCTGCCGCACGCGACCCGCGGCGGGGTTCACTCGGCCGGCGAGGGGGCAGTTCCATGGAGCACGGCCGGCCCTGGTGCCGCGGACCGGACCCTCCACGGCCGGTCTCGCCCTCCGGCGCACAACACCAGGCCGGTTATCCCCGGCCCACTTTTGGGGAAAGCCGCAGTTTTCCGCGCCACACACGGATTCGGTTCCGGCCCAGGCGCACGATGGACGGCATGTGCCGTTCATCGGCCCCCGAACAGAACTGACCACTGGGCACCTGACGAGCCACGCCGCCTCGGCGCTCAAGGGCGCGCCCCACCGCACAGAGAGTGTTCCCATGTCCCCTGCCAGTGCACGGTCGTCCTGCCGGGGCGCGGTCCACGTCCCGCGAGGGGTCCCGGTGGTGAGCCCCGTCGCGGACATCGCCCGCCGGAAGCACCACCGCACACCGCACCGGCATCACTGGTCCCCCAGGTCGTCGGGCGCGCCGTGCGCCCGCTGATGCGCCGGCTGCTGCCGGAGACGGTGGCGGTGGGCGAGGTACGCGGCGATCTGACGGAACCTCCGCTGTTTCCCGCGGAGGAGGCGCTGGTGCAGAAGTCCATGGACAAGCGCCGCCGGGAGTTCGCGACCGGACGGCGCTGTGCGCGGCGTGCGCTGGCCGAACTCGGTCATCCGCCTGTGCCGTTGCTGCCGGACCCCCGCGGTGCGCCGGGATGGCCCGCTGGGTTCGTCGGCGCGATCTCGCACTGTCCCGGCTACCGGGTGGCGGCCGTCGCGCGCACCGCCGACATGGCGGCGCTGGGCATCGACGCCGAGCCGGCCGAACCGTCCCCGGACGGCGTCCTGGAGGCGGTGACACTGCCGGCGGAGCGCGCGGACCTCGCACGGCTCGCCTGGGAGCAACCCGCCGTGCCGTGGGGCCGGTTGCTGTTCAGCGCCAAGGAGTCGGTCTACAAGGCGTGGTCGCCGCACGCCGGCCGGATGCTGGGCTTCAAGGAGGCGTGGCTGCGACTGGCAGTCGAGCCGGACGCGGCCGGGCCGGGGGTTCGCGGCACGTTCACGGCGCGGCTGCTGGTGCCGCTGCCGCCCGCGGTCGCGGCGGTGACCGGTCCGGCCGGCGAGTTCACGGGCCGCTGGCTGGTCGACGACGGCTTGGTGGTGACCGCCGTCCTGGCCCCCGCCTCCACCACGGCCGCGGTCACGTCCCCCGGGCCCTCGGACCGAACTCACGTCTAGCAATCCCGCGACCGCGGCCTGCGCCCGCCGGCCCTGCCCTCTCCAAGCGCCCGCGTTCGGACATCAGGGGATGCCGGGCCCTGCCCCGCACTCTCACCGCCCCCCAAGACGGAACCGCAGAACGCAGAGGTGCGGAGATTACGAGAAGTCGGGTGGGGAGCTCACGTGCCCGTGCCGGACCCGCGCGTGCTTGTCCAGGATCGCGGGCTTCGCGGTCGTGGGGGACTTGATGTGCACGACCTCCACCCCGCGGCGATCAACGCGTCGGTGATCAGCCTGCGCTGGCAGCGCCAGGGAACCACCTCGCGTCACGCCCGCCAGCGGCAAGTTCCATCGGTAACCACCTCGACTCCCCGTGCAGGAACCACCCCCCTGCCCCCCCACCATCGGCCCGGGATGACGGCCTGTTGCGGAGGCCGACATCCCGGGCCGCTCGCCGGCTGTCACCAGCTGTGGCGGGCCGGCTGGTGGTGCCACAGGCGGTCGTCGCTGTTGGTGGCGCGGAAGAGGCGGATGTCGCTGTACGCGCCGCCGGTCGTGGACGGTGCCGCGGCCAACCTGGTGTTCGAAGCGGGGCGCAGGCTCCACCAGCCGGTGCTCCCGGCGGAGGCGGCCAGGTCCGTCTGCTCGGGCACCAGTCGCCAGGACTGCAGGGCCGAGCCGTTGCACACCTGGACGACGACCAGGACGTTGGGGGCGGGATCAGAGGACGGCTGAAGGCACAGCGTGGCGTTCTTCTCGTTGCGGATCACCCAGGAGCCGTCGTCCTGCTGCTCCAGTTCCCACATGACGCTGGTGCGGCTCTCGTAGTCACTGTTGGGCTGACGGATGGTGGACGCCGCAACGCCGGCGCTGGCGTTGTCGTCCCATGTGCTGAGCCGACCGCCGTCGGCCTTGTCGACGATCTCTTGGTGACGGATGTCGGGACCGGCCGCCTGGGCGGGCGTGGCGGTAGCACAGAGAGCTACGGCGGCCATGGCCGGCACCAGGCGGGCAAGGATGCGGTGGGGGGTGGACATCGTGGACGTCCTCTCTGCTCGGGCGGCCGTCACCGGCCGCTGCCTGCGGCTGTTGCCGCGGGCTCCCGCAGAGATGACACCTCACGGAGACCCAGCCGCCGACAAGAACGTGCCCGTTACACTCATGTGAGGGAAGCCCAGATCTCTCCCCTGTCGAACTCGGGCACTACATTCAAACAACTGCGGCAAACATCACATGCGTCGGGCAGAATCCAGGTGTTCATGGTCCTGACCGGCGGCCGACCCCCACTCTCAGCTCGCAGCAGCACGCAGGGAGGGGTTCACCGGGCCCTCATGGGGCGCTCGGGGTGCGCCGTGAGCGCGTTGCGTGCCGCCGGTGCACCGGGCGTAACCCTGTTGATCATATGAAGAATTGGATTCTGTTTTTCGGGTGTGCGTAAGTGCGGAAATCCGAGGAGAGGAGCGAATGCCGCGAGGGAAGGGACCATGGTGGAAGTCGAACACCTGCTGGCCGATTGCCTCCGGGATGTGCGTGACATTCCCCTGAGCCCGGTTCCTGTCTCCTCCGACGGCCCCGCTTACGCGGCGGCCCGGCGCACCTTTCTGACAGCGGGACTGTCCGCGCTGCAAGAGGGCGCCCCGGACACCAACTGGGTCCAGGTCAACCTCGCACCCGGCCCGGCCGCATGGCGCCGGACCTACCAGGCAGTCGCGGACACCGCCCAGGAGCTGATCGCCTCGGGCGCGGTCCGTCGCTTCTTCTTCATGCACAAACCCCCGGGTCTACGCGTCCGGTTCGAGGCCTGCGCACCGGACCGGGGCCGGCTGCGGGCGGAGCTGACCCGCCGCTTCCGCGCGCTCGAAGGGCAGGCGCGTCCACCGGTCTGCGGAGTGTACGAGCCCGAGACATACCTCTTCGGAGGCCCGCTGTCGATGCGGCTCGTGCACGACCTGTTCACGGTGGACTCCTTCGCCTGGCTCGAACACCACACCGCCGCCACGGCGGACGGCGGCCCGGCGCCGCTGGCCGACTGGCGACTGTCCCTGGTGCTTCTCGGCGGACTCCTCGACGGCCTCGGCGTCGTCGGCTGGGAACACCGCGGGGTGTGGGAGGTCGTACGCGACGACACCGGCCGCAGGCTGGGCCCCTGCCCGGACCAGAGCACCCTGCGCGCCGCCGCCGGCATCCTCGGCGCCTGGCAGGCCGGCCCGCAAGCCCTGCTCGGCTCCCTGTCCGAGGCGCGGCGTACGGCGGTGGAGGCACACGCGGACGCGGTGCGCCGGGCCGCCGGGCAGTGGCGCACCGGCTACTTCGAGTCCGGCGCCGCGACCATCGGTCCGCGCCGCGCCGCCGCCTACTACGTCATCTTCCACTGGAACCGGGGGCGGCTGTCCCTGGCCCGCCAGAGCCTGCTGACCCACGCCCTCGCGGGCGACGGGAGGTGCTGAGATGGCCGAGGAACCGGCTCTGGGCGCTGCGGCGCTGCTGCGGGTGGCGGGCATGCCCCTGGACGCGTGGGCGGCGGCGGGCAACCCGGAACTGTTCGCACACCTCGCCGACCACGCCCGCGACAGCGAACATCGCGCCGAACGCGCCCGCTCACTGGCCGAACGGCTGGGCGCCACCGTCGTACCGCACCCCGAACTGACCGCCACCGACCGTCGCGCCGTACTCGACCTGCGGCGACGGCTGCACTCCGGCGCCGCTCCGGGCCCGGCGGACTGCCGACTGCTCGCGGGACTGGCCGCCGCCCGGGAAGTCTCCGGGCAGGCCGCCCAGTTGCGCCGTGACGCCGAGTCGGCAGACCGCACCCTGCGCACGCTGGAGCACGCGGTGGCGGCCGAGCGGGAGCGGATCGGCGCCCTGGCCTGGTCCCTGGTGTGCGCCGACCCGATCATGCGGGCGTTCCTTCATGAATCGGCACCGGCCGTCATGGCCGATGTGCGACGGCGGCTTGCCAAGGGCGAGTCCTGGAGCGGCCAACGGCTGCGCAAGAGCGGCGCGTATCTGTGGCGGGCCCTCGGCCGGGCAGCCGCGAAGACGACCCCGCGCGGGTGGGCCGGCCAGGTCGCTCCGGTCCCGCTCACCAGGGCAACCACGGACGCCGATACCCGTCACGACACCGAGCCGCCGCCACTCGTCCCGCCCGGCACGGTCCTCGGCGCCGTCGCCGCCGAGGCGGTGGAGAACGTCCACCTCATGCGTGGTCGGCTCCGGACCCTGGACCTCAGGGCCGCCGGCCCGACGACCCTCCTGGCGCCCGCACCGCTGCACTTCCTCCACCCGGCGGGAACCGGCACCGGCCCCGGCGTCCTGCGCTGCTGGGTCATCGACCCGCGCGAGCGGGGAAGGATGCGGCAGGTCGTCCTCCGGCGCACCCGCCCCCTGGAAAGCGTGCTGGCCCAACTTTCCGACGGCCCGCGGACCTTGGAAGTCTGCGAAGCGGCCCTGCTGGGTACGGCAGCGATCCGCGCGGCGGACCCGGGCCCCGGCGTCCTGCGGGGATTCCTCGCCCACCTCCTCGAACTCGGAGTCCTCCAGATCTGCACGGTCCCGCGCCGCCACGGCACGGAGTGGGTCGCCGCCGAGAAGATCTGCGAGGCCGATGCCTTACCGTGCCCCGCACCACCGCCCGAGACACCGAACGGCGGCTACGGCAGCGGCACGTGCCTCTGTACTGTCGGACATGAGGCCCCGCTGGTGACTTACAGCGGCTCAGCGAGGGCCCTGCCCGCGCCGGAGGCCGACTGTGCTCCCCCACCCGCAGTCTCCTGCTCCGTACCGGCAACGGGAGGCCCGGCCGTACCCGAACCGCCGCGTTCCGCACCGCCGAGCCGAGCCGCCAACCCGCCATCTGCACCCGGCTGTTCGCCCCTGCACGGGCCCGCGTGCGGACCTGCGCCCGCCCAAGCCGCCCACCGCGGTGCCTGGTTCCTCGACTCCTACCGCACTGTGAGCACCGCGGTGCCCCGCCGAGCGGTCGAGCGCGTGCAGCGAGGACTCGGGATCGCCGCACGCGTGGCATGGCTGCGGGAGGCCGACCGGCAACAGGCGCCGGACACAGGTGCGGTGCCCCCGGAAGCGGCGGTGCTCGACGAACGGCCGCGCCCCCTGGGGGAGATCCTCGCCCGTCTCCTGCCCGACGGCACCTGCCCGCCACCGGCACCGCAGAGCCTGCGCCGGTACGCCGGCTGGCATCCCGCCGTCACCTGCGGTTCCGGTTATGCCAGGCTGCTGGCCCATCTGGCCGCCCGGGCCGGCGAGGAGCAGGTCGATCTGGACGAAGGCCTGCTGGATGCCCTGGGGGCCCCACCGGCGCGGACAGCGCTGCCGCCCTGGCCCCTGGACTGCCTGATGCGCCCGCTGCCTGGCCCAGAACCGGTCGCGGTACTGGAGACGGCCTCGCCCGCCGGCGTGCTGGACGCCCGGTTCGCCGACGCGCTGCACAGTCTGTACGGGAGCTATGCCAACCCACCCGGTTACCGGGCCTTCCTCTCCCGCGTTGAGCGGCTGACGGGCGCACGTTTCGTGGAGTTGCTGGTGCCGCCGCTGGCCGAGCGCGCCGCCAACGCGGTGCGCCGCCCGGTCGTCACCGACTGGTGGACGGGGGATCCGGACCCCGGGCCGTACCTGGGCCCTGCCGGTTCTGCGGCCCGCTATCTGCCGCTGGATCGCATCACGCTGCGGCGCGTCGGCCCTCAGGTGGTCGCCGAGGCCGACGGCAGGCGCCTCCTGCCCGTCCATCACGCCACCCGCACGCCCCTGCCGCCGTACGACGTGCTGGTGCGGCTGCTGCTGGCCGCCGGCCACCCCGCCGCCTCGCGTGTCATCCGCCTGGACGGCCTCGCCGAGGCGTTCCCCCGCACCGAGCGGCTGCCCCGGGTGACCGTCGGCGGGGAACTGGTCGTCAGCCCGGCCGTGTGGCGGGTACCGCGGGAACGGCTGTGGCGGCCCGGCGACAGCGAAACCGCCAAGGCGCGCACGCTCGCCGCCCAGCGCGTGCTTGCCGGACTGCCCCGCTTCGCGTTCGTGCGGGCAGCCGCCGGCGCGAAACCGGTGCCCGTGGACTTCGATGCGCTGACCTCCCTGCACCTGCTGGACCGGATCACCGCGCGGCAATCCGGCGCGGATCTCCTGGTGGAGGAGATGCTCCCCGGCCCCGGCGGGCTGCTGCTGCGCGACCCCCTGCACGAAGGTGCCGCCGTGGCCGCTCAACTGCTGCTGAGACTTCCCTGCGACCAGAGCGCCGGGGAACTCGCGACGCTCGCCGCCGCCGCGCTGTCCGGCGGTCCCGACGTCCCCGGGACGCACGCGCCCAAGGGGCGCGCCGTCACCGGGGCGGCCCACACCATCCGCTCTCCTGAAGGAGGACAGCAATGCCCGACACCATGGCACTGACCGACCTCGACGCCCTCATCGGCGACCTGGACGCCCGCATCACCGAGAGCACGCTCCCGACGGCGGAGGCCGACAGCTCCGCGTGCAGCGGCCTGTGCACCGTGATCGTCTGCGACACGGCGGTGGTCTGTTACGGCACCGTCCGCTGACCTTCAGCGCGCCGTCGCACAGCACCGGCGTCCCGCCCGGCCCGGCCCGATCCCGCCCGGGCGGGGCGCCGGCCACCTCGCGCCCCGTTGGCGGTAGCTTCCACCGCCTATGTCTTCCGCTCCCCTCGCGGGCCGTAGCCGTCGCCTTCGCACCGAGGAGATGCCATGTCGCAGCGCACCGAGAACGGCGAGCGCGCCCGGACCGCGGTGCCCGTCCTCGTCGGCCAGGTCCTCGACGCCTGGTCCGCCCGGCCGCGCGACGGCGCCCCATCCGCCGAGCATCCGTCCGATCCTGGTGTGCCCACCCTGGCGGCCCTCGCGCACGCTGTCGGGGGGCCGGGCACCGCCCGGTCGGCGGCCCGCGCGGTCGCCGTGTGGGCCCGCACCGCCGGCCGGGGACCAGGCCGCGCGGGCCTGTACGACGGCGGCCTGGCCGGAACCCTGGTCGGCCTGCGCCTGGGCGCCCGGCTGCACCCGAGACTGCACCTGGCCGCCGACCGGCTGCGCGACCGCCTGCTCGGCACCGCGCCGCCGCGCGGCCGCCGCCTGGACCATGTGACCCTTCCCGACTACGACCTGATCGTCGGGCCCGCCGGCACGCTGCTCGCGCTGTGCGCCGGCGACCGCCCGACACCGGCGCAACTCGCGCCGTTCGTGGGCCATCTGGCAGCGCTCTGCGACGACGAGGACCTGCCGCGGCTGCGGACCGCCGGCTATGCCGGACATCCGTACCTTGGCTGGCTGGACGGGCGGATCAATACCGGCATGGGCCACGGCGTGGCCGGGGTCGTCGCCGCCCTGACCGCCGCGGTACGCCACACAGGCCCCCGGCCCGACCTGACCCGCGCCCTGCGTCACGCGACCGGATGGCTCATGCGCCAGTCCTTCGACGACGCCCGCTCCATCCGCACCTGGGACGGGGCCGGTCTCGACGGCCCGCCGCCCACGGCACCGCGCGCCCGTCAGGCCTGGTGCTACGGGACGCCCGGGGTCTCCTGGGCGCTGTGGGACGCGGCGGACGCGCTGGGCGACCGGGACGCGGCCGCGTGGGCCGGCGCGGCCTTCACCACACTCGCCGAACACTACGACGAGAGCTTCCACCTCTTCGGCGACCGCCCGTCCGACGTCCTGGCCCTGTGTCACGGCGCGGCGGGGGTGCTGGCGGTGGCCGACGCCTTCGACCACCACGCCCGCCTGCCCGCCGCGGCCGCGCTGAAGGCACGGTTGCTCGCGCACCTGCTGGAGCGCCTGCCCCAGGTGCGCGTGCTCGGCGCGGAGGGCATGGGGCTCCTCGGCGGAGCGGCGGGCCCGTTGTGCGTCCTGCTGACCACGGCGCACGGCGCGCCCCGGGCGTGGCTGCCGTGCCTCGGGCTGCGCTGAGGCGCCTGGGGTGCGTCTTTGAACGTGACGGCGGCCCCAGCAGACTGGCCAAGGCCATCGCCGTGCACCCGCACACGCTGGAGGTGCTCACGCTGCTGAGGACCACCGACGGGCAGCGGATGAGCAGGATGCCGACGGGTCAGGGGAACGGCCGGTGGGAGGACATACGAAGGATGTCATCTGGCCGGCGCGGACGGCGCGGACGGTGCGGTACGGCACCTGGCGGGCATCAGCTTCCGGGGGACTCCACCGACCGTGGCCACTTTCGTCGCCGGCGTCGATCTGGCCGATCCTCCCTCCGGGCCTCAGCACTACTGGTGCCGCACCCCGGGAGCCGTGAGTGTGCTGCCGATGCCGGAGGCGTCCACCGGGTGTTCGGGGTGGAGGCCGTCAATGCCCGGCTGACAGTGCAGCAGGTTCGCGCGCGACCACGACCTGACCGCCGCCGGCCTCGACAAGCCGCCTGAGCCGGCCTCGGCGGATCCGCATCATCAGGTCATGGACGAGACGCGCGAGCTCACAGAGGACGAGGTAGACGAGGCTGGAACTCATCGACTACTGCTCATCCCAATCAGCCGGAATCAGCCGCGCGGAAATGCGGCCCATGCGGTGAGGGCGAAGCCGTCGCCGTCTCGCCGGACTTCGGCGGCCCCGTGCCCCGGCCAGTGGGCCGGGATGATGAGTTCGCGCAGCTCGGCAGCGCGGGAGAGGTAGGCACGGCGGGTCTTGGCCGCGAGCTGGAGGTCGTCGCAGAAGCAGCTGTTCCAGCCGGGTTCGAGGACTTGTACAGGGCTGTGCAGCATGTCCCCGACGAAGACGGCGCGTTCGGTGCCCGAGCGCAGGGTGAGGACGGACGAACCGGGGGTGTGGCCCGGTGCGGCCTCCAGCAGCAGGTTGCGGTCGATGCGGTGGGTGTCCTCCCACAGCACCGCCTGCCCGGCGTGGTGGATGGGGGCGATGCTGTCGTTGAACACGATCTTGCTGCCCTCCCAGCGGAGGCGCTCGTGCTCGTCGCGCGGTGCCCGGCTGCGACGGGGGCTTGCCGGGTCGAAGTACAGGTTGTCGGCGCGGGGGATCAGGTACGTGGCGTTGGGGAAGGTGGGTACCCATTCACCGTCACGCAACTCGGTGTTCCAGCCGACGTGGTCGTAGTGGATGTGTGTGTTGACGACGACGTCGACGTCCTCGGGCTCGACACCGGCCTCGCGCAGGCGGGCGAGGTAGTCGGTCCGTAGTCCGGCGAACTGCGGCACCTGCGGCCGCTCCCGGTCGTTGCCGACCCCGGTGTCCACCAGGATGGTCCTGCCCTCGCTGCGCAGGACCCAGGTCTGGATGTGGCAGCGGTAGGCGTCGTCGGCGGGCGTCCAGAAGTCAGGCGCCAGCCACTCCTGGTTGCGCCGCCAGGTTTCCTCGTCGCTGTCCGGGATGATGAAGCGGGCAGTACGGATGGGGCCGGACCACTCGACGACACGCGTGATCTCGACGTCGCCGAGTGAAATGCTGGGTGCGGGCACGATGGGTCCTCCGCGGGAGCAGGACGGGTCCGGATACAGATAGGTCGCGCGGCGGGCGGCGGTCAGTCGGGCCGCGGCGAATCGTCGGGGGCAGGTTCGTAGCGGGCCAGGAAGGTACGCACGGCCTCCTCGATCACCACTTCCGCGGCGGGTTGGGCTGTGGTCTCCTCCTCGAAGGCCATGACCCTCGGCCACACGAGGAACTCCTGCACCAGTCCCATGAACTGACGTGCCGCCAGGGAGGTGTCCGCGCATCGCAGGCGACCGCTGCGGACGAGGCTCTCCAGGCACTCGACGAACGCCGCCACCACCGGCCCCTTCCCCAGCCGGTAGAACTCGTCCGCGATCCACGGCAGACGTGCGGACTCGGCGACCACGAGCCGGGCGAAACGGATCTGGTCCGTCTCGGCCGCGAAGCGCTCCAGCGACCGGGCGAACCCGAGCAACACCTCCTCCGGGCTCGCGTCCGCGTCGCACCCGACCGTCCGCCGGTCCGGACCGGCGAATGCGGACCAGTGCTGACGGACCATCTCCCGGAAGACGGTCTCCTTCGATCCGAAGCGGTTGTAGACGGTCTGCCGCGAGACGCCGGCACGCTCGGCGACCCGCTCCAGGTTGACGCCGTCGTAGCGATCGGCAAGGAACAACTCCTTCGCCGCCGCGAGGATCTTCTCGTCAGAGGCTGACCTACGGCGTCCAGGTACTTTCCGCCGGACTCCCGGTTGGTCCGTGTCCATGCGGGTCCTTCCTCAGTCGAAGTCTGTACTTTACAGTACAGTCAAATTTAGCCTCCTGCAATTCGCCTGGGGCTGCGGTTCCAGAGGTGCGGCACACTGGCGCCGACCGGAGCATCGGGGCGGCTGTGGCCGACCTGGACGAGGGGAACATCTCCCCGTCGGCCAGTTCGACCAGGCCCTGCCCCGCTGCGGCGCGGCTTCCACCCCCTTTGTGGTGCTCGGTGCGCAGCGTGCCGAGCACCACCCAGCCGTGCTCGGCAACCTCCGCAGCGCCTCGACAAGCAAGGCTTTCCTTGGTCACGGAACGCCGAACCGGGATCGACGCCAGTCCCCATGCGACGGTGGCAAGCCCGGCTGCTACCTGACGGCGGCCCCGGGGGCAGCCGGTCTGCTCGCCTGTGCGGTGCGTGGCCGGCGGCTCGCCGTCTTCTTGGCGGCGGCCGTCTTCTTCGCCGTCGCCCCCTGCCTCGGCTTCACCGGCTCGTGCACCTCGGCCGGCCCGGACTCTCCCCGCGGGAGGCCTTCACCCTCGACACCGACTCCTGCAACGCGGCCATCAGGTCGAGCACCGCGACCGACTGCTCGGGCTCCGGGGCCGCAGGGAGCGGCTCCTCATCGCGCCTGGCCTCGACGATCCGCGCGATGGCCTCGGTGTAGCGGTCCTCGAGGCCGGGGCCGTCCAGCCTGGTCGAGCGGCCGAGGGCCTCGACCAAGAACCTGCACGGCTTCGCCGCGACCTGGCCGGCCGGTTGCAGGTAGCAGCCCTCGGCAATCCTGATCGGCTCGATGGAGCAGCTCGTAGCCCTTGCCGTTTCTCGGACTGGTCGACCTCACGGCCCTCCAGCTCGCACACCTTGCGGTAGCGGACCCGGCCCATGTGGGACCCCCGTAGTAGCCCCGAGCAGCAGACTATGGGCGGCACAGACGATACGAAGCAGACATAAAGGGGCAAATAGACGCATAGCGGCAGGCCGGTAGGGGACCCGCCCATCAACCCCCCACACAGAACGGAGACCCATCGAATGATCATCAAGAAGATGCACGAAATGGGCATCCGCAGCGAACACGCCTACCTCGCCGGCATGGCCTCCATCGGCTTCAGCATCGCCGCCTGGTTCGGCAGCCTCAAAGCCGAACCCGGGGTGGGCCTCGACCGAGCCGACCGATGGGGCATCTTCGTCGGCGAATGGGCACCCACCTTCTTCGGCCTCGGCCTCGCCCTCTCCCACTACGAGCAGCAAGACGGCACCCTCACCGCCAGCAACGTCCACGAGCTGCGTGAACGGCAGAAGGCCGGCTGAGCCACTGACTGCCCGCGCCCGCCCCTGGCCCAAAGGGGGCGGGCGGCCGCCGCTGACGAGAGGCACCGCCCGCGCGGCATCCGGCCGGCATGACTGAGCAAGCAGGCCGTATCACCTGCTGCTGGCCATCGGCGGCCGGACGGCGCAGCACGGATGGTGGGCGCGCGAGGCCACAGCCCGTAGCAGGTTCACCAGGTGGATGGGATCCGCCGGCACCACGGTGCAGCCGCGGGTCACCCTCACCGACGAGAAGACGGGTGGGGTCCTGGCCGTCCGGCCCGACCAGCCGTAGGACCACCGGCCGGCTACTACTCATCGCCCTGGCCGTCTGGGTCGGGGCGTACGCCCTTCTTCACGGGTGTTGGCGCACCTGTGCGTCACCATGAGTCGGTCCGGGTGGCAGGACGTGTGTGTTCCGGACTCCGCACTCTTGTCGGTCTCGCGGGTCAGCCTTCGGAGGGACGCGGGGCGCGCAGGTGCGCCCGTTCCTTCAGCTCCTCCTCGTCGACCAGCTTGAGCATCGGCTGACCCGGCGCGCAGACCATGGTCACCACGAACGTGGTCGGTGCGTCCGACAGGGCGTTGCCGTCCTGGTAGTGGATCACGTCACCGCCTGGTTCCCAGAACGTCCCACCGGCCTCGACCACACGCTCCGGCTCACCCTCCAGCTCGAACCGGAGCGCGCCCTCCATCACGTAGCCGAAGGACGGGCCCGAGTGGCGATGCGGAGGGAGCCCGGGGTGACCGGGAGGCCACTCGACGAGGATCGTCATTCCCGAACCACCTTCGGGAAAGAAGGGCGGAGTGACCTCCTGCAGCAACTTGACTTCGGGCGGCAAGGAGACCTCGTGGACGCTCCCGTGCTCTGAGTTCTTTGCGGACATGTACCACACCTCCGTAAGCCTGCCCGGAATGGCCGGTCGTGCGTTGGCCACCACGACATCACCCTGCCTCCCGTCGGCGGCCGCCACAATCCGGGAGCCAGCGGCATCGGACCGCATCGTCTCCAGGTATTGATCGGCATCAGAGGGACGCCGGTGCCGGCCCTCGATGAGGAGCACCTGGCCAACATGGCTCACCGTCTGCTGGTGGTCTGACAGCCCGGCCTCACTTCAGGTGCCGGGCGAAGAACCGGGCCGCGGCGTCCCCCGCGAACTGCGGGACGCCCTTGTGCCCGCCCATGTTGGCGTGCAGCGACTTCTCCTTGGAGTTGAAGGCGTCGAACAGGTCCAGGGCCGCCTGCCGGTCGTTCCCTTCGTCGTCCCACTGCAGCAGGACGTGCAGTGGAATGGTGATCCGCCGGGCTTCCTCGAGCATGGCGCGGGGCACGAAACTCCCGGCGAACAGAACAGCGGCCGAGATGCGCGGCTCGACCGCCGCCAGCCGGATGCCGATGGAGATCACTCCCCCCGAGTACCCGACCGGGCCGCCGATCTCGGGCAGAGAAAGGAGGGCGTCCAGGGTGGCCTGCCATTCCGGGACGGCCTTTTCGACCAGCGGGAGGGTGAGGGCGTCGACGATCTCGTCACTGACCGGCTCGCCGGCCTGCATCGCCCGGCGCAGGTCGGCGCGCGCCTGCTCGACGGCGGGCCAACGGGGCCGGTCGCCGCTGCCGGGGAGCTCGATGGTGGCCGTGGCGAAGCCATCCGCCGCGGAGTGCCGGGCCCGGGCCACCAGTCGGGGGTACATCTTGCGCAACCCGAGGGGAGGGTGGCCGAGCAGGATCAGCGGCGCCGGTGCGGATGCGGATGCCGATGCGGGTGTCCACAGGATGCCGGGGATCTCACCGAGGGTGAATTCGCGTTCGAGGACGCCTTCGTCGAGGCGCTGCTCGGAAGTGAAATGCATGGTCGTGCCTTTCGGGAGTGCACTGGAACGGCGCTCCCGGACGACCTGTCTATCGCCCGACCGTGACCCCGGAGGGGAGCACCCATGTCGATACTGCGTTCACGGGTACCACCTCCTCGATCTCTCGCACGGCCCCCGGAAATCTAGCAGCGGTCGCCCCTGGTCCGCCAAACGGTTTTTGCGGAGCCTCCATGGTCCGATGCCACGGAGACCCTACGCAGGGCTACTTGGCGTGTCGGATGCTGTCGGTTCTCGTGAACAAAGGCACCCGGGGCCCCCGCGGCCGGTGGCGGCGTGGCCGCGCTGGCACCGCACCGCCTCTCCCCCACCGACGTGCCCCGCCTGACGTCACTACGCGCTGAGCAACTGCACCGGCCCATCCGATGGGTCGACCCGATACCAGGCAGCCGGAGCAGGGGGAAGCAGATGGCGAACGATGTCGACGGCCGCGTCCGCCCCCGCCCCGATCAGTGCCGTACCCCTTTCGTACCGGCGGAGTCCGGCTCCGGCGGCGGACAGCGCCGCCGCCTCAGTGATCAGGGACGGGAGCGGCTGCTTCAACTGGTCGTCCGAACCTTGCCGATCGTCTACAACGCCTGGCCAGGTCCGGTTCGCCGGTGGTGTGTTCGCCCTGGCGGGACTGGTGGGTCGCGATGCCGGATCGTGGGTGAGGACGTGCTGGCGATGTCCTCCCGTAAGGTCTCGCGTCGGTCGGGGGCAGCGGTGCGTTGGCTCCTTCGAAGATCCGCACACGTGAGGGACTCAGCGCTCAAGTCGCGGGCCGGGCCTCGGCGCGAGCCACATGACCGATGGCGTACGGCGAGTCCCCTCTGCCGTGGTCCGTCAGGCGGTGACGGAGGCGCGTTCGCGGGCTGCGCGGACGGCGGCGGTCAGGCTGGTCAGGTCGTAGGCGCCGTGGTGTCTGCGGCCGTTGATGAAGAAGGTGGGGGTGCCGGCCACGCTGCTGAGGTCGGCTGACTCGACGTGCTCGGCGATGCGAGCCGCGCCGGCGTGGGCGCGCATGTCTCGTTCGAAGCGCTCAGCGTCCAGGCCGATGGCAACCGCGTGGGCGTGCAGATCTTCGACGCGGAGGGCTTGTTGATGGCTGAGCAGGAGGTCGTGCATGTCCCAGAAGCGGCCCTGGCGTGCGGCTGCTTCGGAGGCCTCGGCGGCGAGTTGGGCGTGGATGTGCACGTCGGTGAGGGGAAGGTGGCGCCATACGTAGCGCAAGTCGCCGAAGTCGGCGAGGAGTTCACGGACCACGGGCTCGGCCTGCCCGCAGTAGGGGCATTCGTAGTCGCCGTACTCCACGACGGTGACAGCGGCGTGGTGTGGCCCTCGGATGTGATCGTGGTCGGGGTCTACGGGCACGGCCAGGTCGACGATCGTCTCCGCCTTCCCGAGCAGGGCCCGGAGCCGCAGCGAAGGCTGCAGGAGGCCGATCGCTGCGGTGACGAGCCGGGCTGTCAGGAAGGAGCAGACGAGTGTGGCGAGGATGCCGAGCTTGGCCTCGTTGAGGCGTGCACCGTGGAAGGCGAGGGTCGCGATGAGCAGGGAAACGGTGAACCCCACCCCGCACAGCGAACCGCCGGCGGTTGCCGCGCCCCAGCCGACCGGGAGGCGTAGCCGCCCGCGGGAGGCGAGCGTGGTGAGCGCACAGGCCCCGACGATGCCCAGCGGCTTGCCCAGGACGTAGGCGATGAGGATGCCCAGGGTGACGGGCGAGGTGAAGGCTCGTGCCAGTTGGTCGCTGCTGATCTCGATGCCGGCATTGGCGAGGGCGAACAGCGGGACCACCGCGTAGCTGGTCCAGGGATGGTAGATCCGTTGCAGGCGGTCGTTGGGGGAGATCGCCGAGGCGATGCCGGCGCGGACGGACCGCTCCAGTTCCGGGGTGGGCTGCTCGCGGAACAGCCGGAACAGTCCGCTCGCGTGTTCAAGGTCGGCGCGCGAGGCAGGGTAGGCGTAGGTGAGCAGCCCCAGGGCGAGACCGATCACGACCGGGTCCACGCCCGACTCGAGCAGGGCGACCCACGCGACGACGCCCAGTAGCGCGTACACGCTGCCGTGGCGTACGCCGAGTCGCAGGCCGAGCAGGACGAGTGCGAGGGTGCCGATGGCCACGACGAGTGCGGGCACGGCGATGCGGTCGCTGTAGGCGAAGGCGATGACGCAGAGGGAAAGGAAGTCATCGACCACGCTCAGCAGGAGAATGAAGACCCGCAGCCCGGGCGGCATGCCGCGGCCCGCGACGGCCAGCACGCCCAGGGCGAACGCGGTGTCGGTGGACATCGCCGCACCCCAGCCCTGCTCGCTGCCGTGGCCGGCGTTGACGGCGAGGTACAGGGCGATGGGCACGATCATGCCGCTGAGACCCGCGACAAGCGGCAGCGCGAGCCGCTTGCGCTCGCGCAGTTCGCCCATGTCGAACTCGCGGCGTGCCTCCAGACCGACGACGAAGAAGAAGAGCGTCATCAAGCCACTGTTGACCCACTCGCGCAGGCCGAGCGAGATCCCGTACGTACCGAAGCGGACAGACAGGCGGGTGTCCCAGAACGACGTGTATGCCGAGGGTGCCGCGTTCGCCCAGACGAGTGCGGCGAGCGCGGCGACCACCAGGACGGCGGCGCCGCCGGTCTCGGTGCGCAAGAAGGCACGCAGCGGGGAACGCCATCCGCTGCCGCCCAGCGTCTGGCCTGTGTAAGCGTCTGGTTCACGGGACATGGGGCAGATTCTCGTTCGAGGCGTGGCCATCGGCCTGCGGGCGGAGAGCCGGTGTGTCGGCTGTGGGGCGTTCGGCAGGCAGGCGGGCTGGTGGGTCATGGCAGCGGCAACGGCCAGGTTCGCGGGGGCCTCGTAGGCCAGGTCCAGGCGCTGGAGCACACGACCCGTCATACGCCGTACGTCGCACTCGTCCGGCCCATCCGCCACGAGGTGCCGATGGCAACGCCGGCCGGCCCACGAGGAAAGCTCTCTGGGAACGAGGGAAGACGGCGTCGGCTCCAGGAGTTCCACTGGGCCGGACAGCGCCGCGCGCACCCGGCGGGATGCCTCCGTCGACTGGCCGTATCCGGGTATCCGAGTATCCGGGAGACACCACGACGGTCCTACGGTCCGCGGTGGGCCGGAGCTGCGCACACAGTCCAGGCCGGTGTCTCCCCAGGCGGGGGTGCCACCATCCCGCACGCCCCGCCCCTGCCTCACCGGAAACCACGCGGCTGGAGTCATGTGGCGCTGCCCTCATGCGTGGCTCAGGGTATGAGCCCAGCTTTCGGCCTGCTGTCCGGCCAGTGGCCACCCGCTCGAATGCGACCGGTCCCTCCGTCGGTGGCAGAGGTTCGGAGGTGAGACGGAGCAGCCGTTGCGCGAGGTCGGTTGTGGGTCGGGCGAGCTGCGCGGAATCGGGTCGTACGCAGAGATGGGTACTGGTGATCTCTCGCTCGGGGTTGGGCGCGTCGGAGGTCACAGAGCACGGTCGCCCTCGGTCGCGGGGAGGGGCAAGGCGGTCGCTGACGTGCGGGGGCGGCAGCCAGGGCCGCATCGGACCCGCCTTGTGCTCCCGCAGACCATGCCGGGTCGTGGTCATCGATGACCTCGGCGGCTCCGAGGCTGCGGCGGCGCTCGTCGGCGGACGGCAAGTTGTTGCCGTCACCTCCACGCCGGCGGCCGCCGCCGGCTGGATGGCCAGGGAGCCGGTGCTGCCGCCTCCGTTGGTGATCAGAGACGTTGCCCTGTGGTGAGCCCCGGTGCGTCCCGGGCCTGCAATGCGGTGAGGCGCCTCATGCGCCACCACACGGTCACCGACGGAGATCCCCTGGACACCGGGGCCGACGGCGACACCCGGCCGACGCCCTCGACGCCCAGTGCGGCGGGGGTACCACGCTAGTCCGGCTCCTCGCCGCGCTCGCCGATGGCCGCGCTGATGTCGGTGCAGTGCGCGTCGAGCGCGGCCTCGATCCTGTCGTCAGGGCCGGGTTCACGGCGGCAGCTACATGGGACGAGGACGAGGTGGCAGCGTGCCTCGGCGAGCAGGTGGCGGAGGTGGAAGTGTGCCCGCTGTGCGCCATCAGGACGGCGTCAATCAGGAGGGAGTCAATGACGTCGGCGCCAGCAGCGAGGAACGCCCGCGCGCGGCGGGCGTCGATCCGATGCGGCGCATGAGGCTCCTTGCGGTGGCAGGATCGGTGATATGAACACCAATACGGACTGGGTGTACCGGGTGTTCGAGCCGCACGGCTCCGAGGGCTGGCGCCCCTACGGCAGTGACCCGGATCGGTGGCACGGCACGATCGCCGCGCCCGACACGGCCGAGGGCGCCAAGCACGCCATCGGCCGCATCGTCGCCGACCTGATGACCGAGTGGGAGATGACCGGCCTCCACCACGCGATGCACGTGCGGGTCTTCCTCTGGCACGAAGAAGAGGGCGACAGGAAGGATGCGGACTTCATCGTGGAGGTCCGGCCCCGGTCGGACTTCGACGCAGCCTGACGGATCCGGGCCGGTTACGCATCAGGTCGGCATAGCGCGCAAGATTTCGGGGGATCGGGAGGGGCCCCGAAAATTCTCAGGAGTGCAAGAGCGCACCCGACTCGGATGGCACCCGTGATCGAAACGGCTGTGTCCCGATTCGCCCCCGCCAGACGCGCACGGCACGCCGCGTGCCCAGGGTAGGCGCCTGAACAACAATGACGCGCGATCTCCCTAGATCAGAAGGTGTGCGGGCAGCGGTGTGCCGGTAGGTGTGTGCACAGGGGGGTGTAGCGGGCCCGTATGCACAGGTCACGGGGGGTGTGCACCGCTGGTCACCGGGTGTGGGGGTTGTGCAGGGAAGTGACGCTTTGCGGGGCGGAGGGCGGCCCCCGTGATCTTGAGCCCGTGATCCGGGCACGTCAGTGCGGATGTGCGGGGCACATGGGCGCGCCCGCGTGGGCGGGTGCCGGGGTGTGACTGCACGGGCCCGCTGAGCAACATCCGCGGCCCCGGCCAACCGTCCTGCCACCGCCTGGACGAGCAGCAGACCAGTTAGAGCCACACTCGGCGCCCCTGGGTGGGTGAACCATACGAAGGGCTCACCGCGTCCCGCAGAACAACGTAGGGATCAGTTATTGACCTTGAATGCGTGATGTCGTCATGGTGGCTGGCGTCGGAGACCGGTGCCGGTGAGGCAGCCGTCGAGGACGTCGTGGCGGTACTGAAGC
>NZ_JBEYEY010000020.1:0-144112 GCF_040703635.1 Streptomyces sp. NPDC007189
GACCAGCTCGACACCGCCATCGAACACAAGGGCAAGGGCGACCTCGCCGCCCTCCTCGCCGGCGGCGACACCTGGACCGTCATCGGCTGACGACGAGGGGCGTCCCCAGCGGCCGTTCACCCCCAGGGAAGGGACACACACCACCATGACGCCCAGCCATCACTTATGCCGGGGCCGTGCCACCGCCGTCGCCGCGGTGGCCGCCGTCGCGCTCGCCGCCGGACTCACCGCCGGCTGCGACGCCGCCCACCGGGCGCTGGACTGCGTGCGCACCGCCAACGACATCGCCGACAACGTCAGCGACCTGCAGCAGGCGGCGCGGGACGCGGCGCTCGACCCGTCGAAGGCCGACACCTACTTCCGCCCCATCGAGAAGAACCTGAAGGGCATCGGCCACCAGAGCGACGACGTCGACGTGAACAAGGCCGTCGACGACCTCCGCCAGGCCGTGGAGAACGTCCGCAGGTCCATCGAGAACGGTGACAAGAGCCCGGACCTCAGTCCGGTCAAGTCGTCGGCGGGCGAACTGACCAAGGCCTGCACGAAGTAGCGGCGGCGCCGGAACGCCGCGGCAGAACGGATCGGCCACCGCCGGCCCCGTGCCTCGATGCACGCGGGTCGGCGGTGGCCGTTGGGGCCGGGCCGGACGGGGGAATCACGGCCCGGGGTCAGGGGGCCGTCAGCCGGCGTAGGTGGGCTCGTGTTCCCGGCGGGGGCCGGGGATCGGAGCGGTGGCCGGGAAGCGGCCCAGCTTCTCGCCCTCGACGTCCATGTTAGGCAGCAGCCGGTCCAGCCAGCGCGGCAGCCACCAGGCGGACCTGCCGAGCAGCGCGAACAGGGCCGGGACCAGGGCCATGCGGACCACGAAGGCGTCGAAGAGGACGGCGGCGGCGAGGCTGAAGCCCATCATCTTCACGAAGTCGTTGGTGTCCAGGATGAAGCTGGAGAAGACGCTGGTCATGATGATCGCGGCGGCGGTGACGACGCGTCCGCCGTAGCGGAAGCCGGTGACCACGGCAGCGGAGGGGTCCGCCCCGTGGACGTACGCCTCCCGCATCCGGGCGACGAGGAAGACCTCGTAGTCCATCGCGAGACCGAAGACCACACCGATCATGAAGATCGGCAGCGTGCTCATGATCGGACCCTGCTGGTGGATGCCCAGGCTCTTGGCGAACCAGCCCCACTGGAAGACCGCGACGACCGCGCCGAGCGCCGCGCTGACCGAGAGCAGGAAGCCCAGGGCCGCCTTGAGCGGGACGAGGACCGAGCGGAAGACCAGCATCAGCAGCAGGAAGGCGAGGCCGACGACCAGCCCCAGGTAGGGCAGCAGGGCGTCGTCCAGGGTCTTGGAGAAGTCGATGAACAGGGCGGTCTGGCCGGTGACCAGGACCGTGGCGCCGTCGGAGGACCTGAAGCCGTCCCGCATGCCGCGGATCGTGCGGACCAGTTCCTCGGTGGCGTGCTCCTGCGGGCCGGTCTTCGGCACGAGGGTGATGATCGCGGTGTCACCCTTGGGGTTGGTGGCCGCGGGGCTCACCATCGCCACGTTCTTGATCTTGGCGAGCTGCCGGCCGACCCGGCTCGCCGCGGCGGCCGTGTCCTCGCCCTGCACCGTGACGGTCAGGGGGCCGTTGAAGCCGGCGCCGAAGGACTCGGACAGCATGTCGTACGCCTTGCGCTGGGTGGTGTCCTTCGCGTACGAGCCCTCGCTCGGCAGACCGAGCTGCATGTGGGCCGCGGGGACGGCGAGGGCGCCGAGGCCCACCACACCGAGGAGCAGGACGGCCACGGGGCGGCGGACGACGAACCCGGCCCAGCGGGCGCCGACGTTGGGCTTGCGCCGCGCGGCCCGCTTCGCCGCCTTGCGCTGCTGACGGGCGCTCAGCGGCTTGCCGTAGAACCGCTTGCGCTCGGCGCGCGGCAGGACCTTGACCGGTGCGAAGCCGAGGAGGGCGGGGACCAGGGTGATGGCGACGAGGACCGCGATGGCGACCGTACCGGCCGCGGTGAGGCCCATCTTGGTGAGCATCGGCACGTTGACGACCGCGAGGCCCGCCAGGGCGATGATCACGGTGAGGCCGGCGAAGACGACGGCGGTGCCGGCGGTGCCGACGGCGCGCGCGGCGGCGTCCCGGCGCTCGTGGCCCTCGGTCAGCTCGGAGCGGTAGCGGGAGATGACGAACAGGGCGTAGTCGATGCCGACCGCCAGGCCGATCATCATCGCCAGCGTGGTGGTGGTGCTCGACAGGCCCAGGGTGGAGCCGAGCGCGGTGATCGCGCAGGTGCCGATGGCGACGCCGATGATCGCGGTCAGCAGGGGCATGCCCGCGGCGATCAGCGAACCGAAGGTGAGGATCAGGACGAGGGCGGAGACCAGGATGCCGATGCCCTCGGCGCCGCTGCCCGCGCCCGCGTCCAGCTTGACCGCGTCACCGCCCGCCTCGACGGTCAGACCGCTCTTGCGGGAGCGGTCGAGGGCGTCGGTGAGGGCGTTGTGCGCCGTGTCGTCCAGCTTGGTGGCGGCGACCTTGTAGGTGGCGACCGCGTAGCCGGTGGTGCCGTCCTTGCTGACGGCGTTCGCCTTGAACGGGTCGGAAACGGCAGCGACTTCCGGCGCCTTGCCGAGCCGGGCGACCAGGTCCTCGACCTTGGCCTTCTCCTCCGGGTCGGCGAGCTTGTGGCCCTGCGGCGCGCGCAGCACCACGCGCGCGGTGGCGCCGTTCGCGTTCGCCGCGGGGAACTTCTCCTTGAGCAGGTCGAAGGCCTTCTGGGACTCGGTGCCCGGCATGGAGAACGTGTCGGCGGGCGGCGTGGGCGCGGAGGATGCGGCGACGCCGATGCCGATGAGGACGGCGAGCCACAGCAGGGTCACCAGGCCGCGTCGCCGGAAGGCGAAGCGGCCCACTGAGGACAGGATGGTGGCCATGGTCGTTACAGACTCCTGGTCTTGCGCGGATTGTGAGGGGATGGGTGGTGCTGCCGGGACCGGTGGCCGGTCGCGTCCAGGGGGTTGGGGGGCGAAGAGGACGTCGTCGGGTTCGTGCGCGGGCATGGTGGGCCCCGCGCCCTACACCTTCTGCCGAAGCGCTTGAGGCGTATTTGAAAGAGGCTCGATCGGAGTCCCGAAGACTGTCCGCACCGAGTGCGGATTCCTCGCCGTGTCCCGGAAATCCCCTCGGCGTCCCCCACCACCCCTGGACACGGACGGAAGAGGAGGCGGAGATCATGACCGTCGAGCTCGCGGGCACCGCCGAACGCACGCCGCCGAGCCGGAAGTTCGCCGCCCTGTACGCGCAGGCGCAGCGGTTCTACACGCATCAGATGCAGCTCCTGGACGCGCACGACACCGAGCGCCTGGCGGGCACCTTCACCGAGGACGCCGTCCTCGAACTGCCGTCCCTGCCCGAGCCGGTGCGGGTCCGCGCCGGGCTCGCCCGCTACGTCCGCGCCGGCGCGGCACGGCAGCGGCGCTCCGGCAACCGTCTCGCCCACTGGGTCGGCATGCTCGACGTACAGCCCCGGGCGGACGGGTCGCTGCACACCCGCTGCTCGGCCCTGGCGCACGTCACGCCGGGCGGAGGCGGTTCTGCTGTGCTGTATGTCTGCGTCATGGAGGACGTCCTGGTCCGCACCCGCGGCACATGGCGCATCGCGCACCGCCGGGTGACCCGCGACGATCTGGCCTGAGCACGTGACCGTACGGTGGAACACCGCTTCAGCGGAGCTGGAAGTTCCGGCCTGGGTACGGGACGTGAGACCGCCCCCTGCCTAGAGTGGGCCGGGCACATCCCCTCCCTGTCCGCGCCCGCCTTCCGTCACCGGACGAGGGCGGGCGCGTCGACGCAGGGGAAGTCTTCGTACCCGGGGATGCGTGCGCGGCCGCTGCGGGGCCTGCGCCGTACCCGCGTCCAAGTCACCCGGCCGGACCCGCCCCGCAGCACAGCACCCCTGCCGGACACCCGCCCCCGACCCGGATGCCCACGCCCGGACCGGCCCGCAGCCACCGCTGCACCGGCACCCCACCGGCCCCGGGCGAGCGGCTGACGACGGCCCGTTCGCGGGCCGAGCGGCCGGCGCCGCACACCCCGCGGCGCCGAGCACGCATCCCTCTCCCACGAAGAACACAAGGAGGAACCCGCCATGGCTCTCAACGGCCCCGCAGTCGGCGAACGGGCACCCCGGGCGGCACGGAAGGCGGTTCCGCACCGTCTGCTGATGTGCCGCCCGCAGTACTTCGACGTGACCTACAGCATCAACCCGTGGATGAACCCGGAGAAGCCGACGGACGCCGCGACGGCCCTGCTCCAGTGGGAGCAGCTGCGCGAGCTGTACCTCTCGCTCGGACACACGGTCGAGGTGGTCGAGCCGATCGAGGGCCTTCCGGACATGGTGTTCGCCGCCAACGGCGCCACCGTGGTGGACGGCAAGGTCGTCGGCGCCCGGTTCCGGCACCGCGAGCGGACCGCGGAGGGGCCGGCCTACCTCGACTGGTTCGCCCGCAACGGCTTCCAGGACCTGCTGTGGCCGGAGCACATCAACGAGGGCGAGGGCGACTACCTGCGCGTGGGACGCCGGATGCTGGCCGGCACCGGCTTTCGCACCGACCCCCGCTCGCATGCCGAGGCCCAGGAGTTCTTCGGCCTGCCGGTGACGGGCCTGACCCTGGTCAACCCGGACTTCTACCACCTGGACACGGCGCTCGCGGTGCTCTCGCCGGACGAGATCATGTACTACCCGGCGGCCTTCACCCCGGGCAGCCGGGCGGTGCTGCGGGAGCTGTTCCCCGACGCGATCATCGCCTCGGACGAGGACGCCGCGGTCTTCGGCCTCAACGCCTTCTCCGACGGGCTCAACGTGCTGCTGCCCCAGGCCGCCACCGGACTCGTCGAACAGCTCAAGGCACGGGGCTTCAACCCGATCGGGGTGAGTCTGGGGGAGCTGCTCAAGGCGGGCGGCAGCGTCAAGTGCTGCACCCTCGTGCTGTCCTGACACGGCGCCCCGCGGCCACCGCCGGCCGGTGCTCCGGGGCATCGGTCCGGCGGCGGCCCGCCCGCTCACGCGCGGCCGCCGGGAGACTCCGGGAGCTCAGGGCAGGCTGGTGAACGCGGCGAAGACGTCGTCGAGTTCGTGGGTGTGCACGGTGAGCGACTCGGCCGCGACCGCTGCCGCGTCGAGGACCGCGAGCACGGCCCGCAGGGTCTCGGTGCCGGCGTCGGCAGCGATCTGGAGGGTGAGCGTCGCGGGGTCGCTCCACGCGTCGGCGAAGCCCGGCCCCGATCCGGCGCCGAAGGCGGCGCCGGCGCGTTCGAGCGCGGCCTCGTCGGCGAACCGCAGGCGGATGACACCGGCGGGCGGCTGCTGCCGGGGCGCCGGCCGGGACCCGGGACCACCGGCCGGCCCGGCCGCCCCGGGCTCCAGGAACGTCGGCGCCGCCGGCCGCGGTGCGGCATCCACCGCGGGCGCCGGGTGGCCGGAGCCGGCATGCCGGCCCGCCGGACCGGACGGCGGCACGGCCCCGCCGCGGCCATGGACCGGGGGAAGGATCCAGGGTGTGTGGGTCACGGGCACTGCCCTCGCCTTCGCTCGAGTGTCGTCGTTCGGGTGCCGGTGGGCCGGGCGCTGCGGGGCCGCGCCGGGCCGATGACGTGCCGTTGGCGTTGCCGAGGTCGCTGGTGGCGCTGCTCGTTCACGGCAGGACCTCCGCCTCGTCCGGGTCCGGCACGATCACCGTGCCCACCCCGTCGTCGGTGAACCTCTCAAGGAGCACCGAGTGCGGGATCCGACCGTCGATCACCCGGGCCGCGCCCACCCCGCCCCGCACGGCCTGCAGGCAGCCGGTCATCTTCGGGATGATGCCGTCGCTCAGCTCCGGCAGGAGCTTCTCCAGCTCACCGGCCGTGAGCCGCGGGATCACCTCGTCACCGTGCGGCCGGCCCGCGTACAGTCCCGCCGCGTACGTGGGCCCCGGTGCTGCAGCGACAGCACCGGGGCCCACCCCATGCTGTGCCGCCTGTCAGGCGGCGGTGGACGCGGCCTGCACGGGGCAGCTGCTGCCCAGCTCCCGCTCGGTGCGGCGCAGCACGATCGAGTCGGCGATCTCGCCGCTGCGTATCGCGATGTTCGACAGCAGGGACGACGTCAGGCCGTGGGTGTGCTCGGTGCCTCCCTGCAGGTAGATCCCGCAGGTCAGGTCCGATGCGGTGACGAGGCGGTAGTCACGCGTCACCCGGTGCCTGCCCGCCTCGTCGCGCAGGAAGTACCGGTCGAAGTCGCCGAGCAGGCGGGCCGGGTCCAGGCCGTCGTAGCCGGTGGCGAACACCAGCGCGTCGACGGACACTTCCTCCGTCCGGTCGTCGAGCAGCGAGTGCAGGACGACGCGCGTCGCGGCACCGCCCTGGTCGACCTCGGCGACCCGGGTGAGGTTGCGGAAGTGGAGCCGGCTGGTGCCGCGCACCTGCTCGTCGTACGAGCGCTGGTACAGGGCCCGGATGACATCCGCGTCGACCACCGAGTAGTTGGTGTTGCGGTGGTAGCGCCAGAACGAGTCCCGCGCCCGCTCGGTGCCGAAGTAGTACTCGTCGACCGCGCTCGGGTCGAACACCTGGTTGGCGAAGGGGGTGTCGTCGGCGACGGAGTAGCCGTAGGACGGGATCACCGCGGTGACCTGCGCGTGCGGCAGCGAGTCGTAGAGGAACCGGGTGATCTCGGCCGCGCTCTGGCCGGCGCCCACCACCACCACGTTCTTCAGGCCGGCCGGGTCCTGTGCGTGGAACCTGCTCAGGAACTGCGAGCTGTGCCACACCCGTTCGTCGGACGTCACGCCCTCCGGCAGGCGCGGCACCAGACCCGTGGAGATGGCCACGTTGCGTGCGGTGACGACACTGGTGGTGCCGTCGCCGCGGCGGACCGCGATCTCGAGGAGGTCGGGCGTGCGGGATCCGGCCGCGGCGCGCGGCCGGATCGAGGTGACCTCGGCGCCGTAGGTGACCCGGTCGCTCAGGTCGGCGGCCGCCCACTCGAGGTACTGGTGGAATTCCTGCCGGGTCGGGAAGAAGTCCTGGTTGTTCACGAACTGCACCAGCCGGTCCGAGGCGTGCAGATACGAGATGAAGCTGAACCGGGACATCGGATTCCTGAAGGTCGCCAGGTCCTTCAGGAAGGAGATCTGCATGGTCGTCGACGGCAGCAGCATGTTCCGGTGCCAGCCGAACGTGGGCTGACGCTCGAAGAAATGGCACCTGATCGGCTGCTGCGGAGAACTCGCCTCGTGTTCCTCCAGGGCGATCGCGAGCGACATGTTGGACGGGCCGAACCCGATACCGACCACGTCGTAGATCTCTTGGCTGGGCCTACCCGCTATGTCCATAGAAAATTCTCCCGCTTGCGTCTGGAAAACTCGACCGGTTGCTCGAGAGACCGTCTTGCAGTGTTCTCCGGAGAGTGTCTAAAAGGCAACTCGAGGGCGGCATGAAGACTGTTCGACGGCTTCATGAGGTGCTCGGCGCTCGAAGGCGTTGTCCCGTCGACGGGACGGGCGGTAGGGTCGGCGCGGATTCTCAAGATTTCCGCGTGGCGCGGCCTATGGCGTTATGTGTCCGGAGTAATGCATCAGTCCTGCCCTGAGCCAGAGCCATGCCCAGCCAATTGCCGAAAGGTGAATCCGGATGTTTGTGCCGAGCTTTTATCGCGAACCCGACAGTTCGTGGATGGTGGACCTGATCCGCGGTAACCCGTTGGCGCTCGCGGTGACCAATGGCAGCCCCGAGAAGGGTCCGTTCGCCACCCATCTGCCGGTCATCTTCGACCCCGAGACCTCCGGCGACGTCGGCGGCGAGCTGCCGGGGGCCACGCTGCTCGGGCACATGAACCGGGCCAATCCGCACTGGGCGGCGCTGCAGACGGGCAGCGTCCTGCTGCTGACGTTCACCGGCCCGCACTCCTATGTGTCGCCCACGGTGTACGCGAAGACTCCGGCCGCCCCCACCTGGAACTTCACCGCGGTGCACGTCCGGGGCGTGGTCGAGAAGATCGACTCGATCGAGGAGACGCTGGGCGTGGTGCAGTCCACCGTGCGGGCCTACGAAGGGGCCTTCGGCGACGGCTGGGACATGACCGAGTCCCTCGGCTACTTCCGCAAGATCGTGCCCGACGTGGGGGCCTTCCGGTTCACGGTGACCGGGGCCGAGGGCATGTTCAAGCTCAGCCAGGAGCAGCCGGGCGAGGTGCGCGAGCGGGTGCGGGACGCGTTCGGGCAGAGCGGGTGCGCGTACAAGCGCGAGGTCGCCGGGCTGATGAACCGGCTGCCGTGACGGGCCGCGGACCTCGGCGCCGGGAACTCAGGCGCTGACGGCCGCCGGCCGGATCCGCTCGGGCCGCGTGTTCTCCCCGGGGACGCCCGCCGTCGTCGCGGCCAGGCCCTCCACGCGCCTCAGCTCGGGGATCTCCGCGTGCTCCGCCGGCATGCCGAGGTCCTCCAGGGCGCTGGCGGCCGCGCTGTCCAGCGTGGTCATCACCCACTGCTCGAAGTCGACGCCCAGTTGCTCCGCGGCCCTGTGCCACCGCTGGAAGCGGCTGCCGGGGACCTCCAGGCGGCGGCTCGGCTCGGCCGGAGCGGACGGCCGCCGGCTCTGGCGCTCGGCGCGGATGGCGCCGCGCAGCTGCTTGGTGGTCCACTGCCGCTGCTCGGCGCGGTCGAGCCAGAGTTCCTGTTCCTCGACCGGCATGGAGGCCAGCTCGGCGTGGTGCTGGAAGCTCAGGGCGGGCCGGCGCCGGGTGAGGTCGAAGCGCCGTGAGACCCAGGCGTAGTTGCGCAGGGTCTGGTACGACAGGCCCGCGGCGCGTATCCCCCGCTGGTACCGGTCGGTGTAGTGGTCCTTGCCGTACACGAGCCAGTCGCCCAGCCACCAGCAGGACGAGTCGAGGACGTCGGCGAGCTGGCGCCCGGCCCGCTCCCACTCGTCGTAGGCCATCTTGGCCGGCATCTGCAGGCCCACCCTGGTCGTCAGGACCTGGCCCCGGCGCGGTCCGGTCCCCGCGGTGCGCGGCTGGCGCGGCGGGGGCTGCGGGAGGGCGGTTGCCGGGCCGCCGTGCGACCCTGCGGTCTGACCGGCCTGACGCGTCATCATGCCTCCATGGAAAGGGTCCACATAACCGGCGAGAAGCCTCGCAGCGAGGGGTGGAGCAGGGCCGGAGTGGCACTCGAACGGTTGCGCGTCGAACATCTCCGTGGCATGGCGCCGACCGTCCGGTGGCATCGTCGGCGAACTCCCGCGCGCCGGCGGCCCGGCCGTCCGGACGCCCGCCCGGGCTGCTGTCCCGCCGACGGGACACCCCACGGCCGCGAGGACCGCCGTACGCCGGGCGTCTCCTTTCCGCGCATGCCGCCGCACACGGACGAGGCGGCGTACTCCGGCGTGGTGCCGGTGTACGCCGCCCTGGGTGGGACGGGGTGCGGGAAGCGGCCCGCCTGGGCATGGCGTTACTTCGCGTCGCTGTTGAACTTGGCGGTCGACCAGCGGTAGCCGAGGACGGCGAGGCCGAGGCACCAGGCGAGGGCGATCCACCAGTTGTTGCCGATGTGGGTGCCGAGCAGGAGTCCGCGCAGGGTCTCGATGGTGGGGGTGAAGGGCTGGTAGTGGGCGATGGGCTGGAACCAGCCGGGCATCGAGTGCAGCGGGACGAAGGCGCTGGACAGCAGGGGGAGCAGGATCAGGGGCATGGCGTTGTTGCTGGCGGCCTCCGCGTTGGGGCTGACCAGACCCATGCCGACGGCGATCCAGGTGAGCGCCAGGGCGAACAGGACGATCAGGCCGAGCGCCGCGAGCCAGTCCAGGACGGTGGCGTCGTGGGAGCGGAAGCCGATGGCGACGCCGACCGCGCCGACGAGGACCACGCTCAGCACCGACTGCAGGACGCTGCCGATGACATGTCCGATGAGGATGGAACCGCGGTGGATGGCCATGGTGCGGAAGCGGGCGATGATGCCCTCGCTCATGTCCGTGGAGACGGACACCGCGGTGCCGATGGTGGTGGAGCCGATGGTCATCAGCAGGATGCCGGGCACGAGATAGGCGATGTAGGCCGAGCGGCCGGCGCCGCCGCTCATCGCGTTGCCGAAGATGTAGACGAACAGCAACAGCAGCATGATCGGCGTGAGCAGCAGGTTCAGGGTGAGGGAGGGGTAGCGCCGGGCGTGCAGCAGGTTGCGGCGCAGCATGGTGGAGGAGTCGCGCACGGCGAGGGAGAACCGGGCCGGGCGGGCGGGGGCCAGGGGTGCGCTCATCGCAGGGTCTCCTTGGGCTGGTTCGGCTGGCTGGGCACGGCGGCGCTGTCGGTCAGCGCGAAGAACACGTCGTCGAGGTCGGGGGTGTGCACGGTCAGTTCGTCGGCCTCGATGCCGGCCGCGTCCAGCCAGTCGAGGAGGGAACGCAGCTCGCGCTGGGTGCCGCCGCTGGGGATCTGCAGGGCGAGCGCCTCGTCGTCCCGGGTGACCTCGCGCAGGGCGGAGGCGGCGGACCGGTAGGCGGCCGGGTCGGTGAAGCGGAGCCGGACGTGCCCGCCCGGGACCAGCCGCTTCAGCTCCTCGGCGGTGCCCTCCGCGGCGATCCTGCCGTCGTGCAGGACGGCGATGCGGTCGGCGAGCTGGTCGGCCTCCTCCAGGTACTGGGTGGTGAGGAAGACGGTCGTACCGCCGGAGACCAGCTCGCGGATGATGCCCCACATGGTGTGGCGGGAGCGCGGGTCGAGGCCGGTGGTCGGTTCGTCCAGGAAGATGATCCGCGGGTTGCCGACCAGGGTCATGGCGATGTCCAGGCGGCGCTTCATGCCGCCGGAGTAGGTGGAGGCGGGCTTCTTCGCGGCCTCCACCAGGTCGAAGCGCTCCAGCAGTTCGGCGGCGACCCGCCGGCCCTCGGCCTTGGACAGGTGGTGCAGGTCCGCCATGAGGAGCATGTTCTCCTCGCCGGTGATCAGCCCGTCGACGGCGGAGAACTGCCCGGTGACGCCGATCGCGGCGCGCACGGCCTGGGCGTCGGTGGCGAGGTCGTGGCCGGCGACGCGCAGGTCGCCGGCGTCGGCGGTGATGAGGGTGGAGAGGATCTTGACGGCGGTGGTCTTGCCGGCGCCGTTCGGGCCGAGCAGGGAGAAGATCGTGCCTTCCGGCACGGCCAGGTCGATGCCGTCGAGCACGACCTTGTCGCCGTAGGACTTGTGCAGCCCGTTCGCCGCGATGGCCAGGGTTCGCATGAGGGGTGCTCCTTCGGGGGCGGCGGTGGTCACAGGCTGCGGGCGGTGATGTCGCCGTACGAGGTGGTGGCGTGGATGGTCAGCTCGGTCTTGCCGTCGTTCCGGAGGGTGTTGCTGACGCGGCCGTAGCCGGTGCCCGCGTCCAGGGAGGCGGAGACGCCGCGGGCGGCGCCGACCGTGATGTCGCCGTGCTCGGTGCGCAGCGTGACGGTGCCGTGCACGGCCTCGGCGATGTCCAGGTCGCCCTTCTGGGTCCTGATCTCTCCGGTGCCGCCCATGCGGCCGACCGAGACGTCGCCGGCCTGGAGGGAGAGGCGGGCGCCCGCGGTCTCGTCCAGCTTGACCGAGCCGTGCGCGCTGTCGAAGGCGACGTCGCCGAGCCGTCCCACGCCGCGGAGTTCGGCGCTGGCCGCCTTGGCCTCGACGCGGGAGCCGGCGGGCAGCTTGACGGTCACCTCGACGGCTCCGGAGGGGCCGAAGTACTGGTTCTTGGCCGCCGGGGCCTCGATCCGCAGGACGCCGTCGCCGTAGACGACCGTCATCTCCTCGGCCGCCTTGACGTCGCGGCTCTTGGCGGCGTTGGCGGGCAGGACCTCGACCGTGGTGTCGGACCGGTCGGCGGCGATGAGCTGGATGCGTCCGGCGGGGATGTCGAGGACGGCGGAGATCGGGGCCGGGGTGTGGAACTGCTGCGTCTTGTGCTCGGTCTTCTGCATCGTGCGCTCCTTCGGTTCGTCGTTTCCGATGGGGAAAACGCTACGTTGCTTTCAAGGGTCGAGCAACAAGTATGTTGCGCATAATCAGCATCACTGCAGCTCAGATGCGGTAAATCATTGCAACGGTCCTGACTTTAACGCAACGACAGCCCCGGCGTTCATTGCAATGCGCTGACGGTGAACGCACCGGCCGCCGTGGTGGACAGGGCCGCCCGGAAGCGGTCGAGGAAGGTGTCCACCTCACGGTCCGACACGGTCAGCGGCGGGGCGAGCCGGATGACGTCCGGCGTCACCGCGTTCACCAGGAGGCCGTGGTCCTGGGCCGCCTGCTGCAGGCGCGCCGCCAGGTCCCCTTCGAGCACGACGCCCACCAGCAGGCCGGCGCCGCGTACGTCGCGCACCAGCGGGTGGGCCAGGGCCTCCAGGCCGCGCCGCAGCCGCCGGCCCGCCGAGGTCACGTGGTCGAGGAGGCCCGCCTGCTCGATGGTGTCCAGTACGGCGAGGGCGGCCGCGCACACCACGGGGTTCCCGCTGAAGGTGGAGCCGTGCGCGCCGGGCGTGAACAGCTCCGCGGCCGGGCCGAAGGCGAGCGTGGCGCCGATGGGCAGACCGCCGCCCAGGCCCTTGGCGAGGGTGACGACGTCCGCCTCGACGCCCTCGGCCTCGGCCGCGAACCAGCGGCCCGTGCGCCCGATGCCGGTCTGGATCTCGTCCAGGACCAGGAGGGTTCCGGTCGCCGCGGTGATCTCGCGGGCGGCCCGCAGGTAGCCGGGCGGCGGTACGACCACGCCGTTCTCCCCCTGCACGGGCTCCAGCACCAGCAGCGCGGTGCGCGGGGTGACGGCGGCGCGCAGGGCCTCGACGTCCCCGTACGGCACATGGCTGACCTCGCCCGGCAGCGGCAGGAAGGGGCGCTGCTTGGCCGGCTGCCCGGTGAGCGCCAGGGCCCCCATGGTGCGGCCGTGGAAGCCGCCGGTGGCCGACACCATGTGCGGACGGCCGGTGAGCCGGCCGATCTTGAAGGCGGCCTCGTTGGCCTCGGCGCCGGAGTTGGAGAAGTACACCCGGCCCCGGCGTCCGGCGAGGTGCAGCAGGCGCTCGGCGAGGCGCACGGTCGGTTCGGCGATGAACAGGTTCGAGACGTGTCCCAGGCAGGCCACCTGCTCAGAGACGGCGCGTACGACCGCGGGATGCGCGTGACCGAGCGCGTTGACCGCGATGCCGCCGAGGAAGTCCAGGTACTCGTTGCCCTCGGCGTCCCAGACCCGGGTGCCCCGGCCCTCGACCAGGGGCAGCCGCGGGGTGCCGAAGTTGTCCATCATGACGCCCTGCCAGCGGCGGGTCAGCGCCGCGTTGCCCGCCCCGGTGACGTCCGCGCCGTCGCCCGCGCCCGTGCCCGCGCTCATGCCGTCGCTCCCTCGAAGCGGACGTCGCCGTCCGGCACGACCACCGTGCCGGCGCCGTCGTCGGTGAAGATCTGCAGCAGGATGGAGTGCTTGGTCCGGCCGTCGACGACGCGGGCGGTGCGCACACCGCTGCGCACGGCGTACAGGCAGGCCTCCATCTTGGGGACCATCCCGGAGGCCAACCGGGGCAGCAGCTCGGCCAGTTCGCCGGCGGTCAGGCGGGGGATCACCTCCTCGCTGTGCGGCCAGTTCGCGTACAGGCCCGCCACGTCGGTCAGGATGAGCAGCGTCTCGGCGCCGAGCGCGGCGGCGAGGGCCGCGGCCGCGGTGTCGGCGTTGACGTTGAACACACCGCCCTCGGCGGCGTCCTTGCCGTCCTCGGGCCGGGCGATGGAGGAGACGACGGGGATGCGTCCGCTGTCGAGCAGGTCCCGCACGATCCCGGCGTCGACATGGGCGACCTCGCCGACGCGGCCGATGTCGACGGGCTTGCCGTCCTTCTCCGCGTAGCGCTTGACGGCGGTCATCAGGCGGGCGTCCTCACCGGTCAGGCCGACCGCGTGCGGGCCGTGCGCGTTGAGCAGCCCGACGAGCTCGCGCTGCACCTGACCGGCGAGGACCATGCGTACGACGTCCATGGCCTCGTCGGTGGTGACCCGCAGCCCGCTCTCGAACCGGGACTCAAGGCCCAGGCGGGCGAGCTGTGCGCTGATCTGCGGGCCGCCGCCGTGCACCACGACCGGCTTCAGGCCCGCGTGCCGCAGGTAGAGGATGTCCATGGCGAAGGCGGCCTTCAGGTCGTCGTCGACCATGGCGTTGCCGCCGAACTTGATGACGACGGTCTTGCCGTGGTGGCGCGCCAGCCAGGGCAGCGCCTCCACGAGGGCGTGCGCCTTGGGCAGGGCGGCCGACCGGGGGGAGGGTGGCGAAGACGGGGAGGCGCTCATGAGGCGTACTCGCTGTTCTCGTGGACGTAGTCGGCGGTCAGGTCGTTGGTCCAGATGACGGCGGAGTCCGTGCCCGCGGCGAGGTCCACGGTGATCCGGACGTCGCGGCCGGTCATGTCGACCAGCTCGCGGTCCTCGCCGACGCAGCCGTTCCTGCACACCCACACGCCGTTGATGGCGACACCGAGCCGGTCGGGTTCGAAGACGGCGGAGGTGGTGCCGATGGCGGACAGGACGCGGCCCCAGTTGGGGTCCTCCCCGTGGACGGCGCACTTGAGGAGGTTGTTGCGGGCGATGGAGCGGCCCACCTCCACGGCGTCGTCCTCGCTCGCGGCGCCCGTGACCTCGACGCGGATCTCCTTGCTCGCGCCCTCCGCGTCCCCGACGAGCTGCCCGGCCAGATCGGCGCAGACCGCGCGGACGGCATCGGCGAACTCGCCGTACTCCGGGGTGACGCGGGAAGCGCCGGAGGCGAGCAGCAGCACGGTGTCGTTGGTGGACATGCAGCCGTCGGAGTCGACCCGGTCGAAGGTGACCCGGGTGGCCTCCCGCAGCGCCCGGTCCAGGACCGGGCCGTCCAGGTCGGCGTCCGTGGTGAGCACCACCAGCATGGTGGCCAGTCCGGGGGCGAGCATCCCGGCGCCCTTGGCCATGCCGCCGACCGTCCACCCGCCCCGGGTGACGGTCGCCGTCTTGTGCACCGTGTCGGTGGTCATCACGGCCACCGCGGCGTCCTCGCCACCGGACTCCGACAGCCGGGTGACGGCCCTGTCGACGCCGGCCAGGAGCCGGTCCATGGGCAGCGGCACACCGATGAGCCCGGTGGAACAGACCGCCACGTCCGTCGCGGTCAGGCCGAGCCGCTCGGCGGCCCGCTCGGCGGTGGCGCACGTGTCCTTGAACCCCTGCGGCCCGGTACAGGCGTTGGCGCCGCCGGAGTTGAGCACGACCGCGCCGATCTCGCCGTCCGCGAGCACCTGCCGGGACCACTGCACGGGGGCGGCCTGCACGCGGTTGGAGGTGAAGACGCCCGCCGCGGCACGGCGCGGCCCGTTGTTGACGACGACAGCCAGGTCCCGGTTGCCGTTGTCCTTGATACCGGCGGCGATGCCCGCCGCCGTGAAACCTCGTGCTGCGGTGACGCTCACTGCCTCTCCTTGTTCGTCGTCGTCCGCCGCCCGGCGCTTGCGCTCGCGTCGCTCACGGTGCGACTCCGATCGTGGAAAGCCCCAGTCCCTCGGGCAGGCCCAGGGCGACGTTCATGCTCTGCACGGCCCCGCCCGCCGTGCCCTTGGTGAGGTTGTCGATCGCGCTGATCGCGATGATCCGGCCGACCGCCGGGTCGAGGGCCACCTGGATCCGCGCGGCGTTCGACCCGTACACGGCCCCGACGGCGGGCCACTCGCCCTCGGGCAGCAGCCGTACGAACGGCTCGTCGGCCAGTGCCTTTTCGTACGCGGCCCGTACGTCGTGCGCGCCGACCCCGGGCCGTGCCGCGGCCGAACAGGTGGCGAGGATGCCGCGCGGCATGGGGGCCAGGGTCGGGGTGAAGGAGACGGCGACCCGGCGACCCGCGACGGCGCTGAGGTTCTGCACCATCTCGGGCGTGTGCCGGTGGCCGCCGCCCACGCCGTACGGCCGCATGGAGCCCATGACCTCGCTGCCGAGCAGATCCGCCCGGGGCGCCTTGCCGGCGCCGGACGTGCCGGACGCCGCGACGACCACCGCCTCCGGCTCGGCCAGCTGTGCCGCGTACGCGGGAAACAGGGCCAGCAGGACCGCGGTCGGGTAGCAGCCCGGCACCGCGATCCGCCGGGCGCCCGCCAACCCGGCGCGGGCGCCGGGCAGTTCGGGCAGGCCGTAGGGCCAGGTGCCCGCGTGCGGCGAGCCGTAGAACCTCGCCCAGTCGGCGGCGTCCGCGAGGCGGAAGTCGGCGCCGCAGTCGATGACGAGCGTGTCGTCGCCCAGCTGCGCCGCGACGCCGGCGGACTGGCCGTGCGGCAGGGCGAGGAAGACGACGTCATGGCCCTTGAGGACGCCGGCGGAGGTGGGCCGTACCTCACGCTCGGCCAGTGGAGTCAGGTGCGGCTGCAGCGTGCCAAGACGCCGGCCCGCGCTGGAATGCCCGGTCAGGGCGCCGATCTCCACTTCAGGGTGGGCGAGAAGCAGGCGCAGGAGTTCGCCGCCCGCGTATCCGCTCGCGCCCGCCACGGCCGCTCGCACTGTCATGAAGCCTCCCCGTTGACAGACATGTCGTTCCCACGCGATCCGGTCCTGCGGCGTGTGCGGCGAGCGTGCGGGCCGGCGTCCCGGTGCCGCCGGGCGTCAGCGCGAGCCGGACGACGTGCCGCAGAACTCGGCGTCCAGGATGGGGAGCATGGTCTCCGCCCCCCAGTCGCCGTTGTAGTTGAAGGTGAGCTGGTGCCGGCCGTCCTCGGTCATGGCGGACAAGGAGATCCACCCCACCGTGCCGCCGTCGCGATACCAGAGGCTGGTGCCGCAGCTCAGCGTGAGCCGTCCGATGTTCAGGCCGTAGGTGGCGCCCGGGAAGGCCGGGTCGTCGACGGTCGTCTCCATCTCCTTCAGCTGCCGCGGCGGCAGCAGCTGCCCGTGGATGAGCGCCGCGTAGAACCGGTTCAGATCCCCCGCGCTGGAGATGATGTCGCCGTTGCCCCAGTTCTGTGACCCGTTCACCTCGGTGACGTCGTCGATCCGGTCCGGCTGCGCGGCCAAGAGCTTGGAGTAGCCGCGGCTGCTCGGCCGGGGCAGGCCGGTGCTGGTGCCGGGGTTGGACGTCGCCCTCAGCTTCAGCGGTTCGATGATGCGCCGGCGCACCTCGTCCTCGTACGACCTGCCGCCGGCCTTCTCGATGATCAGCGCGGCCAGGACGTCGTTGGTGTTGGAGAACCAGTGCCCGGCACCGGGCGTGAACATCGGCGCGTGGGAGAACGCCACCTTCAGGCGCTGCTCGGGCGTCACGGTGTCGTACCGGTGCCGGAGGTAGCTGTCGCCCCTCAGGTACGTCGCGCCGTACTCCTCGTCGGCGAGGTAGTCGAACAGGCCGCTGGTGTGGTTGAGGAGCTGCCGCACGGTGATCGCGCTGCCGTCGTTGCCGTTGCCCGTCACCACGCCGGGCAGCCAGTGCTCCACGGTGTCGTCGAGGCTGAGCTTCTTCTCCGCCTCCATCTGCAGCAGGACCGTCGCCACGAAGGTGTCGGTGATGCCGGTGACGCGGAACCGGTCGTTCTTGCCGCGCGGCGCACCCGTCTTCAGGTCGCCCACGCCCGCTGCCGACTTCCAGACCCCGTCGGCGTCCCGCACCTCGATGGTGACGCCGGGGACACCGGCCGCGACGGCCGCGTCGATCGCGCGCTGCGTCGCCTGGTGTGCGGCCGCCGTGGCAGGCCTGTCCCGCTCCGCTGCCTGGGCGGGACCCGTCAAGGCAGTGGCCGCGATCGCGACCGCCGCCACACCCACCACGCCGGCCTTCGGTCTCTTCCGTCTCGTCATTCCCCGCTCCTGAGAAGTCGTCAAAGTCCGCGCCGAGCACGGCCGGTGCCGTACTTGCGCGGTTCGCCGGCGGCACAGTAGGTCACCCGGGTCGCGTCCCGCCGGAGTCGGCCGCCGGCTCAGCGGAGCAGCGGGGCAGCCGGCCGTGCGCGCGCCGCCTCGAGCGCCGTGGCCGCGTCCCGTTCGATCTGCCGCAGCAGCGGCCCGCGATCGTGCTGGAAGTAGAAGTGGCCGCCGTCGAAGACCCGCAGCCCCAGGAAGTGCTCGGTGTGCTCCGCCCAGCCGGCCATCCGCCGCCGGGTGGCGGAGCGGTCCTCGCCCCCCGCGTAGGCGGACAGCGCCACGGGCAGCGGACCGGCGTCCGGAGCGGGGCGCCAGTTCTCCACCAGGCGCAGGTCGGCCCGGATGACCGGGGCGTACAGGGCCCACAGGCCGGGGTCGTCGAAGATCCCGTCGGGCGTGCCGCCGAGCAGTTGCAGACGTGTCCGCAGCTCGGCGTCGGGCAGCTCGTGGTACCGCGGCCCGGGCCCCGCCGGCTGCGGTGCGGAGCGCGCGGAGACACCGAGCCACACCGGCGGCGGCAGGCCCCGGCCGATGGCCCGCCGGGTGATCTCGTACGCCACCAGGGCGCCCATGCTGTGCCCGAAAAGGCCGTAGGGACACGACAGTTCCGGCTCGATGCGGCGCAGCAGGAAGTCGGCGAGGCGGCCGGCGTCGCTGATCCGCGGCAGGTCGAGGAGGAGGCCGTGGCCCGGGGCGTCGAGCAGCCGCACGTCCCATGTGTCCGGCAGCTCGGCCGGCCAGCGGCGGTACAGCATGGAGGAGCCCCCCGCGTGGTGCAGGACGAACAGGCGCAAGGCGGGTCGGGTGCTGTCCATCGCTCTCCCTCGGATCGGGCCGCCCGGGTTCGCACCATAGAGCGGCGCCGGTCCGAAAGGGCGCGGCACCGGCCGGGCTCCGCCGAAGGTCCGGCGGCTCTCGAGCAGGGCTGAGGCGCCCGGCCGACCGGCGCGGCATCGTGGCACAGGAAGCCGGTGGGGTACAGAGGAACCCGGCGGGGCGCAGGTGCGGGCGGGGACAGCAGGAGGCGGCGAGCCTGCCGCCCTTGTAGCGCCGACGGCCGGTTCCTTACGGTGACGGGGCATCGCCAGGGCCCCACCGGTACGGGGTGTCCTGTCGACCGGACGGCCAAGTGTCCTGTCGACCGGACGGCCGGCAAACGCGCCGCTCGGCGCATCCGCGCCGAGCGCCCCTCTCACACCCGGCCCGGCGAATTTCCCATCGCGAGTCACCCATGACGGACAAGGACGGTGCCAGTTGAGCACGAACCCCTTCGATGACGCCGACGGCCGCTTCCACGTTGTGGTCAACGACGAGGAGCAGCACTCCCTGTGGCCGGCGTTCGCCGAGGTGCCCGCAGGCTGGCGCGTGGTCTTCGGCGAGGCGGCCAAGGCGGACTGCCTGGAGTACGTTGAGCAGCACTGGACCGACCTGCGCCCCCGGAGCCTGCGGGAGGCCATGGCGGCGGACTGAGCGCCGCTCGCATTCACCTCGAGCCGTCGGCGGCGCAACCCGATGGCTCGCACACCTCCGTCTCGCCGGCGCTCGCGCAGCGGCTGCGCAGGCCGGCCGAAGTGGACGACAGTGAGCGCCGCCCGGGTGCGGGTGCTCGGTCGGGATCGGTTTACGCCCAAGAAGACACTCTGAGTGGGGAGATGAAGGTTGTGACGGGGGCTGTGAGAACCGCGAGCAGGTACAAGGCGAGGCCGGTGGACAGCAGCGGCGAGCCGGCGCAGCGCGATGTGGTCCTGTCCTTCGTGGGGACACAGGCCAAGGTGCGCAAGTCGGGGATGATCTTCCCGGAGCACCTGCCGGAGCGGTCCTGGGAGCAGATCGGGACCAACCTGCGCGAGCTGGTGAACTCCTCGGCGTGGTGGCTCGCCGACTGGCTGATCTACGGGGAGGCCACCTACGGCTGGCGGCGGTACAAGGAGGCGATCGAGCGTACGGGGCTCGACTACCAGACGCTGCGCAACTACGCGTGGGTGGCCCGGCGGTTCGAGCACCACCGCAGGCGGGACAGCCTCAGCTTCGCCCACCACGCCGAGGTGGCCCGCCTGTCGCCGCCGGAGCAGGACTACTGGCTGCGCAAGGCCGAACAGCAGAAGTGGTCGCGCAACGAACTGCGCAGGGCGGTCCGCGCCAGCCTGGCCGTGCAGAACGACACGGCCGAGATCTCCCCGGGCAGCGGCGACGAGGAGCAGGAGGTGCCCCGGCTCGCCGAGTCGGCGGCGGCCGACAAGCGCCGGCAGCAGGTCACCAAGCTCACCATCGAGCTGTCCGCCGGCCAGCTGGAGCAGTTCTCGAAGGCCGCCGCCGCGCACGGTCTGCCCGTCGACAAGTGGGTGACCAAGCTGCTGGAGACCGCCGACCGGCGCATCGCCGAGAAGCACACCGCCTAGCGGCGCAACCCCGGGAAGCACACCACCGGCGGCGTGACCGTCGTGCCGCGCAACCGCCGTGCGCGCAACCGCCGTGCCGCGCACCGCCCGAAGGCGCCGGCAAGCCCTTCTCCCGTGGTGTGCCGGCGGCTCGTCCGACCGGACACCTCTCACATCGGAGTCAGTTGATGATCCTTCAGGGAAAGCGGGTCGCCCTGCCCCCGGCGCCCGTCGTCCACCGACAGTTCGAGGCGAACGCGCACGCCACCCCGGACGCCGTCGCCGTCTCCTGGGCCGGCCGGCAGGTGACGTACGCGGAGCTGGAGGCGAGGGCGAACCGGTTCGCGCACTTCCTCGCCGCGCGCGGGCACGGCCGGGGCGCGAAGGTCGGCGTCTGCCTCGACTACTCGGTCGACCTGCTCGTCGCCATCCTCGGCACGCTGAAGGCGGGCGCGGCCTACGTGCCGTTCGACCCGGCCTACCCGGCGGCGCGGCTGCAGCTGCTGCTCGGCCAGGTACCCGACCTCGCCCTGATCGTGGCCTCCCCGGCGACGGCCGAGATGGTGCAGTCGGCGGCCGCCGACGTCATCGACCTCGAGCAGCTCGCCGGCCACCTGGCGGCTCTCCCGGCGACCGCCCCGGACGTCCAGGTCACCGGGGACGACATCTGCTACGCCGTGTTCACGTCCGGCTCGACCGGCACGCCGAAGCTGACCGCGGTACGGCACGAGGGCTGGTTCAACCTGATGAACTGGCTGAAGCTCGAGTACGGCCTGCACAGCGGGTCGCACAACCTGGTCGTCAGCGCCTTCGGGTTCGACCTGTCCCAGCGCGCCCTGATGACGCCGTTGTTCTGCGGCGCCACCCAGCACCTGATGGCGAGCCGGAACTTCGACGCCATGATGGCCTACCGCATCCTGAACGAGCACGACATCCGCGTGGTGCACTGTGCCTCGAGCACCCTGTATCTGCTGGTGGACTGGGAGACCGCGCGGGGCGGCGACGCGCTCACCAGGCTCGACTACGTGCTCTTCGGCGGCGAACCGCTGAAGTTCGAACGGATCGCGGACTGGATGCGCCGCGAGGGCAACACCTGCACCCTCCTGCACCAGTACGGCGTCGCCGAGTGCACGGATGTGGCGACGTCGTACGACCTCGCCGGACACCGCCCCTGTGAACAGGACATCGCACCGGTCGGCAGGCCGGCGTACAACACCGACATCCACCTCCTCGACGAGCGGCTGCGCGGCGTCGGACCGGGGGAGTACGGCGAGATCTGCATCTCCGGGGCCGGTGTCGGCGCGGGCTACCTCAACGGAAAAGGCCCCGAGAACGCGAAGTTCACGACGATCGAGGTCGACGGCGCGCCGGTCAGGCTGTACCGCACCGGCGACCGCGGCCGTGTGACCGAGGCCGGTGAACTCGTCGTCGCCGGCCGGATGGACGCGCAGGTGAAGGTGCGGGGCATGCGCATCGACCCCACCGACATCGAGCGCGCGCTCGGCAGGCTGGCCGGGATCCGGGAGGCCGCCGTGGTGGTCACCTACACCGACGCGGGCGAGGCCGAGCTGACCGCGTTCATCGTCCCGACGCGGGACGAGCTCACCGACGACGACGTGCGCAGCCGTCTGCTGCAGACGCTGCCGCGGAACATGGTTCCGGCCAGGTTCGTGAACGTCCTGCGGCTTCCGCTGAGCCCGCACGGGAAGGTCGACCGCGCGGCGCTGGTCGACGCACTCAAAAGGCAGTACGCCGGCAGCGGCACGGCGGCATAAGTCGACGGACCTTGCTGAGAAACGGGAAAGGACAGCGATGATTGCCGACAGCGTGCGCGCCATCTGGTGCCGGGAACTCCAGCGCGATGACATATCGGCCGACGACGACTTCTTCGCCCTGGGCGGCCAGTCCGTCATCATGGTCAGGATTCAGGGCGCTTTTATGGAGGAGCTGGGCGTCGAGGTCCCGATGGACCAGATGTTCCTCAATCCGACGGTGGCGTCGATCGCCTCGTACATCGAATCCCTGGGGGCGGTGACCCCGTAACGTCGGGCCAGGTCGATGCCGTGTCCTGTCTCGCCGGCGGGACACGGCACGGCACGCGCCGACCTGTTTTCCGTCCCGCCGGTGCTCTTTCCGGTGCTATTTCTGGCGGTAGTCCGGGCGGTTAGCATCACCTCATCCCATGGCTTTTCCGGCTGCAGCCGCGTTGGATCGAAAAACTACCTGGTAAGAGAGGCGTGCCATGTACGACGTGATTGTCATAGGTGCCCGTTGTGCGGGTTCGCCGACGGCCATGCTATTCGCGCAGCAGGGTTATCGCGTTCTGCTCCTGGAGAAAGCGCGATTCCCGCAGGACACGCTGTCCTCCCACTACATCCACATGCAGGGCGTGGCGCTGCTCAACCGGTGGGGCCTGCTCGACAAGGTCCGTGACACGGGCTGCCAGCCGATCACCCACGAGAGCTACGAGGGACCCGGCGTCCGCATCGACGGCTTCTCCCTGCCGATCGACGGTCTGACGACCACGTACGCGCCCAGGCGGTACGTGCTCGACCCGATCCTCGCCGAGGGCGCCGTGGCGGCCGGCGTGGAGTTCCGGCAGGGCTGCGCGGTCAACGACCTGCTGTGGGAGGACGACCGGGTCGTCGGGGTGCGGTACACCACGCCCGGCGGCGCGGAGGCGACGGACCGGGCGCGGCTGGTCGTCGGCGCGGACGGCATGCGCTCGCTGGTGGCCCGCAAGGCCGGTGCGGAGAAGGTCATCGAGCACGCGCGGCTGACCTGCGTCTACTACAGCTACTGGGCCGGGGTTCCGTCCAGCTTCGAGCTGTACGAGCGGCCGGGCCGCTGGGTCGCCGCCGTCCCCACCAACGACGACCTCAAGCTGATCATGACCTACTTCCCGCAGGACGACTACAACGAGGTCCGCAAGGCGGTGGAGCCCCACTACCTCGAAGCCGTCCGCACGACGGCCCCCGACCTGTACGAGCGGATGTCGGCCGGCGAGCGCGTGGAGCAGATGTACGGCACGGGGCACCAGGAGAACTTCTTCCGCAAGGCCTACGGACCCGGGTGGGTGCTGGTCGGTGACGCGGTGAACCACAAGGACTCCATCACCGCCCGCGGCATCACCGAGGCCTGGGTGCAGGCCCAGACGCTCACCGACTACATCGGGGACCGGCTGCACGACGACGCCGCGCTGAAGAGGGCGCTGCGGCGCTACGAGAACAACCTGAGCAACGAGGCCCTCAGCCACTACCAGGGCGCGCTCAACGTGGCCGAGCTCAAGCCCGAGGGCCGTACGGACATGCTGCGCAAGCTGGTCGGCCACCAGGACCACATCGACCGGTACTTCTCGACGCTGTCGGGCGCGTGCTCCATCGACGACTTCTACAACGACGAACTCCTGACCCTGCTCGACCAGGGCTGACCGACACCACCTGCTCACCTGGTTTGCCGATTTGGAGACACAATGATCCCGTTGTCGTTCGCGCAGCGTCGGCTGTGGTTCGTGGACCGGTTCGAAGGCCCGTCGCCGACCTACAACGGCGCGTTCGCCCTGCGGCTGACCGGTGAGCTGGACACGGACGCGCTTCAGGCGGCGCTCCGCGATGTCATCGACCGGCACGAAGTCCTCCGCACGGTGATCGTCGAGGGCGACGACGGCGTCCCGCACCAGCAGGTGCTGGCCTTGGGGGACATCCCGTTCGAGCTGCCGGTCGTCGAGGTCGCGGGGGAGGACGAGCGGGCCGCCGCGGTCGACGAGGTGGCCACCGCGACCTTCGACCTGGCCGCCGACGCGCCGATCCGCGCCAGGCTGGTGCGGTCCGGGCCGAGCGAGCACACCCTCGTCGTCGTCGCCCACCACATCGCCGTGGACGGGGAGTCCTTCGGGCCGCTGTTCCGGGATCTCACCACGGCCTACGCGGCCCGCCGGGAGGGCGGCGCCCCGGCGTGGGAGCCGCTTCCGGTGCAGTACGCGGACTACACGCTGTGGCAACGCGACGTGCTCGGTGACGAGTCCGACCCGGAGAGCACGGCGGCCAGGCAACTGGCGTACTGGCGCGAGGCCCTGGCCGATCTGCCGCAGCCGCTGGCCCTGCCGACGGACCGCCCCCGGCCGAGGGTGATGAACCCCGCCGGCGACCGCGTCCCGTTCGCCATCGGCCCCGATCTGCTCGCGGCCGTGGAGAAGCTGGCCGCCGAAGCGGACACCACGGTGTCGATGGTCATGCACGCGGCGCTCGCGGTGCTGCTGCACCACCTCGGCTGCGGTGACGACCTGTCCATCGGCGCGCCGATCACGGACCGCACCGACGAGGAACTGCGGGACCTCGTCGGGTTCTTCGTCAACACCTGGGTGCTGCGCGTCGACCTGTCCGGGAACCCGACCTTCCGCCGGCTGCTGCAGCAGGTGCGGGACCGGTCGCTGGCCGCGTACGACAACCAGGACATGCCGTTCGAGCGGCTGGTGGAGCTGCTCAACCCGGACCGGTCCACCGCCTACAACCCGTTCTTCCAGGTCATGCTCTCCTGGCAGCCGCCCGTGCCGCCCATGGAACTGCCCGGCCTCGACGTCCGGGCCGAGCGGCTGGAGACCCGGACCGCCAAGTTCGACCTGTTCTTCGATCTGCTCCCCAACGGCTCCGGCGGCGCGAACTGCCGTCTGGAGTACGCCACCAGCCTGTTCGACCGGGACACCGCCGAGACCATCGCGCAGCGGTTCGTCCGCGTCCTCGGCCTGCTCGTGGCCGACTCCGGGCGCGCGATCGGCACCGTCGACGTGCTCGACGCCGCCGAACGGGAGCGGCTGCTCACCCGGTTCGACGACACCGCCGCGGCGGCGCCCGAGCTGACGGTCCCGGAGCTGTTCGAGAGCCAGGTGGCCAGGACGCCCGACGCCCCGGCGCTCGTGTGCGACGACCGCACGCTGACCTACCGGGAGCTGGACGACCGGGCGAACGCCGTCGCCTGGGAGCTGATCCGGCGCGGCGCCGGGCCGGAGGACCTGGTGGTCCTCGCGCTGCCGCGCACCGAGGACCTGGTGGCCGGCCTGCTCGGCATCCTCAAGTCCGGTGCCGGATACGTGCCGCTGGACCCGCAGTACCTCAGCGGGCGGGCGGAGAGCGTGCTGTCCGAAGCGGCGCCGCGGTTCGCGGTCACCGACACCGGGACGTGGCAGGCCCTGCCCCCCAACGACATGTCGTGCGTCAACGTCGATCTGCGCACGCAGTGGCAGACGCCCGCCGGCGCACCGGACGACGCGGGCCGGACCGCGCCGCTCGGCCCGGACAACCTGGCGTACGTGATGTACACCTCCGGCTCCACCGGCAAGCCGAAGGGCGCCACGATCACCCACCGCGGTGTCGTGGGCGGCGTGCGGGAGCTGGTGCGGGTCCTCGACGCGCCGCCCGGCTGGCGGATGCTGGCCGGCACCTCGGTCAACTTCGACGTCTCGGTCTTCGAGCTGCTGACCACCCTGACCACCGGCGGCACGGCCGAGCTGGTGGCGAACGCGCTGGCGCTCGGCGAGCGGGAGCGCTGGGACGGCCATGTGATCAGCGGGGTCCCCTCGGTGCTCGGGGAACTGGCGGGCCAGCTGCACAGGGCGCCCGACGTGCGCGCGGTCGTGTTCGCGGGCGACGTGCTCCCGGGCCGGCTGGTGCGGCAGGTGCGCGAGGCCCTGCCCGGCGCGCGGATCGTGAACTCCTACGGCCAGAGCGAGAGTTTCTACGCCACCACCTTCTGTCTCGCCCCGTCCGAGGAGTGGGCGGACGGCGATGTCGCGCCCATCGGCACCCCGCTGGGCACCATGCGCGCCTACGTCCTCGGCCCGGGCCTCGCCCTGGTGCCGCAGGGCGTGATCGGTGAGCTGTACGTGACCGGGACCTGCCTGGGCCGCGGCTACCACGGCCGCCCGGGCCTGACCGCCGAGCGCTATGTGGCCAGCCCCTTCGGTCCCGCCGGCGAGCGGATGTACCGCACGGGCGACCTGGCCCGCTGGAACGCGCAGGGGCAGCTGGAGGTGGTCGGCAGGGCCGACGGCCAGGTGAAGGTGCGCGGCTTCCGCATCGAGACGGCCGAGGTCGAGGCCGCGATCACCGCGCACCCCGGCATCAGCGAGGCCGTGGTGATCAGCCGGGAGGTGCCCTCGGGCGGCAAGCGGCTCGTCGCGTACGTGGTGCACACCGGCGAGGGAGCCGTCGGCGACGACGGCGCCGGCGGCATCGGCGACGTGGACGTGCAGTCCGGCGCCTCGGCCGCCGAGCTGCGCAAGTTCGTCGCGGCACGGCTGCCCGACTACATGGTGCCCTCGGCCTTCGTGGCCCTCGGCCGGCTCCCCCTCGGACCGACGGGCAAGCTGGACCGCAAGGCGCTGCCCGAGCCGGAGTTCCTCGGCGAGACCTACCGGGAGCCGCGCACCGAGGCCGAGAAGATCATCACCGCGGCGTACGCGGACGTGCTCGGCGTGGACCGGGTCGGCGTCGACGACGACTTCTTCGCGGTGGGCGGCGACAGCCTGCGCTCCATCCAGGTGGTGGCGCGGGCCCGCACCCGGGGCCTGGAGCTGAGCACACGCGAGATCTTCGAGTGCCGCACCGCGGCCCGCCTCGCCGAGGCGGCCGCCGCCCGCGAGGGCCTGGTGCCCGTGCTCGCCGAGCTGGAGGGCGGCGGCGTCGGCCCGATGCCGCTGCAGCCGGTGGCCCGGCAGGTGTTCGAGCACGGCGGCGGGACGAACCGTTTCGCCATGTCGATCGTCCTCGACCTGCCCACCGGCATCGACGCCACCGGCCTCGCCGCGACGCTGGACGCCGTGCTCGACCGGCACGACCTGCTGCGCGCCCAACTCGTGCGCGGCGACGAGCCGTCCCTCCTGGTGCGCCCGGCCGGCACGGTGCGGGCCGCGGACCTGATCCACCGGGTCGACTGCGACGGGCGGTGGGACGAGCCGTCCACGCTCGAGGCGGCCCGGGCCGAGCTGGACGCCTCGGTCGGCCGGCTCGACCCGGAAGCCGGGACCATGGCGGACTTCGTCTGGTTCGCCGCACCCTCGGGCGCCGGCCGGCTGCTGGTGGTGCTGCACCACCTGGCGGTGGACGGCGTCTCCTGGCGGATCCTCATGTCGGACCTCGCCGAGGCCTGGCAGCAGGTCGGCTCCGGCAAGACGCCCGAGCTGCCCGCGGTCGGCACCTCCGCCCGCCGCTGGGCGTCGGCGCTGCAGGACGAGGCCCTCTCGCCCGAGCGGGAGGCCGAACTGCCGTACTGGCGGGACCTGCTGGAGGCGACCGACCCCCCGCTGGGCACCCGCGCCTTCGACCCGGCCGTGGACGTGTGGTCGACGCTCGACACCGTGCGGGTGCAGCTGCCCGCCGAGGTCACCGAGGCCGTGCTGACCAAGCTGCCCGCCGCGTTCCGGGGCACCGGGACCGACGTGCTGCTCGCCGCCCTCGCCCTCGCGGTGAACCGGTGGCGCGGTGCGGACCGCTCGACCCTGGTCCGCCTCGAGGGACACGGCCGCGAGGAGCAGGTCGTGCCCGGCGCCGACCTCTCCCGGACCGTGGGCTGGTTCACCGCGATGTACCCGGCCCGGGTCGATGTGCGCGGGGTGGACCTGGCCGACGTACTGGCGGGCGGCCCCGCGGCCGGACAGGCCGTCAAGCTGGTCAAGGAGCAGCTGCGCGCCGTCCCGGACAAGGGCATCGGCTACGGCCTGCTGCGCTACCTGAACCCGGAGACCGCCGAGCAGCTCGCCGACCTTCCCGCGCCGCAGATCGGCTTCAACTACCTCGGCCGGATCTCCGACGCCGACGTGCCCGAGCACCTGCGCGCACACGGGTGGGGGCCGGCGTCCTGGTCCGCCGAGCTGATCGCGACGCCCGACCCGGACCTGCCCGCGCTGTCCGCGCTCGAGGTCAACTCGGTCGTCACGGACACCCCCGACGGCACCCGGCTGCAGGCGGCCTTCATGTTCCCCACCGGCGTGCTGTCCCGCGAGCGGGCCGCTGAACTGGCCGAGCTGTGGGTCGAGGTGCTGCACGGCATGGCCGCGTACGCCGCACGCCCGCACATCGGCGGGCTCACCCCCTCCGACGCCCCGCTGGTCTCGGTGCGGCAGGACGACATCGAGGCCTGGGAGGAGCGCTACGGCCGGCTGACCGAGGTGTGGCCGCAGGCCCCCGGGCAGTCCGGCATCCAGTTCCAGGCGGCGCTCGCCGACGGCACCTTCGACGTCTACCACATGCAGTTCGTGCTGCACCTGTCCGGGCACGTGGACCCCGAACGCATGCGGGCGGCCGGGCAGGCGCTGCTCGAGCGGTACCCGAACCTGCGCTCCGCGTTCCTCACCGCGGCCGACGGCGATCCGGTGCAGGTCGTGGCGGAACACGTCGCCCTGCCCTGGCGGCACCTGGATCTGACCGGGCGCGGCGAGGCCGAGCAGGACGCGGCGCTCGAGGCGGCCCTCGCCGACGACCGGGCCGACCAGCTCGACCCCACCCGGCCGCCGCTGCTCCGCCTGGCCCTGCTCACCTGCGGCCCCGAGCAGGCGAAGCTCATCATCACGGCGCACCACACCCTGTTCGACGGCTGGTCGTCGCCGCTGGTGATCACGGACCTGATCCGGCTGTACGCCGAGAACCGCGAGCTGGCCCCGGTCCGCTCCTACGGCGACTACCTGGCCTGGCTGTCCCGGCAGGACCGGGAGGCGTCGGCGGCCCGGTGGCAGGCCGAGCTCGAAGGGTTCGACCAGCCCACCCTCGTCGCCGCGGGCCTTGCCGCCGAGGGGGAGGCGACCGCCCTCGGGCGGGTCGAGGTACCGCTGTCGATCGACAAGGGACGTGAACTCGCCCGGCGCGCCGCCGAACTCGGGGTCACCCTGAACACGCTCCTGCAGGGCGCGTGGGCGGTGCTGCTGTCGAAGCTGACCGGGCAGCAGGACGTGGTGTTCGGCGCCGCCGTCAACGGCCGCCCCGCGGACCTGACCGGCTCGGACGAGATGGTCGGCCTGTTCATCAACACCCTGCCGACCAGGGCGGTCTGCCGGTCGGAGCAGAGCCTGGCCGAGGTCATCACCGACCTGCAGAACCGGCAGATCAGGCTGCTCGACCACCACTACTACGGCCTCGCCGACATCCAGCGCGCCGTCGGGCTGCCCTCCCTGTTCGACACGATCGTGGTGTTCGAGAACTACCCGATCGACCGCGAGGGCATCGTCGAGGCGAACACCTCGGCCGGGTTCGCGATCGACGCCATCCGGCCGTTCGCGGGCTCGCACTACCCGCTCACCCTCAACTCCTCCGACCCCTACCTGCGGCTCTCCCTCGACTACCAGAGGAACCTCTACGACCGCGCCTCGGCCGAGGTGATCGCCGCCCGGCTCGTCCGGGTGCTGGAGCAGGTGCTCCAGGACCCGTCGGTGCCGGTGGGCGCCGTGGAGGTGCTGGGCGAGGACGAGCGGGACTGGCTGGTCCGCCGGGTCAACGACACGGCGCACCCGGTGGCCGCGGACACCCTGCCGGCCGCGTTCGAGGCCCAGGCGGAGCGCACCCCGGACCGGGTGGCGCTGATCGGCGAGCACCAGACGCTGACCTACGGCGAGTTCAACCGGCGCGCGAACCGGCTGGCGCACTGGCTGGTGGAGCAGGGCGCGGGCCCCGAGCGGCTGGTCGCCGTGCGGATCCCGCGCTCCGTCGACCTGCTCGTGGCGCTCTACGCGGTGGTGAAGGCGGGCGCGGCCTACGTGCCGGTGGACCCGGACCTGCCCGAGGACCGGGTGCGGCACGTGCTGGACGGCGCCAAGCCCCTGCTGGTCCTCGACGGGACGCTTCCGGACGTCTCCGCGTACCCGGAGACGAACCCCGAGCGCGCGCTGTCCCCGGACCACGCCGCCTACGTCATCTTCACCTCCGGCTCCACCGGCGGCCCCAAGGGCGTGCAGGTGGCACACCGGTCGATCATGAACCGGCTCAAGTGGGGTCTGGCGCACTTCGACGTCACGGCCGAGGACCGGGTGCTGCTCAGTACGACGGCGAGCTTCGACGTGTCGGTGCCGGAGCTGTTCGCACCGCTCCAGGTGGGGGCCGCCGTGGTCATCGCTCGTCCGGACGGGCGCCGGGACCCGGCCTACCTCGCCGACCTGATCCAGCGCGAGCGGGTGACCGGCGCCGACTTCGTACCCTCCCTGCTGGAGGCGTTCCTCGCCGAGCCGGCGGCCAAGGCGTGCACCAGCCTGCGCTGGATCGAGGTCGCGGGCGAGGCCTTCCCGGCCGCCCTGGCCAACAAGGCGGCCGACGTGCTGCCGGCCTGCGGGGTGCACAACCTCTACGGGCCCACCGAGGCATCGGTGGAGGTCACGGCGTGGCAGCACGTGCCGGGTGCGGACCGGGTGCCGATCGGCGCCCCGATCTGGAACACCCAGGTGTACGTGCTGGACGCGGCGCTGCGCCCGGTCGCGCCCGGCGTCGCCGGCGAGCTGTACCTGGCCGGCACCGGACTCGCCAGGGGCTACCTCGGACAGACCGGGCTGACCGCGAGCCGGTTCGTGGCCTGCCCCTTCGGCGAGCCGGGCACCCGGATGTACCGCACCGGCGACCTCGTGCGGTGGAACACCGACGGCCAGGTCGAGTACATCGGCCGGACCGACTTCCAGGTCAAGGTGCGCGGCTTCCGCATCGAACTCGGCGAGATCGAGCAGGCGCTGACCGCCCACCCGGACGTCGACGGCGCGGTGGCCGTGGTACGCGAGGACAACGCCGACGACCAGCGGCTGGTCGCGTACGTCGTGCCGGTCAAGGGCACCGATCCGGCCGGGCTGGACCTCACGGCCCTGACGGACCAGGTCCGCGCGCACCTGCCGGAGTACATGGTCCCCTCGGCGATCGTGCCGCTCGCCGCGCTGCCCACGACACCGAGCGGAAAGCTCGACCGCAAGGCGCTGCCCGCACCGGACCACACCGAGGCCGCGACCGGACGAGGGCCGCGCAACCCCACCGAGGAAGTCCTGTGCCGGCTCTTCGCGGACCTGCTCGGCGTGGAGGAGGTCGGCATCGACGTCGACTTCTTCGACCACGGCGGGCACTCGCTGCTGGCCACCCGGCTGACCGGCCGCATACGCAACGAACTCGATGTCGACGTGAAGGTCACGACGGTCTTCCGCAACCCGACCGTCGCCCAGCTGGCCGTCCAGATCGAGGAACTGGCCACGTCGAGCCGCCCCCGGCTGCGCCCCCGGCTGGGTCAGATGACCGTTGAGGAGAAGCGCCGATGATCCCGCTGTCCTTCGCCCAGCGCCGGATGTGGTTCCTCCACCATCTGGAAGGCCCGACCTCCACCTACAACATCCCGCTCGTGCTGCGCCTTGAGGGGCAGCTGGACACGGCGGCCCTGGCCGCGGCGGTGGCGGACGTCGCCGGCCGGCACGACACCCTGCGCACCCTGATCGCGGAGAACGCGGACGGCACGCCGGAGCAGCGGATCCTGTCCGCCGAGGAAGCGGTCCTGCCGTTCCGGGTCGTCGACGTGACCGCAAGCGCGGTGGACGCCGCCCTGGAGGAGGCGGTGGGCCAGGGCTTCGACCTGGAGACCGAACTCCCCCTGCGGACCACCCTGTTCCGCCTCTCCCCGCGGGAGTACGTCCTTGCGTTCGTGTTCCACCACATCGCCGCGGACGGTTCGTCGATGGCGCCGTTCCTGCGGGACCTGGTGTCGGCGTACTCGGCCCGCCGGGGCGGGAGCGCGCCGCAGTGGGAGCCGCTGCCGGTCCAGTACAAGGACTACACGCTGTGGCAGCGGCAACTGCTGGGCGAGGACGGCGACGAGGACGGTGTCGCCGCGCCTCAGCTCGCCTACTGGCAGCGGGAGCTGGACGGGGTGCCGCAGCCGGTGGAGCTGCCGCTGGACCGGCCGCGACCGAAGGTGATCAGCCACCGCGGCGGCCACGTCGAGTTCGTGCTGGAGCCCGACCTGGTCGCCGGGCTCGGCAAGCTGGCCGCCGAGCACGGTGCCACGCCGCCGATGGTGGCCCAGGCCGCGCTGGCCGTGCTGCTGAGCAAGCTGGGCGCCGGCCAGGACGTGACGATCGGCAGCCCGATCGCGGGGCGCACCGACGAGGCCCTGGCCGATCTGATCGGCTTCTTCGTCAACACCTGGGTGCTGCGCGCCGACCTGTCGGGGAACCCGTCGTTCGGCGAACTGGTCGAGCAGGTGCGGGACAAGGCCCTCGCCGCGTACGACAACCAGGACGTGCCGTTCGAGCGGCTGGTGGAGCTGCTCGACCTGGAGCGTTCCACCTCGTACTCACCGCTGTTCCAGGTGATGCTGGCCTGGCAGTTCGTGTGGCCCGAGATCGAGATGCCGGGGCTGCGGGTCACCCCCGTCGCCGTGGGCACCGACACCGCGAAGTTCGACCTGTACGTCAACATCGTCCCGGACGCCTCCGGCCGTGCGCACGGCCGGCTCGAGTACGCGGCGGACCTGTTCGACCACGACACGGCGGCCGCCGTCGTCGACCGGTTCGTGCGCATCGTGGAGCGGATGGCCGCCGATCCGGGTGCGCGGGTCGCGGACGTCGACGTGCTCGGCGCGGACGAGCGGACATGGCTGCTGCGGACGGCGAACGACACGGTCGAGCCGACGCTGGAGCCGGGCCTGGTGGAGACCGTGACCCGGCGGGCCGAGGCGGCACCGGAGGCGCTCGCCGTCATCGCCGAGGAGACGTCGCTCACCTACGGGGAGCTCGAGGCCCGGGCGAACCGGCTGGCGCACTGGCTGATCGACCAGGGGGTGCGGCCGGAGTCGCTGGTGGCCGTCCGCCTGCCCCGGTCCGCGGACCTCGTCGTCGCGCTGCTGGCGGTGCTGAAGGCGGGCGCCGCCTATCTCCCGATCGACCCGGAGCACCCGAGTTCCCGGATCGACTACATCCTTCAGGACGCCCGCCCCGCTGTCGTACTGGACGCCGGGACCCTGGCCGGTGCCGACTGCTCGCCGTACCCGGAGGCGGCGCCCGAGGTGGCCGTCCGGCCGGAGAACACCGCGTACGTCATCTACACCTCGGGTTCGACGGGAAACCCGAAGGGAGTCGCGATCCCGCGCGGCGCGCTGGCGAACTTCCTGGCCACGATGGGCCGGCGGGTCCCGCTGTCGCCCGCGGACCGGTGGCTCGCGGTGACGACGGTCTCGTTCGACATCGCCGCGCTCGAGCTGTACCTGCCCCTGATCTCCGGGGCGGCGGTGGTCCTCGCGACGAAGGACACCGTGACCGATCCGCCGGCCGTCGTGGCGATGATGCGCCGCCACGACGTCACCGTCGTCCAGGCGACCCCGGCGTTCTGGCAGATCCTCGCGATGCACGAGCCGAGCGCCGCGAAGGGCCTGCGGGTCCTCGTCGGCGGTGAGGCGCTGCCGGCCCGGCTGGCCGAGACCCTGGCCGGCCAGGCCGCCGACGTGCTCAACGTGTACGGCCCGACCGAGACCACGATCTGGTCGACCATGGCGCCCGTGCGGGCGGGGGAGGGCGTGGCGATCGGCGCGCCGATCGGCAACACCCAGGTGTACGTGCTCGACGCCGGGCTGCGGCCGGTCCCGCGCGGGGTGCAGGGCGAGCTGTACATCGCCGGCGACGGGCTGGCCCGGGGCTATTTCGGCCGCCCCGGGCTGACTTCGGAGCGGTTCGTCGCCTGCCCCTTCGGTCCGGCCGGTGCGCGGATGTACCGCACCGGGGACCTGGTGCGGTGGGGCAAGGACGGCCGGCTGGAGTACGTCGGGCGGACCGACTTCCAGGTGAAGGTCCGGGGTTTCCGGATCGAGCTGGGCGAGATCGAGCACGTGCTGGCCGGGCATCCCGGTGTCGCCCAGGCGGTGGTCGTCGTCCGGGAGGACCAGCAGGACAAGCGCATCGTGGGCTATGTGGTGCCCGAGTCCGGCGCCGCCGCGGAGACGGATGAGCTGCTCGCCGAGCTGCCCGAGTACCTGCGCGGACGGCTGCCGGACTACATGGTGCCCACCGCGCTCGTGCCGCTCGCGGAGATACCGCTGTCCCCGGCCGGGAAGGTGAACCGGCGGGCCCTGCCGGCACCGGACTACGCGCAGGTGTCGGCCGGCCGGGCGCCGCGCGACCAGCGCGAGGAGGCCCTCTGCGCGCTGTTCGCCGACGTGCTCGGCCTGCAGACGGTCGGCATCGACGACGACTTCTTCTCCATCGGCGGAGACAGCATCCGTTCGATCCAGGTCGTCGTACGGGCGAAGGCGCTCGGCATCGCGGTCAGCACCCGGGAGGTCTTCGAGCACCGCACGGTCGCGCGGCTCGCGGCGCTGGTCGCGGGACGCGAAGAGGAACTCCCGGCCCTCGCCGAGCTGCCGGGCGGCGGCACCGGCTGGGCGCCGCTGCCTCCGATGGCCGCGCACGTGCTCGCGCGCGGCGGCGGCGTCGGCCGGTTCTGCATGTCCGGGATGCTGACCCTGCCCGAGGGTGTCGACCGTGCGGGGCTGCTCGCCACGGTGCGGGCCGTGCTGGACCGGCACGACGTGCTGCGTTCCCGGCTCGACCGGACGAAGCCGGGCCTGCTGATCGCGCCGCCCGGCGGCGTGGACGCCGGCGCGTTGCTGCGGGAGGTGCCCGGCGCCGGCGCCGACGTGCACGCCGAACTGGACGCGGCCGCCGGCCGGCTGGACCCGGACGCCGGCGTCATGGCGCAGTTCGTGTGGTTCACCTCCGACACGAACACGAACACGGACACGGACGCCGACCGGCTGCTGATCGTGCTGCACCACCTGGTCGTCGACGGGGTGTCGTGGCGGATCCTGCTGCCGGACCTGGTCGCGGCCTGGCAGCAGGTCCACGGCGGCCGCACCGCGGAACCCGCCCCGGCGGGCACGTCGTTCCGCCGCTGGGCGCACGCCCTCGTCGACGCGGCGGCCGACCCGGAGCGGGTGGCGCGCGAACTGCCCTTGTGGCAGGAGATCCTGCGCGGGGACGAACCCGTGCTGGGGGCACGGGAGCTGGACCCGGCGCGCGATGTCTCGTCCACCGTGGACACGGTGCGGGTCACCCTGCCGGCGGATGTCACCGAGACCCTGCTGACCCGGGTGCCCGCGGTGTTCCGCGGCGGCGCCGACGACGCGCTGCTGGCCGGTCTCGCGCTGGCGCTGGCCCGCTGGCGCCAGACGCGCGGCGAGGCGGGGGCCCCGACGCTGGTGCGGATGGAGGGCCACGGCCGCGAGGAGCAGCTGATACCCGGCGCCGACCTGTCGCGGACGGTCGGATGGTTCACCTCGCTGTTCCCGGTGCGCCTGGACGTGACCGGCATCGACGTGGCGGACGCGTTCGCCGGCGGGCCGGCCGCCGGCCGGGCGGTCAAGGCCGTCAAGGAGCAGCTGCGGGCGGTGCCGGACCACGGCATCGGCTACGGCCTGCTCCGCCACCTCAACCCCGGCACCGCCGCCGCGCTGGCCGCCGAGCGGGAACCGCAGATCGGGTTCAACTACCTCGGCCGGACCTCTGGCGCGGACCTCCCCGAGGAGCTGCGCGGCCTGGGCTGGACCCCGGACACCACGCACCGGGACCTGATCGCCGCGCCGGACGCGGACATGCCGGTGCTCTCGGCGCTGGAGATCAACGCGGTCGCCGCGGCCACCCCCGGCGGGGAGGAGCTGACCGCCTCCTTCGGCTTCGCCACCGGTGTGCTCTCCCGCGAGGAGGTGACCGAGCTGGCCGGGCTGTGGGTCCAGGCGCTGACCGCCCTGGCCCGGCACGCCGAGACCCCCGGCGCCGGCGGGCTGACCCCGAGCGACGCGCCCCTGGTCCGGGTGAGCCAGGAGGAGATCGACACCTGGGAGGCCCGGTTCGGCAGGCTGGCCGAGATCTGGCCGACGACCCCGGCGCAGTCCGGGATGTTGTTCCACACGATGCTCGCCGACACGTCGTTCGACCCGTACCACATGCAGATGGTGTTCCACCTCTCCGGCGAGGTCGACCCGGAACGGATGCGCCGGGCCGGGCAGGCCCTGCTGGAGCGCCACACCAACCTGCGCGCGGCGTTCGTCGACCGGGCCGACGGCGACGTCGCGCAGGTGGTGCCGGCGGCGGGGACGACCCTGCCCTGGCGGCACCTGGACCTGACCGCGGCCGGTGAGGCGGAGCGGACGGAGACGTTCGAGCGGTTCCTCGACGCGGACCGCGCCGCCCACTTCGACACGGGCGCCCCACCGCTGATGCGGCTCGCCCTCGTCCTCCTCGAGCCCGGCCGCGCCGAACTCGTGCTGACCTGCCACCACGTGCTGCTCGACGGCTGGTCCATGCCCCTGCTGATGCGGGACCTGCTGCTGCTCTACGCGTCCCACGGCGACCCGGCCGGCCTGCCCGCCACGCGCAGCTACGGCGAGTTCCTGTCCTGGCGCGCCCAGCAGGACGAGGAGGAGTCCGCCCGGGTGTGGGCGGCCGAACTCGACGGGGTCGAGGAGCCGACCCTGCTCGCCGCCGGCTCCGAGGACCCGGGGGAGCAGGGCGTCGGCGAGGTCGAGGTCCCGCTCCCGGCCGACGAGGCGCGCGAACTGGCCCGCCGGGCCGCCGAGCTGGGCGTCACCGTCAACACCCTGGTCCAGGGTGCCTGGGCGCTGCTGCTCGGCCGGCTCACCGGCCGCCAGGACGTGGTGTTCGGCGCCACCGTCTCCGGGCGGCCGCCCGCGGTGACGGATGTCGACTCGATGGTCGGGATCTTCATCAACACCCTTCCCGTGCGCGTCGAGTTCGCGCCCGGCGACACCCTCGCCGAGGTCCTCACCCGGCTCCAGAACCGGCAGGCCGGTCTCCTGGAGCACCACCACTTCGGGCTCACCCGGATCCAGCAGTGCATCGGCCTGCAGTCCCTCTTCGACACCCTGGTCGTCTTCGAGTCGTACCCGGTCGACCGGGAGGCCCTCGGCGCCGCCACCGAGGCCGCGGGCGGGATCGCCTTCACCGGCCTGCGCCCGTCCACGGCCACCAACTACCCGCTGGCCCTGATGGCGGCGGCCGACCCGCACCTGCAGCTCGTCTTCCAGTACGCGCCGGGTGTCTTCGCCCGGGCGGAGGTGGAGGCGTTCGCGGCCCGCCTCGTGCGCGTCCTGCGGCAGCTGGCGGCCGGCCCCGGGCTGAAGGTCGCCCAGCTCGACATCCTGGAACCGGCCGAACGCCACCGCCTGCTGGCCGAGTTCAACGACACGGCCGTCCCGACCCCGGACGTCACGATCACCGGGCTCGTCGAGGCGCAGGCGGCACGGACGCCTAACGCGACCGCCGTCGTCGCCGAGGGCGAGTCGCTCACGTACCGGGAGCTGAACACCCGGGCCGATCGCCTGGCGCGCGAGCTGGCCGGCCGCGGCGTGGGCCCGGAGTCGGTGGTCGCGGTGTCGCTGCCGCGGTCGGCGGACCTGGTGGTCGCCCTGCTCGCGGTCCTGAAGGCGGGCGGCGCGTATCTGCCGGTCGACCCCAAGTACCCCAGCCACCGCCTGGACGCCATCTTCCAGGAGGCCCGGCCGCGCCTGGTCCTGACGGACTCCGCGACGGTCGAGGCGCTGCCGGAGCACGACGCCTTGGACGTCCTCCTCGACACGCTCGACCTGTCCGGCGACGACACCCGCCCCGAAGTCACGCTGGATCCCGGGCAGTTGGCGTACGTGATGTACACCTCCGGCTCCACCGGCAAGCCCAAGGGCGTCGCCATCACCCACGCGAACGTGGTCAACGGCGTGCTGCGGCTCGCCTCCCAGGTGGGCATGGAACCGGGCAAGCGGCTCCTCGCGGGCACGTCGGTCAACTTCGACGTCTCGGTGTTCGAGATCTTCACGACCCTCGCCGCCGGCGGCGTCGTGGAACTGGTCCGGGACGTCCTGGTTCTGGGCGAGCGGAAGGGCTGGAGCGGCGGCGTCGTCTCCACCGTGCCGTCGGCCTTCGCCGAACTCGTCGACGACATCTCCGGCCGCACCAGCGTGGAGACGGTCGTCTTCGCCGGCGAGGCCCTGCCCGCCTCGCTCGTCGAGAAGGTGCGGGACGCCTTCCCGGGCGTACGCGTCGTCAACGCCTACGGGCAGAGCGAGTCGTTCTACGCCACCGCCCACACCGTCGGCGGCGGCACGCGGGGCTGGGCGGGCAGCGCGCCCGTCGGCACCCCGCTCGGCAACATGCGGGCCTACGTCCTCGGCCCCGACCTCGCTCCGGTGCCGCCGGGCGCGGTCGGCGAGCTGTACGTCGGCGGGAACGTGGGCCGCGGCTACCACGGCCGCGCCGAACTGACCGCCGACCGCTTCGTCGCCGACCCGTTCGGCCCGCCCGGCGCGCGCATGTACCGCACCGGCGACCTGGCCCGCCTGAACGGCGAGGGACAGCTGGAGTACGCCGGCCGCGGGGACGCGCAGGTCAAGGTGCGCGGCTTCCGCATCGAGCCCGCCGAGGTCGAGGCCGCGCTCACCGCGCACCCCGAGGTCGCCCAGGCCGTCGTCATCGCCCGGCAGGCGGCGGGCACCGGCAGCCACCTCGTCGGGTACGTGGTGCCGTCGGGCGAGACCGGCGCCGACGAGATCCGCCGGTTCGTCGCCGGGCGGCTGCCCGAGTTCATGGTGCCGTCCGCCCTCGTGATCCTGGACCGGCTGCCGCTGATGCCCAACGGCAAGCTGGACCGGGCGGCGCTGCCCGAGCCGGAGTTCACCGGCGCCCCCTACCGCGCGCCCCGCACCGTCCGTGAGGAGGCCCTGGTCAAGCTGTTCGCCGAGGTGCTCGGCGTGGACCGGGTCGGTATCGACGACGACTTCTTCGCGCTCGGCGGACACTCTCTGCTCGCCACCCGGCTGATCAGCCGGGCCCGTGCCGAGATCGGGGTGGAGATTCCCATCCGCAAGATCTTCGACCTGCCGACGGTCGCCGCGCTCGCTCCGTGGTCGCAGGAGCCGGCCGCTCCCCGTCGCCCCCGTTTGCGCAAGATGTTCGTAGAGGAGTGAAGCATGATCCCGCTGTCATTCGCCCAGCGTCGTTACTGGTATCTGCACCAACTGGAGGGTGGCGAGACCTGGAACATGTCGGCGGCGCTGCGGCTGGCCGGGCCACTGGACCAGGCCGCCCTCGCCGCGGCGATCCTCGATGTGGTCGAGCGGCACGAGATCCTGCGCACCACATACGTGACGAACGACGACGGTGAGCCCCACCAGCGGATCCTGCCGATGGCTCGGGCGGCGGAGCAGGCGCGGTTGCCGGTGGTCGAGGTGGCGCCCGAGAACGTGACCGGGGCGGTCGACGAGGCCGTCGCGCACGGGTTCGACCTCGCGGCCGAAATACCCTTCCGGGCCACGCTGATCCGTTCCTCGCCCGAGGACCACGTGCTCGTCCTGGCCGTTCACCACATCGCCACGGACGGAAGTTCCAGCGCGCCGCTGGCCCGCGACCTGGCCACGGCCTACGCCGCACGCCGCGACGGCGATGCGCCGCAGTGGGAGCCGCTGCCCGTGCAGTACAAGGACTACACGCTGTGGCAGCGCGAGGTGCTCGGCGACGTGGCCGACCCGGACAGCCTCGCCGCGGCCCAGCTCGCGTACTGGCGCGAGGAACTGGCCGGCGTGCCGCAGCCGCTGAGCCTGCCGCTGGACCGCCCGCGGACCGCGGAAGTGACCACGCACGGCGACAATGTCGGATTCGCCGTGAAGCCGGAGGTGACGGCCGGGCTGGAGAAGCTGGCGGGCGAGCGCGGCATGTCCATGGCGATGGTCGTGCAGGCCGCGCTGGCCGTCCTGCTGTGCAAGCTCGGCGGCGGGGAGGACGTGCCGATCGGCAGCCCGATCGCCGGGCGGACCGACGAGGCGCTGGCCGACCTGGTCGGATGCTTCGTCAACAACCTGGTGCTGCGCGTGGACCTCTCCGGCGACCCCTCGTTCGCCGGCCTGCTCACCCAGGTGCGGAACAAGGCACTGGCGTCCTACGAGCACCAGGACGTGCCCTTCGACGTGCTGGTCGAGGAGCTCAACCCCGACCGCTCCGCGACGTACCGGCCGCTGTTCCAGGTGATGTGCGGCTGGCAGAACTTCGAGAAGCCGGTCCTCGACTTCCCCGGCCTCGACGTGGAGTTCCAGCAGGCGCTCACCCAGAAGACCATGGTCGACCTGTTCTTCAGCATGACCGTGGACGAGGCCGGGTCGCTGTACGGCGACATCCAGTACGGCACCAAGCTGTTCGACCGGGACACGGTCGAGGACATGGCCGCCCGGTTCGCGCTCGTTCTCGAGCAGGTGGCCGCCGATCCGGAGGTGTGCGTCGGGGACATCGACGTGCTGCTCGCCACGGAGCGGCAGCGGCTGCTGGTGGAGGTGAACGACACCGCCGAGCCGACCCTGGAGCAGGGACTCGTGGAGGCGGTGCGCAGGCAGGCGCAGGCGGCGCCGGAGGCGCTCGCCGTCATCGGCGAGGAGGAGTCGCTCACCTACCGGGAGCTGGACGCGCGGTCGAACCGGCTGGCGCACTGGCTGGCCGCCCGCGGAGTGCGGGCCGAGTCGCTGGTCGCCGTGTGCCTGCCGCGGACCGTGAACCTGATGGTGGCGCTGCTGGCCGTGCTGAAGGCCGGCGGAGCCTACGTCCCGATCGACCCGGACCACCCGCGCTCCCGGATCGACTACGTGCTCCAGCAGGCGGATCCGGTGCTGGTGCTCGACGCCGACACGCTGGCGGGCGCGGACTGCTCCGGGTATCCGGACACGGCCCCCGAGGTGGCCGTCCGCCCGGAGAACACCCAGTACGTGATCTACACCTCGGGTTCCACCGGTACCCCGAAGGGTGTGGCGATCCCGCGCGGGGCGGTGGCGAACTTCCTGGCCTCCGTGCAGCGGCGGTTCCCGCTGGCGCCGGCGGAGCGGATGCTGTTCAGCACGACGGTGTCCTTCGACATGGCGAACACCGAGTTGTACCTGCCGTTCGTCTGCGGCGCGACCATGGTCATGGCGCGGAAGGAAACCGTCACCGACCCGTCGGCCGTGGTGGCGCTGGTACGCCGCCACGGGGTCACCGCCGTGCAGGCCACGCCCGGCTTCTGGCAGATGCTGCTGACGCAGGAGCCGGACGCCGCGAAGGACCTGCGGATCATGACCGGCGCGGAGGCCGTGCCGGTACGGCTGGCCGAGACACTCGCGGAGCAGGCCGCCGAGGTGGGCAACTGGTACGGCCCGACCGAGACGACGACGTGGTCGACCATGGCGCCCCTGAAGGCCGGGGCGGGTGTGGCGATCGGCACGCCGGTCGGGAACACCCAGGTGTACGTGCTCGACTCGCGGCTGTGCCCGGTGCCCAGCGGGGTGCAGGGCGAGCTGTACATCGCCGGCGACGGGCTGGCCCGCGGTTACCAGGGCCGGCCGGACCTCACCTCCGAGCGGTTCGTGCCGTGCCCGTTCGGCCCTGCCGGTGCGCGGATGTACCGCACCGGAGACCTGGTGCGGTGGAACAAGGACGGGCACCTGGAGTACGTCGCGCGCACCGACTTCCAGGTGAAGGTCCGCGGCTTCCGGATCGAACTCGGCGAGATCGAGCATGTGCTGGCCGGACACCCGGCGGTGGCGCAGGCGGCGGTCGTGGTGAACGAGAACAAGGAGGGCGACAAGCGCATCGTCAGTTACGTGGTGCCCGTCGAGCGCCAGGCCCACGACGACGCGGCGAGCGGTGAGCTGCTCGCCGCGCTGAGCGAACACCTGCGGGGGCGGCTGCCGGACTACATGGTGCCCGCCGCTGTGATTCCGCTGGCGGAGCTGCCGCTGACGCCGAACGGGAAGCTCGACCGGGCCGCGCTGCCGTCGGAGAAGCCGAGCACCGAGGCGGGCGGAGAGCCGCGCAACGCCCACGAGGAGAAGCTGTGCGCCCTCTTCGCCGAGCTGCTCGGTCTGGAGAAGGTCGGGGTCGACGAGGACTTCTTCGCGCTCGGCGGGCACTCGCTGCTGGCCACCCGGCTCAGCGTGCGCATCCGCAAGCAGTTCGGCGTCGACATGCCCCTCAGGACGATCATCAAGTTCCCCACGGTGGCCGAGCTGGCCGCGCTGCTGCTGGCCGGCGCCGTCCCCGACGAGGTCGTCGACCCGCTCGCGGTGGTGCTGCCGCTGAACACCGATCCCGGCACCGGGAAGAAGCCCCTGTGGTTCTTCCACGGCGGCGGCGGGCTGGGCTGGGCGTACTTCAGCTTCGTCACCCACGTACGCGACCGGAAGGCCTACGCCCTGCAGTCCCGCGGCTCCGACGGCAAGGACGAGCTGGCGGGGTCCGTGGAGGAGATGGTCGACGACTTCATCGACGAGATCCTGAAGATCCAGCCGGAAGGGCCGTACTACCTCATCGGCTGGTCCTACGGCGGCACCGTCGTGCAGGCCGTCGCGGCGGGGCTCGACCGGCGCGGAAAGGAGATCGGCCTCGTGGCCATCCTGGACGCCCAGCCGGGCGGACACGGGTGGACGGAGATCCACGCCAACAAGACCGTGGAGGACTACCGCGAAGAGCTGGAGGAGTACTTCGGCAAGTACATCGGCACCGACAACCAGCAGGACTTCATCGACGCCATGGCGAAGGTCCTGGCCAACAACACGAACCTGATGATGGAGTTCGAATCGCCGGTGTACCGCGGCGATGTGCTGTTCTTCAACGCGGTGGACAAGGACGAGCTGTACGCCCACCTGTGGCGGCCGTACATCCTCGGCACCATCGAGGAACACGACGTGCACTCCACGCACCACGAGATGAACCTGCCCGGACCCGTGGCCGAGGCCTTCGAAGTCATCAACCACAAGCTGGCGGACCGTGTCTGACCGGGCATCGCTTTGCGGCGCCGGCGCAACGAACCGACTCATGGATGATTGGGGGTGGCCGGGGTGACAGCACCCGGCATGTCGGAGGTACACGGGGAGCGGACCACGCTGCTGTGCGTGCCGTTCGCGGGAGCGGGTCCGTCCTTCTTCCACCCGTGGCAGAAGCTGGCCGGCGACCGCTGGCGCGTGCTCTCGGTCGAACTGCCCGGCAGGGAGCGGCGGATCCTGGAGACGCCGTACCGCAACGTCGTCGAGGCGGCCAAGAGCGAGGTCGACGGCATCGTCGCGCAGCTCGGTGCGGGCACGCGGACCGTGCTGTTCGGGCACAGCCTGGGTGCGGTGCTCGCCTACGAGCTGGTGCATCTGCTCGGCGCGCGCGGTGTGCACGTCGAGCGGCTGATCGTCAGCGGCTCGCCGGGGCCGTGGACCCAGCGCGAGCGGCGGGCGGCCGGCCTGCCGGACGAGGAGTTCCTCGCCCGGGTCGAGGAGTTCGCGGGGTTCCGGCACGAGGCCCTCGACCACCCGGAGATGCGGGAACTGATCCTGCCCACGCTGCAGGCCGACTGCGAGATGCACGAGAACTACGTCCCGAGCACCGACGACCTGGTCACGGTGCCGATCTGCTCGCTGCGGGGCGACTCCGACGGCCTGGTCAGCGCGGAAGAGGCCCGGCAGTGGCGGGACGCCACCACGGACGAGTTCAGCTATGCGGAATTCCCGGGCGATCACATGTACCTGGTCGATCTCGGCCGGGAGGTGCTGGACGTGATCGAGGCGCAGTACGCCCGCGGCCGCTAGCCAGGCCGCATCCGGCCAGATCAGCCGCCTTCCGTCAAGGAAGGAGGCGCTTGAGCGCCGCGGCACGGGTCTGACAGGGGCGTGACAGGCCCGGAGAGGAAAGTGGAGGCATGAGAAGTTCAGCGATCGCAGTTTCAGGGCTGCGCAAGGCATATGGCGACAAGGTCGTGCTCGACGGCATCGACTTCGATGTCGCCGCAGGATCGATCTTCTCCCTGCTCGGCCCGAACGGTGCGGGCAAGACGACGACGGTCAACGTCCTGACGACGCTGATGAAGGCCGACGCCGGCACGGTGCGGATCGCCGGGCACGACGCGGCGACCGCGACGAAGCAGGTGCGCGCGGCCATCGGCGTGACCGGCCAGTTCGCCGCGGTGGACGAGCTCCTCTCCGGCCGGGAGAACCTGCAGCTGATGGCGGACCTGAAGCGCGTGCGCTCCGGTGACCAGGTGGTGGCGCGGCTGCTCGAGCGGTTCGACCTGGTGGAGGCGGCGGACAAGCTGGCGGGGACCTACTCCGGCGGTATGCGCCGCAAGCTGGACCTCGCGATGACGCTGGTCGGCAACCCGCAGGTCATCTTCCTCGACGAGCCGACGACGGGTCTCGACCCCCGCAGCAGGCGCACGATGTGGGGGATCGTCCGCGAGCTGGTGGCCGACGGCGCCACCATCTTCCTGACCACCCAGTACCTCGAGGAGGCCGACCAGCTCGCCGACCGGATCGCGGTGCTCAACCAGGGCCGCCTGGTCGCCCAGGGCACCCCCGAGGAGCTCAAGCGGCAGATCCCCGGCACCCATGTGAAGCTCCGGTTCGCCGACGCCTTCGAACTCGACGCGGCCGCCCGGGTCTTCGCCGGCTCCACGCGTGACGACGAGGAGCTGGCCCTGCGGGTGCCCAGCGACGGCGAGTCGAGGTCGCTGCGGGCCCTGCTGGACCGGCTCGACGAACACATGCTCAACGCCCAGGAATTCTCCGTGCACACACCGGACCTCGACGACGTCTTCCTCGCCCTGACCGAGCGCACGAGCGGGCACCCGAGCAAGGACAAGGAGGCGATCGCGCGATGAGCACGGTCTCGACGGCGTTTGCCGACTCCGGAATCATGTTGCGCCGCAACGTGAAGCACACCCTGCGGAACCCGACCACGGTGTTCAACGCGGTCCTGTTCCCGATCGTCATCATGCTGATGTTCGTCAAGGTGTTCGGTGGCGCCTTCAGCGTCGGCGAGGACTACATCGACTACGCGACGCCGGGTCTGCTCGTGATGGCCGTCAGCTACGGCCTCGGGGCCACCGCGACGGCCGTGAACGACGACATGACGAAGGGCATCATCAACCGGTTCAAGACCATGGACGTCTCCCGCGGAGCCATGCTGACCGGACATGTCGTCGTCACCACGGTGCGCTGCCTGGTGGCCGCCGCGGCCATCGTCGGGGTGGCCTTCGCGCTCGGGTTCCACCCGCACGCGAGCGCCCTCGACTGGCTCGGCGTGCTCGGTCTGTTCGTGCTGCTCGCCGTGGGGACCAGCTGGCTCACCGTCGCCATGGGCCTGGCCGCGAAGAGCACGGAGTCGGCGGGCCTGGCCACCGTGCCGCTGATCATGCTGCCGTTCCTGAGCAGCGCGTTCGTGCCCGCGAAGACGATGGGGGCCGGCGTGCGGCAGTTCGCGGAGTACCAGCCCTTCACCCCGATCATCGAGACGCTGCGCGGGCTGCTGGAGGGCCACGTGTCGAGCGGCCACGCGATCGCGGCCCTCGCCTGGTGCGTCGGGTTCGCCGTCCTCGGGTACGTGTGGGCGCTGTCCACGTTCAAGAAGCGAGCCTGACCTCGACCGACTCGGCTGCCCGGGGTCGCTGCTGAACCACCCCGGCACGACGACGGCGGCCGTCACGACCAGCACCGGTCGTGACGGCCGCCGTCCTGCGTGGACCCCGCGCGGCGTGCCACCCCCGCAGCCGCCCGCCGCTCCCCTCTCATGTCTCGTTCCACCGCGCCTCTAACGTCGTTGCACCGCGTTCACGGAACGTGGACGAGCCGGTCGGACACACGACGGTGCGGGGGCGGGGCAAGCCGCTGCGGGCGTGCCCTGTCCCGCCGGCGGGACGGTCCCACGGGGCGGAAACGTCTCCGACAATCGCCGCAGGAGATGTCTCAACCCCATCGGCCGGCGCGCACAGGACACCACCGGCACGGTGTGAGCGGCTTCGAATGCACACCACACTTGATTCGGCCATTCAGAGAACGTGTCTCGCCGCGGCACTCCCGGTCGGCGGAGGAAGGAATGACTGGCAATGGATTCGTCGCCGCAGGTCGTCCCCCAGCGAGGTGGACAGGACGAGACGTCGGAACGGCACGCCGCGCCTTTGCGCACGCCCGTGCCGCCGGCGCAGGAAATAGCTCAGCTGTGGGCGGAACACTTCGGCCTTCAGGAGGTCGGAGTGGACGACGACTTCTTCGCGCTCGGCGGCAATTCGCTGGCCGGAATCAAAATCATCGAGCGGATCGCGGAGGAATACGGCGTCCAGTTGTCCGTGCGCGACTTCTACCTGGCGCAGTCCCCGGCCCGGGTCGCCGAGCTGATCGAGCAGGGGAGGGCAGCGGCGTGAGGCTGACGCCGGGTCCCGGGCGCGACGTCGACCTCGACAGCGTCGACCTGTTCGACCTGGACCTGTACACCTCGGGCGATCCGCACCCGATCTGGGACGTGATGCGGGCGAAGGCCCCCCTGCACCACCAAGTCCTCCCGGACGGACGGGAGTTCTGGTCGGTGACCCGGCACGAGGACGTCTGCCGCGTGCTCGGCGACCACCGGGAGTTCACCTCCGAGCGCGGCACGACACCCACCCACGTCGGGGTGGACGACCCCGCGGCGGGCAAGCTGATGACGTCCACCGACCCGCCGCGGCACACCGAGGTGCGCAGGCCGCTCGGGTCCAAGCTGACGGCCCGGGCGGTGAAGTCCTGGGAGGACTCGATCCGCGGGACGATCCAGCGCTTCCTCGAGCCGGCGCTCGACGGCGAGACCTTCGACCTGGCCGAGCGGGCGCTGCTCCTCCCGGCGATGGTCACGGGCCCCCTGCTCGGCATCCCGGAGAAGGACTGGGCGGAGCTCGTCCAGCTGACCGCGATGGTGACGGCTCCCTCGGACCCGCACTTCATGGTGGGCAACGAGCCCGCGACGCTGGCCATCTCCCACCACGAGCTGGTCAACTACGTCACCGAGTGGGTCACACGGCGCCGGGCGGCCGGCGGTGAGGACGACACCCTGCTGGCCCACCTCATGAGCGTCCGCGCGGGCGGCGTGCCGCTGACCGACGAGGAGATCGCCCTCGACGGCTACAGCATCCTCCTGGGCGCCAACGTGACGACACCGCACACCGTCTCCGGCACGGTGCAGGCCCTCATCGAGCGGCCCGAGCAGTTCGAGAAGGCGCAAGCAGACCCGACCCTGATCCCGAACCTGGTCGAGGAGGGGCTGCGCTGGACATCGGCCGCGTGCAACTTCATGCGGTACGCGGTGGACGACGTGCACATCGCCGGGGGCACGATCCCGGCCCGCGCGGCGGTCGTCGCGTGGATCGGTTCGGCCAACCGGGACGCCTCCCAGTTCACCGACCCGCACACGTTCGACATCACGCGAAGCAACGCCAAGCGCCACGTCGCCTTCGGGTTCGGGCCGCACTTCTGCATCGGCGCGCCGCTGGCCCGCATGACCCTGCGCGTCTTCTTCGAGGAGCTGCTCCAGCGGTTCGGCTCGATCGAACTCGCCGGCGAACCGCAGCACCTGCGGTCGTACTTCATCGCCGGGATGACCCACCTTCCCATCGTCGCCCAGAAACGAAAGACGCCATGACATCCGGCTCCACCACCGCCCCGTCGCCGTGGTTCGTCCGGCCGCCGTCCACCGACCACCCCGCCCGCCTCTTCTGCTTCCCCTTCTCCGGGTCCGGGGCGTCGGCCTTCAGCGGCTGGCCTGCCGCGCTCGACGACGTCGAGGTCTGCCCGGTGCAGTTCCCCGGCCGCGAGAACCGGCTGGGCCACCCCCACTACGGCACCTACGAGAACCTCGCCGCCGACCTGGCCGAGGCCCTGGCGCCGCTGCTCGACCGGCCGTACGCCTTCTTCGCGCACTGCGCTGGCGCGCTGCCCGCGTACGAGACCGTGCTCCGGCTCGCCGAACGCGGCCTGCCCACCCCGGACTGCCTGTTCGTGTCGGGCCAGCCGGCGCCGCACGACGCCTCGCGTGACCGGATGCTCACCATGACCGAGTCCGAACTGCGCGCGGAGGTGGAGTCGTTCGTCCGCAGCCGGGGGATCGAGCCGCGGCCGGACATGCTCGACCTCGGCCTCATGGTGCTGCTGCGCGATCACGCGGCCGCGGCCGCGTACCGGCGGGCCGAGCCGGTCGCGGTGGACTGCCCCGTCGTCGTACTGCACTGGCGGGACGACGCGGACGTGAGCCTCGCCGACCTGCAGGGGTGGCGCCGGTACGCGGACTCCGTCGAGTTCCGGGTGGTGGACGGCGGCCACTACGACTTCATGGACGCGCCGGACGAGCTGCGGAAGTTGCTGACCCGTTGGCTGTGAGCGCACCTCACGCCAGTGAAGAGCCGTACACCGAGGGAACCGGAAGGAATGCCATGAGTGGCGCAGCCACCGATATTGCCGTCATCGGGATGTCGTGCCGCTTTCCCGGTGTGCACGACCTGGCCGCGTTCTGGCGCCTGCTGCGCGAGGGGGAGTCCACCATCGGAACGTTCCCCGGACAGCGGGCGGCCGACGCGAACGCGCAGCACCTGTCCCACCCGGACGCCGCCACCTTGAATTCGGGCTCGTTCTTCGACTCCATCGACGCCTTCGACGCCGCCTTCTTCGCAACGAAGCCGGCGGAGGCGGCCGCCATGGACCCCGTGCAGCGGCTGGGACTCGAGCTCGCCTGGGAGGCCGTCGAGGACGCCCGCATCCCGGCGAGCGCGCTCGCGGGCCGCGAGGTCGACGTCGTGGTCGGCGCCGCGCCCTCCGGCTACGAGCTGCTGCGCAGGCTGTCCGGCAGCGACCAGGACGACCACTACACGGTGCTCGGCTCCAGCGGTGCGCTGATCGCGAACCGCATCTCGGGCCTGTTCGACGTCCGCGGCATGAGCCTGTGCGCGGACTCGGGCCAGTCCTCCTCCCTCGTGTCCCTGGCGCTGACCTGCGACCGGATACGGTCCGGCGCCGTCGACATGGCGATCGCCGGCGGCGTGCACCTGATCGTCGATCCGGAAGCGGGGGCCGGCCTGGCGAATCTGGGCGCCCTGTCGCCCGACGGCCGCTGCTTCCCCTTCGACGCACGGGCCAACGGCTTCATCCGCGGAGAGGGCGGGGCGTTCGTCCTGCTGAAGCGGCTCGACCTCGCCGTCGCCGACGGTGACCACATCTACGCGGTGGTGCGCGGCTGGGGCGTCCGCAGCGGCGGCGCGACCTCCCGGATGCCGGACCCCAGCCCCACCGGGCAGGCGGCGGCCGTGCGGTCCGCCCTGCAGCGGGCCGCGGTCGACTTCGGCGACGTCGACTACGTCGAGGCCCACGGCACCGGCACCCGGCTCGGCGACCCGGCCGAGATAGCCGGGCTGCGCGAGGTGTTCCGGGAGACCGGCCGCAGCCGGCCGCTGGCGATCGGCTCGGTGAAGGCGAACGTCGGGCACCTGGAGCCCGCCGCGGGGATCGTCGGCTTCGTGAAGGCCGCGCTGTGCGTGGACCGCGCCGAACTGGTCCCGCAGCCGGACTTCCGCTCCGCGAACCCCGCCATCGAGGACTTCGAGAGGGACTTCGACGTCCTGCGGGCCGCGCGGCCCTGGCCGGGCGAGCCGGGCCGGCCGCGGCGGGCCGGGGTGTCGTCGGTCGGGATGGGCGGCACCAACGCGCACGTGATCCTCGAACAGGCCCCCCGGGCCCGGACCGAACCGGCCGCCGCGTCCGTCACCGGGGTGGTGCCGTGGGTGCTGTCGGCGCGCTCGGAGCCGGCCCTGCGGGAGCAGGCGGCGCGGCTGCGGGACCTCGTGGCCGCCGACCCCTCGCTGTCGGCGGCCGACGTGGGACATTCGCTGGTGTCGACGCGGTCGTCGTTCGAGCACCGGGCGGTGGTGCTCGGCGGCGACCGTGAAGAGGCGCTGGCCGGCCTCGACCTGGTGGCGGCCGGCGGCGACGCGGCCCGGGTGGTGCGCGGCGTGGCCACGGGGAACGCGGGTCCGGTCGTCTTCGTGTTCCCCGGCCAGGGGTCGCAGTGGCTGGGCATGGGCCGGCAGCTCTACGCGGAGTCGGAGGTGTTCGCGCGCGCGATCGACGAGTGCGCGCGCGCTCTGGAGCCGTGGCTGGACTGGTCGCTGCTGGACCTGGTGACCGGCGCGGAGTCGGCGCCGTCGCTGGAGCGCGGGGACGCCGTGGTCCAGCCCGCGCTGTTCGCGATGATGGTGTCCCTGGCGCGGCTGTGGCGGTCGCTGGGAGTGGTCCCCGACGCGGTGGTGGGGCACTCGCAGGGTGAGATCGCCGCGGCGTGCGCGTCGGGTGCGCTCTCCCTGGAGGACGCGGCGCGGGTCGTCGCCCTGCGCAGCCGGGCACTGACCGCCTTGGCGGGCCTGGGCGGGCTGAACGCGGTGGCCGCGCCGCTGGAGTGGGTCGAGGACCGGCTGGGCCGGTGGCCCGGGCGGCTGTCCGTGGCCGCGGTCAACGGGCCGGCCTCCGTGGTGATCGCCGGGGACCTTCAGGCACTGGAGGAGTTCGCCGCGCTGGCCGCAGGCGACGGAGTCCGGGTGCGCCGGGTCAGGATCGAGTACGCCTCCCACTCCCACCAGGTCGAACGCATCCGTGACCAGGTGCTCGAGGCCGCCGCGGGCATCACGCCCAGGGAGACGGCGGTGGAGTTCCACTCCACGGTCACCGCCGGGCTGCTCGACACGCGCGCGCTCGGCGCCTCGTACTGGTACGACAACCTGCGTTCGACGGTGCGTTTCGGCGAGGTCGTCGAGAACCTGATGCGCGAGCGCGGTGGCGTGTTCGTCGAGGTCAGCCCGCATCCCGTGCTCCAGGTGGCGATGGAGGAGGCCGCCGACGCGCTGGCGAGCCCGCCCCTGGTGGTGAGCACCCTGAGCAAGCACGACGGCGGCCTGGGCAAGGTCCTGACGTCCCTGGCCGAGCTGCACGTGCGCGGGGTGCCGGTGAGCTGGCAGGCGGTCTTCGCCGCCGGCCGGCCGCGCCGGATCGGCCTGCCGACCTACCCGTTCCAGCGGCAGCGGTACTGGCTGACCGCGCCCGCCGGCCCGGACACCCTGAACGGCCCCGCCGCGCAGGCGGACGGGACGGGCGCACACACCAGGGCGGCGGCCCTGGACTCGCCGTCAGCGGTCCTCACCCTCGTGTGCGCCGAAACCGCGGCGCTGCTGAGCACGAAGGGCGCGGGTCTGACCGGCGCCGATCTCGAGGCGCGGTCCACCGAGACCTTCAAGGCTCTCGGCTTCGACTCCTCGATGGCGGTGGAACTGCGCAACCGGCTGGGCGCGGTGGCCTCGGTACGGCTCCCGGCCACCGTCGCGTTCACCTACCCCACTCCGCACGCGCTCGCCGGCCACCTCTTCTCCCTCCTCGAGCCCGAGGCGCCCGAAGCCCCCGAAACGGCGGAGGAAACGAGTCCGGAAGGCCTGGAAGGCCGCAGCGATGACGATCTCTACGCGTTGATCGAACGCGGATACGTATAGCCACACCGTTCTTCTAAACAACCTTTGGGGGAGGCCCTGGTGGAGGATGTCGACAAGCTCCGGTCCTACTTGCGACGCGCCGTCGGCGACGCGCAGGAACTGCGCGAGCGGGTGCGCGAGCTGGAGCAGTCCGCGCGCGAACCCATCGCCGTCGTGGGTGTGGGATGTCGCTTCCCGGGCGGGGTGACGTCCCCCGAAGGACTGTGGTCGGTCGTGTCCGAAGGCGTGGACGCGATGGGCGACTTCCCCCTGGACCGCGGGTGGGACGTGGAGGCCCTCTACGACCCGGATCCCGAGGCGCACGGAAAGACGTACACGCGCACCGGCGGATTCCTGCCCGATCTGGCGGAGTTCGACGCGCAGTTCTTCGGCATCAGCCCGCGCGAGGCGCTGGCGATGGACCCGCAGCAGCGGCTGATGCTGGAGACGTCGTGGGAGGCGCTGGAGCGGGCGGGTATCGACCCGGCCGGGCTGCGGGGCTCGGCGACCGGGGTGTTCACCGGGATCTACGGCGTCGACTACGGCCCACGGGTGGGCGGCGGCGCGGCCGGCGAAGTGGAGGGTTTCCAGCTCACCGGCAACTACCTCAGCGTGGCCTCCGGCCGGGTGGCGTACGTGCTGGGTCTGGAGGGCCCGGCGGTGTCGACCGACACCGCGTGCTCGGCGTCGCTCGTCGCCGTCCACCAGGCCGTGCGGTCCCTGCGGTCCGGGGAGTGCACGCTGGCGCTGGCCGGCGGGGTGGCGGCGCTGCCGACTCCGGGAATGCTCGTGGAACTCGCCCGGCAGCGGGGCCTGTCGGTGGACGGCCGGTGCAAGGCGTTCGCGGACGCGGCGGACGGCACCGGCTTCTCCGAGGGCGCGGGCGTGCTGGTCCTGGAGCGGCTGTCGGACGCGCGGCGCAACGGGCGCCGTATCTGGGCGGTGATCCGCGGTTCGGCGATCAACCAGGACGGCGCGTCCAACGGGCTCAGCGCGCCGAACCCGCTGGCGCAGCAGCGGGTCATCCGGGCGGCGCTGGCCGACGCCGGGCTGTCGGCCGGCGACGTGGACGCGGTGGAGGCGCACGGCACCGGCACCAGGCTGGGCGACCCCATGGAGGCGGAGGCCCTGCTGGCCACCTACGGCCAGGGCCGGGACGGCAAAAGCCCGCTGTGGCTGGGGTCGCTGAAGTCGAACATCGGCCACACGCAGGCGGCCGCGGGCGTCGGCGGCATCATCAAGATGGTCATGGCGATGCGGCACGGGGTGCTGCCCCAGACCCTGCACGTGGACCGTCCCTCCACCCACGTGGACTGGTCGGCCGGGGCGGTGGAGCTGCTGACCGAGGCCCGGGAGTGGACCACGGCACAGGGCCGGCCCCGCCGCGCGGGCGTGTCGTCCTTCGGCATCAGCGGCACCAACGCGCACGTGATCCTCGAAGAGGCACCCGGGATCCCCGAGCAGGAGCAGGCACCGGCTCCGGCGGCCGGGGACGCCGCCGGGCCGGTGCCGTGGGTGCTGTCGGCGAAGTCGGAACAGGCGCTGCGGGAGCAGGCGCTGCGGCTGCGGGACCACGTGGCCGCGCACGCGGAGCTGCCGGTCGCGGACGTGGGGCGGGCACTGGTCACCACGCGCTCGCTGTTCGAACACCGCCAGGTGGTGATCGGCGCCGGCCGGGACGAGCTCCTCGCCGCCCTGACCGCCGTCGCCGCGGGCGACACCGCCGGCGTCGCCGGTGCGGTGTCCGGCGTCGCGAGGCCGGTCGGCAAGACGGTGTTCGTCTTCCCCGGCCAGGGCGGACAGTGGGCCGCGATGGGCCGGGAGCTGTGGGAGACCTCCCCGGTCTTCGCCGAGGAACTGCGCGCCTGCGCGAAGGCGCTCGAGCCGTGGGTGTCCTGGTCGCTGATCGACACCGTGTGCGGCGGGCCGGACGCGGCGGACCTGGAGGACATCGACGTCGTCCAGCCGGTGCTGTTCGCGGTGATGGTGTCGCTGGCCCAGGTCTGGCGTTCGCTGGGGGTGACCCCGGATGTGGTGATCGGCCACTCCCAGGGCGAGATCGCCGCGGCCTACGTCGCGGGCGCCCTGACCCTGGAGGACGCGGCCAGGATCGTGGCCCTGCGTTCCCGGCTGCTGGCCACCGTCACGGGGCAGGGCACCATGGCCGGCATCCTGCTGCCCGAACAGCGCGTGCGGGAGCTGCTGGAACCGTACGGGTCCCGGATCGGGATCGCCGCGGTGAACGGCCCGAACTCGACGACGGTCTCCGGCGAGACGAAGGCGGTCGAGGAGGTCGTCGCCGCCTGCCAGGCCGAGGGCGCCCGCGCCCGGCTGATCAAGTCCAGCGTGCCCGGGCACTCGCCGCTGCTGGACCGGTTCGACGGCCGGCTCCAGGAGGAGCTGGGCCGGATCACCCCGCGGTCCACGCCGGTCGAGATCTACTCGACGGTGACCGGCGACCTGATCGACCCCACGGACCTCGACACCGGCTACTGGTACCGCAACCTGCGGCAACCGGTCCAGTTCGCGGCCGCCATGCAGCGCCTGGTCGAGCAGGAGCGGGGCAGCGCGGTCGTCGAACTCGGCCCGCACCCGCTGCTCGTGATGAACATCCAGGAGATGTTCGACACCGCGCCCGGCGCCACCGGGTTCGTGGTGGGCTCGCTGCGCCGCGACGAGGGCGGCCTCGCACGGCTGTACCAGTCCGCGGCCGAGGCCTTCGTGGCGGGCCTGGCGGTGTCGTGGGAGGCGGCGTTCCCGCACAGCGGCGGCCGGTGGGCCGAGCTGCCCACGTACGCCTTCCAGCGGCAGCGCTACTGGCTGAACACACCCGCCGAGACCACCACCGCGAGCGCGTCCGACCACCCGCTGCTCGACGCCGTGATCGAGCTGCCCGGTGACGGCGGGCGCGGCGGAGTCGTGGGCAGCGGGCGCCTGTCCCTGGAGCGCCACCCGTGGCTCGCCGAGCACGTGGTCCACGGCGCCGTCCTGGTGCCCGCCGCGGTGCTGGCGGAGCTGGCGGTGTGGGCGGCGCACAAGGCGGGCTGCGACGCCGTCGAGGAACTCACCCTGGAAACACCGCTGGTGCTGTCGCGGACGGCCGAGCGCGAGATCCGCGTCATGGTCGACGGCACGGGTGCGCTCAGCGTGCACTCCCGCGGCGCGGGCGAAGCCCGGTGGACGCGGAACGCCGTCGGGGCCGTCGCGTCCGGCACCGGGACGACCGGCGGGGAGGAAGGTTTCGCCTCGTGGCCGCCGGCGGGCGCGGCCGGCGTGCCCTTCGAGGACGAGTACACCAGGCTGTCCGCCCTCGGGTTCGACCACGGCCCCCTGCTGCGAGGACTCAAGCAGGTGTGGCGCCAGGACGACACCCTGTACGCCGAGGTGGAGCTGCCCGCAGCCGACGGCGCCGACCAGGGCCGGTTCCGGATCCACCCGGCGCTGCTGCACGCCGCGTTGCTCCCGGCCGGCCTGGGGCGGTTCGTCGACACCTCCCGGCCCGAAGGCTGGCTGCCGTACCGGCTGACGGGCCTGCGCATCGGCTCCGGCCGGCCCGCCGCGCTGCGCGTCCGGCTCGCCCCCGCCGGCGAGAACGCCCTGTCTCTGACCTTCGCGGACGCCGGCGGAGCATGGGTCGGGGGCGTCGCATCGCTGAGCCTGCGGCCCGCGGACGTCGCGCAGCTGACCGAGCTGAGCTTCGAACACCAGGACGCGCTGTTCCAGGTGGACTGGACCCCCCTCACGGTCGCGTCCGGTCCGGCCGCGGACCGGTACACGGTGGTGGGCGGATCCGACACGGTCACCGCATTCCTGGGCCAGGACCGGGCCGTCTTCACCGACCTCGACGAACTCGCCGCTCTGGCCGGGGAGATACCCCCGGTCGTCATCGTCGGCATCGACCGTGCGGACGGTGCCGACACCCCCGCCGACGTCGAGCGGAACCTGCACCGTGTGCTGCGCTGGACGCAGACCTGGCTCTCCGGCGAACGGTTCTGCGACTCCCGCCTGGTCGTCGTGACGCGGGAGGCGTTCCACGACGAGCAGGTGCCGCACCCCGACCCCGCGGCCGCCGCGGTCTGGGGCTTCCTGCGTACCGCGCAGACCGAGAACCCGGGCCGGTTCACGCTCGTGGACACGGACGACCGGGACGCCTCGTGGGCCCTGGTCCCGGCCGCGGCCGCCACCGGGGAGGCCCAGCTCAAGATCCGGGCCGGCAGCGTGACCACACCTCGACTGGTCCACGCCACGGGCGCGTCCGACGGGACACTGGACGCACTCGGCTCCGGTTCGGTGCTGATCACCGGCGGCACCGGCGGCCTCGGCGCCATGCTGGCCCGGCACCTCGTCGCACGGCACGGGGTGCGCCGGCTGGTGCTGACCAGCCGGCGCGGGCCGGACGCCCCGGCCGCGGCGGCGCTGCGGGAGGAGCTGACGGCGGCCGGCGCCCACGTCGACCTCGTGGCCTGCGACGTGACCAGCCGCGAGTCCGTCGCCGGACTGATCGCCGGGGTGCCGTCCGAGCACCCGCTGACCGCGGTGATCCACTGCGCGGGCGTGCTGGACGACGGCGTCGTGGAGGCCCTGACCGAGGACCGCCTGGACGCGGTCCTCGCGCCGAAGGTGCGCGGCGCCTGGCACCTGCACGAGCTGACCCGGCACCTGGACCTGTCCGCGTTCGTGCTGTTCTCCTCGATCGCGAGCGTGCTCGGCTTCGCAGGACAGGCCAACTACGCCGCGGCCAACGCCTTCCTCAACGGCCTCGCGCAGGCGCGCCGGGCCGAGGGACTGGCGGGGCGCGCACTGGGCTGGGGGTTCTGGGCGGAGCGCAGCGAGATGAGCGCCGGCCTCACCGACGCGGACGTGGTCCGCATGCAACAGCAGGGCGTGCAGCCGCTGTCGTCGCAGGAGGGGCTCGCGCTCTTCGACTCGGCGGTCTCGGTGGACGAGCCGGTGCTTGTGCCGGCGCGGCTGAACCTGACGGCGCTCGGCCCGATGGCCTCGCCGCTGCTGCGCACCCTGGCCGGAGCGGCTGCCGGCCCCGAGGGCCCGGAGGGCCGGGAGTCCACCGGCATCGCCCTCGCAAAGGCGCTGGCGTCGCTGCCGCCGGACGAGGCGGAGGCGGCCCTGCTGGATGCCGTACGCACGCAGACGGCGATCGTCCTCGGTCACGCCGACACCGGGCGGATCGGCCCCGCCGCGACGTTCAAGGCGCTGGGGATCGACTCGCTCACGGCGCTGGAGCTGAGGAACAAACTGGCGGCGGTGACCGGCCTGAAGCTGCCCGCCACGCTCGTCTTCGACCACCCGAACCCGGCCGCCCTCGCCCAGTTCCTGGCCGCGCGCATCACCCCGGACCCCGGTCCCGGCCCGCAGTCCCCGGCCGGTCACCTGGTCAAGGAGATCGAAGGACTGGGCGCCCGGCTCGAGGAGGCCTTCCTCGGGCTCGCGGAGGAGGACCAGGCCACCATTTCCAGTCTGCTCGGCGAACTGCAGGGCCGAGTCCGTTCGTTGGCGGGCGCCGGGGCACCGGCCGGCCTCGCCGACCAGATCAGTTCGGCCTCGGCGGGAGAGCTTCTCGCGCTGCTGGACAAAGAGCTCGGCTAGGGGAGAGCGATGACCAACGACAACAACGCCGACGTTCTGGACTACCTCAAGCGGACGTCGATCGAGCTGATCGAGACACGAAAGCGCCTGCAGGAGCTGACGGACGCCGCTGCCGAGCCCATCGCGATCGTCGGCGTCGCCTGCCGGTATCCCGGAGGAGCGGCGTCCCCCGAGGAGCTGTGGGAACTGGTGCGGGCGGGCGCCGACGTCGTGTCGGACTTCCCCGACGACCGCAACTGGGACCTGGAGTACGACCCGGACCCCGACCGGCCCGGCACCTGCTACACGCGCAAGGGCGGCTTCCTGTACGACGCGGGCGACTTCGACGCCGAGTTCTTCGGGATCAGCCCGCGCGAGGCGCTGTCCGCCGACCCGCAGCAGCGGCTGCTCCTCGAGACCTCCTGGGAGTCCCTGGAACGCGCCGGCATCGACCCCGAGTCCCTGCGCGGCAGCGACACCGGCGTGTTCGCCGGCCTCGCCTACTTCGGATACGGCAACCACTTCGCCACCCCGGAGGCCATCGCGGGCTACGCGCAGATCGGTTCCCTGCTGAGCGTGGCGTCCGGGCGCGTGGCGTACACGCTGGGTCTGGAGGGCCCGGCGGTGTCGACCGAGACCGCGTGCTCGTCGTCGCTGGTGGCGGTGCACCAGGCGGTGCAGTCGCTGCGGCAGGGCGAATGCGGCCTCGCCCTGGCCGGCGGTGTCACCGTCGTCGGGATGCCGCAGGTCTTCCGGGAGATGTCGCGGCAGCGGGGCCTGTCGGCGGACGGCCGGTGCAAGGCGTTCGCGGACGCGGCGGACGGCACCGGCTTCTCCGAGGGCGTCGGCATGCTGGTCCTGGAGCGGCTGTCGGACGCGCGGCGCAACGGGCGCCGTATCTGGGCGGTGATCCGCGGCTCGGCGATCAACCAGGACGGCGCGTCCAACGGGCTGACCGCGCCGAGCGGGCCGGCGCAGCAGCGCGTGATCCGGGCGGCGCTGGCGAACGCCCGGCTGCAGGCGAGCGATGTGGACGCGGTGGAGGCGCACGGCACCGGCACGACGCTGGGCGACCCCATCGAGGCAGGCGCCCTGCTGGCCACCTACGGCCAGGACCGGGATCCGGACAGTCCGCTGTGGCTGGGGTCGCTGAAGTCGAACATCGGCCACACGCAGGCGGCCGCGGGCGTCGGCGGCATCATCAAGATGGTCATGGCGATGCGGCACGGGGTGCTGCCCCAGACCCTGCACGTGGACCGTCCCTCCACCCACGTGGACTGGTCGGCCGGAGCGGTGGAACTGCTGACCGAGGCCCGGGAGTGGACCACGGCACAGGACCGGCCTCGCCGCGCGGGTGTCTCCGCCTTCGGGGTCAGCGGCACCAACGCGCACGTGATCCTGGAAGAGGCGCCGCCCGAGGAGCAGGCGGAGGAGCGCGCCCCGGACGCGGGCGTGGCCGGCGGCCTGGTGCCGTGGGTGGTGTCGGCCAGGAGCGCCAAGGCACTGGAGCAGCAGGCGGGCAGGCTGCGCGACTTCCTCGCCGCCGACGCGGACCTGGACCTCGCCGACGCCGGCTGGTCGCTGGTGTCGAGCCGGTCGCGGTTCGAGCACCGCGCGGTCGTCCTCGGCCACGACCGGGACGAACTGCTGAACGGCCTGGCCTCGCTGAGCGCCGGCGAGGAGTCCGCCGCGGTGGTCCGCGGTGTCGCCGGGGAACTCGGCCAAACCGTCTTCCTGTTCCCGGGGCAGGGCAGCCAGTGGTCCGGTGTGGCACGGCAGTTGTACGACACCTGCCCGGTGTTCGCGCAGAGCCTCGACGAGACCTGCGCACGCTTCGACGCGCACCTCCCCTTCGCCCTCAAGCCCCTGCTCCTCGCAGACGAGCTGGAACCCGCGCAGCGCGAGCGCACGGACATCGCCCAGCCGGCGCTGTTCACGCTGGAGGTCGCCCTGTACCGGCTCCTGGCGCAGTACGGCCCGCGGCCGGACCACCTGATCGGCCACTCCGTCGGCGAGATCGCCGCCGCCCACGTCTCCGGGGTCTTCGACCTGGACACCGCGACCAGGCTCGTGGCCGCGCGGGGGCGGACGATGCAGACGGTCACCGAGCGCGGCGCCATGCTGGCCGTACGCGCCTCGGAAGCCCGGGTGGGCGCCCTGCTCGGCGCGTACGACCGCGTCGGCGTCGCCGCCGTCAACGGCCCGGAGTCGGTCGTGGTCTCGGGCCTGCGCGAGCAGGTCCACGCCCTGCGCGACCGGCTCGTCGCCGAGGGCACCTCGGCGAAGCTGCTCGCGGTCGACCACGCGTTCCACTCCCCGCTCATGGACCCGGTCCTGGACGCGTTCAAGGCCTCGCTCACGGAGTTCCCCGCGGGCGAGATGGCGGTCCCCATCGTCTCGACCAGGCTGGGCCGCGAGGTCACGCTCCAGGAGCTGACGACCGTCGAGTACTGGGTGAACCACGTGCGTGAACCGGTGCGCTTCCACGACGCGGTGGAGTGCGCCCGCGCGGCCGGTGCACGCCTCTTTGTGGAGGTGGGGCCGGGAGCGACGCTCGCGAGCATCACCCAGGAGAACTTCGCCGGCCAGGGCGTGGACGACGCGGTGGTCGTGTCGGCGTCGCGGCGGGACCGCACCGGGCCGCAGGCGCTGACCGGCGCGCTGGCCCAGCTGCACGTCCAGGGCGCGCGGGTGGACTGGCACGCTCTGTTCGGGACGCGCCGCAGGGTGGACCTGCCGACGTACGCGTTCCAGCGGCAGCGGTACTGGCTGGACCTGCGGGCCGGGACGGAGTCGGCGGACGTCGCCTCCGCCGGTCTGTCCGCCCCGGACCACCCGCTGCTCGGCGCCGTCGTGGACCACCCCGGCACCGGCGAGGTGGTCTTCACCGACCTGTGGTCCCTGCGGACCCACGGCTGGCTGGCCGACCACGCCGTGTTCGGCGCGGTCGTCGTACCGGCGACGGCCCACCTCGACCTGGCGCTGTCGGCCGGCGACCACGTCGGGTGCGGCACGGTCGAGGAACTCACCCTGGAAGTCCCCCTGATCCTGCCCGACTCGGGCGACGTGCAGGTGCGGGTCGTCGTCGGCGCGGCGGACGAGACGGGACGCCGCTCCCTGGACGTGTACTCGCGGCCCGGCGAGGACGGCCCGGCGGTGGGCGGCTGGACCCGGCACGCCATGGGCAGCCTGGCACCGGCCACCGGGCCGGCGGCCGCCCGCGCGGACGACACGCGGGCGCTCGCCACATGGCCCCCGGCCGGGGCCCGGCAGCTCGGCATCGACGCCCTCTACGACGACTTCGCGGACGCGGGCTTCGACTACGGTCCGGCGTTCCGCGGGCTGCGCGAGGTCTGGCAGCGCGGCGACGACCTGTTCGCGCTGGCCACCCTGCCGGATGCCGCCGAGGATCCGGCGGGCGGCGCCTTCGCCCTGCACCCGGCCCTGATGGACACCGTCCTGCACGCGTCGATCGCCGGCGGTGTCATCGAGGTGACGGGCGAGCAGGGCCGGATGCCCTTCTCCTGGTCCGGCGTGGAGCTGTCCGGGAGCTGCGGTACGACCGTGAAGGTCCGCCTGTCCCCGGCAGGCGAGGACGCCGTGTCCCTGTCGGTCGCCGACGAGCACGGCCGCACGATCGCGTCCGTCGGGGCGCTGACGTTCCGTCCGGCCAGTGCCGATCAGGTCCACTCGGCGCGCGGCGGACAGCAGCGCTCGCCGTACGAAGTGCGGTGGCGGCCGGTCGAGGAGGGCGGGCAGGAGACCTACCGCGGGCCGTGGGCCGTCCTCGGCGCGAGCAGCGGCCTGGCCTCCCGGCTCGCCGGGGCGGACGGCGACAGCGCCGTGCTCCGCGCGTCCATGGACGAGGTCCTCGCGGGGCAGGCGCCCCGGCACATCGTCCTGTGCCCGGACGACTTCGCCGCCGCCGGCCCCGACCTGCTCACCGCGGTCGCCGACACGGACAAGCTCCTGCTGGAGGGGGTCCAGCGGTTCCTCGCCGAGGAGTCCCTCGCCGCGTCCACGCTCGTGGTGCTCACCCGCCGGGCCGTCGACACCGGTGCGGGCGAGGGCGTCGACAGCCTGCCCGGCGCGTCCGCGTGGGGCCTGATCCGGTCCGCGCAGACCGAGCACCCCGGCAGGTTCCGGCTGGTGGACATCGACGACGCGGACGCGTCCTGGGCGCGCTTCCCGGACGTGCTCGCCCTCGACGAGCCCCAACTGGCCCTGCGCGGCGGCGTGTTGCTCGTGCCGCGCCTGGCCCCGGCCGCAGCCGACGACCAGCGGATCGAGCCGCCGGCGGCCGGCGCCCACCGGCTCGGCATCCCGCACAAGGGGACTCTGGAGAACCTGACCTGGGTGCCGTGCCCCGAGGTCGAGGCGCCCCTGACGAGCGGTCAGGTCCGTATCGCCGTCCAGGCCGCGGGCCTGAACTTCCGTGACGTCACGATCGCGCTGGGCCTGGTGGACAAGACGGCCATCGACGCCGGGCTCGGCAGCGAGGGCGCCGGAGTCGTCCTCGAGGTGGCGGACGACGTGACACGTCTGGCGCCGGGCGACCGGGTGATGGGCATCTTCACCGGCGCCTTCGGCCGCACCGCCGTGGCCGACCACCGCATGCTCATGCCCATCCCCGACGGGTGGAGCTACGCCGAGGCGGCGTCCGTGCCGTGCACCTTCCTCACCGCCTACCACGGGCTCTTCCGCGTGGCGGACCTCAAGAAGGGGCAGCGGGTCCTCATCCACGCCGCGGCAGGCGGCGTCGGGATGGCCGCCGTACAGCTGGCCCGGCACGCCGGCGCCGAGATCTACGCCACCGCCAGCCCGGCCAAGTGGCCGGTGCTGCGCGGCCTGGGGCTGGACGAGGCGCACCTGGCGTCGTCGCGCGACCTTGAGTTCGCCGAGAAGTTCCAAAGCTCCTCCGGCGGCCGCGGCGTCGACGTCGTGCTGAACTCCCTCGCCCACCAGTTCGTCGACGCCTCGCTGACGCTGCTGCCCCACGGCGGCCACTTCGTCGAGATGGGCAAGACGGACATCCGCGACCCCCGCCGGGTGGCGGCCGACCACCCCGGAGTCGACTACGAGGCCTTCGACCTGTACGAGGCGGGCCCGGACGCGATCCACGAGATGTTCCGGGCCGTCATGGAGCTGTTCGCCGACGGACGGCTGCGGCTGAACCCGGTCTCCCTGCGCGACGTCCGCGACGCGCGCCGGGCCTTCCGCGAGATGAGCCAGGGCCGCCACATCGGCAAGCTCGTCCTCGAGGTGGGCGACGGCCTCGGCGGCGGCACCGTGCTGGTCACCGGCGGCACCGGGGGCATCGGTTCGCTGGTGGCCCGGCACCTCGTCGCCGAACACGGCGTACGCAGCCTGCTGCTGGCCAGCCGCCGGGGAACGGCGGCCGACGGGGTGCCCGAGTTGGTCGCGGACCTTCAGGGCGCGGGCGCGGCCGTACGGGTCGTCGCGTGCGACGTCGCGGACCGGGCCGCCGTCGCGGACCTGCTCGCGGATCTGCCCGGCCGGTACCCGCTGACCGCGGTCGTGCACGCGGCGGGCGTCCTCGCGGACGGCACCGTCGAGTCGCTGACCGCGCAGAGCGTCGACCGCGTGCTGCGCGCCAAGGCCGGCGGTGCGGTCAACCTGCACGAGCTGACGCAGGACCGCCCCCTGTCGGCGTTCATCCAGTTCTCCGCCCTCGCGGGCACCCTCGGCAACGCGGGCCAGGCCAACTACGCCGCCGCCAACGCCTTCCTGGACGGTCTGGCGGCCCGGCGCAGGGCATCCGGCCTGGCCGGCACCTCGCTGTGCTGGGGCTGGTGGGAGCAGAGCAGCGGCATGACCGGGGAGCTGGACCAGGCCGACCTGTCCCGGCTGCGGCGCACGGGCATCGCCGCGATGCCGACCCCCGAGGCGCTGGCCCTGTTCGACGCGGCCTGCGCGAGCGGCAAGCCGGTCCTCGTCCCGGCCCGGCTGGACATCGCCGCGCTGCGGGGCAAGGCCGGTGACGACATTCCGCCGCTGCTGCGCGACCTCGCCGACGGCGGCCGGCCGCGCCGCACCACCGCGGGCACGGCCAAGGCCGGCGGCTCGCTGTCACTGGCCGCGCAGCTGGCCGCCCTGCCGGCGGACGAGGCACGGGCAGCCGCCCTGGAGTGGGTGCGCGACCAGGCCGCCGTGGTGCTCGGCCACCCTTCGGGGACGGCCGTCGACATCGACCAGGCGTTCACCCAGCTCGGATTCGACTCGCTGACCGCGGTGGAACTGTGCAACCGGCTGTCCGCCGCGACCGGACTGCGGCTGTCGTCCACCCTCGTCTTCAGCTACCCGACCCCGCGCGAGCTGAGCGAGCACCTGTGCGGCCGCCTGCGCCCGGAACCGGAACCGGACACCGGCCCGGCCGAGGACGCCGGGAAGGCCGAGGACGCCGAGATCCGGGAGGTGCTGCGGACCGTCTCGATCGACAGCCTGCGCGGCGCGGGCCTCCTGGAGCAGATCCTGGCGTGCGCCGAGGCGGCCGGGCCGGGCGGCGACGCACCGGTGGCGGACGCGGACGCCGCCGCGGAAGAACTGTCGGACCTGGACCTGGACGCACTGGTCGACCTGGCTCTGGGCGAGAAGGGGTGAGTGACATGACCAACTCCGCAGATCGCACCGCGGACGGCACGGACCGGGTCCAGCGGGCGCTCCGCACGCTCATCGAGGAGCGCGACCGCCTCCGGCAGGAGAACGAGGCCCTGAAGGCCGGCCGTGGCGAGCCGATCGCCGTGGTGGCCATGGCGTGCCGCTACCCGGGAGGCGTGTCGACGCCCGAGGACCTGTGGGAGGTGATCCGGGAGGGCCGGGACGTCGTGGGCGACTTCCCGCAGGACCGTGGCTGGCGGGACGTGTACGACCCCGACCGCGGCGCCGCCGGCAAGGCGTACACGCGGCAGGGCGGGTTCCTGGCCGACGTGGCCGGTTTCGACGCGGACTTCTTCCACCTCAGCCCGCGTGAGGCGCTGGCCGTCGACCCGCACCACCGCCTGCTGCTGGAGACGTCCTGGGAGGTCTTCGAGCGGGCCGGCATCGTCCCCGCCGACGTGCGCGGATCCGACGTCGGCGTCTTCTCCGGGGTCAGCTCCTCCGAGTACGGGTGGCGTTTCCTGGAGGGCGGCCACAAGGAGCTGGAGGGCTACTTCCTGTACGGCAGCGCGCTGAGCGTCGCCTCCGGCCGGGTGGCGTACGAACTGGGGCTGACCGGCCCCGCGGTGTCGGTGGACACGGCGTGCTCGTCGTCGCTGGTGGCCCTGCACATGGCCGTGCAGTCGCTGCGGTCGGGGGAGTGCTCGCTCGCGCTGGCGGGCGGGGCGCTGGTGATGGCGACGCCCGCGATGTTCGTGGAGTTCTCCCGGCAGGAGGCGCTGTCGGCCGACGGCCGGTGCAAGGCCTTCGCGGACGCGGCCGACGGGACCGGCTGGGCCGAGGGCGTGGGGGTGCTGCTCCTGGAGCGGCTGTCCGACGCCCGGCGCAACGGCCACCCGGTGCTGGCCGTCGTGCGCGGCTCCGCGGTCAACCAGGACGGGGCCAGCAACGGGCTGACCGCGCCCAACGGCCGCGCCCAGGAGAAGGTGATCCGCACCGCCCTGGCGAACGCGGGAATCTCGCCCGCCGAGGTGGACCTGGTCGAGGCCCACGGCACCGGAACCGCGCTCGGGGATCCCATCGAGGCGGACGCCCTGCTGGCGACCTACGGCCAGGACCGGGACCCGGGCAGGCCGCTGTGGCTGGGATCCCTGAAGTCGAACATCGGTCACGCCCAGGCCGCCGCCGGAGTCGCCGGGGTCATCAAGGCCGTGCTGGCCATGCGCCACGGGTACCTGCCGAAGACCCTGCACATCGACAGGCCCTCCCACCACGTCGACTGGTCCTCCGGCGCGGTCGAGCTGCTGGTGGAGGGACGTGAGTGGCCCAGGGGGGACGGTCCGCGGCGGGCCGGGGTGTCGTCGTTCGGGGTCAGCGGCACCAACGCGCACGTGATCCTGGAAGAGGCGCCGCCCGAGGAGCGGTCGCCGGAGCCCGGCCCGGACGCGGGCGTGGCCGGCGGCCTGGTGCCGTGGGTGGTGTCGGGCAAGCGGGCGAAGGCGCTGGAGCAGCAGGCGGGCAGGCTGCGCGACGTCCTCGCCGCCGACGCGGACCTGGACCTCGCCGGCGCCGGCTGGTCGCTGGTGTCGAGCCGGTCGCGGTTCGAGCACCGCGCGGTGGTCCTCGGCCGCGACCGGGACGAACTGCTGAGCGGCCTGGCGTCGCTGAGCGAGGGCAGGGACTGCCCCGGGGTGGTGCGCGGCGTCGCCCAGAACCTCGGCGGTGTCGCCTTCGTGTTCCCCGGTCAGGGCTCGCAGTGGGCCGGCATGGGCCGGGAGCTGTACGAGGCCTTCCCCGTCTTCGCGCAGTCCCTCGACGCCTGCGCGGCCGCACTGGCCGAGTGGGTCGACTGGTCGCTGCTCGACGTGGTGCGCGGCGTGGAAGGGGCGCCGACCTACGACCGGGTGGACGTGGTGCAGCCGGCGCTGTTCTCGGTGATGGTGTCCCTGGCCGCCCTGTGGCGGTCCTGGGGCGTGGAACCGGCCGCGGTGGTGGGCCACAGCCAGGGCGAGATCGCCGCCGCCCACGTCTGCGGCGCGCTGTCCCTCAGGGACGCCACCCGGATCGTGGCGCTGCGCAGCAAGGCCCTGATCGAGCTGAAGGGGCTCGGCGGGATGGCCTCGGTCGCGGAGTCCGCACAGGTCGTGGAGGAGCGGCTGGCGCCGTGGAGCGGCCGGGTGAGCGTCGCCGTGGTCAACGGGCCCCGCTCCGTGGTGGTGTCCGGGGAACCGGAGGCCCTCGACGAATTCGTCGAGAAGATGAGGGCCGACGGCGCCCAGGCGCGGAGAATACCGGTCGATTACGCCTCCCATTCCCACCAGGTGGCCCGGGTCCGCGACCAGGTGACCGGCGCGCTGACCGGCGTGAACCCGAAGTCGTCGGCGATGCCCTTCTATTCGACGCTGTACGGCGAGATCACCGACACCGCAGGGCTGGACGCCGGCTACTGGTACGACAACCTGCGGGAGAAGGTCCTCTTCGAGACGTCCGTGCGGCGGCTGGCCGAGGACGGCTTCCGGGTGTTCATCGAGATGAGCCCGCACCCCGTGCTGAACGTCCCGGTGCAGGAGATCGTCGAGGACGTGGACGACGCGCTGGTCCTGTCGTCGGTGCGGCGGGACCGCGACGAGGTGCAGGCCGTGCTCGGCTCGCTGGCCCAGCTGTACGTGCGGGGCGGGTCCGTGGACTTCGGCGCCCTGTTCGGCACCCGCCGGCGGGTGGACCTGCCGACGTACGCGTTCCAGCGGCAGCGGTACTGGCTGACCTCCTCGCCCACCGCGGCGGTGGCGGCCCAGGCGTCCTCGCCGGAGCCGCCCGCGGACGACGACCAGGCCGTCCCGCTGCCGGAGCAGATCTCCGCCCTTTCCGACGACGAAGCGCGGACCCTCGTCCTCGACCACGTCCTGGAGAAGGCCGCCGTCGTGCTCGGACACCCCTCCAGCGCGTCCATCGACCCCGACGAGAAGTTCTGGGAGATCGGCTTCGACTCGATGCTGTCGATGGAGCTGAGCAAACGCCTGAGCGCCTCGACCGGACTCAAACTGAAGGCGAACATGGTGCTGCGGCACCCGACCGCGCGACTGATCGCCGGGCACATCGTGTCCTTGATGGCCGCGTAGCAGTGTCCCGCCGGCGGGACACCACAAGCCTCCGCAGCGGCGTGTCCCGCCGGGAACCAACGTGTCTTGAACGGCCCGATCCACCCCCCTGACGATGGGGGAGATCTGCGAATTCCTCCGGTGTCCCGGTTTGTTCTGTCGAGGGGTTGGTCTCTGTGCGTTCCTTCGGTGCGTCCTCTGCCCACAAAGGCATGTGGCGGGCGCAGCAAATGGCTCCCGACACGCCGAACCATGCGCTGACCATGTGGGATGTGGACGGCGAGCTGGACACGGCGGTCATCCAGTCCGCGTTCCTGCACGTCATGGGCGAGGCGGAGGTGCTGCGCGTCAACTTCGCCGACGACGGCGGCGGACTGCGCCTCATCCCCCGCGAACTGGGGGACTGGCGGCCGTTCTTCCTGGATCTGAGCGCCGAGGCCGATCCCGAGCAGGCGGCCCGCGACGCCCTGGCCGACCTGGTGCGCCGGCCGTTCGACCTGGAGCGGGACCTGCTGTTCCGGCTCGGCGTGGTCAAACTCGCGCCGGCCCGCTCCCTGCTGGTGATCGCCTACCACCACCTCGTCTCGGACGGGTTCGGCGCGGGCGGCCTGCTGTCGAAGCGCCTCGCCGAGGTCTACACGGCGCTGGTGCGCGGCGAGCGGGTACCGCAGCTGCCGCACCCCTGGGACGCCGAGTCCTTCGCGACCGAGGCGACGGACTACCTCGCCTCCCCGAAGTTCGCCGAGGACTGCGCGTTCTGGCGGGACTACCTGACCGACGCGCCCCCGCCCGCGCAGGTCCCGCGCGTCGCCCTGTCCGACGCGCAGCGCTCCGCGCTGTCCGAACCGCTGAGCAGCGCCGACCGCTGGTCGGAGGTGGCCGAGACCATCGGCATGGTCAGCCGGACGCTGACCGTGCCCCGCGCCGAGGCGGACGTGTGGACCGAGACCGCGCAGTCCATGGGCCTGTGGATGTCGCAGATGCTGACCGCGGCCACGGCGGTGTTCCTGCGGCACCGCTGCGACCGGCCGGAGTTCCTGCTGTCGCTGGCCGTGGGCAACCGGGTCGGCGTGGCGAGCCGGACGCCCGGCCTGGCGGTGAACGTGGTGCCGGTGCGGGTGAACATCGGCCTCGGCGCGACCTTCACCGAGGTCGCCGACGCGCTCGTCGAGGAGACGTACGACCTCTTCGACCACACCGCGTGCCACTACTCGGACATCCAGCGCGCGAGCGGAACCGTCCTGAGCGGCCGCGGCAGTTACGGCGCCGTCGTGAACGTCGTCGAGTTCGTGGAGCAGCTCCGCTTCGGCGACAGCCCGGCGCGCTACTCCGGCGCGACGACCGGCACGTTCGAGGAACTGTCGATCGGCGTCTACACCGACGGCAGCCCCGACAGCGACCTCTACATCCGGCTCGACGCCCCCGCGAGCCTGTACCACCGCGCGGAACTGCGCTTCATCGGCGAGGAGCTGATCGCGTACGTCCGCGCCGTGGTGGCCGCCGGCGCGCAGCCGGTCGGCGCGCTCGACGTGGTCGGCGGCGCCGAACGGCACCAGGTGCTGAAGGCGCCGAACGACACCGCCGCGCCGCTGCCGGGACTGACGGTTCCCCAGCTGTTCGCCCGGGCGGTGGAGCGGGACCCCGACGCCGTCGCGCTGGTCGCCGGCGACGTCACGGTCTCCTACCGGGAGCTGGACGAGCGCTCCAGCCGGGTGGCCCGGGCGCTGCGCCGGCGGCACGTCGGAGCCGAGACGGTCGTGGCGGTGGCGATGCCCCGGTCGGTGGAGCTCGCCGTCGCCCTGCTGGGCGTGGTGAAGGCGGGCGGAGCCTACCTGCCCCTCGACCCGGCGCTCCCGGCGGAGCGCATCACCTCCCGGATCGGCGAGGCCTCGGCCCGCGCACTGCTCACCGACGCGGCGACGGCCGGACTGCTCTTCGCGGGCCTGGACGTGCCGGCGATCGTGTTCGACGACCTCGTGCCGGACACCGCCGGCGACGACAGCGCCGCCGGCGAGGCCCCCCTGCCGCCGCGTCCGGACAACCTGCTGGCCGTGCTGTACGGCTCCGGGCCGGCCGGGGAGGCCACAGGGGTCGGGCTGACGCACCGGAACATGGAGCGGTTCGTCCTGGACCGCCACTGGCGGGAAGCCGGCCACGGCACCGTGCTGTGGCACACGCCGCACACCTCCGACGCGCTCGCCCTCGAGCTGTGGGTGCCCCTGCTCGGCGGCGGCCGCGTGGTCGTCGCTCCCCCCGGGGAGTCCGGCAGCGACGCGCTGGGCAAGGCGTGCGCGGACCACGAGATCTCCGCGGCGTGGCTGCCCGCGGGCCTGTTCTCGGCGATCGCGGCCGAGCGCCCCGAGAGCCTCGCCGGGCTGCGCGAGGTGTGGACCGGCGGCGACCGCGTGTCCGCGGCCGCGGTGCGCCGGGTCCGTCAGGCCTGCCCCGAGCTGACGATCGTCAACGGCCACGGCCCGACCGAATCCACCGTGTTCGCCGCATGCCACCGCCTGGCCGCCGGTGAACCGGTGCGGCACGCGGGCACGGTCGGCCGCCCGATGGACAACACCGCCCTCTACGTGCTGGGCCCGGGCCTGGCGCCGGTCCCCGTCGGCGTGACCGGAGAGCTGTACGTGGCCGGGCCCGGCGTGGCACGCGGCTACCCCGGACGGCCCGGACCGACCGCGGAGCGCTTCGTGCCCTGCCCGTTCGGCCCGGCCGGCGCTCTCATGCACCGCACCGGGGACCGGGTGCGGTGGGGCACCGACGGCCGGCTCGAGTACGTGGCCCGGGCCGACGCCCAGGTGGACGTACGCGGCGTCCGGGTCGAACTCGCCGAGGTCGAAGAGGTGCTGTCCGAGCACACCGGGCTCGCGCAGTCGGTGGTGGCCGTCCGGGAGGACGGCTCCGGGCAGCAGCACCTGGTGGCTTACGTCGTCCCGGTGGGCGGCCAGACCGTCTCGGCCGACGAGCTGCGCCGGTTCGCCGCCGGGTGGCTGCCGGAGTCCATGGTGCCGTCGGTGTTCACGGTGCTGGACCGCCTGCCGGTGACGGCCCACGGGAGGGTGGACCGGGCGGCGCTGCCGCAGCCCGCGTTCGACGAGCGCACCTACCGGGCGCCCCGCAACGACACCGAGCGGATCCTGGCCGCGGCGTTCGCCGACGTGCTCGAACTGGACCGGGTCGGCATCGACGAGGACTTCTTCGACCTCGGCGGCAACTCGCTGCGGGCGATCCGGCTCGTCGGCCTGATCCGGGCGGAGCTGAAGCAGGAGGTGTCCATCCGCAGGCTGTTCGCGGCGCGCACCGTCATCGGCCTGTCGGACATGTTGAAGGACCTCGGCCGGTCCAGCAGGCCGAGCCTGCGCAGGCGGACCAGGGAGGGCGCCGTCCTCTGAGCGCCGTTGGCCGCTCAACCGCCTTTCCGGTCTGTGGAGTTACCCGTTCTGGTCCAGTCAGCAGCGGTTTTCCCGTGGCACTGCGAAGGAGAAAGGGAGTCATGGATTCCTTGACAGAAGCCCTGCTGTCCGGGGCCGGCCCGGATGAGATCGGGCGACACGAACTGCCCTCGGAATACGAGGCCGCACACCTCCTGGCCGGCGATCTCGGCATGTTCGACGGCGTCGGGGACAAGGACGTCCGCAAGTCGTTGCACGTCGGACCGGTTCCGATGCCGGACATCGCGCCGGACGAGGTGGTCGTCGCCGTCATGGCGAGCTCCATCAACTACAACACGGTGTGGTCGGCGACGTTCGAGCCGGTGCCCACCTTCGAGTTCCTCCAGCGCTACGCACGCCAGGGCGGATACGCCGCCCGGCACGAGCTGCCGCACCACGTCGTGGGATCGGACGCCTCCGGCGTCGTCGTACGGGTCGGGGCCGGGGTACGGCACTGGAAGACGGGCGACCACGTGGTCGTCAGCTGTGTCCAGGTCGACGACCAGGAACCGGCGACGCACGGCGACGCCATGCTCGGGGCCGGGCAGCGGATCTGGGGCTACGAGACGAACTTCGGCGGGCTCGCCCACTACACGGTGGTGCGCGCCAGCCAGCTGCTTCCCAAGCCGGCCCATCTGACCTGGGAGGAGTCGGCGAGTGTGCTGCTGACCGCGGCGACCTCCTACCGGATGCTGGTCGGCGACAACGGCGCCCGGATCAAGCAGGGCGACATCGTGCTCGTCTGGGGTGCGACGGGCGGTCTCGGCGCGTACGCGGTGCAGATGGTGAAGAACGCGGGCGGTATCGCCGTCGGCGTGGTCAGCTCCGAACGCAAGGCCGAGGCGCTGCGCCGGCTCGGCTGCGACGTGGTGATCAACCGCAATGAGATCGGCATGGGCGGGGACGAGGCGCTCACCCCGCAGCGCACGATCGAGCTGGGCAAGCGGCTCGGGCGGGAGATCCGGCGGCAGGTCGGCGAGGACCCGCACGTCGTGTTCGACTACGTCGGGCGGGCCACGTTCGGGATCTCCGTGTTCGTCGTGCGCAAGGGCGGCACGGTCGTGACCTGCGGGTCCAGCACGGGCTACGACCACCACTTCGACAACCGCTACCTGTGGATGAACCTCAAGCGGATCGTGGGCAGCCACGCGGCCAACCTGCAGGAGCAGGCGGAGTGCAACCGGCTCTTCCAGCTCGGGCATCTCTCCCCGGTTCTCTCCGAGGTCTTTCCGCTGAAGGAGGTGGGCGAGGCCGCACGGCTGGTGCAGAACAACAGGCACACCGGAAAGGTCGGCGTGCTCTGCCTCGCGCCCGAGGAGGGACTCGGCGTCACCGATCCCGCACTGCGGGAGAAGATCGGGGCCGCGCGGCTCAATCCGCTGCGCGGTGCCGGCGCGCCCGCATCCGCAAAGGTGTCATGACATGGGCATCGGCATCCTGTCCACCGGCTCCTACCTGCCGAAGCACGAGGTGGGCAACGAGGAGGTCGCCGAGCGCGTCGGCGTCACCGCCGAGTGGATCGAACGCAAGACGCAGATCCGGTCGCGGCGCTACGCCGCCGAACACGAGGCCACGTCCGACCTGGCGGTGAAAGCCGCCGAACGCGCCCTGGCCCAGGCGGAGCTGACCGCCGACCAGATCGACTACGTCATCGTCTCGACCTCCACCGGCGACTTCCCGCAGCCGCCCACGTCGTACCTGGTGCAGCACGGCCTGGGCGCCTACGGCGCGGCCTGCTTCGACGTCAACGTCGTGTGCAGCGGCTTCGTCTACGCACTGGCGCTGGCGCACAGCCTGGTGACCGTGCGCCCCGAGGCCCGGGTGCTGGTGATCGGGGCGGACGTGTACTCGCGGATCCTGGACTTCACGGACCGCAGGACGGCCGTCCTGTTCGCCGACGGCGCAGGTGCGGCGGTCGTCGGGGCGGTGCCGGAGCCGTACGGCATCATCGCGAGCGACCTGTCCAGCCGCGGTGACGCCCACCACCTCATCCGGGTCGAGGCCGGCGGCAGCCGCAGGCCGGCGTCGGCGGCGACCGTCGCGGAGGGCGGCCACTTCTTCAAGATGGACGGCCGCGGGGTACGGGACTTCGTCGCCGAGCACGTGCCGCCGGCACTGCTCGCGCTGGCCCGCAGGGCCGGCGTGGACATCGGCGCGGTCGACCACTTCATACCGCACCAGGCGAACGGCGTGATGCTCGGCGAGGTCGTCGAGCGCACCGGGCTGGGCGCCGCGCAGACCCACCGCACCCTGATCCGGTACGGCAACGTCGGCAGCGCCTCGGTGCCGGTCGCCCTCGACGAGGCCAGCCGCACGGGAGCGCTGTCGCCGGGCGACCTGGTGCTGCTCGCCGGGTTCGGCGGCGGCATGTCGATCGGAGCGTCACTTCTGACCTGGGGGACCGCATGACCACGACCACGCACGGCACCGGAGCCGGCATCGACCGGGTGGGTGTCGCCGGCAGCGGCATCATGGGCACCGGCATCGCCGAACTGTGCGCGAAGGCCGGGCTGGACGTGACGGTCGCGGTGTTCTCCGAGTCGTCGCTGGTGACGGCGCCCAAGCGGCTGGCCGCGTCCCTCGACCGGGGCGTGGCCAAGGGCAAACTGACCGCCGAGGAGCGTGACGCGGCGCTCGCCCGGGTGTCGTACACCCGTGACCTCGCCGAGCTGGCGGACCGCCGGCTGGTGATCGAGGCGGTCAAGGAGGACGAGCAGCTCAAGGTGGACCTGTTCGCCACCCTCGACAAGATCGTCGAGGACCCGGACGCGATCCTGGCGACCAACACGTCCTCGATCCCGGTCGTGCGACTCGCCGCCGCGACCCGGCGCCCGGGCCAGGTGCTCGGCATGCACTTCTTCAACCCGGTGCCGGCGCTGCCGCTCGTGGAGCTGGTCTCCTCGGTGCTGACGGACGAGCAGGTGAGCGCGCGGGCGCTGGTCTTCGTCCGCGACGTCCTCGGCAAGAAGCCGATCGCCTCCCCGGACCGGGCCGGCTTCCTCGTCAACGCGCTGCTGTTCCCGTATCTGCTGTCCGCGGTCCGGATGGTCGAGTCGGGCCTGGCCCCGGCCGAGGTCGTCGACCAGGGCATGGAGTACGGCTGTTCGCACCCGATGGGGCCGCTGCGGCTCGCCGACCTCATCGGCCTGGACACGACCGTGGCCATCGCGCAGGCCATGTACGAGGAGTTCAAGGAGCCGCTGTACGCGCCTCCGCCGCTGCTGCTGCGCATGGTCGAGGGCGGCCTGCTGGGCAGGAAGTCCGGCCGCGGCTTCTACACCTACGCGTGAGGGACGGGCAAGGGCCCGGCCGACCATGGGCGGTCGGCCGGGCCCACTGCTGGCTGCGGCCGGTTCAGGAAACGGCGGCTTCGCTGAGCAGCCCCTCGGTGACGGCCGCGGCGACCCCCTCCAGGTGGTCGAAGAGGTAGAAGTGGCCGCCGGAGAAGACCTTCACGGCGAAGTCGCCGGTGGTGTGCGCCCGCCAGGTATGAGCATCCTCGACCGTCATCATCGGGTCGCTGTCCCCGGTCAGGGCGGTCACCGGAGCGGCGAGCGGCTCACCCCCGCACCAGCGGTAGGTGCCCAGTGCCCGGTAGTCGGCGCGCAGCGCGGGCAGCACCAGCTCCAGGAGGTCGGGGTCGGCGAGCATGGCCTGGTCGGTGCCGCCCAGCCTGCGCACGTCGGCCAGCACATCGGTGTCGTCGTAGAGGTGGTAGGGGAGGCTGTCGGTCTCCGGGCCGCCCCGGCCGGAGAGGAACAGCCGCTGCGGATCCGGCAGTTCGCCGCGGGCGAGCAGCCGCGCCGTCTCGAACGCGACGAGCGCGCCCATGCTGTGGCCGAACAGGGCGTACGGCCGTCCGGGGTCCGCGGCCAGTTCGCGGGCCAGCTCCCCGGCCACCGCCTCCACGAGCGGGAGCAGGGCCGTGTACGGCGTTTCCGCGTAACGGTCCTGGCGCCCGGGGTACTGCACCGCCACCACGTCGAAGGTGGCGGGCAGCCTGTGCGCCAGGTCCTTGAACGCCGTCGCGGAGCCCCCGGCGTGAGGGAAGCACACGAGCCGCGGCCCGTCCCCCGAGGCCGTGGTGAAGCGTCGGAACCACGTGCTGTTCACTGTCGGTGTGTCCCTTCGTCAGTGCCGGACGGCCGGTGCCCGCTCGTGACGGGACCGGTCGTCCGTGCGTTGGGGGCGGTGTGTCATCCCTGCAGGGCCGGCCCGAACCAGGTGGTGAGGGCGGTGGTGAGGGCGGGGGTGTGGGGGGTGGTGTCGTCGGTGGCCCAGGCGACGTGCCCGTCGGGGCGGACGAGGAGTGCGGCGGGGGCGGGGATGTCGCCGATGGCGGGGACGGTCCAGTGCGCGTCTTCGCTGCGCGCCTCGACGACGTCGACGCGGTCGCCCCAGCCCTTGGCGGCGGCTGTGAGCTCGGCGCTGCCGTGCAGGTCCAGCAGGACGGGGCGGGCGGTGTGCAGCAGTTCGTGGACACGGGTGGCTTCGGGCGCCTCCAGGTCGGCGTCCGGGACCCGGCGGCCCGTCAGCGGGTGGTCGCCGTCGGCGGGGTAGCGGATGTCGAGGGCGTTGAGCATGTGGCGCAGGTACTGGTTGACGTCGTCGAAGACCATCAGGGAGCCGAACACCTCGCGCAGCGCCTCCGTCTGGGGGCCGGGGCGGACCAGCGCGGACTGCGCCCGGGTGTTGTGCAGCACGCGTTCGGCGACGGGGTGGCGCTCGGCGTGGTAGGTGTCCAGCAGGCTCTCGGGTACCTGGCCGCGCACGACGGCGGCGAGTTTCCAGCCGAGGTTGACGGCGTCCTGCACGCCCATGTTCAGGCCCTGGCCGCCGGCGGGGAAGTGGATGTGGGCCGCGTCGCCCGCGAGGAGCACCCGGCCCTCCCGGTACCGGGCGGCCTGGCGTGCGGCGTCGCTGAACCGGGAGACCCAGCGGGGGTTGCGCATCCCGAAGTCGGTGCCCGCGACCCTGATCAGCGACTCTTTCAGCTGCTCGAAGGTGACGGGTTCCCGGCCGGGGACGCGGTCGTACTCGGAGGTGATCACCCGGTGCCAGCCCGGCTCGAAGGCGATGGCCGAGTAGTCGCCGACCGGGGTACGCCGCACCCAGACGTAGTCCTCGGGCAGGTCGGGCAGTTCGACGTCGCCGATGAGCGCGGTCATGGTCGGCTCGGTGCCGGGGAAGTCGATGCCCGCCAGTTTGCGCACGGTGCTGCGTCCGCCGTCGCAGCCGACGAGGTAGCGGGCGCGCAGCGTCGCCTGCCCGGTGCCCGGGCCGACGGTGACGCTCACGCCGTCCTGGTCCTGGCTGATGCCGGTGACCTCGGCCGAGCGGCGCACCCGCACGCCGAGTTCGCCGGCCCGTTCCTCCAGGAGCCGCTCGATGGCGGACTGCAGGATCATCAGGGGGTAGGGGTGGCGGGACTCGGACTCGTCGAAGTCGAGGTAGAGGCCGGAGAAGTGGCCCACCGGCTGCAGTTCGCCTTCCGCCAGGAAGCGGTCCAGGATGCCGCGCTGGTCCAGGACCTCCAGGGTGCGGGAGTGGATCCCGCCCGCGCGTGACTCGCCCGACCGCTCGGGGAGCCGCTCGACCACCACCACGTCGGCGCCCGCCAAGCGCAGTTCGCAGGCGAGCATCAGGCCCGTGGGCCCGGCGCCCGCGATCACCACGTCCGTGTCCATGCGGGTGTCTCCCACGTCGTTCTCCCTCGTTCCGCCGCGCCTTTGACGTCGTTGCACCGGCTCCACGGTCAGGCCCGTGGACCGGCGGTTCAACACAACTCGGTGCCGGAGGAGACCCGCCGCTGTCCGGCTTGCCTTGTCCCGCCGGCGGGACAAGGCCTACAAGGCGGCTTCCGCGGCCGCGGCTCCGGGCACGCGTGAAGCCCGCCGGTGCCCTCGGGGGATGGTGGGGGCGCCGACGGGCTGTCCGGGGCTCCGCCACGGCTCATGGCCGTCACACCGGAGCTCACGGCTCGAGAGCATCCCCTCCCGCGCTCGACGGATGGTCGCGCAGCGGTGGAGGGCCGGCGCGGCCGGAGCCGTCGTCATCCAGCGCTCCAACCGGCTTCGAGCGACGTCGCGGAGGCTGGCCGCTGGTGCATCACGACGGACGGGTCATCACGACGGACAGGTCATCACGACGGCCGGAAGGGAACACCCATGACCGCCCTGGACGACACGCCGGTCGGGCAGCAGCGCGGCACGGTCGCCGAACTCGAGGCCACACGTGACGCCATGCGCCTCGGACCCGGCGACAAGGCCACCGAGGCACAGCACGCCAAGGGCAAGCTCACCGCCCGCGAGCGGCTCGGGCTCCTCTTCGACGACGGCCGGTTCACCGAGGTCGAGGGCCTGCGCAGACACCGGGCGAGCGGCTTCGGCCTGGAGGACAGGCGCCCCTACACCGACGGCGTGGTCACCGGCTGGGGCCGGGTGTACGGCCGTACCGTCTTCGCCTACGCCCACGACTTCCGCATCTTCGGCGGCTCCCTCGGCGAGGCGCACGCCGAGAAGATCCACAAGATCATGGACATGGCCGCCACGGCCGGCGCCCCGATCGTCGGCCTGTGCGACGGCGCCGGAGCGCGCATCCAGGAGGGCGTGACCGCGCTCGCCGGGTACGGCGGGATCTTCCAGCGCAACGTCCGCAACTCCGGGGTGATCCCGCAGATCAGCGTCATGCTGGGCCCCTGCGCGGGCGGGGCGGCCTACTCCCCGGCGCTGACCGACTTCGTGTTCATGGTGCGCGGCACCGCGCAGATGTTCATCACCGGCCCCGAGGTGGTGCAGGCCGTCACCGGGGAGCGGATCAGCCACGACGAGCTGGGCGGCGCCGACGCCCACACCACGCTGTCCGGGGTCGCCCACTTCGCCTACGACGACGAGGCCAGCTGCCTCGCCGACGTCCGCTACCTGCTGTCCTACCTGCCCGCCAACAACCGCGAACTGCCGCCCGCGGAACCGTGTACCGACCGGCCCGACCGGCTCACCCCGGCCCTGCGCGACCTGGTGCCGTCCGACGAGAAACGCGCCTACGACGTGCGCGGGGTCATCGAGGAGTTCGTCGACGCCGGCGAGTTCTTCGAGGTGCACGAGGCCTGGGCGCCCAACGTGGTGTGCGCCCTGGCCCGGCTGGACGGCCATGTCGTCGGGATCGTCGCCAACCAGCCCGCCGCGCTCGCCGGCGTCCTCGACGTCCACGGCAGCGAGAAGGCGGCCCGCTTCGTGCAGATGTGCGACTCCTTCAACATTCCGCTCGTGACGTTGGTGGACGTCCCCGGATTCCTGCCCGGCGTCGGCCAGGAGCACGGCGGCATCATCCGGCACGGCGCGAAACTCCTGTACGCGTACTGCAACGCCACGGTTCCCCGCATCCAGCTGATCCTGCGCAAGGCCTACGGCGGCGCCTACATCGTCATGGACTCGCGCTCCGTCGGCTCCGACCTGTCGCTGGCCTGGCCCGGCAACGAGATCGCGGTGATGGGGGCGGAGGGCGCCGCGAACGTCGTCTTCCGGCGCGAGATCGCTGCCGCCGCCGATCCCGAGGCGGCCCGCGAGCAGTACATCAAGGAGTACCGGGACCGGCTCATGCACCCGTACCACGCCGCCGAACGCGGCCTGGTGGACGACGTCATCGACCCCGCGGAGACCCGGATCAGGCTCGTCGACGCGCTCGCCGTGCTGCGCACCAAGTACAAGGCGCAGCCCTCCCGCAAGCACGGGAACCAGCCCCAGTGAGCATCAAGGGGTCCGGCCGGAGCCGACGCCGCCGAAGGAGCGCGCGGGGTCCAGTTCACACTCCAGCACCGCGGCCAGCCGGCGCACGCCCTCGCGGATCCGCTCCGGCGCCGGGTAGCAGTAGGACAACCGCATCTGGCGGCTGCCGGACTTGTCGGTGAAGAACCCGCTGCCCGACGCGTACGCCACCCGGGCGTCCACCGCGCGCGGCAGCATCGCCTTGGTGTCCACGCCCCGGGGCACCGTCACCCACACGTAGAACCCGCCGTCCGGCTTCGTCCACGTACAGCCCGGCGGCAGGTACCGCTCCAGCGCGGACAGCATCGCGTCGCGGCGCTCGCGGTAGTTCTCCCGGAACATCTCGATCTGACCCTGCCAGTCGTGCGTGGCCAGATAGCGCGACACGATCATCTGGTTGAGCGTGGGCGCGCACAGCGTCGCCGACTCCATGGCCAGCACCAGCTTCTCCCGCACCGCGCGCGGCGCCAGCACCCAGCCGACCCGCAGGCCCGAGGCGAACGTCTTGGAGAACGAGCCCAGGTACACCACGTTGTCCGGGTCCAGCGAGCGCAGCGCCGGATAGGCCCGGCCGTCGAAGCCCAGCAGGCCGTACGGGTTGTCCTCGACGACCAGCACGTCGTACGTGCGGCAGATCTCCAGGATCTCCGCCCGCCGCTCGACCGCCAGCGTCACGCCGGCCGGGTTGTGGAAGTTCGGGATCGTGTACAGCAGCTTCACGCGCCGCCCGTCGTTCACGGCCTGCCGCAGCGCCGCCCGCAGCCCCTCCGGCACCAGGCCGTGCTCGTCCATCGCCACGTGCACGACCTGCGCCTGGTACGCGGCGAACGAGCCCAGCGCACCGACGTACGACGGCCCCTCGGCCACCACCACGTCACCCGGGTCGCAGAACAGCCGGGTCACCAGGTCCAGGCCCATCTGCGAGCCGACCGTCAGCACCACGTCGTCCGGGTGCGCCGCGATGTCCTCCAGCGTCATCACCTCGCAGATCTGTTCCCGCAGCAACGGCAGGCCGTGCGCCGACGCGTACTGCAGCGCCGTCAGGCCGTCCTCCGCGATGATCTGCGCGGCCTGCGCCGAGAGCGTCTTCAGGGGCAGCGCGGCCAGGTTCGGCATGCCGCCGGCCAGGGAGACCACCTCCGGCCTGCTGGCGACCGCGAACAGCGCGCGGATCTCCGAGGCCGTCATGCCCGCGGTGCGCACGGCGTACCGGTCCTGGTGCAGGTCGGTGAACGGACGACGGGACATGGCACTCCAGATGGTTGCGGCCCAGTTGGAGACACGATGGACGCCCTCGAACGAGAAGCACTCGAAGAGTGACGGAACATCGACGGACAGGCGGTGTGGCGGTGGTGGACCGGGCCTGGTGGCAGAGTGGTGCCATCTGGTGCCATACTGCGTCACACGGCGGTGGACGGCACCATCGAAAGCGCACGAGAGCGCGTGGTGCCATGATGGCTCAGGCGGCCCTCACCCGTGTCCCCGCAGGTGGGGTGACGGAGGGCAGACGCCGGCCCGGCGGGGTGTCATCGGGGCTTGCGTATGGTGCCATTGTGGTGCAATGATGGCGTCATGGATTTGACGCCGTATGTCGACACTCTCCGCCGCGAGCTGGCGGTGGCCGCCGAGGCCGGCGGGGAGGACGCCCGTGAGCTGGCCGAGCGGCTGACCGCTCCGTTGGAGTCGGCGACCCGGCTGACGCTGCTGAACGTGCTCTCCGCCGCGGTGGACGAGATCACCCGTGAGCTGGCGCCCGGTTCGGTCGATCTGCGGCTGCGCGGACTGGAGCCGGACTTCGTCGTCACGCCCCCGCCCGCGGGCGGCGGACTGCCGGCGGAGCCGGCCGCGCCGGTCCACGCGCACGGGACGCCGGCCGCGGCCGAGGGGGACGAGGGCGGCACCGCCCGGGTGAACCTGCGGCTGCCGGCCCATCTGAAGGCCCGGTGCGAGGAGGCCGCGAGCCGTGAGGGCCTGTCGGTCAACGCCTGGCTGGTGCGCGCGGTGTCGGCCGCGGTCGAGGGCGGCAGCCGGCCCCGGATGCCGGAACGCGCCCAGGCGGTCGGCCAGAGCTTCACCGGCTGGGTGCACTGACCCCGGCCCGCACCGCACCCGCAGCACGTCACCGCACCACGCCCCCGTCGGCGGGGACACCCTGACGACTTGAAGCAGGAGGGGACAGCCATGCCTTCTTTCGACACTCCCGAGGCGATCTCGGTCACGGCGCGTGTGGACGCCGGTTCCATCCAGTTCACCGCGGGCGAGCGCACCGACACCGTCGTCGAGGTCAGGCCCCGGGACCCGAAGAAGGCCCAGGACGTGCGCACGGCCGAGCAGACCGAGGTCACCTGTGCCGGCGGCACCCTGACCGTCAGGACACCCAAGTCCGGCCTGTTCGGCCGGACCGGCACCGTCGACGTCACCGTCGACCTGCCCACCGGCTCGAGCCTCGACGTCACCGGCGCCTGGACCCAGGTCCTCGGCGAGGGCCGGCTCGGCCGGACCCGCGTGAAGACCTCCTCCGGCGACGTGCGCCTGGAGGCCACCGGCCCGCTGCAGCTGACCGCCTCCCACGGCTCGGTCACCGTCGACCGCGTCGACGGGGCGGCGCAGATCACCACCAGCTCCGGCAGCCTGCGCGTCGGCGTCGTCGACGGCCCCGCCGTCCTGAAGAACTCCCACGGCACCACCACCCTCGCCGCCGCCACCGGCGAGGTACGCATCAACGGCGCCAACGGCGACATCGAGATCCACCGCGCCGAGGCCTCGGTCACCGCCACCACCGCCCACGGCACCCTGCGCGTGGGCGAAGTCGCCCGCGGCACCGTCCAGCTCGAGACCGCCTACGGCGCCATCGAGGTCGGCGTCCGCCCCGGCACCGCCGCCTGGCTCGACGTCAGCTCCGGCTCCGGCCAGGTCCGCAACACCCTCACCACCTCCCCCGCACCGGAGAAGACCGACGACACCGTCGAGGTCCGCGCCCGCACCCGCCACGGCAACATCGACATCCGCCGCGCCAAGGCCTGAGCACCGGTGGAACCGGTGCGTACGCCGACGACGGGGCGCGGCCGCGCTAGCGGTCCTCGCGCGCTTCCCGCATCCGGCGCAGCAACTCCTCCTGGTCGCGTACCAGTTGGTCGATGCGGGCCTGCAGATGCGCCATCTCCGTCGCCAGGTCCGGGCGGCGGGGACGCCATGCCGTCAGCGTGGGCGAGTGGTTGAGGATCGCCTCCATCCGGCACCGCAGGGCCGGACCCGGTTCTATGCCGAGGGTGGTGACCAGACGGCGGCGGGCGCGTTCATAGACGCCGAGCGCCTCCGCCTGCCGGCCGCACCGGTACAGGGCGACCATCAGCAGGTCGTAGAAGCGTTCGTGCAGCGGGTGGTCGGCGGTGAGCCGCTCCAGGTCAGAGGTGATCTCGGCATACCTGCCGCAGTTCAGGCTGGCCTCGTACAGGGCTTCCAGGGCGCTGAGGCGCTGCTCCTCGAGACGGTCCGCCTCGGCGGTGCAGACGGGGCCCTGGCGGCAGTCCTGCAGGGCCGGTCCCTGCCACAACGACAGGGCGCGGCGCAGGAGTTCCGTCGCGTACCGGGGATCGGCGGGGACCGCCGCCCTGCCCTGGCCGGACAGCCGGGTGAAGCGGGCCACGTCGGTCGAGGCGTGCCCCAGGGTCAGCAGGTATCCGGTGGGCAGAGTGCTGATCCACTCGTGGCCCGGGGCGGGCAGCAGCCGGCGCAGCCGGGCGACGTGGGTGTGCAGGGCGTTCGGCGCGTTGGCCGGGGGCCGGTCGCCCCACAGCTCTTCCACCAGGGTGTCCACGGGCAGGCGTTCGCCGGCGTGGATGACCAGGGTGGCGAGCAGGGCCCGCTGCTTGGGGCCGGAGGGCACGATGCCGGTACCCGTCGCCCGGTCGTGCACGGCCACCGGGCCGAGCAGCCGGAACTCGGTCGACTCGCCGCGTACCGGGGCCGGTGCGGCGAGCTCGAGGACGGTCATCACGCGGCCTCGGACGGTGCCGCCGCCAGGAGCAGGGCGCGGCGCACGTCGTCCTGGATCCGCCCGGCGACCTCCGGGAGCCGGCCCTGGAAGTAGAAGTGGCCGCCGTCGAACAGACGCAGGCCCAGGAAGTGCTCGGAGGCGGCCGCCCAGCCGTCCAGACGGTGCGGCGGCGCCACGTGGTCCTGGGTGCCGCCGAACACCGAGAGCGGCACCGGCAGCGGCGCGGTGAGGGGCTTGGTGCGCCAGGTCTCGCTGATGCGCAGGTCCGCGCGGATGGTGGGCGAGAACAGCTCCCACAGCTCGTCGTGGTCCAGGACCGACGACGACGTACCGCCCATCGCCACCAGTTCCCGGCGCAGTTCCGCGTCGGACAGCAGATGCCGGCCCGCGGGGTCCCCGTCGGGAAGCAGCGTGCCGCGTGCGGACACACCGAGCCAGACCGGCGGGGTGCGCCCCAGGTCGATCAGCCGGCGGGTCAGTTCGTACGCGACGAGCCCGCCCATGCTGTGCCCGAAGAACGCGAACCGGCCCGTCAGCCGGGTGTCCAGTTCGTGCAGGAAGTAGTCGAGCAGGGCTCCCGTGTCGCTCATCGCGGGGCGTTCGTCACGGGGCCCGCGGCCCGGTGCGTCGGGGATCCGCACGTCCCAGCCGGCCGGGAAGCAGGCCGGCCAGTCCCGGTACATCAGGTGCGATCCACCGGAGTGGTGGAAGACGAACAGACGCAGCTGGGGCTCTTCGGCCTTTCGCATGGTGGCTCCATCGACGGGACGCTCCGGCGTCCGGCCCGACGACCCGGGTCCCGGACCAGAGGTGGGAGTTCGGACGATAGCCGCGCGACGGCAGCGGCGGCCGCGCGCTCGAGCGGGCCGCGAAGCGCTCTGCAGGCGTTTTCGAGTCGTGCCCCGCCGCGGCGGGCGCCCGGCGTACCGCGTCCCGGCCCGCAGGTGTCACCGGCCGGCTCGGGCGGCACGGCCGCACCGACCGGGCGCCCGCCCAGGACGCCCCGCCGAAGGCCGGTCAGGCCATGATCCAGGGGGCCTGGCCACGCGCCGTACCGCTCGCCGGGGACGGCCGGCCGGTGTCCCAGGCCGGCTGCAGCGCGGCCGAGACGATGCCCCACAGGTGGCCCGCGGTCAGGGTGCGCACCGGCACGGTGACCTGGCCGGCGAGGCTGACACCGTAGGCGGACTCCAGGGCGCTGACGATCCCGATGAGGGCCATGGAGTCGAGCCCGTACGCCTCCATCGGCACGTCGGCGGCGGGCGCCTCGCTCTTGCCCAGGCCGGGCAGGCCCCGCCGGAGAATCGTCTCGAACCTCGCGTTCCACGGACTTGGGGCCATGGGTACGGACTTCCTTCCGGCTGCCGGGGCGATGCAGGCCGCGCACACGTCTGCGCGCCTGCGCCCACGGTGCCCGCCCCCGCTCGAGCGGCCGTCGAAGGGCGTTGGAACGCCACGCGCCGCCTGCCGCTTCGGCATTCCGGCACCCTCTCGCCGAGGGCCGACACCTCCGGTCGCCCGAACGGTCAGGCGGCGTGGCAGAGCGTGGCGGGGCCGGCCGGGGCCGAGGCCTGGGCCACGGCCGCGGGTGCCGGACGGGCGGTGCGGCCGGCGGCCACGGCCTGCGAGCGGCCCCGCGCGAAGACGACGAGGCGCAGCACCGCGAACCGCGCGATCCCGGCGAGCGCGGAGGCCGACAGGTAGACGACCTGCTCGAGCACCGGACCGGGCGCCGCCACCAGCAGCTGCAGGCCGGCCATCGCCACGCAGGTCACCGCGTACGCGGCGGTCGCGGACCCGGCCGACTGCACATGCTGGCGCCAGGTCGCGCGGCCGCCCGCGCCGAAGGTGAAGCGGGCGTGCAGCTCGGTGGCCAGCAGCGTGGACGCCACGGTGATCACGGCGTTGGCCAGGACCCAGGGGATCCAGGAGGCGAGGGCCGCCACGGCGAAGCTGGAGGCGAGCCCCACTCCGCCCCCGCAGAGCACGAAGCGGGCGAAGGCGGCGAAGGCGCCGGGTGCTGCCTGCCGATGGCTGCGTGCTGTCTCCATGATCCGCCCCTCTGCCGGCTCACTCCGACCAAGGCGCACTCTCCGGGCTCCTGGGACCAAAGAGTGCGCCACCGATGGCACCATCATGGCACAGAGATGGCACCGCGTGGAGCCGTGCATGATGCTCTTCCAGCCATCAGGTGCTCGGGCGGGCGCGGAAAGCGATGAAGGCGCAGGTCGGCAACCAGATGCAGTCGCTCCTCGCATCCGCTCTCCTGGCGGGAAGTCCCCGAAGGGCTGCGGTTTTACGGGTCGCGCCACGCGGATGGCCTCAGCGTGGCCCATATGTGGCGCACATTGGCTCGTAATGACGCCAGAGGTGTGCCATGATGGGGCCACGGAAACGGAACGGCGCCGGCTGCGGCGTACGACGTAAAGGAGCCCACCATGCCCGTCACTTTCAGCGACCAGGACAAGCTCACCTCCGCGGCCGAACTCGCCGACCGTGTCCTCAGCACGCTGACCGCAGCCATGGAGCTGCTCGGCAAGCTGGCGCGGGAAGAGGCCGGCACCGCCCCCGGCACCGCCGTCGCCGCCTGAGCCTCACGCCCGCACCCCGCACGGGCGCGGCCGGGCGCACCCCGGCCGCGACGGCCCGCAGCACCAGCGAAGCCCCCGACGCCGAAAGGGAAAACCCGATGACTCGAACGCCTTCCGTCCCCCACGGCCTGCCCATGGACCGCGACGCGGGCCCCTTCAACCCGCCCCGCGCCATCTCCCGGCTGCGCGATGTCCGCCCCGTCAGCCCCATGGTCTTCCCCGACGGTCACGAGGGCTGGTTAGTCACCGGCCACAGCGCGGTCCGCCGGCTCATGGCCGACACCCGGTTCAGCTCCCGCCAGGACATCGGCCCGCTGCACATCCCGTACGAGGTCCCCGGCATGCCCGCCGTCACCGAGCCGTCCCCGCAGGTGCCGGGCCTGTTCATCAGCATGGACCCGCCGGACCACACCCGGCTGCGGCGCATGCTCACCGGCGCCTTCACCGTCAAACGCATGAAGGAGCTCGAAGAGCACATCGCCGCCATCGCCGAGCGGCAACTGGACGAGATGGCGCGCCTGACCCCGCCGGTCGACCTGGTCAAGGAGTTCGCGCTGCCGGTGCCCCTGCTGGTGATCTGCGAACTGCTCGGCGTCCCCTACGCGGACCGGGGGAGCTTCCAGGCCGACACGGCCACGTTCATGGAGAAGGACGTGGCGCTCGAGGAGAAGATCGCCGCGTACACCGGCCTGACCACGTACCTGACCGACCTGGTCACGCGCAAACGCGCCACCCCCGGCGAGGACATCCTGTCCGACCTGGCCCGCCGTGACGACCTCACCATCGAGGAACTGACCGGCATCGCCTTCCTGCTGCTGCTCGCCGGCCACGAGACCACCGTCAACATGCTGGGGCTCGGCACGTTCGCGCTCCTGGAACACCCCGATCAGCTGGCCGAACTGCGCGCCGACCCCGGCCTGATGCCCGATGCCGTCGAGGAACTCCTGCGCTACCTGTCCGTCGCCGACATCTTCTTCCGCTACGCCACGGAGGACATCGAGCTCGGCGGCGAGACGATCGGCAAGGGATCGACCGTCGTCGTCTCGCTGCTGGCCGCCAACCACGACCCCCAGCGCTTCGACAACCCCGACACCCTGGACATCCACCGCACGGCCCGCGGTCATCTGTCCTTCGGCCACGGCGTCCATCAATGCCTCGGCCAGCAACTGGCCCGCATCGAGATGCGCGCCGGCTTCACCGGCCTGCTGCGCCGCTTCCCGGCCCTCGAACTCGCCGTCCCCGCCGATCAGGTCAGGCTCAGGACCAACATGAACATCTACGGCGTCCACGAACTGCCGGTCACCTGGACGGAGACGGCCCCGCTCACTTCCCCAGGAACGACGTGATGCTCAGCCGCAGCCCCGCGCTGCCCAGCCCATGGGCGATGGCGTGCTGGCGCGGTGTGCCGTAGTTGCGCAGCTCCTCCAGGCCGACGCCGAGTCCGAGGACGCGGTGCGGCAGGTCCCGCAGCGCCGCGCCGATCTCCGGCACGGACGTCCCCGCCAGGTACGGCTCGACGATGACGACGGACGGCTCGCGCTGCTCGGCCACCACCGCTCGCAGCGCCGTGCCGTCGAACGGGCGGACCGTGGCGCCGTACAGGACGCTCACATCGAGCCCCTCGGTCGCCGCCAGCACCGTGTCGGCGAGCGGGCCGATCGCGATGACGGTGCCCGCGGCGCCCCGGCGCAGCACCCGGAACCCATGGCCCCGCGCACCACCCCGCAGCGCGTGCGCCCGCTCGTTCGCCTGGTTGGACAGCCGGATGTACACCAGGCCGTCGCCGGCCGCCGCCTCCCTCAACTGCGCCTCGGCCTCGTCCGGATGACCCGGGACGTGAATGGTCCAGCCCGGCAGCGTGGACAGCAGCGCCACGTCGCCGGGCGACTGGTGGGTGCGGCCGCCACCGGCGATGTCGTACGACGCGCCGGCGCTGACCAGGACGGCGCCGACGCCCTGATGGTTGAGATCCAGCTTGATCTGCTCGAAGGGACGCTCGATCAGGAACGGCGCGAAGCTGTGCGCGATCGGCCGCATCCCGGCCAGCGCCATACCGCCCGCGACGCTGATGAGCAGCTGCTCGCGGATGCCCAGGTTGACGACCCGGGCGGGATGCGAGGCGCGCGCCTCGTCGAACAGCTTGGCGCTGAGGTCCGCCGTGAGCAGCGACAGACGGTCGTGGGTGTCGAGCAGGTCCGTCGTCACCTCGACGAAGCGCTCACGCATGATTCCGGCCATGGGCCCTCCCGAAGTGTCAGTGGTTGTCGCCGGGCTCGTCCACCTCGGCCACCACGAGCCGGGGCCGACCGGAGACCGGCGCGGTGAACGCCGCTTCCAGCGCGGCGTGGTCCCGGCCGTCCACCCGCGCGGTCGACCAGCCCTCTACGGCGAAGCGGGTCTCCAGACCGCCCGGCCAGCCCTGCGTCGCCGACCCGTTGTCGATGACGACGGCGTGCAGGCGGTCGAGACCGGCCCGCGCCGCGTAGGCGATCGCCTCGTGGTTCGACCCCTCGTCGAGTTCGCCGTCGCCGAGCAGCACCCAGATCCGCGGCTCGAGGATGCCCCGCGCGCGCAGCCCCAGGGCCGTACCGACCGCCAGCGGCAGCCCGTGCCCGAGCGAACCGCTGGAGATCTCCACGCCCGGAACGAGCAGCCGGTCGGGGTGATGCCCCAGCGGGGACCGGAAGGCGCCGAACCGCTCGAACTCCGCCGGGTCCAGGAACCCCTTCGCGGCGAGGACCGCGTAGTACGCCATCGGGCCGTGTCCTTTGGACAGATAGAACCGGTCGCGGTCCTCGGCCATGTCCGGGGTCACCCGCAGCACGCGGTCGTACAGCACCCACAGCACATCGAGCGTCGAGGTCGCCGCCTTGGCGTGCTTCTCGTCACCGGTCATGCGCGCCATCAGGTCGCGCAGGTCCTCGTAGCCGGCCTTGGTCTGCGTCATGGGTCAGGGCTCCCACCTCAGAAGATCCTTGCTCAGGAAGTCCGTGCTCGGCCGGGTCCCGCCTTCAGGAGGACCCGGAGAGCTGTTTCACCGCGGGGGCCGGCGCGCCGGCCCCCGCCCCGGCCGTACCGCGCTCCGCCGCGGCCGCCAGCGGCACGATCAGCAGGCCGGCCGCCAGCACCGCCACCGCGACCGCCGCCCAGCCCCACGCCCCCCAGGAGAGCGCGGCCGCCGAGACGATGCCGGGCCCGAGCACGCCCTGCGCCACCATGTGCAGCTGGAACGTGCCCAGGTACTCGCCCTGCGCGTGGTCCGGTGCGAGCCCGTGCGACAGGCCCCACCCCGACGCCGACTGCTGCAGCTCGGCCATCGTGAACAGCAGCACCGACACGCCCAGGACGACGGACGCCGTCAGGGCGTCGCCGTACGCGGCGGTGGCGGCCACAGCACAGGCGGCGGCCAGCCACGCACCCGACCGCCGGGCCAGCCGCGCCGCGCCCCGCACCGTCTCCGCGCCCTTGCTGGCCGAGACCTGGAACAGCACGACGACGACGGTGTTGGCGACGAGCAGCAGCGGAACGAGGGCGTGCGGGGCGTCCGTACGCGACACCGCCCACAGCGGCAGGACGACCAGCATGACGGACGCGTGCAGCGCCAGGGGCGCGGACAGTGCCGTCAGGGCGACGAAACGTACGTCGCGCAGGGCGCCGAACCGGCGTGCCGTGCCGGCGGCCGGGGCGGCGGTGGCGATGGTGCGGGGCAGCCGCAGGATCAGCAGCACGGCACCGAGCAGCAGCGCGGCGCTGAGCCAGGGCAACGCCCTGACGAGGGCGCCGCCGCCGGCGAGCGCCAGCGCCGTGATCCCGCTGCCGGCGCTGAACCCGATGTTGAACATGGTGCGCAGCATCGCCCGGGTCTGCACGCGTTCCGCGGGTTCGATCAGTGAGCCGACGAAGGCGCCGAACGTCGGCCCGACACCGTACTCGACGAATCCCACCGCGACGATCAACACGTAGAACAGCCCCGCGGAACGCACGGCGGGGTACAGCGCGAACCCGGCGGCCTGCAGCGCGAACAGCGCGACGAGCATCCGCCTGGCCCCGAGCCGGTCGGCGGCCGCACCGCACAGGAAGGAGGCCGCGAACCCCGACAGAGCCGCGGCCGACGTGCCCAGCCCCACCTGCGTCGGCGACAGCCCGGACACGGTGGTGAAGTAGACGACGCTGCCGCTGAGAAAGACCCCGCGGCCCACCGCGTAGGCGAGATTGACCCACGACAGGAGCCGTTCACGGCCGGGCCGTGGGACCACCGCGGCGGCCACGCGCTGTAGGGATGGCATCGCTCGTTACGCTCCTCACGGCTCGCCGTGCGCCTGCGACTCAGATGTGGTGGAGACGCTATGAGCGCGTGCAACAGCCGCGGTCGAGGTCCGCTGGAGCAGCGACCGAGGCTTGTACGGCGCCGCGCACCGGGCCCCTAGGCTGCCTCGCCATGAGACACCGCACGCTGGGCAGGAGCGGCCTGCAGATCAGTGAGATCGCCTACGGCAGCTGGATCAGCACCACCGAGGACTCGGCGGAGGCGGTCGCCCGTGAGGCGCTCGAGCAGGGGATCACGACGTTCGACACCGCTGACGCGTACGCGGGAACGCTGGCGGAAACCGTGCTCGGCCGGGTGCTGTCCGGCGCCCGCAGGGAGTCGGTGGTGATCAGCACCAAGGTGTGCGCCCCCGTCGGGCCGGGCCCCAACGACCGGGGGCTGTCCCGCAAGCACATCATGGAGTCGGCCGCCGGGTCGCTGCGCCGGCTGCGCACCGACCACATCGACATCTACCAGGCGCACCGCTACGACCCGCGCACCCCGCTCGAGGAGACCCTCCGGGCCTTCGACGACCTGGTCCGGCAGGGCAAGGTGCTCTACATCGGCGTCTCGGAGTGGACCGCCGGCCAGATCGCCGCCGCACTGAAGATCGCCGGTGAGATGGGCTTCGACCGGATCATCTCCAACCAGCCGCAGTACAACATGCTGTGGCGGGTCATCGAGGCCGAGGTGCTTCCGCTGTGCGCGCGCGAGGGAATCGGCCAGATCGTGTGGTCGCCGCTGGCGCAGGGACTGCTGACCGGCAAGTACCGCTCCGGTGCGCCGCTGCCGCCCGGCTCACGGGCCGGCGGACCGGCACGCTCCCAGTTCTCGGTCGGCGCGCTCACCGCAAACGTCCTCGACCGGGTGTCCCGACTCGGCAAGATCGCAGCCGAGTTGGACGTCACGATGCCGCAGCTGGCGCTCGCCTGGGTGCTGCACAACCCGCAGGTGTCGAGCGCTGTCGTGGGCGCCACCGCCCCGGGGCAGATCGCCGAGACCGCCGCGGCGTCCGGTGTCGAGCTCGACGACGACGTGCTGGCCCGCATCGACGACATCCTCGAGCCGATCGTCGAACGCGACCCCGCCAAGACCCCGGCGCACCCCACGGACTACGGCAGACAAGGCCAGCACGCCGCGTAAGGAGCCCGCTTCCGTGTCACCCACACCCCCCTCCGCCGCGGCCACCACCTCGGTACGGCTGATCGAGGTGGCCGACGCCCCGGCGCTCGCGGCCCACCTGGAGCGCGACGCCGAGGACTTCGCGCGCTGGCAGCCGGCCAGGCCGCAGGGGTTCCACACCGCGGAACACCAGGCCGCCCGCATCGAGCAGCTCCTCGCCACCCATCGCAGCGGCGGCGGCTGGCCGGGTGTCATCGTCGCGGGCGGCGCCGTCGTCGGTCAGGTGACGGTGAGCACCATCCTGCGCGGACCGCTGCAGAAGGGCTTCCTCAGCTACTGGGTGGCGACCGCGGCCCAGGGCCACGGGCACGCCGGCCGCGCGGTGGCCCAGGTGCTGCGCGTGATGAAGGAGGAGCTGGGCCTGCACCGCGCGGAGGCGCACACCCAGCTGGAGAACCTCGCCTCCCACGCCGTACTGCGCCGCAACGGCTTCACGCCCTGGGGCGTCGCCCACGCCCACCTCCACATCGGCGGGGCCTGGCGCGACGAGATCTTCTGGGAACGGAACCTGACCGGCGGCGCGCCACCGCGGTGACCGATGGCGGCCCCGGGACCACGCGGCCCCGGGACCCGCCCGTCACGCAGCCACTGGCTCGTCCGCGCCCAGCGCGGCCCGCACCGCCTGAAGGCCGTCGAGGCGCTTGCGGTCCCAGCCGTCGCGCCGCTCGTCCGCCAGCTCCGGCCCGAGGACCTCCACCGCGTCCGCGGGCAGCTCCTGCCGCCACCGCCGCAGCAGCACGGAGGGGCGCCGGTCGCGGAAGTGCAGCCCCTTGGCCACCCGCAGCGCCGCCCCCGCCGCGGCGGGCGACAGCAGCCCCGCACCCCGCTTCTGCGCCAGCAGCCAGCGCACGTTCACCAGAGGGATCGTCACCGGCGTGAAGTCCTCGGGGTCGTACAGGAGCGCCACGTCGCCGTCGGAGTCGACGGCCCCCGACAGGTACTGCTCGAACACCCAGCCGCTGCCCCTCATGCCGAGCGTGCGGCATTCCACGGCCCGCAGGGCGCCCATGGAGGAGGCGCCGGTGAGCGGCTGCCCGGCGGCCAGCACCGCGCGCACCTCGGCGATGCTGACGGCCAGCCGCTGCCCGAACTCCCCGTCCAGCATGAGGACTTCCGTCGCGGCGGCGGAATCGGCCAGGTCCAGCAGATCGAGCCTGCGCACCGGCGGGCGCAGCTGGAGACGGCGGCCGAGCCGGGCGGCGAGGTCGCGCAGCGCCGGCAGGTCCGTCGCACGCAGGGACGGGCCGGTGAAGACGACGAGATCGGTGGTCGTGTCGGTCATCGCAGGGGCCTCGCCATCCCCGCGGCCTCCATCGCGCGGCGCAGCCGCGTACCGAGCCGCGCGTTGTCGTGGTGGTACACCTCCAGCCCGGGCACGATGACCTGGGTCACGGAGAACGGGAAGTCGTCCGGGGCGAGTTCGGCGGCGAACACCAGCGACAGACCCGCCTTGTCGAGCCCGTCGAGCACGCGCTCCAGGTCGCCCCGTGTGGTGCCGGTACTGGTGTTGGGCAGCTCCCCGAAGTCGATCTCCGCGCGCTCGGCGCTCCAGGCGTGCAGCATCTCCCGCATGGCCTCGTACGACGCGTGCCGCCGGTAGGCCTGGCTGTTGAGGTCCTCCCGGGCCCCGTTGATGACCGCGAGCCGGGACTGGGCCGCCTCCGTCAGGGCGCGGGTGACCGACACGAGCGGGTCGAGGTGGGCGCCGCCGCCCCCGTTGATCAGCATGCCGTCCTCGGCGTGCGTGTCGTCGGTGGTGGCGAACATGGCGGGCACCCCGATCTCGTTGACGTAGCTGAAGACCTGGACGTTGACGCCCTTGCTCTGGAACCGCTCCACCAGCGCGGCCGGGCCCTCGGGCAGCGAGTCGAGGCGGACGCGGTGACCGCGCCTGAGCGTCTCGCCGAACGCCGTGCAGTCCTGCTCGATGGCCTCGAGCAGCCCGTGCAGCAGCGCTTCCTGCGGGCTGTTGCCGACCGCGAGACCGATCACGTTCGAGCTGGCCATCTTGCACTCGTGGGGGTAGGGAGTGAACACCGCGAGGGCCGGAACCCACACCTCGGTGTCGCTGAACAGCTCCCGCACCGGCCACCAGTGGATGAGCGCGTCCTCGGTCCAGGTGTGCCCCCGCCGCAGGATCAGCCGCCTGGGGTCGAGCACCGGCACGCCCCGCCGGCGCAGTTCGGCGTACGAGGCGAGCGGCGGCGCCGGGTCGGTCGGCGGCTCGCACCAGGTCCGCTCGATCGCCTCCATCATGGCGGACACCCGCGCGGCCCGCGGGGTCGCCCCCTTGCCGCTGGTCACCGTGTTCAGGCCGGGGGCCGCCGCCGGGCGCATGCTGTGGAACACCGGGATGCCGAGGACGTCGAGATCGGTGACGTCGGCGATCCGTGTGATGCCGCAGCGCTCCAGGGACGTCTGCGCCAGCGCCTCGGTCTCCTCCAGGGTGCGGGTGCGCAGCGAGGTGCCGCAGGCCGTCATCGGATTCTCGGACTCGTGCGGGAACCAGTGCCGGCGGCCGGCGCCGGCCGGCGATTTCAGCACGGCTGTGGTCATCGTGAACGGGATCCCTTCACCAGGGACGGGCTGCCCAGGGCGGCATGACACGCCTCCAGGACCCATCGGAACCAGGCCGCCGCATTGGCGGGTTTGCGAATGCTGTGTCCCTCGTCGGGCAGGAGCATCAGCTCCACGTCGACACCCCGGCCGTCCAGGGACCGGTACATCGCGCGGGACTCGCCGGCCGGGACATGCGTGTCCAGGCACCCGTGGGACAGCAGCACCCGGGTGGCGGACCCGATCGCCTCGAGCGGCAGGCTCTCTCGGCGGTAGGCGGCTGCCTCGTCCACGGCGCCGTACTCCCGCAGCCAGTGCCAGTGCAGATCGCACACCCGCGCGACCGCGGCGAAGTCGGCCCAGCCCGCATGGCTGACGGCAAGGCGGACCGAGGGCAGCAGCGTGGCGAGGGCCAGCGACAGGTAGCCGCCGAAGCTGCCCCCCATGACGGCGACCCGGCCCGCGTCGAGCAGGGGGTGCGCCAGCGCGTGCTCCACCTGGGCCGCCGCGACGGCGGCGACCTCGGAGGTCCAGCGGCCCCAGCCGCGTTCCACGGCCTGCTGCCCGTATCCGGTGGACAGCGGGGGATCCGGCATGAGTACGGCGTAGCCCTCGGCCACGAACGGCCACGGATTCCACCGCCACGACCAGTCCGTCCAGCTGAGCAACGGCCCGCCGTGGCACCAGACGAGCACCGGAAGCGGCTGCCCGGGGTCGGCGGCGGGCAGGCACAACCAGCTGTGCCACGTCGATCTGTCCGGCGCCCGGTAGTTCCCTCGCTCCATGCGCCCCGCCGGGGTGGCGGCGGCGGCCGGAGCGGCCACCAGGGCCGGCCCGGACGGCCGCGTCCCGGCGGCGGACCCGGCGGCGGCCGCATCCGCCCGAAGGGACACCACCTCGGGAGGCAGGTCGATCCGGGAGCGCACCACCAGCAGTTCGCCGCTCGACACGGTCACCGCCTGCACGGAGCCCCCGGCCTCGACCCGCTCGACCGCGCCGTCGCCGGTCCGCAGCCGCCACAGGTGCCGCCGGCCCTCCTCTTCGCCGGTGCACAGCAGCGTGTCCGCCCCGCACCAGGCGCGAGGCCGCAGCCAGTTGGCGTGCCGGCGCGCGGCGCGGACGACCGCGGAGCCGTCGGAGGCGACCAGCACCGCTTCCTGCCGCGGGCCGAGCCCGGGGCGCGCGATCCGCTCCGCCGTACACGCGAACCAGGAGCCGTCGGGAGCCGCGACCGGCTCCGAGAGATCGTCGTCGTCCGCCCATACCGCACGCGCGCCCGCGGGATCCGACAGGGCGAACACCAGCAGCCCATGGCGCCGGTGCCCACCACGCAGGAAACGCGCCACCCCCGCGGCGCACCGCAGGCCGTCGGGCGTCAGCGCCAGTTCCCCGGTCAGCCGCACATCCTCCGCGAGCGGCAGCTCGATCAGCTCGCCGGCCCCCGGGCCCTGCGCGCCGTCGGACAGGCCGACGCGCAGCACCCGCAGCACCTCGCCCGGCGTGTGGTACTGCGACTGCGGCCACAGATCACCGCGCACCAGCGTGACCGTGTCCCGGTCCGGTGGATCGGCGGCGCGCAGCCGCTGGTCCTCGGCCAGGGACGTCGCCCCGGCCCTGACCCAGACGGCCGCGACGGCCGTCGCCCCTGCCGCGGCGTACGAGACGACACCGCGCGGCGCGCCCAGGACGAGTTGCGGCTCGCGTGGTGTCTGCGGCCGGTGCCGCCACAGGGAGCGGCCGCCGTGGCCGCACGCCGCCGCGTCGCCGGACCTGCGGTCGGACAGGAACAGATAGCCGCCGCCCTCGGTGACCGTCACCGATGACGCCGCGGCGTGAGCGTGCTCCATGACCGGGTCACCGCCGGGCCCGTGCGCATAGCCGAGGACGAACGGCACGAGGTCCCGGCGGCCGGGCCGCCGCAGCTCCGCCTCGATCAGCAGACCGGAGCCGAGACGGTGAGCCACCTGAACCCGTGGGTGCGCCAGCAGCGTCGTGAGGGCCGCCGCCCCCGGGCCCTGGTTCTGCGACACCCCCGTCATGCTCTCAGGCCTGTCCGGCGCGCTGCTGTATCCCGACCGCCGTCGCCACCAGGTCGTCGATGTCCTGCCCGGCGAGATGGGCGGTCAGTTCACGGCGCAGCCAGCCGACCTTCTCGTCCAGGGACATGTAGTGGTGCCTGCCCGCGATCGCCTCCGCCGGTGCGCTCCTCAAGAACCCGGCCAGCGCGACCTCGGCCAGGTCGCGGGGGCTGGGCTGTTGCACGCTCAAGGTGGCGTACAGGGCGCTGCCCTCGTGCGCGACCACGGTGTGCTCGTGCCCCGGCGGGATGTACAGGACGTCTCCCGGGGTCAGCGCCGTCCGCGTACGGCGGCCTTCCTCACCGGCGCTCCACCGGGTCTCGCCCTCGAGCTGCAGCACGAACAGATGGGCCGCCTCGGTACCGACCCGCGTCCCGTCCTCGGCGTCGTCCCGGGCCGGCGGCGGGCTGAGAAACACGGAGGACCGTACGTCGGCCCGCAACTCCTCGCGCAGCGCGCCGACGAGGTCCTTCAGACCGGCATGCCAGTGATCGGGCTGACGCAGGGCGACCGTGTAGCCCGCGGCGAACCACTTCCGCACGCCCGCGGCGTTCGCGTACCGCGCCCTCGGCTTCTGCTGCACCTTGCGGGTCACGGTGATGTCCGCGGCCGGCGCGCTCACCCCGTCACGGGTGACGCCGAAGTACGGGGTGACGAGCAGCCCGTAGTCGAACGCGTCCCAGATCTGGGCGGCGGAGAGCAGTGCGGGGACGGCGGCGGACCGGAACGTGGCGGCACGCACCCCCCAGGCATCGGCGAGGAAGGCGTCGGCGTCGCCGACGAGTTCGGTCAGTCGCTGCGCACTCTTCGTGGTGGTCATGGATTCACGCCGTCCTGTCCCTCATCGCGGCCACTGCCGTGTCGACGAGGAGTTGTGCGTCCACGGAGTTCACATGGTCGAGCAGGGCCTTGGTCACCGCGTCCGCCGTCTCCTCGAGCGTCGCGCGCGGATCGCCTTCCCGTACGCGGTCGCAGTCCTGGGCGAAGAGGGTCATCAGGGACTCGACGAGGTCCCGCGGAGTGGGTTCGGTGATGGTGAACGTCACGTGCAGCGAGGTCCCTTCGCGGGCCGTCGCCACGTGCGGCATGCCGTGCGGCAGGTACAGCACGTCGCCCGGCTCCATGACGAAGGAGTGCGCGTGGCTGTCCACGTCCACATCGAGACCGGAGCGGGAGTCGATCTCCCGGGGCTCGTCGTAGATCCGCCATTCCTTGGCGCCGGCGACCTGGACCGCGAGGACGTGGGACCCGTCGCGGTGGGGCAGCATGCCCGTGTTGTCACGCGGCGTGTAGAACACGTACGTCTTGAGCTCGGCGGGCAGGCGAGCCTCGATCTCCCGCATCAGCGTGCCCAGCGGACGGTGCCAGTCCTCGAGCTGGTTCATCTTCATGGTCGCGCCGGCCGCGAGCAGCGAGCGCACCTTCGCCGCGTCGGCGAAGCCCGGTACCGGGCTCCCGGCCACATTCCGCGTCTTGGTGAAGGCGAGGATCTCCGGCTGCTGCCCCTCTTTCAGGAGGGTGAAGTACGGCCAGCGCAGCAGCCCCGTGTCGAGCATGTCCTGGATATCGGACTCATGAATCAAGCCGTCCACCGGACATGCCTGCTTGAACAATCCGTGTTTCTTGTTCCAGTACGTGCCCAGCAAGTCTTTTTCGTCTATGAGACGAGTGAGCGGATGTTCAGTACCCACGGAGGATCCTTCATGGCGTCTGGTTCCGAACGGTCCCGGGAGCGACGCGCCGCCGCCCCCGGGATCCCTGTTGAAGCAGCCGGTCAGGCCTCGTTGATCTCGGAGATCAGCATCGGGCGCGACTGGTTGGAGAGCTCCTCGACCTCGGCGTCGGCGGCCTGGAGCAGAGCCTCGTCGTCGGTGGCCTTGAGCTTGTCGTTGAGGGACATTCCCTTACCCCTTTGCGAATTCATTGATGATTCCTGCGGTCGACAGGTGTCGGTTACATTAATTATCCGGAAGGGGTCGGTCAAGACTTTTCCGGGCCGCTCCAATGGCGCTCGAGCAAGAGGCCAGTAATTTTCCGAGCCCGGTTGTCCGTATGGAAAAAAGGGCATGCCGAATTCAGGGCACGGCCTTTTCTGGGCGGCCTGATTTTTTCGAGCACGGAAACGTTTCCTGGAGAGAAACGCACAAGAGGTGCCGGCCGGGCGGCTCAGCCGACGGGACTCACCCCGGACGCCGGCTCCTGCTCGCCGCTGTCGAACGCACGTTCAGTGATCCGCGGGCCATCGGTCGGCTTCCTTCCGGCAGGCTGAGGCGAACGAGACACAACCGCTCCGCGCACCGTGCCACGCCCTGCTAGAGCGCCCGTGGAGAGCCGGTCAGCGGGCCTGTCCGGTCCGCCCTTCGCCACCCCGCTCGTCCGGGCCGTGCCTCGCGCCGCTCGGTCCTGCTGCCTTGCCCTCGCGCTTCCCCTCGCCTGCGTCCGCTTCGGCGGCCGGCTCAGCCGGTGGCGGTCGGTGCGGTCGTGGATCCGTCGTCCGGATGCGGTTCGGCGGAGTGGTCCGGGGTTGTTCCGGTCCTGGTGTAGAGGACGTCGCGGCCCTGTTCGGCGGCGCGGATGAGCGCTTCGCTGACGAAGTCGAGGAAGCGGGCGGCGTTCTCGAGGCGGGCGGCGGCCGGGGTGCCGCGGCCGAGGATGGTGACGCCTTGGCGCGCGGTCTCGATGAACTGGTCGTTGGCCCGGGCGCTGCGGATCATCGACTGGTACCACAGGTCGTCGTCGACGACATAGCGCTCGCGGCGGCGCTCGTCGCGCTGGCGGCGGACGAGGTCCAGGCTCTCGAGGAAGGTGATCGCTTTCGAGATGGACGCCGGGCTCACCTGGAGGCGCTCGGCGAGTTCGGCGGCGGTGAGGCTGCCGGTGTCGGTGGTGTAGAGGCAGCCCAGCACCCGGGCCATCATCTTGGGCAGGCCGGAGGTCATGAAGACGGTGGTGAGGGTCTCCTGGTACTCGCGCACGGCCTCGGCGTCGCGTCCGTACGGCTGCGGCAGCGCCTGCGGTCCCCGGGGCGCGGCCTGTTTGCGCCGGTGCGTGCGGTGCTGGGTGGCGCGGTGGGCCAGGTCGGCGCGGTAGCCGGTGGGGCCGCCGTTGCGCATCACCTCACGCGTGATAGTGGAGGTCGGGCGGCCGAGTCGCCGCGCGATCTCGGCGTAGGGGAGGCTGTCGGCCAGCCCCAGCGCGATCTGCTGGCGTTCGGCCTGGGTGAGCCTGCCTCCCGGCATCGGTGCACTCCTTCACGCGCCACGGTGCTCTCTGGCGCCGCTCGGTGTTCCCTGACGCCTCCACCATAGCGTTCATCGTCACTGCGTTGCAACGACCGGCCTCACAATCGTTGCGTTAAACGAGACATCGTTGCAATGATTGATAGGTCGTGACCTCGGATAATGCTGTCTCTCAGCAAAACCATCGTTGCGTGAACTTGGAAAGCAACGTAGCGTTTCCGGTGTTGGGAAACAGTGAGCCGTCAGCGCAAGGGAGAGTACGATGCAGAACAAGTTCGACACCCCCGCCCCGATCTCCGCCGTCCTGGACATCCCCGCCGGACGCATCCGGTTCATCGCCGCCGACCGCGCCGACACCGTGGTCGAGGTGCTGCCCGCCGACCCCTCGAAGAAGCGCGACGTGCACAGCGCCGAGCGCGCGGAAGTCGCCTATGCCGACGGCGTCCTGCGGATCCGCACCTCCGAGTCGGGGAACCAGCTCTTCGGCTCCGGGTCCCTGGAGGTCACCGTGAAGCTGCCCGCCGGCTCCCGGGTCGAGGCCAGGACCGCCGGCTGCGAGCTCCACGGTGCCGGCCGCCTCGGCGACGTCGTCTTCGACGGCGCGTACCGCCAGATCAAGGTGGAGGAGGCCGCGAGCCTGCGCCTGACCGCGGTCGACGGCGACGTCGAGGTGGGCCGGCTGGGCGGCCCCGCCGAGATCAGCACCGCACGGGGCGACATCCGGATCACCGAGGCGGTACGCGGCAGGGTCGTGCTCCGCACCGAGTGCGGGAACATCACGGTCGGCGCCGCCGCCGGCGTCTCGGCCGCCCTGGACGCCGGGACCGGCCACGGCCGTATCAGCAACTCCCTCAAGAACGACGGCGCCGCCGAACTCGACATCCGCGCCACCACCCCCCACGGCGACATCAGTGCGCACAGTCTCTGAAGCCCTGAGGCGCGCCCCCGCCGTACCCGCCCGTCAGATCTTCCAGGAACGCAGCGCCTCGGCGACGGCATACACACTCAGCCGGGCGTCCCGCACCTTGCGCACGAGATCCGACAGGGCGCCGTACGGCGGGTCGATGCCCTCACCGGACTGGTCCATGTACTGGGCGGCCACGAAGGCGGCGAAGAGGCTGTTGCGGTGCGGGAGCGGCTCGAGACGCACGATCGTGTGCAGCAGCGCGGCCGCGCGCCACGCGGCGTCCGGATCGGCCGTCTCCAGCGTCGGCATCTTGGTCTTGTGCCGCGCCACGGCCGCCACCAGCGCCGAGTAGTCGGTCACCGTCACGTCCTCGTGCCCGAGGGCCGCCTCCTGGACGTCGAGCAGCCAGGACACGTCGATGTGCAGCACCATCAGGCGGCCGCGGCCCCGCCACCCCGGCGGGAGGGCGGCACCTCGTCCGGAAACGCGTCGTCGAACTCGCCGCGCAGCCGGTCGGCCCAGGCCACGGCACCGGCGACGAACCGTTTGCGGTGCATCTCCCGCACCCCGAGATCGTGCAGGTACTGCTTGAGGCTCTTGCCCTCCGCGGCAGCGGCGGCACGGACGCCTTCCATCTCCTCTTCGGAGAACGACACGTTCAGCGATGGCATACCCCGATGGTACCTACTTGGTACCAACCCCGCCAGGCCCGCCCTCAACTGCCGGACAGTCGATCGGCGGAGAGGGCAGGATTCGAACCTGCGTGGACCCTCGAAGGGATCCGACTTGGGGCTTGCGCCCTGGTCCCCGATCAGCCGCTCCGGGCACCTCTCCTCGCTCCCGGCCTCGCGGTCCTCCCGCGGCGCCGTTCACGTGATTCATGGTGCCCAAGTGGCCTGACACGGCTCTGATGCCGCACTGACCGGCGATTTTTCGATACCGGAACGGGCGGGCCACACCCCGGCTACGGTGACTCCGCATGACCCACACCGAGACGGAGATCACCGCGGAACTGGTCCGGGACCTGTTGCGCGACCAGCACCCCGACCTGGCCGCTCTCCCCGTGAGGCTCGGCGCCCGGGGCTGGGACAACCAGCTGTGGCGACTTGGCGACGACCTCGCCGTCCGGCTGCCCTGGGCGACGCCGTCCGCGGACGCGCTGCTGCGCAAGGAGCACGCGTGGCTTCCCGTACTCGCCCCGCGTCTTCCCCTGCCGGTCCCCGTCCCCCAGCGCCTCGGCGAGCCCTCCGAACGATTCCCGCGGCCCTGGATCGTCACCACCTGGGTGCGGGGCACACCCGCCGACCGCTCCCCCGCAACGCGCGCCACGGAGGCGGCCGACACCCTGGCCGGCTTCCTGACGTCCCTCCACCGGCCGGCCCCCGACGGCGCACCGGCAGGCCGCGACCGCGGAGACCCGCTGGCCGACTACGCCGAGGAATGCGCAAAGGCGCTGGCCTCGGCCACCGAACGGGGCCTGCTCCCCGACCCGGACGCCGTACGCCAGGTCTGGGAGGACGCCGTCACCGCACCCGACTGGACGGGCCCCGCGCTGTGGCTCCACGGCGACCTGCACCCGGCCAACGTCCTCACCGAGGACGGCACCTTCTGCGGCGTGATCGACTTCGGCGACCTCTTCGCGGGCGATCCGGCCTGCGACCTCGCCGCCGCGTGGCTCCTGCTGCCGGACGGGGCCGTCGACCGCTTCTACGACGCCTACCAGCCGGCACCAGACCTAGCGACCCGCCGCCGTGCCCGCGGCTGGGCGCTGCTGAAAGCCCTCGCCTGCCTCTTCATCGCAGACGCAGGCGTCCACGGCCGTCCGGGCGGCAAGCCCACCTGGGGCCCACCCGCCCAAGCGGCCCTGCGCCGCCTCACGGCATCGGCCGGTTCCCCGGCACCCAAGAAATGAAGCCGGACAGTCGATCGGCGGAGAGGGCAGGATTCGAACCTGCGTGGACCCTCGAAGGGATCCGACTTGGGGCGTGCGCCCCTGGTCCCCGATCAGCCGCTCCGGGCACCTCTCCTCGCTCCCGGCCTCGCGGTCCTCCCGCGGCGCCGTTCACGTGATTCATGGTGCCCGGGCGGCCTGACACGGCTCTGACACGCCGCTGACCGGCACTTTCGCACCGTACGGCGTGAGTGATCACCGGAGACGACAGGGACCGCGGTGGCGGGCACACTGGTGGCATGGCTATGCCCGGTCCGGCTCGTGCGCCGATCCGCCGGCTGCCTCCGCGGCCCCAGAGCGCCCGGGACGCCCGGCGGTTCGTCCGGGAGGCCCTGGACGGGGTGGCCCCGGACGTGGCGGACACCGCGCAGCTGCTGGTGAGCGAACTGGTGACCAACGCGGTGGTGCACGCGCACACCCAGGTGGAGGTGCGGGCCTGGGCCGTGGACGGGCGGGTGCACATCGAGGTCAGCGATCAGGAGCCGAGCCGTGTCCTGGTGCCCCGCACGAGCAGCACGGCGTACGCCAGTACGGGACGAGGGCTGGCCCTGGTGGAGGAGCTGGCCTCCAGCCACGGCGTCCAGGTCGGCGAGGACCACAAGACGGTCTGGTTCGAACTGTGGCCCGAGACCCCGGAGCCGCCGGTCTCGGACTGGGACATGCCTCCCGCGCACACGGCATCGACACCCGTCGAGCTGATCGATCTGCCCGGCGCGCTGCACAAGGCGGCCCAGATGCACCGCGAGGCGCTGCTGCGCGAATCCCTCCTGGCGGCCTCCGCGGGCGACCTTCCCTCGGTGCCGCTGGCCGACCTGGAGACCGCGCACGACACGAACCACCTGGTCAGGGCGAGGGTGACTGCGGCGGCCGAGCGTCACTCGCACGGGGACCTGCACACCGTGCGCATGGAGATCCCCGACGACGCCGAGGACGGCGTGCACACCCTGTGCCGCGTCCTCGACCTGGTCCAGGAGGCGGCGCGCCAGGGGCGGCTGCTGACCCGGCCGGCCCTGCCGCAGATCCACGCCCTCAACCGCTGGCTCCTCGGGCAGATCACCGCCCAGCTCACCGGCCGCCGGCCCACGGCCTGGACCGAGATGCCCCGCGAGCCCAGCACGACGCCCCCCGAGCTGGCCGCCTGGGATCCCAGCCGGCTCCAGGCGAGCGGCACCCCGACCATCGCCGCCGACGACGGTGACCGGATCATCGCCGCCAACGCCGCGGCGTCCGACCTGCTGGGCTGGCCACCGGGCGCACTCATCGGGCAGCGGATCACCAGGATCATCCCGGAAGACCTGCGGGAACGCCACGTCGCGTCCTTCACCTCCCTGCTGTTGACCGGGCATTCCCGCATCCTCGGCCGCCCGGTGTCCGTGCCGGCCCTGCGTCGTGACGGCAGCCTGGTCGAGATCGGCCTGTGCATCCAGACCCAGGAGGCCTCCGACGGCCGCAGCGTCTTCGTCGCCCGCCTCCTTCAGCCGAACCAGACCAAGACCGGCCACCCGGCCCGGTCGGCATGAGCCGGGTACGGCCGTCGCGGGGCGTCATGGTGGTGCACGACGTCCTCCCGCACGTGCCCCTGGCGCTCCATCAGGGCCCAGCGCCCGCCCCTTGCTTCGCTCACGCCGCGTCGCCCCCGGCCGGTGCGGGGACGGCGGAGGCCGTCCGGCGCGGGGTGCGGGCGTCCAGCCTCAGGCGCAGCCGGCGCGGGTGGTAGACGGTGGCCAGCGGCACCGGGCGGACGTCCATGCCGGGCTCGCAGGTGACCCGCCAGCGGCCGAGGATGGTGGCGAGCCCGAGGGTGGCCTCGGTGCGTGCGTACAGGTCGCCGATGCACTTGCGGGCGCCGGTGCCGAACGGCACGTAGGCGTGGCGGGAGGCCGGGGCGACACGGTCCGGGAGCCAGCGGTCGGGGTCGAACTTCTCGGGGTTGTCGAAGGCGCCCTCGTACTGGGCGACCGCGGCGGGGCTGAAGACGACGGTGGAGCCGGTGGGCAGCCGGCGGCCCGCGAGCTGGGTCGGTGAGGTGGTGAGGCGGGTGAACAGCCAGGCCGGCGGGTGCAGTCGCAGCGTCTCGGAGATGATCCGGTCGGCCAGGGAGAGGTTCGGCAGGTCGTCCCACTGCGGGGCGCGGCCGCCCAGGACGGTGTCGATCTCGTCGTAGAGCGCGGCCTCGATCCGCGGGTGCTGGGAGAGCAGGTAGAAGACCCAGGTGAGGGTGCCGGCGACGGTCTCGGTGCCGGCCGCCATGACGGTGATGACCTGGTCGTGGATCTCCTTGTCGCCGAGCCGGCCGCCGTCGTCGTCGCGGGAGGCGATCAGGGCGGCGAGCAGGTCGTCGCGCTCGGTGTCGGAGCTGCGGTAGTCGTCGATGAGCCGCTGGGTGGTCTCGTGCAGGAAGTCCAGGTTGCTCCGGTAGCGGCGCTGGGAGGGCAGGGGCAGCCGGCGGATCGAGGCCGGCAGGAACATCTGCCGGAACAGGCCGTTGAGGACGACGTCGAAGGAACGTTCCACCCTGGCCGCCAATTCGGGGCTGACGGGTGTGGAGTACAGGGTGCGGCCGACCGTGCGCAGGGCCATGCCGTACATCTCCTTGAAGGCGTCGACGACCATGCCGTCCTGCCAGCGCGACGCCGTGGCCTCGATCTCGGCGCGCATGGCCTCGGCGTACCGCTTGAGCTGGCCGCGGGTGAACGCCGACTGCATCAGCCGGCGCTGGCGGCGGTGGTCGGCGAACGGGCAGGTGACCAGGCCGTTGCCGGCGATGTCCCGGGCGCGGTCGTAGAAGACGCCGCCCTTGTCGAAGATGCGGTCGTTGGTCAGGACGTGCCGCAGCAGGTCGGGGTGGGTCGGTACGTAGGCCCTGGTGGGGCCGATCCTGATCTCGACCAGGTCGCCGTGGGCCGACAGCGACGTCATGAAGTTCACGGGGTGGCGCATCATCTGCAGGGCGTGTCCCACGACGGGCAGCGCCCCGGGCGCCGCTCCCGCCGAGAAGGTGGTCTGCTCGGTCATTCGATTCTCAACTTCCCGTGTTTACTGAGCCGGTGGGCGGCGCTGCTAGCGGGCGGTGCTGCCGAGCTCCTCCAGGTAGCCCTGGGCGCCGGCGGCGAGCGCGAACTCGGCGTCGTAGCGGCCCGAGGAGCGGTGCCAGTCGTAGGAGCCGCGGATCACGGTGCGCACGGCGTCGTTGCGGTAGCGCTCCAGGGCCACGCGCTCGGCCTCGTCGAGCCGGTAGATGTCGGCGACCCGCGGCAGGCAGGACTCCAGCAGGAGGTACTGCTCCAGGCGGACGCGCACCTCGCTCTGGATGTGGGCGACGCTGCGGTCCTTGGACCAGCCGTGCTCCCGGCGCAGGATCATGACCATGTTGTTCTGCTCGCCGCGGGCCTCTTCCTTCTCCAGCGAGGCGATGTCGTTGAGCAGCAGATTGACGTCGACGGCGATCTGGAGCACCGCGGAGAGCACGGCGCTGTCGAAGACCCGGTGCGGCACCTCGAAGCGGCCCGCGCGTTCGGCCAGGTCGACCGTCGGCTGCACCCCGATGGTCTGCCGGCGCACGGCCAGGTACTGGGCGGCCGAGTTGTACGGCGTGTCCCAGAAACGGCTCTCCGCCTCGTCGACGTAGCCGTGGAAGTAGCTGCGCCAGTGCCGGGCGCTGCGCGCGCACCAGGCGGGTGTCATGCCCTCGCAGGTGCGCCGCCAGATGTCGGCGAAGCCGTGGGCGATGGGGGGCGCGGTGTCGGGCAGGGGGCCGTCCAGCGCCGCCGCGACCGCGTCGGTGAGCTGTTGGGCCTCCTCGGGGTTCTCGCCGCGCGGCCCGTCGAAGAGGTCGTCGAAGAGGAAGAACCACGACATCAGGTCGACGCCCAAGTCCAGGTCGGCACCGGTGGCGTGGGGGTAGAAGCGGGAGGCCAGGTCGGCGTAGCCGCCGCGCAGATGGCGTTCGGCCGCCGCCTCGGACTTGATCAGCCCGAGCGAGCGCGGCCAGGCGAGCTGGTCTGCGTCGGCGCGGGCGTGATCCGGGCTCTGCCGGCTCGGCAGGGGTATGTGGAAGTCGACGTCCTGGGGCATGGGGGAATCCTCGGGAGTGGGTGGCAAAGGGGCAGCGGGCACGGTGGTGCTTTGACGGGCGTGCTGCGCTGATCAGAGAGTCGGAAGTCGCAAAAGGGGCATACGGGTACGGCGGCCGGCCCGGGCTCAGACCTCGCGGTCGACGACGAACCGCCCCAGCGCGAGGAGTTCGTCCCGCGCGCCGGCGTCCAGCTCGACAGCGCGCAGCGCCTCCTCGGCCAGCGCCATCCGCCGCGCGGCCTCGGCCAGCGCCCAGTCCCGGCCGCCGGCGCCCTCGATCAGGCCGGCCACGCGCCGCAGCTCCTCCTCACCGGGTTCGCCGGGCGTGGTGAACCAGGCGGCCAGCTCGGCGCCGAGCGGACCCTCCTGGTTCAGCGCGTGGGTCACCGGCAGGGACTTCTTGCGGGAGCGCAGATCGGAGTGGACCGGCTTGCCGGTGGCGGCCGGGTCCCCCCAGATGCCGAGAACGTCGTCGACGAGCTGGAAGGCGATCCCGACCTGGTCGCCGTACAGCGCCAGCGCGTCCACCGTCGCCTCCGGCGCCCCGGCGAGGACCGCGCCGATCGCGGCGCTCGCCGACAGCAGCGCACCGGTCTTGCCCGCGGCCATGTCGACGCACTCGGCGACCGTGACGTGCGCGCGCTGCTCGAAGGCCAGGTCCTGCACCTGGCCGCGGATCAGATGCCGGGTGGTGCGCGCCAGCAGCCGGGCGGCGGGCGCGGCCGTCGGCAGCCCGGTGTCCAGCAGCACCTCCTGGGCGAGCGCCAGCAACGCGTCACCGGTCAGGATCGCGCTGGAGGGACCCCACAGCTTCCACACCGTGCGCCGGTGGCGGCGCTCCTCGTCACCGTCCATCAGATCGTCGTGCACCAGGGAGAAGTTGTGCACGAGCTCCACGGCGACGGCGCCGGGCAGGGCCACCTCGGGCGGTGCGCCGACCGCCTGCGCCGACAGCAGCGCGAGCGCCGGCCGTACGGCCTTGCCGGCATCCGCGCTGGTGGGCGCACCCCCGGCGGTGATCCAGCCGAAGTGGTAGGCCGCCTGGTGACGTGAGCGGTGGTCGAGCCGGTCGACGGCGGCGCGCAGCGCCGGGGTGATCGTGACCCGGCTGTGGCTGAGGCAGGCCGGAGCGGCGCTCATGCGGCCACCTCCGCGCGCCAGGGGCCGGCCGGGTCGTCGAAGATGCTGACGACCTGGCGCATGATGCGCCGTTCGGCCGGGTCGAAGGCCTGCTTGGCGTGGACGGTGCCGAGCTGGTCCCACATCACGATGTCCCCGGGCTGCCAGGTGTGGACGTAGGTGTACTGGGGCTTGCCCGCGTGCGACAGCAGCTCGTCGAGCAGCTTGCGGCTCTCGTCCGGGGCGAGGTCCACGATCCGCTGCGTGTTCAGGGTGCTGATGTACACCGACTGGCGGCCGGTGCGCGGATTGCGGGCGATGAGCGGGTGGATGGTGGAGGTGCCGTCCTCGGGCTGGATCTCCTCAGTGCTTTCACCGAGGGACACCTCGCCCTGCAGCTCCTCCTCGATGGTCTCCTCGTAGCCGGTGCGCAGCGCGTGGCGGACCCGGTAGGAGTGCAGGCGCCGGCGCTCCTCGGGCGACAGCGACTCGTACAGGGCGTACATGTCGGTGAACAGGGTCTGCCCGCCGCCGGAGGACGGCACTTCCACGGCCTCCAGGAAGCCGACCTGGGAGACCCGGGGGCGGAAGGAGTAGTCGGTGTGCCAGCCCATCCAGTCGGCGTCGCCGACACCGATCTTGCGGCCGTCCTCCACCAGGTTGGAGACGATCAGGATCTCGTTGTGGTCGGGGTGCGCGCCGCTGGTCAGACCGGTCTTCGGGATGTACCCGAAGCGGCGGCCGAAGGCCAGGAACTCCTCGCAGGAGGGCCGCTCGTGGCCGCGGAAGACCAGGACGAGATGCTCGTCGAGCGCCGCCCAGACCTCCTCCACCTGGGTCTCGTCCGTCTCGCCGGTGACCTGGGCGCCGTGCACGACGGCGCCGAAAGCGGCGCCGGGTATCGGCGTTACGTCCATGGGCGTTGCCGCCTTTCGCAGAGGGGATGGGGTGGTCAGCGCAGCTCGAGGCCCGCGAGGTCGCCCGCCTCGCGCCAGCGCCTGAGGATGTTCACGAACTCCACCGAGCCGCCGCCGTAACTGGAGTTGAGCAGCGGCAGCCCGCTCGGGTCGCCCTCGTTGTTGTAGAGGCCGGGCGTGCAGTTCTCCAGGAAGTCGAGGTCGTTGCTGGCGAGCCGGAGGATCTCCTCCACCCATTCCTTCTCGCCGGCCTCGGACGCCTCCACGACCCGGTGGCCGCGCTCCTCCACGCACCTGACGACGTACGCCAGGTGCCGGGTCTGCTCGCCCAGCATGTAGGCGATGTTGACGTGCCGGCCGGCCTGGACCTTGGACAGGATGAAGCAGTTCGGGAAGCCGTGCACCTGCAGTCCGTGCAGGGTGCGCGCCCCGTCCGCCCACTTCTGCGACAGCTTCACACCGCCCCGGCCGACGATGTCGTAGCCGGCGCGGTCGGTGTACGGGACGGCGAACTCGTGCTCGTAGCCGGTGGCGAACACCAGGCAGTCCACCGGGTACTCCCGGCCGTTCGCGACCACCCCGGCCGGGGTGAGCCGCTCCACGCCCCGCCCCTGGGTGTCGACGAGGGTCACGTTGGGCCGGTTGAAGGTCTGCAGGTACTCGTCGTGGAAGCAGGGACGCTTGCAGTACACGCGGTAGTACGGCTTGAGGGCGGCGGCGGTCGCGGGGTCGGTGACGACGCTGTCGATGCGGGCGCGCAGCTCCTCCATCTTCAGGAAGTCCGCCCGCTCGGCGGCGAGCGCCCGCTCCTTCGGGTCGCCTCCCGTGTCGCCGGTGGGCAGGATGGCGGCGGCCAGCTTGGCCGTGGTCTGGGTCCAGCGGTCCTGGACCAGGTCCTCGTCCTGCGGAACGCCGGAGGTCAGCGCGTGGAAGTTCTCCATCCGGCGCTGCTGCCAGCCCGGTTCGAGGCTGTCCGCCCAGCCGGGCGGGGTGGGCCGGTTGCCGCGGACGTCGACGGCGGCCGGGGTGCGCTGGAAGACGACGAGCCGCTCGGCCCACTCGGCGAGGTGCGGGGCCAGTTGGACGGTCGTCGAGCCGGTGCCGATGACCCCGACCGTCTTGTCCTTCAGCTTGGTCAGGCCGCCGGTGCTGTCGCCGCCGGTGTAGTCGAAGTCCCAGCGGCTGGTGTGGAAGGAGTGCCCGGCGAACGTCTCCAGGCCCGGCAGCGCCGGGAGTTTGGGCCGGTGCATCAGACCGATCGACATGGCCACGTACCGGGCCCGGAACACATCCCCGCGGTCCGTGCTCACCAGCCACGTCCCGGCGGCCTCGTCCCAGCGCAGCTCGGTGACGGCGGTCTGGAACAGGGCGTCGCGGTACAGGTCGTACGTGCGGGCGATCTTCTGCAGGTGGGCGAAGATCTCGGGCCCGGTGGCGTACTTCTCGGTGGGTATCGTGCCGATCTCCTCCAGCAGCGGCATGTAGATGTAGCTCTCGACGTCGCACCGGACACCGGGGAAGCGGTTCCAGTACCAGGTGCCGCCGACGTCGCCGGCCTCGTCGATCAGCCGGATCCGCTCCAGGCCGGTCTCCTTGCGCAGATGGGCGCCGGTCAGCAGACCGCCGATGCCGGCGCCGACGACGGCGACGTCCACCTCGTCGGCAAGCGGCTCGCGCTCTGGCCGCTCGGTGTACGGGTCGCGGGCGTACCGGCGGAAGTCACCGCGCGCGAACTGGTAGGTGCGGCCGAAGCGGCGCTTGTCGCGTTCCTGCCGGTACTTCTCCCTCACCGCCTCCAGGTCGATGGCCGGTGTTTCCTCGCTTCGGTCGTCGCTTTCGGCGCGGGCCACAGCTCCTCCTCGGGGGAAGGGGGCGGAAGGGAAACATGACGCCATACGTCGTCGAACTGATCGCGCAGCCGCAGCGGGGCGTCGGGGTTGCTGAAGAGATAGAAACGGTCGGAGCCCAGGGCCTCCCACACGAGGTCGGCGACGTCCTCGGCGCTCACCGAGGTGTCGCCGCCCGCGCCGCGCGGAGCCGTCAGGCCCTGCACCATGGGGGTGTCGACCCGGCCGGGACACAGCACCGACACCCGCACCCCGGTGCCTTTCAGATCGGCGCGCAGAGAGCGGGCCACCGCGAGATCGGCGTGCTTGGAGGCGGCGTAGGCGGCGCTGCCCGCACCGACGACGAAGGCGGACATCGAAGCGGTGTGGACCAGATGGGCGGGCCGGCCGCGCTCCAGCAGCCGGGGGACGAAGGCACGGGCCACCAGGACGTGCGCCCAGTGGTTCACCTCGAACACCTGCCGCATCCGCTCCAGCGGCACCTCCCACAGGGGCTGTCCCACCGGACCGAGGACCCCGGCGTTGTTGCACACCACGTCGATGTCGCCGAGCAGGCCGAACGCCGTGTCCGCGAGCCGTTCGACGGCGTCCGGGTCGGTCAGGTCGGCGGTCACGGCGGTGACGTCGGCGCCCTGCGCGGCCAGTTCGGCGGCCCGGCGGTGCAGTGCGTCGCCCGCGACGTCCGCCATGACCACACCGGCGCCGGCCCGTGCGAAGCGGGCGCTGAGGGCGAGACCGATACCGCTGGCCGCGCCGGTCACCACCGCTGCCCTTGCCTGTACGTGCACGTGGCTTGCCTCCGCTTCTGCGCGCGGGCACGCCGACGAACGGCGCGCCGTTGCCCACGAGAAGGTCTGGATCAGATCGCGCCGTTCGAGCAGCGCGGGCATCAGCCGGGGTCGGGGAGCTTCAGGCTGATCACGAGAACGGTCACCGAGAAACACGCCAGCAGGGCGAGCACGCCCACGGCCGCCGACACCGTCGACAGCGCACCGGCCAGGGAGACATAGAGGGTTCCGCCGACGGTCGCGCCCAGCGCGGTCGCCATCTGCTGGCTGGTCACCAGCACACCGCTGCCCATGCCGGCCTGCGCGGAGGGTACGTCGGCGAGGATCATCCGGAACAGCGTCGGGCCGATCAGCGCCGCGCCCATGCCGAAGAAGGCGATCCCGACGAGCACGAGCACCAGGGAGGGATGCGGCCAGCCCAGCCGGACGACCAGCGCCAGCAGCAGCACGCCCGCGCCCTGCACGAGGGCGCCCAGGGTGACGATCCGGCCGCCCAGGGCCGACGCGATCCTCGGGGTGAACAGCGTGACCGCGAAGAACGCCACGGCGAACGGCGACAGCACCGCACCGGAGGCGAGCCCGTCGAACCCGAAGTGGCCCTGCGCGAGAAGCGCGTAGACGAACAGGAAGGCGCCGAAGCCGGCCGAGAACGGCACCACCGCCGCCAGTCCCCTGCGCATCCCCGGATGCGACAGCACCGACGGGGACAGCAGCGGTGAGCCGCCCCGCGCCTCCAGTCCGCGTTCGGCCCGCGCCAGCGCCAGCGCCCCCACCGCGGCGACCACGAGCAGCGACCACAGCCACAGCGGCCAGCCCAGGTCGGGGCCCGCCACCACCACGGCCAGGACACAGACCATGGTCACGCCGAACAGCACGGTGCCCACCGGGTCGAAGCCCGGCCTCGCGCCGGCCCTGGTCGCCGGGACGCGCCGGACGGCCAGCAGCGCGGCCACCCCGATCGGCACATTGATCGCGAAGACCGACCGCCAGCCCATCCCGGCGACGTCCAGCGAGACCAGCAGCCCGCCGAGGATCTGCCCGACGACCATGCCGAGGGCCGCGGTCGCGCCGTACAGGCCGATCGCACGGGCGCGCGCCTGGCCGGCCGTGGCCGCCTGGATCGTCGCCAGCACCTGCGGTACGAGCATGGCGGCGGCGGCCCCCTGCAGCAGCCGGGCCGCGACGAGGAACTCGATGGTCGGGGCGGCCCCGCACAGCGCCGAGGTGACGGTGAACGCGGCCAGCCCGTAGGCGTACAGGCGCCGCCTGCCGAACGCGTCGCCCAGCCGTCCGCCCAGCACCAGGCCGAGGGCGTAGGTGAGGCCGTAGCCGGACACCACCAGCTCCAGCGCGGCGGGGCCGCCGTGGAGGTCGTCACTGATCGAGGTCAGCGCCACATTGACGATGGAGGCGTCCACGATGGACAGGGCGTATCCGGTGAGCACCACCACGAGGGCGATGCCGCCGAGCCCCGCGGCGGCCGGTTGTGTACGGGTCGAGGACTCCGGTGTCGCTGTGGGCCCCTGCAGAGGGGGGAGGCCCTCGCGGTTCGTCATGCGCTGCCTACCAGGCGTGTGTGGGGGGACGGTTGAGACGGGTGCGGGGCACCACCGTCACTCGACGGTGGTGGGGGTGCCGGTGATCTTCGACATGATCCCCTTGGAGGCGTCCTTCGCGGACTGCGGCCAGGGGGTCAGCGCGTTGAACCCGCGGTGCGAAGAGGCGGGCTGGATGCGGGTGTCCATCGACATCCGCATGCCGGCCGGGTTCAGCGACACGTTCGGGATGGACTTGTGGCACATGAAGGCGTGGAAGACGAGCACGTCACCCGGCTCCATGGGCGAGAACAGCAGCTGCTCGTCCGCGCCGAACTCCTCCGCCGGGATACCGCGCACCGGGTGGCCGAATCGGCGGAAGTTCTCGGTGACGACGTGCTCGCGCGGCCCCTTCTTGTGACTGCCGTCGGCGACGGCGACCCCGCCTGTGTCGCGGGTCGTCGCCAGCAGCGGTATCCAGGCGGTGCGGAAGTCCTTGTTCGGGCCTATGTAGAAGCCGTCCTGGTGCAGCGGCGTCAGAAAGCTCGGCTCCGCGGAGCCCGCGGCGGAGGGGTAGTAGCGGATCGTCGTCGACTTGAACACGAAGACGGGCTCGCCGAACACCTTCTCCCAGACCTTGAGGCTCGAGGGGTGGTTCCACAGGTCGTCGTACCTGACGTAGTCGTGCATCGCCACCTCGTCGACCGCCTCGAAGGACTCGATGGTGAGGGTGTCGAGCGTGGTGCCGGGCGCGGCATGACCGAGCGCGACCAGGCCCTCGAGCATCTGCTCGGCGGCGGTCCGCACCAGCTCGCCGTCCAGGACACCGCGCAGATAGAGGTAGCCGTGCTCGTCGTAGAACCGGTCGAGGGCCTCACGGTCGTCGAGAAGAGGCGTGCAGTCGACGTAGTCGCCGAAGGTGTCCGTCATGGTTCCTTGTCCTCGTGACTGTACGTGGGGGAAGGGTTCCGCTCGTGCGAGGCCACTCAGAAGGTGACGGGGATTTCATCGAACCCGCCGGTGATCCGGTGCTCCTGCCAGCGCAGCGACTCCTCGGGCACCGCCAGCCGCAGGCCGGGCAGTTGGCGAAACAGCCGCTCGAACACCGCGGTCAGCTCGATCCGGGCCAGCGTGCGGCCGATGCAGTGCCGCACGCCGTGCCCGAACGCCAGATGCGACTTGGGCTTGTGCCGGCCCAGGTCGAACAGATCGCTGTCCGGGAACGCCCGGCTGTCGTAGTTGGCCGCGCCGATGGCCAGCATCACCGCGTCCCCGGTCCGGATCACCGTCCCGCCGACGGCGATGTCGCTGTGCGCGTAGCGGGGGATGATCGCGTTGGATCCCTTGCCGCCCACGCCCAGGCGCAGGATCTCCTCGACCGCGGCCGGCGCGAGGTCCGGATTCTCCGCCAGCAGCGCACACTGCGCCGGATTGCGCAACAGCAGCAGCGTGCCCAGGTCGATACGGACGATGGTGGTCTCGTAGCCGAACAGCAGCACCGCGTTGCCCAACTGGGCGATCTCCGCGTCGGACAGCGCTCCGTCGTCCTCGGCGATCAGCTCCGACAGGATGTCGTCGCCGGGCTCGGTGCGCTTGCGCGCCACCAGCTCCGTCGTGTAGTCGACCACCTGCTGAAAGGTGTTCGCCGAGTGCTGGTTGTCGCTCTGGTCGAAGGTGCCCCTCGCCCACTGCCCGAACCGCTCCCGGTCGGCCAGCGGCACGCCGAGCAGATCGCAGACCACCATGGTCGGCAACGGAAACGACAGCGCACGGTGCAGGTCGACCGGCGGGGCACTGGCCGCCAACTGGTCCAGCAGCTCGTCCACGTGATGCTCGATCCGGCTCTTCATCAGCCGCATCCGGCGCGTGGAGAACCGGGGCACCAGCAGCCGGCGCATCCGCGTGTGCCTGACGGTCTCGGTGTCGAAGTCGTCCCCGGCCATCAGCGCGACCATGAAGGCCCTGGCCGCGCTCTTGGCCGACCCGTCCGGCTTGGGATTGCTCAGACCGAGCCGGCGGTCGGCGAGCAGCGCCCTCACCTCGTCGTAACGGGTGACCAGCCAGGCGTCCTCACCGGCGGTCCCCACCCTGGTGATCGGCCCCTCCTGCTGCAGTGCACGCATCTGGGGCGCGATGCCGAGCACGTCCGGATTGTCGAAAGGTAACCGCGGAAGTTCCTTCATCAGCCTGTCCTCGCAGCGTCGTGCAGGGGATTCGTCGGGCATCCGGGCACGCCGACGGCATCGCTGGCGTCGGGTGCGCTGCGCGCCGGTTCAGGGCGCGCCGAAGCGGCGGCCGCCGCTTCGGCGGCCGACCGTTGCTGACGTGCGGGTGGTGCGGACGCCGGGCCGGCGAGGAACTACAGAGACGACCCGACGAGCAGGGCCAGGTCGATGAGACGGTTCGAGTAACCCCACTCGTTGTCGTACCAGCCGACGACCTTGACCTGCGGGCCGGACACCCGGGTGAGCCCGGCGTCGAAGACACAGGAGGCCGGGTCGCCCACGATGTCGGTGCTGACCAACGGCGCGTCCACGTACGACAGCAGGCCCTTGTACGGCCCCGAGGCCGCCGCCGCGTACGCCTCCTTCACCTCGTCCACCGTCGTACCGCGGCGGGTGGTGACCGTGAGGTCGGTGACCGAACCGGTGGGCACGGGCACCCGCAGGGCGAAGGCGTCCAGCCGGCCGGCGAGTTCCGGCAGGACGAGACCGATGGCCTTGGCGGCGCCACTGGAGGTCGGCACGATGTTCAGCGCCGCGGCCCTGGCCCGGCGCAGGTCCTTGTGCGGGGCGTCCTGGAGGTTCTGGTCCTGCGTGTAGGCGTGGACCGTGGTCATCATGCCGGTGTCGATGCCGACGGCGTCGTGCAGCACCTTGGCCAGTACGGCGAGACAGTTGGTGGTGCAGGAGGCGTTGGAGATGATGGTGTGGCGATCGGGGTCGTAGTCACCGTCGTTGACGCCCATCACCAGCGTGATGTCCTCGCCGCTGGCCGGAGCGGCGATGATGACCTTCTTCGCTCCGCCCTCGACGTGCGAGCGCGCCTTCGCGGCGTCGGTGAAGATGCCGGTGGACTCGATCACGATGTCCACGCCCAGGTCACCCCACGGCAGGGCGCCCGGGTCGCGCTCGGCGAGCACCTTGATCGTCCGGTCACCCACGCGGATCGCGCCCGGCTCGGCGGCGACCTCCTCGGGGAAACGCCCCAGAATCGAGTCGTAGGCGAGCAGGTGGGCCATCGTGGGCACGTCGCCCAGGTCGTTGACGGCGACGATCTCCAGCTCCGAAGACCGCGCGGCCGCCGCACGGAAGACGTTGCGACCGATACGCCCGAAGCCGTTGATGCCGATTCGCACAGTCATGTGGTGGGTTCCTCACCTAGCGCTCTACAAGTCCACTGACGCGCCGTTGCGCCGAGGTGCCATGCACACCGTGCGCCTGGACGAGGCGCCGGCACGCGATCGATCAGGAGCTTATATAAATCTGCGATACATTTCCAGGGTGACATTCACTCAGCGTGCCGACCACGACACCGACTTGAACGTCGGTGACCTCACCAGAGCGATCGAGAACTTCAACCGCTACTACATCCGGCTCCCCGCCGTGCAGAAGCTGTCGTTCACGACACTGTCCGTGCTGGACACACTGGCCACCAGCGGCCCGAAACGGCTGACCGACCTCGCCAAGACCGAGCAGATCAGCCAGCCGGGGCTCACCCAGCTGGTCACCCGGCTCGAACGAGACGGCCTCGTGGAACGCCGCCCCGACCCGGCCGACGGCCGAGCCGTCCTCGTCCACATCACCGACAGTGGCCGAAAGATCGGCCAGTCCCGGCACGAGGACCGGGGCCGTCACCTGACCCCGCTGATCGCCCAGCTGACCCCCGCGGAACGCCAGGCCATCGCCGCGGCCCTGCCGGCCCTGACCCGCCTGGCCCAACTCGGCACCGAAGCCGGACGCTAGGACCCCTCCATGGTGCGCGGAGAGGGCAGGATTCGAACCTGCGTGGACCCCCGAGGGGGTCCGACTCCGGGCGTGCGCCCTTGGTCCCCGATCAGCCACTCCGGGCACCTCTCCCTGCTCCCGGCCTCACGGTCTTCCCGCGGTGCCGTTCACGTGTTTCATGGTGCAGGGGTGGCCTGACACGGCGCTGACGCGCCGTAGGCCCGCGGCCGGCTCGGCACGCTGCTGCCCGGCGAAGGCATCGACCAGCGCCCGAAAGCAGACCGACTCACCTGGACCGGATCCTGGGTGCGGCACGGCAGAGGGCGGGCGCCGCGATCGTCGTCAGCCCTCGGGCCTGGGCGGCGGACTGCTCCGAACGGCGGACGCCACGGATGTGCGGCATTGCGATCATGAAATCACCATGAGCCACTTTTTGCATGATGAGACATGCGATGCGTACGCTCTGCGCCGCCGCCCTTGTGGCCGCTCCCCTCGCCCTGATCGCCACGCCCGCACAAGCCCTGACGTCGTGCACGGTCAACGGCCGTCCCGTGTCCGGTACGACCATCAGCGGTACCGCCGGCTCCGACAACATCACCTGCGGCGCCCTTGGCGTGGGCGACACCGTCAACGGCCTGGGCGGGAGCGACTACATCGTCATCAACGGCGTCGTGGCCGGCACGGTCGACGGCGGCTCCGGCGGCGACTTCATCACGGCCAACGCCGGTACGACGGCGACCGGCAGGATCCTCGGCGGCCCCGACGGCGACTTCATCTCCGTCGGCCCGAACGCCGGCACCGTCGACGGCGGACTCGGGTCGGACTTCTGCCGAGTCGCCTCCGGTAACCCTCCCGTCAACTGCTGACCGACAAGGGGCCCTCCACGGTGGAACGGCCCTCACGCGGGCCTGGCCGGCCGAGCTGGAGGGCCGTCGTACGGTGCTGGAACTCGCGGACGACTTTGCCATGGAGATGCCCCAGGGACCGGCTTCGCATGAGCGCTGGCGCGGTATCCGCGGGCCTGAGCCGCATCCCTGACCGGTGCTGTGGCCGACCGGATGCACGTCGGCGGCGGTCGAATACGTGCGCCTCATCCTCGTTCGCGCTCCGGGTCACCCCGCCGGGTACTGGAATACCCCCGAGGTCCGGCACAGCGGGTTCGTGCCCATGTTCACGATCTCTCCCGACCCCGCCGGAACCGCTCTGATGTGGCCGCCCGCGTGCCCGTGCGGCGTGAGGAAGGCGTCCCAGACCGCGATCCAGTCCTCGGTCCGGCCGGTCTGCGGATCCAGGACCGGCTCGACTCGCGGCACGACCCTGCGCTGGACCACGTAACCGTTGTCCCGGCACTCCAGGAGCCTTTCCTTCCACTCCTGCTCGCCGCACTCCCAGCCGGCGACGATGCCGGCGCCGCCGAAGTCGCCCCGCGGCTTGAGGATCAGCTGCCCGCGCCGCTCCCGGCAGTGTTCGAGCAGGTCGACGGTGGTGCCCTCCACCTCGGCGGGGCCGTCCGCCAGGACTCGGGTCCACGGCAGAACGCGGTCGATCAGCGCGGCCTCGGAAGCGGAGAACGCCGCCCGGTGCAGCGGGTCGGACAGCAGGGCCAGCGTGCCCTTGTTGCCGTAGAGGAAGCTCTCCAGCGGGGTGTAGAGCACCGTGCCGCCGGCCCGGTGCGCCCGGTACACCGGATCGAGGGCGGCCTCCCCCTCCGGGGTGGCGCACAGCTGGTCCACGGAGAAGTAGCGCAGGACGAGGTCCACCGGGGTGCCGTCGAGGTACAGCTTGCCGCCGCGCTCCCGCACCTGGCCGAGTTCCCCGATCCGCAGGTCGACGCCGATCCTGTGCATCATCTCCTGGAAGGAGCGGACCAGATGCAGGTACGGGGCGAGGCCGCCGTCGGCCTCCAGCAGGGCGATGACCGGTGCGTCCCCGTTCGCCACGGGCGCGGCTGCCTCGCGCAGGACGCCGGCGATCACCTCCCCGGTGTGGACGTAGCGGAGCCGGTGCTCGTCGGCGAACGCGGCGAAGGCGTCGACCTCCAGCAGGCAGCGGCTGAGTTCGGCGCGGTCGGTGCCGCCCAGCTGGCTGCCGAGGTTCAGCTCCAGGACCTTGAACGAGTCACCGTCGTGGTACATGTCGGCGCGCCCGTGCAGGGGAGGCGGCCCCCCGCCGAGCCGCCGCATGAAGGCGGCCTTGCGGGCGTCGACGCCCAATGCCTCGCAGAACCTGTCGAGATCACCGTCGAAGAGCCGCTGCGGCAGCGACACCAGAAGCCTGAACAGCTCCGTCAAGTCGTCGTAGACCGCGTTCATCTCGTCCTCGGCGGCGAACATCGGCCGGGGGAGCAGCCGGTGGGCGCAGGACGCGGCGAGCGCGGGCGGCAGCGCGGACTGTGCCACGGCGTGCCGCAGGGCACTGTCCTCGGGGGCGCTGGCCCGCAGATAGGCGCGGGTGACGCGGTCGGTCATGAGGGCTCCCCGAAGATCGGGCCGCGGTGCACCTTGTGCTGGGCGGCCTGTGCGAGTGGCCGGACGACGAGCCGGTCGATGTTGACGTGCGGGGGCAGAGCGAGCGCCCAGCGAATGCACTCGGCGACGTCCTCGGCGGTCAGCGGCCGGTCCACGCCCGCGTACACGGCCTCGGCCCGTCCGGCGTCCCCGCGGTAGCGGTTGAGGGCGAACTCCTCGGTGCGCACCATGCCGGGAGCGATCTCGACGACCCGGACGGGCTCGCCGGACAGTTCCAGGCGGAGGGTTTCGGCGAGGGCGTGCGCGGCATGCTTGACCGCGCTGTAACTGCCACCGCCCTCGTAGTTGACGAAGGCCGCGGTGGAGGTGAGGGCGACCACGGTGCCACCGCCCGCGCCGCGCAGCAGCGGCAGCAGCGCCTGCGTCATGTGCAGCGACCCCATGACATTGACCTCGAAGCCGTGCCGCCAGTCCTCGGGGTCGCTGTCCGCGGCGTGCTCGGAGCCGAAGGCGCCGCCCGCGTTGTTCACCAGGACGTCGCACCGGTCCAGGGCCGCGGCGAACTCCCGCACGGCTGCCCGGTCGGTGATGTCGAGCGGGTACGCCTCCCCGCCGGTCTCCAGGGCCAGTGCCCGCAACCGGTCGGCTCGGCGGGCGACGGCGACCACGTGGTAGCCCTCCTTGGCCAGCCGCCGTGCGGTCGCGGCTCCGATGCCGCTGCTGGCACCGGTCACTACCGCGGTCGGTGTCGTCGTCGTCACTGGGCTTCGCCTTCGGGCCAGTCGCGCATGGTGCGCAACGGGGACAGATAGATGGGGATCCAGACCAGGGCGAGGCCGATGGCTCCCGCCCAGAGGGCGGCGCGTGCGCCGTCGAACTCGCCGATCGCCCCGGCGAGTGCCGAACCGATCGCCAGGGCTCCGGTGAGGACGAACCGCATGGTGGCGTTCATCCTTCCGAGCAGCACGTCGGGGGTGCAGCGCTGCCGGAAACTCACCTGGATGACGTTGTTGACGCCGACCCGGAAGGTGGTGAGCAGCCAGCCCAGGACGGCCGGCCACAGGCCCCAGCCGCTGCTTGCCAGCGGCACGAGGAAGCCGAACGGGGCGACGACGAGTCCGACGATCCACAGGGTCCGGCCCTGGCCGAGTCGTGGTCCGATCCGCTTCGCAGCCCGTGAGCCGAGCAGGACACCGAGTCCGCCCACGGCCAGGTAGAGCCCCAGCACGCCTTCGGAGAGACCGAGATCGTGCACGAAGAGCACCGGCAGCATGGTGACGCTCACCTGGATGGACAGGTTGTTGCAGGCGCTTGCCAGGGCGATGGCGCGCAGCACCGGGCGGCCGGCGACGAAGGCCAGGCCCTCCCTGATCTCCTTGGCCAGGTTCTGGCCCGGCTTGCGCACGGGCGCGGGTTCCGGCTTGCGGACGGCCGTCAGCCAGGCGGCCGACCAGAGGTAGCCGCACGCGTTCACCAGGATGGCGGCCGGGGCCGAGATCAGCTGCACCAGAAAGCCTCCGGCGCTGCGCCCGGCGATCTGGTTGAGGGCGTCCATGCCGACCAGCGTCGCGTTGGCGGCCGGCAGCTGCTCGCGGCCGACGAGGGCCGGCAGGAAGCTCTGCTGGCCGACATCGGCGAAGACCGTGGCCACGCCGGTCAGCAGGACGACGGCGTACAGCTGTCCGATGCCGAGGTGCCCGGTCAGCCAGGTGGCCGGGACCGAGGCGAGCAGCAGCCCGCGCGCCAGGTCCGCGGCGATCATCACCTTGCGCCGCCGCACCCGGTCCACCCACGCGCCGGCGGGAAGGCCGATGAGCAGGAAGGACAGGGTGCTGAGGGTGGCGAGCAGACCGACCTGGCCCGCGTCGGCGTGGAGGGTGGTGACGGCCAGCAGGGGGATGGCGACGTAGCCGATCTGCGTGCCGAGCTTTCCCGCCGCCGCGGCGGTGATGAACCGCCGGAACTGGCGGTCGCGCATGAGCGGCGGCGGGGCGGCGGGCTCCGCCTCCCGGGGTGTCTCCAGGGTTGTCATGTCGTCTCTCCTAGGTGGCCTTCGGGTCACCTGACGTGGAAGCGGATCTGTTCGATCACGCGCTCGCATGTGGCCGAGGCGTCGGCGGCGTCCCGGCCGGTCGCGATGACATAGCCCGAGCTGCAGTCCTTGACCGACCGCAGCGGCGGTACGACATCGCCCACCTGCTTGGACAGGACGACGGCCACGTCGGCCTCCCTGGTCCTGGCCAGCATCGGGACGATGTTTCCGCGGGCGCCGCCCGGCGGGACCTGCAGGACCAGGGCGTCCACCTCGTCGAGGCCGGTGACGGCGGTGATGGTGCCCGGGTCGGGGGTGAAGAAGCGGATCGCCGCGCCGCCGGTCGGCAGGGGCGAGGTCTGCGGCAGGTCCTCGAAGCCGAGCTGGACGCCGAGGAACATCCGGTAGAGATCGACGCCGGTGGCGCGCCGGACGAGGTCCGGTGCGCCGCTGCCGGCGAAGCGGTTGTGCGACTCCAGCACCCGCGGCCCGTCCGCGGTGAGGATGAACTCGCTGTGCGCGGGACCGTCGGTGAGCCCGACGATGTCCAGCAGGCGGCCCACGAGCTCGGTGAGTTCGGCCCGCCATGGCTCGGCGACCGGGCTGGGGGTGCGAACCTCCCACTCCACGAACAGGTCGTTCATCTGGTACTCGGACATGCCGAACACGATGTGACGGCCGCGGTGGGAGAAGGTGTCCACGCTGACCACGGGGCCGTCGAGGAACTCCTCGGCGATGGCGTCCCGGTGACCGGCCTCGGCCAGCGTCTTCCAGGCGGTGGTGGCCTCGTCCGGGGTGTGCGCGACATGGATCTGGATGCTGGCGACCCCGTCCGAGGGCTTGACGACGATTCGGCCGCCGACGGAGCGGGCGAACTCCGCCGCCTCCTCCGCGCTGGTGATCACCGCGTGGCGGACGGGGCTGACGCCGTGTTCGGCGAGCAGCTTGCGGGTGATCGCCTTGTCCTTCAGCGCGCGGGCGGTGAAGGCGCTGGTGCCGGGGATGCCGAGGGCGTCCGCCACCTCGCCGGCCGCGATGGCGGCTTCCTCGGTGGCCGAAAGAACCCGGTCGAAGGGCTTTTCCTCGTGCAGCGGGCGCAGGACGGCGAGAATCGACTCGCTGTCATTGATCGTCGCGTGGACGATCTGTGCGCAGTGGTCGGCGAACTCGTCCTCGTACTTTCCCTCTTCGTGGACGAGGACGATCTCGACCCCGAATTCCCGGGCGGTGGTGACAGGTTGCGGCTTTCCGCCGACAAGGACTATTCGGGGCATGGGTGTTCTCCGTTCGAAAATGCGCGAAAGAGACTGTGCCTACAGTGGCACGGGCCCGGGAGCGGGCCGATGCGTACGGCGGTGTCCGGATGTGGCGCGGCCAGAAGTTGATTCCGGCAGACCAGGATATTTCGCTCAGCTGGCGTAGCAGCGGCGGAGCCACCGCGCTTCGGCGTCGTTCTCCGTCGGGGTGAAGGCCTGCCGACGGTGCAGCACGCGGTAGTTGTCGAAGGCCAGGAACTGTCCCGGGGCGAGCACGGGCTGCCAGCAGGGCGCGTCCGGGAGGGTCTCGACCCAGGTCGCGAGGGCGTCGGCCGCCTGCGGGGTGATGGCGCTCGTGGTGCCGTGGTCGAAGCGGACGCGCAGGCCGAGGGCGCGGCGTTCCAGGACCGCCGCCTCGTCGAGGGTGAGCCGGCTCCCGTCCGCCGCGATGTCGTTGGAGTCGGGCGCGGCGATCTCGAAGGCGTTGGAGGACAGCACCCGCGCCGTCTCCCTCGGCAGCCGGTCGACCGCGGCCTCGACCGACATGATCTCGGTGGGCACCTGTTCGGTGTTGCGCATCACGTAGAAGGTGAGACAGCGCGGAATGTAGGGACGCGGGTCGCTGCCCGGATCACCGAACGGCAGATGCGGATTGTCGGTGTGCCAGAAGAATTCGGAGTCCGATCCCCAGGAGCTGGTCTTCCCGGCCGCCACGGGATTCGGTACGACATTTCTGATCAGCTTTCCCGAGTTCTCGTACTCGACCGCGAACGGTGTGAGGCCCAGCAGCTGGATGAGGCCCAGGTGAAGCGCGTTGGTGACGGCGAGCTCCACCTCACCGCCGAATCCCGTCACGGGCGTCCCGGGCGCCTCCTGCTGGGGGAGGTTGTCCAGCAGCAGGGCGTGCGCGCCCGATCCCGTGAAGTCCCTGACAGCCGCCAGGAGTTCCGGGGGCAGCAGCTTTCCCAACGCATAGGCCCCGATCCGGGCCAGGATCACGGTGTCGCGGTCCGGGTCGAAGTCGGCTGCGGACAGCCGTTCGGCGACCTCCTTGCCCAGCAGGTCACGGATCCCGTCGTCGAGACGGTGTTCGTGCAGACGTATGCGCTCACTCATGAACTCCTCCGTCAGGGCTCGTCTCGAGCCGGACCGTGCGCACCATCTCGGCGAAGACGGCGTCGAGCCGGTCCGTTCCGTCCACCGTGAAGATCAGGTGGCCGTGGCTCTGGAAGGTGTGCGGCGGGACGTCGAGGAACTCGCCCGGCTCCCGGTAGATCTGGATCTCGTCCACCCGGTCGTCAGCGCCGGCCCGCTCCAGCCCGCTGACCGCGGTGAGCACCCCCGGCCGCTCGGGGAAGATGTTCCAGAAGCCGACGGCGCGCGGTTCGGGCAGCGGCCGGACGCCGGGGGCGCGGCCGGTCGCCAGGTCCAGGACCGCCTCCACCATGTCGACGCCGGTGCTCAACTGGACGGAACGGCAGATGGGCCCGCCGCCCAGCCGGGCGGCCGCCTCCAGGATCACCGGCTCCTCGCCGCGCAGCCGGAACTCCACATGGGTGCCGCCGGTGTGGATGCCCAGCGCCCGGTGCGCCGCCGCGGTCGCCTCCGCCAGCCGCGTCACGATGTGCGGGGCCAGGCGGGTGGGCGTGCAGGCATACACCTCCTCGAACGTCGGCCCGGTGGGCAGCGGCTTGTCGTGGACCGCGACGACGCACGTCTCGCCGTCCGACACCAGCGACTCGACGCTGACCTCCGCCCCGGGGACGAACTCCTCCAGCAGCAGGGCGCCTTCGTACAGCCGGTACGTCTCGTCGTACAGCGGGTCCCACTCGAAGCCCTCCCAGGCGCCCCGGCGGGTCTCCTCGAACCAGCGCTGCAGTTCCGCCTCGCTGTCGACGCTGCGCACATACATGCTGCCGCTGCCGATGAAGGGCTTGAGGACCAGCGGGTAGCCGATCCGGGCGGCCTCGGTCCTCGCCTCCTCGAGGGTGCGCGCCAGGCCGTAACGCGGCTGTGCCACACCGCCGGCCCGCGCGATCGCCTCGCGCATGGCGAACTTGTCGCGCGCCAGATAGGCCGTGCGCTCGCTCACGGACGGCAGCCCCAGGTCGGCGGCCACCCGTGCGGCCATGGGCACCCCGCTGTCGATGAAGGTGACGACGGCGCGGATCGGCTCCTCCTCGCTCGCCTGCAGTTCCTTGACGGCCGCCGTGGTCTCGGCGAGGTCCGAGGTGTCGGCGAGGGCGACCCGGTCGACGTACTCCGCCTCCCAGGTGGGGTCCTTCATGACGAGCAGCAGCTTCTCCCCGTGCTCGGCGGCGTACTTCTGGGCGCGGGCGAGGTGGCGGCGCCGGCTCAGGTTCTTCTTGTGCAGGATGAGAATGCTCATGTCCGTCCCTTTCCGGCCACGGCGGCCAGCCGTGCGAACTGCTCGTCGGTGAGCTCGATCCGGGCGGCCGCGGTGTTCTCCTCCAGATGCGCGATCGAGCTCGTGCCCGGGATCGGCAGCACCACGGGGGAGCGGCGCAGCAGCCAGGCCAGCGACACCTGGGCGGGGGTGGCCCCCAGTTCGGCCGCGACTTCGGCGATCACGCCGTCGGCGGTGGCGTGGGCGCCACGCGCGATCGGCAGCCAGGGGATGAAGGCGATGCCTTCGCGTTCGCAGTAGTCGATGACGTCGTCGTCGGTGCGCTCGGTGAGGTTGTAGAGGTTCTGCACGCTGACGACCTCGACCTCGCGCCGCGCCTGCTCCAGCTGCTCGACGCCGACCTGGGAGAGCCCGATGTGGCGGATCTTCCCCTCGTCCTGGAGCTGCTTCAGCGCGCCCAGCTGCTCGGCGACCGGCACCTTGGGGTCGATCCGGTGCAGCTGGAACAGGTCGATCCGCTCCAGGCGCAGCCTGCGCAGGCTCAACTCGGCCTGCTGGCGCAGGTATTCGGGGCGTCCCAGTGGAATCCACTGACCGGGCGCAGGACGGCTCTGGCCGGCCTTGGTGGCGATGACCAGGTCCTGCGGGTACGGGTGGAGCGCCTCGGCCAGCAGTTCCTCGCTGGTCCCAGGGCCGTAGGAGTCCGCGGTGTCGATGAAGGTGATCCCGAGTTCGACGGCACGCCGGGCGACCTTGAGGGCACCAGGCACGTCGGCCGGTGGGCCCCAGATGCCCGGGCCGGTGAGGCGCATCGCGCCGAATCCGAGGCGGCCGACGGTCAGGTCGCCGCCGATGGTGAAGCTGGTGGGGGACGTCATCCCCGCTCCTTTCACGGTGGTGGTCAGGGGTCAGACGGTCAGCAGCAGCTTCCCGATGGAGCGTCGGCCTTCGAGGTCGGCATGGGCCTCGGCGGCGTCCTCGAGCGGCCGGACGGAACCGATGTGCGGCGTGAGGGCGCCGGACGCCACCAGACGCAGTACGTCGGCGGCGCGGCCGGTCAGCTCCTCGCGCGAGGCGATGTGGTGGTCGAGGTTGGGGCGGGTGACGCGCAGTGAACCGCCCTGGTTGAGCCGGCCGAGGTCGAACGGGGGCACGGGGCCGCCCGCCTGCCCGTACAGCACGAGGGTGCCGCGCGGGCGCAGGGCGGCCAGGGAGCCGTCGAAGGTGGGGGCGCCGATGCCGTCGTAGACCGCGGCCACCCCCGCGCCGCCCGTCAGGGCGTTCGCGGCGGAGGCGACACCGGCGGGGTCCAGGGCGTCGTAGCGGATCACTTCGTCGGCGCCGGCCGCCCGGGCCCGTTCCTCCTTCGCGGCCGAGGAGACGGTGCCGATCACCCGGCCGCCGAGCAGCTTGATCCACTGGGTGAGCAGCAGACCCATGCCCCCGGCGGCGGCGTGCACGAGGATCGTGTCCCCGGCACGGACGGCGTGGCTGTCGTGCACCAGGTAGTGCGCCGTCATGCCGTGCAGCAGGACGGCGGCGGCCGTCGGCGGGGAGACGTCCTCGGGGATCGGTACGACGCGCTCGGCGGGGATCACCGCGAGTTCGGCGTACGCTCCGGGAAGGTTGACCCAGCCGACGCGGTCGCCGATGCGCGGGCCGGTGACCGCGGGACCGGCTGCCAGGACCCGGCCCACGCCCTCCTGCCCCGGCACGTACGGCAGCGCTACCGGATAGCGGCCGGCACGCAGGTGCGCGTCGATGAAGTTCACGCCGGCCGCCTCGACGGCGATCAGTACCTCGTCCGCGCCCGGCCGGGGGTCGGGCAGCGCGGCCGGGGTCAGTACGTCGGGACCGCCGTGCCTCAGGACCGAGATCGCGCGCATCAGAGCCGGACCTCCGTGAGCCAGTCCGGGTGCGCCTCGGACTCGCCGCGGACCAGCCGGGTGTAGGCGGCCTCCAGCTGCCGGGTGACCGGTCCGGGTGTGCCGTCGCCGACCTGCAGTCCGTCCACGGTGGTCACCGGGAGGATTTCCCAGGCGGTCCCCATGAAGAAGACCTCGTCGGCGAGATACAGCTCGCTGCGGTCCACCTCGCGCTCGACCACCGGGACACCGAGTTCGCCCAGGAGTTCCAGTGCGGTGGCGCGGGTGATGCTCTCGAGGACGCCGCTGGTGACCGAGGGAGTGATCACTGTGCCGCTCCGGACCAGGGCGATGCAGGCACCCGGGCCCTCGGCGACCTTGTGGTGCTCGTTGAGCAGGATCGGCCAGTCGTGGCCGTTCTCCCGCGCCTCCATCAGGGCGAGACGGCCGTTGTGGTAGTTCGAGAAGGCCTTGACCCTGGGGGGCGTGGAGGCGTCGCTCACCCGCAGCCACGAGCTGACCGCCGCCCGGCAGCCGCGCTTCTTGCTGAGTCCGCTGCGGAAGGGCCAGGTGTCGACGACCACTTCGCACTCCGTACCCGCGGGCACCATCTGCTCGCGGATGATGCCCGCGGGGAAGGCCCAGGGGCGGATGTAGGCGTCGGTGAGGTAGCCGTTGGCCCGTACGACCTCCAGCACGGCGGCCCGCAGTTCCTCGTGCCCGTACGGCAGGCTCAGCCGGCAGATCCGGGCCGACTGGTAGAGCCGGTCCAGGTGCTCGTCCAGCCGGAAGAGCAGCAACCGCTCACCGTCCGCGGCCAGATAGGCCTTGATGCCCTCGAAGACGGCGGCGACCGAGGCGTGGCCGACCGCGTTCACATGGACCGTGGCCTGCTCCCAGGGGACCAGTGCGCCGTTGCGCCAGATCCACTCGGGCACGTCCCGGCCAGGACTGGCCAGAGTGTCCAGCTCGGCCCGGACAGCGGGCTGAAGGGTGGCGGTCATCGCGGCAGGCTTCCTTTCATCGGGTCGGGCATCGGGTCGGGCAGGCGGCGGCGGTCGAAGGAGAAGTCGGCCAGGGAGGGCAGGACCCGGACCGCCTCGGTGAGTGCTGCCGCGTCGCCGGCCGCCGAGGGCACCGCCACGCACGCCACGCCCGCCGCCCGCGCGGCCCGCACCCCGGTCGGTGAGTCCTCGAAGGCGCACACCTCCTCGGCGGGCAGGCCGACGTGCCGCAGTGCGCGCAGGTACAGGTCGGGGGCGGGCTTGTGACGTTCCACCAGGTCCCCGGTGACGAGGTCGGCGAAGCACCGCCGCACCCCGAGGCGGACCAGGTGCGGTTCCACCCAGTCGCGCGGCGAACTCGACACCACCAGGGCCGGAATGCCGCGCAGCCTCGCGTTCTCCAGCAGCCGGGCCACACCGGGCCGCAGCGGTTCGGCCCGGCACAGATCCGTCTTCGTCCGCAGCCGCCGTGCCCGGGTGTCGGGGTCGACCGCACGGCCGAGCCGCCGCCCGAGGTCGGCCAGGGCGAGCTGCTCACCGTCCGAGCGCCCCTGCATCCGCCGCCAGAGGGCATGCGGGAAGGTCAGACCGAGCGACGCATAGAGCAGCGACCAGGAGCGGCGGGCGGCGTCCTCGGTGTCGCAGATCAGGCCGTCGAAGTCCAGGAAGAGTGCCCGGGGTGCTGTCATGGCGTCACCCGTTTCCGGCCGGCACCCGAACCGGGCCCAGCACCCGGCGCAGATAGTCGTTGGTGAACCGGCCCTCGGGGTCCAGTTCGGCGCGCACCCGCTGGAAGGTCTCCCACTCGGGATAGCGCGGGGCGAGCACCTCCGCGGTGGCGGTGTGCGCCTTGCCCCAGTGCGGGCGGGCACCGTGCCCCCGCAGGACATGCTCGATCGTGCGCAGCGACTCCAGGTAGGGGGCCATGCGCGGCACGGTCAGGTTGAGGTAGCCGACCGGGCCGGCGCCGTGGGCGGGGCTGAGCGGCGAGTCGTCCCCGGCACCGACCCGGCCGAGCACCGAGTACGGCGAGTGCAGTCCGGACCGGCGCAGGGCCGGCCGCAGTTCGCGCAACGCGTCCGGGACGTTCTCCAGCGGCAGGCAGTGCTCCAGGGCGATGAACCGTACGGGCTGGGGGAAGGTGAAGACCCGGTGACCGGCGCCGGTGAACTCCTTGGCCGCGCCACCGCCGAAGAGCCCGGACAGCCGGGGCACCGCGGCCGGCGAGAACCGCCCGGCATGCCCCAGCACACCGCACCACAGCTCGCCGAGTGTGGTGCCGTACCGCTTGCGGTCGCCGGCCCGGGTGGCGGGCTCCTGCGTACGGTGCATGGACCGCGTGCCCGCCCGGTCGCTCCACGGCTGCCAGGAGAAGGTGACGTGGTCGGCGCTGTGCGCCCAGCTGTCGAAGCGTTCCAGCAACGCGTCCAGCGGCTCACCGCCCTGGGCGACCCGCAGGTTGAAGGCGGGCACACAGCGCAGGGTGACGGTGGACACGACCCCGAGCGCCCCGAGCCCGGTACGGGCCGCCCGCAGCAGCTCCGGCTCGCAGTCGCGGTCCAGGGTGCGCAGCTTGCCGTCCGCGTCGACCAGGCTCATGGCCAGGACCTCGCCGGACAGCGGGGGGTGGACGATGCCGGTTCCGTGGTTGCCGGTGGCGATCGCGCCGGCGACGGTCTGCCCGCCGAGGGTGCCCACGTTCGGCAGCGCCAGGCCCTGCCGGTGCAGCGCCTCGGTGAGGTCGTCGAGGAGGGTGCCGGCCCGCACGGTCACGGAGGGGGTGGCGTGGTCGACGGAGACGATGCCGGTGTAGCGGGTCAGGTCGGCCAGGACACCGTCGGTGGTGGCCAGCGGATTGAACGAGTGGCCGGTGCCGGCCGCCCGGAGGACGAGGTCCTCGCGGGCGGCCAGCCGGACGGCATCGGCGATGCCGTCCTCGGTGGTCGGGGTGACCAGATGCCGGGGGATGCATCTGGCCACGCCCGACCAGGTCTTCCAGGTCGGTCGTGCGCTCATCCGAGTGCGTCCTTGGTGGGTTCGGTCGATGGGGCGGCACCCGTGGCTGCGACGGCGGCCGCCGCTGCCTTCCCGGCGGTCGGAGCGTCGAGAGCCTCGAGGTACCTGCGCAGGGCGTCGCGCCAGTGCGGCATGTGCAGCCCCAGGCCGGCCAGCCGGCCGCTGTGCAGCGAGGAGTCGACCGGGCGGGCACCGAGGAAGCCGCACTCGTCGAGGGCGATGGGCTCGACCGCGCCGGGCGGGCGCACCAGAGACCGGATCGCCCGCCCGACCTCGTACCAGCTCGCCGTCCCCGCGTTGGCCACGTGCACGGTGCCGGTGACGGGCTGTTCCCGGGTGAGCAGGAAGACGATCGCCCTGGCCAGGTCCACGGTGTACGTGGGCCTGCTGTACTGGTCGTGGATGAGGCGGGCGGTCTCGCCGCGCCCCAGCCGCCGTACCGTGTCCAGGACGGTGTCCACCCGTTCGTCGGTGCCGCCGAAGAGCCAGGAGGTCCGGACGGCCAGGTGGTCCGGGGCCAGCTCGCTGATCCGCTCGCCGGCCACCTTGGTCAGTCCGTAGACGTTCACCGGGCCGGGCAGGTCGTTCTCCCGGTAGCCGCCGTCGGGCGTGGCGCGCCCGTCGAAGACGTAGTCGCTGGAGATGTAGACCAGCCGGGCGCGGCTTCGACGGCAGGCCTCGGCGACGTTGCGTACGCCCTCGACGTTGACGCGCAGCGCCAGCCGGGGGTCGAGTTCGCAGTCGTCGACGATGGCGTGGGCCGCGGTGTGCACGACGATGTCCGGGCGGAACTCGGCGACCGAAGCGTGCAGTGCGTCCGCGTCGGTGATGTCGAAGTCGGCGAGCGAGACCCCGTGCACCGGCCAGGCCGCGGTGACCGGGTCGGCCGCCAGGGCGGCGGTGAGGGCCCGGCCGAGCATCCCGTTGGCCCCGGTCAGATAGACCCGCCGGCTTCGCGCGCCCATCACAGGTGACCGAACTCGGTGAGCAGCTCCTGCAGGGAGGCACCGGAGTTGATCTTGTCGCGGATCAGCTTCTCCTTGCCGATCTGGAACCGGGTCTGCTCCAGCACCTGCTCGGCGTCGTCCCTGGGGACCACGGCGATGCCGTTCTCGTCGGCCACGACGATGTCACCGGGCTCGATGACCTGGCCGTCGATCACGACCGGAACGTTGAACTGCACCGGCTCGGTACGGTCGTGGACCGCGCTCGGCGAGGGCCGCGGGACCGTGCTGCGGTACCAGACGGGGAAGTCCAGGTCGCGGATCTCGTCGACGTCGCGGATGGCGCCGTCGACGATGCCCGCGGCGATCCCGGCCTTCATCGACAGGGTGGACATCAGTCCGCCCCACATCGCCGTCCGCTTGGTCTCGTGGCAGGCGACCACGATGACGTCGCCCGGTTTCGCGCGGCTGAGCAGGGGCATGCAGTCGACCAGGTCGTCGATGGACAGCGCGACGGTCAGCGCGGGGCCGGCCACCTTCTGGTGCGGCTTGACCGGCAGCAGCCCGCCGATGGCGCCCGCACGGCCGCGTGCGTCGGTCACCAGGCAGCTGGGGCTGTACTCCGAGGTGACCTCGCGGAAGGCGTCGACCAGTTCCTGCGGAGGGCGGGTGACGTCGTTGTAGACGGTCTTCATCTGGTTCTCCTGGAATCTCTCTGTCCGGTGTCTCTCGGTGCGGTGTCTTGGTCCGGTCCGGGTCAGTGAGCGCGCAGTGTGATGTCCACGGCCGAAGCGGCCGGCTCGGTGCCGCCGCGCACCTGGGCGCGGATGGTGGCGGCGAGCTGCTCGGCGTGCAGCCCGTGGGCGCGCAGCGCCTGGTCCTCGGTGCCGCACCGGGGCACCTCGGTGAGGCCGATGCCGCGGAACCGCGGCCTGTGCGGGGCGCCCAGCTCCATGAGGGAACGGGCGACGGTGTCGGCCTGACCGCCCTTGGTGTAGTGGTTCTCCACGACCAGCAGGTGGTCGGCGCCGGCGGCGAGCGAGGCCAGCCAGTCCCGGTCGACCCGGTTGAGCCACGGCAGTTCGACCACCGTCAGCTCGATGCCGTCCGCCGCCAGTTCCTCCGCGGCGCGCAGCAGCTGTGCGAGGACCACCGGTCCCGAACCGACGGCCACGGTCCGCCCGCCCGCGCGCACGACGCGGCCGCGGCCGGTGTGCAACGGCTCCGTGCCCAGAGCGGTCACCTCGTCCGGGACAGCCGCGCTGACCAGACGGAGATAGACGCTGTACGGGCTGTCGAGGCAGTAGCGGACCGCGGCGCGCACCTCCTCGGCGTTGGCCGGTTCCAGAACGACCAGGTCCGGTATGGCGCCGACCGCGCTGACATCCCGTACGGCCTGGTGCGAGTGGCCGGGAGCGGCCGGCAGCAGACCGGCGAGCGATCCCACGTACACCACCCGGCGGCCCTCGGTCGCGTTGTTGTAGATCTGCTCGTTGGGCCGGGCGTGCAGGAAGCAGGAGAAGGAGTGGACGAAGGGCAGCAGACCGCGCGAGGCGAGGCCGCCCGCTGCCGAGACCATGTCCTGCTCGGCGATGCCGAACTCGACGAAGCGCTCCGGGAAGCGCCGGGAGAACGGGATCAGTCCGGTGTCCAGCACCAGGTCCGCGTCGAGCGCGACGACGTCCTCCCGGCCGTCGGCGTGTTCCACCAGCGCCTCGCCGTAGACCTCGAACAGGCGGGGTCCGCCCGGTGCGGGCTCGGTCCTCGGCTCCTGCGGCACCAGACGTACGGTGCCGAGCCCGGCCGCGGTGAGGAGGGTGTTTGCCGCCGCGGTCAGCTCGGCGTGGGCGGTCCGGTAGTGCGCGGCGGTGGGGGCACCGCTGTGGAAGAGATAGCGCCACTCGTCCTCGCCCATCGACGTCGCGGCGAAGGTGTCGCAGCCGGCGCCCTTGACGGTGTCCGCGATGACGACCGCGGGCCGGCCCGGGAAGGCCTCGGCCCGCTTGCGGAAGACGGCCTCCAGCTCCTGCTGGTCGTGACCGTCCACGCGCAGCGCGCCCCAGCCGAAGCTCTCGAACTTCGCCACCAGGTCACCGAGGTCGTTGACGTCGCTGACGTAGGTGTCGGACTGGATCTTGTTGTGGTCGACGATCACGGTCAGCTCGCCCATGCCGCGGTGCGCGGCACCGGCCAGGGCCTCCCAGTTCTGGCCCTCCTGGAGCTCGCCGTCGCCGGTCATCACGAAGACACGGCGGCTCACGCCTCGCAGCCGGTCCGCGAGGATCACCCCCTTGGCCTTGGAGATGCCCATGCCGAGCGAGCCGGTGTTGAAGGGCATGTGGGGGGTGTGCACATCGGGATGTCCGGGCAGGCCGTCGATCCGGCGCAGCCTGTGGACGTACTCCTCCGGCAGCCGGCCGAGGCCGATGAGCGCCGCGTACAGGCCGGGGGCGTCGTGCCCCTTGGAGGAGAAGTACAGGTCGCCGTCGTCCTCGAAGGGCCGGTCCATCTCGCTGAGGAAGAGGTGGCTGACGACATCGGCGGCGCTGAAGCTGGAGCCGAGGTGGCCCGAGCCGGCGCGCATCACCATGTAGAGGGTGTTGATCCTGGTCAGGGCCGAAAATGCGGCGGCCCGGTCGTAGGGGTTCTCCATACCGGCGAGGACGCGGTCGAACTCCGCGACCTCCACTCGGCTCAGAGGGACGTCCATGGGTTTGGCTCCCGGAGTGGAAGGGCGGTCACCAGCAGACGTAGCCGCCGTCGACGATCAGTTCCTGGCCGGTGACATAGCTGCTGAGGCCGGATGCCAGGAAGAGGAGAGGGCCGGTGAGGTCCTCCGCCTCCGCCATCCGGCCCAGGGGGACGCGAGCGGTGAACTTCCTGCGGAACTCGGGGTCCTGGTCGCCCAGCACGCCGCCGGGCGAGAGGGTGTTGACCCGCACGCCGTTCGGTCCCCACAGCGCGGCCAGATACCTGGTGAGGGCGGAGACGCCCGCTTTGGACATGCCGTAGGCGGGGGGTTTCAGGAAGGGCGGGTCGAGGTCGATGTGCTCGTACAGCGGCGGGTACGGGGCGACGTTCCCGTACAGGGAACCGATGTTGATGACGGTTCCCCGGCCTGCCTGGGCCATCACCGTTCCGTAGACCTGACAGACGCGCAGCGCTCCGAGGGCATTGACGTCGAGGGTGACCGCGGACAGTTCCTCGGGGACTTCCTCGAAGTACCAGCTGCCGCCGGCTGCCGAGGGCGGTTGGTCGATGCCGGCGTTGTTGACCAGGATCGTGGGAACGCCGAAGCGGTCCTGGCAGGTCCTCAGGGACTGTTCCAGGGAACGGCGGTGGGTGACGTCCGCCCACGCTCCGACGTAGGTGCCGGTGTCCTCGCGCTCGGCGACCTTGCGTACGTCGTCGGGCGGGACCTCGTTCAGGTCGAGCCCCAGGACGTCGGCGCCGGCCTCCAGCAGAGCGCACGCCCAGACCCCGCCGAGCTTTCCCGCGACACCGGTCACCACGGCGACTTCGCCGCTGAGATCAATAGGCAACGAAGCCCTCCCCGATCGCCACCGGCCGCCTGACGGAGGGCTCGAAGTCCGCGGACTCGGCGAGATCCTGGAGCCGGATGTTGTCGTCGGTCTTCAGCGGCAGCAGCAGCGCGCGCCCGAGGACCAGGTCGAGCTGGTACGGCTTGAGGCCGTCGCCCGGGGACTTGCAGGCGAGGTCCCGCTCGGTCAGCACGTGGCCGACCGGCAGGTCTCGCGCGGCGACCAGCTTCTTGCCCATCTTGCGGACGGCCGGGGCCTCGGTGTCGCTGCAGACCTTGACCGGCGAGCCGAGGGAGGCCCGGGTGCGTTCCAGTCCCGACACCAGGTCGGTCAGCTGGCCCGGGTCGAGGGAGAACGCGTGATCGGTGCCGGGGAGCGTCCGGTCCAGGGTGAAGTGCTTCTCGACGACCCGGGCGCCGAGGGCGTGGGCGATGAAGCTCAGGTCGGGGCCGAGGTCGTGACCGGAGAAGCCGATGACCACGTCGGGGAACTCGCTGCGGTACGTCTCGATGACCGAGAGGTTGAGATCGGCGGGTGCGGCGGGGTACACGGCGGTGCACTGGAGCAGTGCCAGGTTGGGGTTGAGCGGCAGGATGGTGTCCACCGCCCGTCGCACCTCCTCCATGGAAGCGCCGCCGGTGCTGACGACGAGCGTCTTGCCGGTCTTCGCGGCGTAGCTGAGCAGCGGGGTGTTGGTGATGTCGGCCGAGGCGATCTTGATGGCCGGCATGCCGAGTTCGACCAGGAAGTCGACGCTGGGCAGGTCGAAAGCGGTGGAGAAGAAGTCGATGCCCACCTCGGCGGCCACCTTGGCGAGATGGACGTACTCGGCGCGGCCGAACTCCAGCGCCTCGCGGTGCTTTCCGTACGTCGGGCCGTAGCTGTTGCGGCCCTCGTACGGCTGGTCGTACATGGCGCGGGTGAACAGCGACTTGTTGTCCCGCTTCTGGAGCTTGGCGGCGCTCGCGCCGGCCGCCGCGGCCTGCCGGAAGAGCTCCTCGGCCTGTTCGAGGCTGCCGCCGTGGTTGTGACCGATCTCGGCGATCACGTAGGGAGCCGTGTCGTCGGCGACTCGACGTCCCGCTATATGGAGTTCACGCATGAGGTTTCACACCATCCTTGAACCTGAAGACGAAGGTTTTTTCATGGCAAATGCGTATGAATCGCTGCGCTCAGAGCATGCGGGTGCCGGGTGAGCGCTGGAGAGAAGGAGTGCGAGGGGTGGACGGCCCAGGGGGTCAGTCCCAGTCGGGATCGCCGGGCTGCTGAGCGGTGATCGCCGGGCTGGTGACGGCGGCGCCGGCCCGGACCGAGTCCCACTCGGGGTCCCCGGTGGTCGACGCGATACCCAAGGTCGCGACAGTCGCCGCGAGAATGCCGGTGCTGATGCCGACGGAAAGTGCGGTAAGAGTCTTCTTCATTGTTGTTGCCCCCCTGGTGGCGCTTCGGCGTCCTTTGCCGGCGCTGCGTCGACTCTGGCAGGCATGGGTCTTGTTGTGCGGTCCCTGGCGGTGTCCTACTCTTTTTTGGCTACAAGGGGATTCCGGCAAAACCGGACAAAAGGGTGGGGATTGCGTGGGAAACCAACCACGGCTCACAGGACTCGCCGTATCCGCATACGAGTACGCCCTGCGGAACGGAATATTCCGGGATGCCGAGATATCGAAAGACCTCGGTGTGGACGAGCGCACCGCTGCGGAGATCAGGGAGCTCCTGCTGGAACTGCGGCTGCTCGCACCGGGTACGGACCACGGCCCGCCCGTGCCGGTGGACCCGCTGATCGCCGAGATGGAGCTGCGCTCTCCCGTGGAGCGGTCCATCAAGGAGGCGCAGGAACGTCTCGCCGTCATACACGGCGAACTGCGCGCGCTGGTGCCCCTCTACCGGGACGGCACCCGTTCCAGCAGGTGCGACCAGCAGATCCGGGTACTGGACGATCCCGCCGAGGTGAAGCGCGAGGTGAGCATGCTGATGCACACCTGCGAGCGTGAGACGGTCACCGTCCAGCCGGGCGGTGGACGCAGCTCGGAGTCGATGCGCCGGGTGCTCAGCCCCACGCTGGAGATGCTGGCCCGTGGTGTCACGATGCGGACGCTCTACCAGCACACGGCCCGGGCCAGCCTCGCCACGCGCGGCTTCGTGCGGCAGATCGTCGCGGAAGGGGCCGAGGTGCGCACGACGGGTGAGCCCTTGGAGAGAGTCTTCTTTTTCGACGGCCGGATCGCGGTCGTCTCCCAGGAACGCCGGGGGCGGCAGGCACCCGGAGCCGCCATTGTGTCCGAACCCACCGTGGTCAATTTCATGTACCGGACATTCGAGAATATCTGGCAGTCGGCCCAGGTATTCGATGCGGATCGTGTCGAATACCAGGAAACCGCGGAAGAGTTGCGCATGAATATTCTGCGGCTGATGGCCGCGGGGCTGAAGGACGATGTCATCGCCCGGCGCCTGGGAATGGCCACCAGGACGTGCCGACGGTACATCACGGAACTGATGGAAGAGATCGACGCGAGCAGTCGCTTCCAGGCCGGCCTGATCGTCGGACGGCGGGGGCTGCTCCCGGACGGCGACCCGCAGGACACCGCGGACTGACCACCCGGAAGCCGCTTCGAAGAACTTCTGGAGCTTCGGGGCGAGGCAGACGCTGACGAGCTCGTGCACGGTAGGCGTGAGACGTCGGGCTCTCGATCACCGATCATGGTCGCGTATTGGGGAACGTGTCTCGGGCAGCGATCGTCAGCGACCGGAGGATCACGGGCCTGTCGGCCGGTGCGATCGCTGAGCTCGTCGCCGAGGCAGGGCCGTTCTGGCATCAACGGCACCAGGCCAAGCTCGCACAGGGCACGGAAGCGGGCCGCGGGCGCCGGCGCGAAGCACCGGCTGGTCTTCGTCGACCGGCTCCTGGCCACGCTCGTGCACGTCCGACATGGAGCCACTCACGAGGTGCTGGCCTGCTGGTTCGGTGCGGACCGCTCCACCATTACCCGGGCCATCGGCGAGGTGCGCCTCCTGCTTGCCGAGCGAGGCTGCACCGTCACTGCCGGAGTGCGGTTACGGACGCTGGCGGAGGTGGTCCACTACTTCGGCGTGACCGGGGAGACCGGCATCGTCGACGGCACTGAGATCCGGGTCCGGCGGTCGGCCGTCGGATGCAAGGACCTGGACAAGTTCATCTCCGGCAAGAGCAAGCAGAACGCTGTCAAGGCCATGGTGATCACGGCCGGGGGCGGCCGGGTGCTGTTCTGCAGCCCGACAGAGCCCGGCAGCTGCGCGAACATCACCCATGCCCGACAGTCAGGGCTGGTCGGCTCCTGGCTGACGGCCCCGGCGTAGAGATTCTCGCCGATGCCGGCTACCAGAGCCTGCGCGCGCTGACCGGCGGCCGCGTGGTGACACCACCACACCGCAAGTTCAAGAAGAACGCCCCGACTGGTACGAGGAAATGCACGAGCGACAGCGCAAAGCTCACTCCTCGCGACGCATCCGCGTCGAACACGGCATCGCCCACCTGAAGAACTGGCGTGCCTTCGCCCGCCGCCAGCACATGAGCGACACCGTCCCGGCCCCCGGCCGCACACCGTCAGGGGCGGAGCGCGACCAGGAGATCAACCACGTAGGTCTCTTCCACCACCTGGCGAGGAAAAATCTTGACCAGCCGCTCACGCTCCTCGACGTAGAACGCCTGGCGGTCAGCCTCTTCAAGGACGAGGAATGCCGACCGGCTGCCAATGTTCGCGAGATGCATGTCCAAGGAGACAGTGCGGCTCCAGCGCACTTGACGGCGCGCAACCCGCAGCCCTGTCAGCCCCGCCAACCGGATGGCGTCGTTGTCCGAAGGACGCACGGCAGACCTTCGCTTCACCCCGCAGTGGTGCGCGATGCGCCCGTGCTGCTCGCGGATCCACGGTACGTCGAAGGCCGTGGTGTTCCACCAGATCGCCAGCGCACCGCCCGCTCGCAGGACACGCAATGCCTCCGGGACGGACCGGCCAGGATCGGTCCACTGCCAGGACTGCGCATACGTGATGAGGTCACAGGAAGCCTCGGCCAGCGGCAGAGCATTACCGTCGCCCCTCACGATCGGCACCCCCGGCAGCGCCCGGTGGAACTCACCAGCCATGGCCTCACCCGGCTCCACAGCGATCACATCAGCACCTCGCTCCCGCAGCAGCACGCTGGCAATCCCGGTACCCGCGCCGACATCGGCGACCCGGGCACCCGCCAACCGACAGCCCGCGAACTCCTCGATGCAGTCAAAGAGCGCGGCTGGATAAGAAGGCCGACTCGCCGCGTACTGAGCCGCGGCTACGTCGAAGGACTGAGCGCGAGAACTGGCGGTCATACCCTCATCATCGCCTCCCCGCGCCAAGCATTCGACCATCACCAACCCGGCGAACCAAATCCGTAGTCAAGGGCGTCCCGAAGGAGCCGTAAGCAGCGGTACGCCGCCGCCGAGCACGTGACCGTCTTCGATGTGGAACCCTCAGCAATGCCATCGACGACGCCCTCGCGCGGCTCGGCCTCACCCGCCGCGTGGTGGCGACCGCGCCCACGGAAGCGGCCGCGCTGGAGTTCGCGCGCGGCCCCGATCTCCTGATCAGCGTCCCCGAAGCCACCACGCGGTCCGCGGTCGCCGACCTGGGCCTGGTCGTGCTCCCCCTCCCGCTCGAACTGCCGTCGGCACCGATATACCTGTCGTGGCATCAGCGCTAGGACACCGACCACGCCCATGCCTGGCTGCGCGGGCTGGCGCGAACCGCGCTCGCCATGTGCGCAGCGTCGTAGTCAGCACCGTCCGGCCGCTTCACCCATACGTCCACGGCCTCGGGACACCGGTACAGCCGTTGACGCTGAGAACCATCATGGTCCGGGTGAGCGCACTGACGCGGTTCTCGTACTCGCGTCGGGCCTTGCGCTGGGCCGGGACCGTCGGGACGTCCTGGCCGCCGTCGAGGGGCTGACTGCGACCGAGGAGCTGGCGGTGCACGCCGGGGACTGCGGTGACGCGCAGGGTGTAGCCCTGGCCGCGCAGTACGGTCACGCCGTGGTCGAGTCGAGCACACGGCACCCAAGGACCTCGCCAACCGGGCCTGTCGCTGCGAGGCGTCATCATCAACCGCTACAAGGACACCGTCCGCCAGAACGAGCAGCGCGACTCGATCCGCCGGATCTTCGGTCCGCTCGTCTGGGACCCGACGGTGAAGTTCATCGAGCAGCTGGCCACGAGCACCAACAACGGCATCTCCCTCGAGGAGTCCAAGGGCGACCGGCTCCCCGAGATCCGCGCCACCTACGAACTGCTCACCCAGATCTTCCTGAAGGAGATCCCCCTCCCCGTGACAGCGCAGCGCACCCGTACCGCTGACGACGACTCGCAGCTGCCGGACGACGACGAGGACATCAAGGTCGGCGACAACGTCCGCGCGCCCGCGAAGAAGCGCACCTCCGTGACACCGAACAGCCGGACACAGCTGGGGCTCCCGCCCTGCCGGCGCGGCCGCAAGCCCGGCCCGACCCGCGTGATGATGAACGTGCGCGTCCTGCTGGAGACCGACCAGCTCGTCACCGAGATCGGCGAGGAGACCGGCATGGGCCCGCAGGACGTCGCCGACGCGGCGATCGCCCACTACGCCGCTTACCTGCGGCAGACCGGGAAGCTGCCCAAGACCCCGAAGGCCGACCAGGAGCAGCGGTCCGAAGCATCCTGACCTGCCATCACGAGCGGTCCCGTGGAACCGTCCGCGGGACCGCTCGCCGTTTCCGGGTGCCGACCGATCCCAGGAGCAAGGCCCCCTGGAACTGCGGCAGTCCGGAGAATCAACGGGGACGGAAGAGCGCGCGACCGCTCATGTGATGGACCTCACAGAGCTTTCCGGTATGCGGAATGAACCGATCCGACGGCCCGAACATCATCGCAACTCCCCCCAAAACACCCAAAGTTGCAGGCGCTGCTCTCTTCGCGCCGAGGCCCCCGCGGCGTGTGGAGCGCCGGCGGGGGCCTCGAACATTCATCCGAGGGCATGTCCAGCCAAGTGACGTGGTCTCGGATACGAGCCCGAGTCATCGGGGCTCGCCACCATGTAACGAGTACATGGGGGTCCTCGTCTATTGTACGGCCTACTCGGGTCGGATTCAGAAAAAGCGAAAAAGCGTACGCGCCCCGGACCTGCAATTTCCCAGAAGTGACAGGGGCAAAATTATCGGCACTGCTGTTTTTTCAGTGCCCTGATTGCCCCGAACGAGTGAGCGACAGATCCCTCACAACGGGCATAACGTCCAGCGCACTTGCGCCGACCGAGTGGTGCGCCTCCTGTTCACGCGCCCCTTTCACGCCCCCCTGCGCCCCCGTAGTTGACGGATGTTCACCAAAGGGTCAGGAGTACTTAGTACGCCCTAATTTCCGAGTTCTCCCGTGTAGAGGCGCGACCATGTTGTACGCCGTCTCGCGGTGCGATGATGGGCCCAGGGCAGGGAGGGCGACTTTCTCTACGCGAAAGGTCTGTGGAGGGCCTTGTAGATAAATGCGCGTTTCCCCAGTCCAGCCAAATGCAGGCTTGCCTGCGCGGGTCCCCGTCCCGCCGCTGTGCGGGGCGGGGACCACCCGTCGCAGCTCGCCTGCTCCATCACGACGTGAAGGAGTGGTCTCGCATGGAGCGAGCCCGTCCCCGGGTGAGCAGCATCTGCCTGCCGACGGGGCACGAGAAGGTGCGACTGGTGCTGGTGCCGCTGGCGCTGGTCGCGAGTGTGTGGGTGGGGACGGAGGTCTTCTCCCACACCAAGACGATGGCGGAGGCGATTACGGCCGGCGTGATGGCCGTGGACATCGCCCTGCACATCGTGGAGATGCTGGTGCACGCGCTGGCGTTCTCCCGCTGGGCGTTGGTCGCCGCCTCGGAGCTCATGGTCGGCACCATCGCCGGCCTCTGCTTCTTCCTGGCGTTCAACGAGACCGGCGAGGCCGTCGCGGTGGGGCTGACGACCGCCAACATCGCGCTGCACCTCGCCGAAGTCGCCATCGAGGCCGTGGTCGACAAACACCAGCATGCGAAGACCGGGGACAACCAGCCGCGCACCACCCGCTACTTGGGCGGTTCCGGCGGTCCGGTCGCATCGACGGGAGCGGCCTGATGAAGACGGGGGGGCGGCCGGTCCGCGTCATCGTCAGCACTTCGCCGGTCGTGACCGAGCTGGTGACCGGCATGGTCGACACTCGCCAGGCCAAGGGCAAGACGCTCAAGGACATCGCCGAGACGTCGCACTACTCCATCAGCGCGCTGTCCCAGGCGACGTCGGGGCAGTGCATCCCTTCCATCGGCGTCATCCAGGCCTACGCGGAAGCCCTCGACGTCGATCCGCAGCCCTGGCTCGACCTTCGGGCGCAGGCGGTCGAGGAACGGCGACGGAACAGGCGCACGGAGGACGGGGAACGCGGGGACGGAGGATCCGTCCCCGCACCGTCCGGGCCTTCGTCACCTCCCGGTGAAGCCGTCACCTCGCACAGGGGCCGCCCGGCCATGCCGCCCGTGGTCAGCTGGCGTCCCGGGCACCATCGGGATACCGACGTCGGCGAGGACTCCGACTCGGAGATCGTGGACGACAAGGTGGCCATGCGGGTGCAGCAGTTGGTCACGGAGGCCGTGCAGCAGGTCAGTCCCCAGCTCCACGGTCACCCGGTCGCCAACGTGCTCTCCCTCTGCACGGTCCCCGGCGACCTGATCGAGCTGCTGAGGGAGACCCGCCTGAGGAGCGGGATCTCCCTGCAGGAGGTCGTCCGCCGGACCCCCGCAGGCGGCGTCTCGATCTCCAAGACGTCGCTCCAGAAGCTGCTGGTGAGCCAGGACCTTCCGACGGCTGAAGTACTGCGGGCCATACTGATCGCCTGCGAAGTCCCGGCGGAGGAGATCCGGTTCTGGCTCTACCACCGCGCCCGGCTGGAACTTGCGCGCGAGCGCGGAGCGCATCGACACAACGGCCCGGATGCACGTCCGGTGCGCACGGTCTCCTACGGCTCCCGCACGCAGGTGAGGCTGATGGCGACGCTGCCCATAGTGGCGAGCGTGGTCACCATCGTCATGATGCTCCTCCAGCACCGGTAGCAGCCCGCGCACCAAAGAGACGATGCGCCCCCTCGGCCTTCAGCTGAGGGGGCGCATCGCTGCGCCGGCACCACGAACGACCGCCGACAGAGGCTCGGCCGGCCCGGCGCCGTCCGGCCTGTCACCGGACCAGTCGGCAGGTGCGCCAGCTCCGGCCGTCGCGGAGCAGGGCTCGGCAGTCCTCTTGGAGGTAGCTCTGGTGGTAGGCGACCGACACTGTGCTGCTCAGACCGGCGTCATGGGCGATCTCATGCGCCGTGGGATCCTCGCAGTGCTCGGTGTGGCCAAGTAGCCCACCATGAGCCTGTCACGCCGACCAATCCGATCTCGTTGGTCCCGGCGTGACGACCACCGCGATGACGCACGTGCTGGAGCGGGATGCCCGCACCCTCCTTGCCGAGTACGACGCCGGCCTCTGGCGGCCGACCGTGGGCGAGCAGCTGCTCGCCGAGGGGCTGGCCCGCTCCCAGTGGGGCGGCACCGTCTTCCGGGCCGCGCTGCGGGATGTGGCGGACGACATCCGGGACGGCCGCCTGGTCGACGTCCTCGGTCCGGCGACATCTCTCCTGGAGGCCGTCGCCGCATCCGCGGCCCGGCCGGCGCTGCTCGCGCTGCGCCAGCTGGTGGACGCCCTTGCCGCCGGAGAAGGCCCGTGCTGGACCAGGACGGCGAGTTCAGATAAACGAGCGTCTAGCAGCCCAGGTTGTAGACCGAGGCGCTATTTCCCGTACGATCGATTCCGCGCGGACGACACGTAAAACTTGACGCAGAGGGCCCCTTCCCTGGGCTCCACCCCAGGTCCAGGGCCCTCCGTCCGCGACACAGCCAGTGAGCCCGGTCGTCTGCTATCCGACCGGGCTTACTGCTGCCCCGGCCGCTACGACCCGCTCACCGCTCCTCATCGGGAGAGGTGCTGTACCACGAGGTTGGCGACTCCCGCGAGTACCGGCGACCAGTCGATCAGGAGCTGCCCGATGAGCTTGCGCCGCTCCCGGCGCCGCTCGGCGGCCTCCTGCTCGTCCTGCTCGTCACCGTTGTCGACGGGCGTCTTGCCTTCCATGTGCGCCTCCGCGGCGTCCGAGGTAGCCCGGCTGGGCTGCCGGGCCTTCACCGGGTGGTGAAGCACGAGGCAGACGCCACGAAGGAACGTCCCCAAGCATAGATGGGGCACTGACACTCCAAGACCCGGAGGACCACAACTTCTGGGCGTATGGAGCTACATGAGTGAGAATCAAATGACGTCTCCACCTGCGGAAATGCCGAGTGCAACCTGGTCTGCAACTCGTACGCGGATCTCGGCCTACCACTACATCTAGGGCCACCGGCGCCCGCGAAGAGGTCCGCCAGGGGTGAAATAGGCCCTTCTCAGATGCGGCCAGCAGGTCGTTGGGAAGGTCGATGTCGTTCTTGTCCGGCTCGTCGATCAGCAGGACACACGGACGACGGCGAGGCAACAACGCCGTGCCCAACGGACCCAGCCACTGGAAGCTTCTACATCTCCGACGCCGTCCCGCAGCCAGGTGTAGCGGTAGTCCCAGTTGCGTGGGCCGCTGACCTGGCACGGACCGCCGCCGCCCGGGACAGCGGGGAGTCGGTACCCCGCGAGGTTTTCCTCATCTCACCAGGAGCGGCATGGCGAGATAGGCGTACAGGCTGGCCTCGGCGTCCCGCAGGCGTGGTTCTGCCCTGCCGGGGAGCCGCCCGGCAGGAGGTCACTCGGGAAGGAAGCCCACGCCCATGAACGTCGACCCGCTCAAGCCCGGAGGAGGCGATCGGTCCCCTCTGCCCGTGCTGCTCCTGGTGGTTGCGGCCGCAGTCCTGGCCGCGCAGAGCCAGGTGTGGGCAAGCGCACTGGGAACGGCGGCCGCCGTCTACACCGTCCTTGCAGGCGGCAACCAGAACCCTCGCCCGCGCAGGTCACGCACTCAGCATGAGGTGCGTGATCAAATCCATGGGGCGATGGCCCCGGCGTGTACACGATGGGCCGCCCCTTCGCTCTGAGGATCGCGTCGGCCGTGCTCTTCCTCCTCCGCCTTCAATGCACCGAATGCCTGGCGCGTCAGGATGATCATGACGGGCATATCTCCGGTGGCCCAGTCGACCATGGTCAGGTCCTCACTGGCGGGATAAGTGCAGGCCGCAGCCGAATCCTCTGCAACCTCCGAGGAGAATCACGGGGATGGCGTTTTCACTCAACGGCCGGTGAGGTGTCGGGCGTCAACCAGAGTTTGGTGCCGGCCCGGGGGTGTAAATGCATTAATTTCGTTGCCCCTCCGCGTTGACCTGGGCGGTAGCGTCGTCGTGTCGCACGTTCTGGCTAATCGGGTGCGGCCATCTGGCCCATTGATGGTTTTCTGTTTATTTATGATCGGCTCGCCAGGATGGGCGAAACCACTCGGATGAATCGTAATCAGAGTCATGCTCCTACGTAATATGCGGCAGAAACTCAGGCGATTCTGTGCGGTCGAGAGCCGCCCAATACGCCACCATCCCCTCACAGGAGCTGGCCCCTCGATGACGCTGAATATCACCGCAGCACCGCTGCGGCGCACATTGTCGGTTTGGACCGCGGCGGTGCTTGCCGTGGTGACCGCCGCTGTCGTAGTCGCTGTGACACCGACACAGGCCAATGCCATCGCCACACCTGTACCGCTGGGTACGGCGGACAGCTTTGCGGTACTGGCGGGTTCCGCCGTCACCAACACCGGTCCCTCGATGGTGACCGGGGATCTTGGAGTGAGTCCGGGGACGTCCATCACCGGATTCCCTCCCGGCCTGGTGCTCGGGGCGCAGCACTCTGCTGACGCCGTGGCTGCGCAAGCCCAGACCGACCTGGTCACGGCGTACGACGACGCCGCAGGACAGGCCACCAACGGGGCCCTTCCCGCGGACGCCGGTGGCCTGACGCTGGGTCCGGGCGTCTACACCGCCTCCTCCACTCTCGGACTCACCGGCACCCTCACCCTGGACGCCCACGGTGACCCCAACGCAGTCTGGGTGTTCCAGGTCGGTTCGAGTCTGACGACGGCGTCTGCCAGCAGCGTGGTTCTCATTAACGGCGCCTCGCCGTGCAACGTGTTCTGGCAAATCGGCAGTTCGGCCACCCTCGGACGGCCTCCACCTTCGTGGGCAACATCCTGGCTCTGACCTCGATCACTGCCACCACGGGCACGACGATCGACGGGCGGGCGCTGGCCCGTAATGGTGCCGTGACGCTGGACACCAACACGATCACCCGGCCGCAGTGCGCGGGCGGCACCACCGGTGGAACCACGGGTGGCACCGCGACGGCTGGGACCACCGGCACCACGACGGCCGGCACTACGGGCACCGCGACGGCTGGGACCACCGGCACCACGACGGCCGGCACTACGGGCACCACGACGGCTGGGACCACCGGCACCACGACGGCCGGCACTACGG
>NZ_JBEYEY010000020.1:144206-144313 GCF_040703635.1 Streptomyces sp. NPDC007189
CTACGGGCACCACGACGGCTGGGACCACCGGCACCACGACGGCCGGCACTACGGGCACCACGACGGCTGGGACCACCGGCACCACGACGGCCGGCACTACGGGCACC
>NZ_JBEYEY010000020.1:144412-167215 GCF_040703635.1 Streptomyces sp. NPDC007189
CACGACGGCTGGGACCACCGGCACCACGACGGCCGGGACCACGGGCGCCACAACGGCTGGAACTACGGGTGCGACGACGGCCGGGACCACAGGTGCGACGACGGCGGGAACCACCGGCGGGACCACGGGTACCACGACCGCTGGCACCACCGGCGGGACCACGACCGGCGGCACCACCGGCGGGACCACGACCGGCGGCACCACCGGCGGTAACGGCCATGGCTGCAAGCCCGAGAAGCCCGGCAAGCCCGAGAAGCCCGGCAAGCCCGGCAAGCCCGAGAAGCCCGGCAAGCCCGGCAAGCCCGGCAAGCCCGGCGATTATGGCGACCAGCCCGGCACGGACTATGGCTACGGCTGTGATGCTGCCTAGCGCGATGGTCAGCGCAGCCCGGAGCGATTCCCACGTGTCCTGGGGGTTTGCGATGGCGGCGTCGGAGCGCGCGCGTGCGATCTCCGGCGGCGTGTGTGCTCGGTCAGACGACCACGTGCGTGAGTAGGACGGGCGGCGTGCGGCGCGGATCGTCACCGATTCCGCCGCACGCCGCCGGTGAAAACCTCAGGAGAACCAGGTGAGAGAAGTCGGGCGGGAAGGGGCGGATGGGGCCGTGCAAGGTGGCGTCGTGTCAGCGGATGCCGATGACTTGGACCGGACCGTCGCTGGAAGAGCCGCCGCACAGAACGGGGATGACAGCTCCCTTGCCGTCGAAGCATCTTCGGAGCCGCCCGTCGCCTTGAAGGTCGGGGTACACGTCGCCGTGGTCCTGTGTCTGGCGACGGCCCTGGTGCATGTGCTCCTGGTGTTCCTGCAGGTGGCACCACCGAATTCCGTCTCCCGGCAGTACAGCCGGCAGGTCAACGCCTGGGTCTTCCCGTTGTTCGAGCAGAACTGGCGACTCTTCGCCCCGGACCCGGAGTCGGTCAACCGGCAGATTTCGGCAAGGACCATGCACACCGCGCCGGACGGCACCGTCCAGGTCAGCGACTGGTTCGACCTGACCGCCGTCGACACAGCCGCGGTGAGACACGACCCCTTCCCAAGTCATACCGCACAGAACATGCTGCGCCGGGCGTGGACTTCCTACCTCGAAACGCACGGCAACGACGACCAGCCGCGCTCCCAGCGCGCTGAGATGATCCAGCACTACCTGCGCAACATCGCGGCGGATCGCGTCGCCGCCCATCACCACGGCGCATTCGAGTCCATCCAACTGCGGGTGATCAGCCTGCCCATCGCCGCGCCGCCCGCAGCGGGCGAGCCCGGTCCCGGCATGGCGACACCGAAGCGCGCCGACACTCGTTACCTGCCCTGGTGGAAGGTGCCCGCCCATGCAACAGGCTGAGCAGACATCGGTCGCGGCAACCACGCCCTCGCCCCCTGGACACGGCACGCAGCGAGCGAGCGCGGGCACGCCGCAGCACCTGCCCGCCCGCCTCGCCACGCTCCTCACCCTCCTTCTGGAGCAGCCGATCTCCCTGTACGCCGCAGCGGTTCTGCGCATCGGGTACGGGTTTCTGTACTTCGCCTTCCTGGTGCGCGAATTTCCCCACCGCGACGAGATCTGGGGTCCCGGCTCACCGTGGACGCCGGCACTGGCCAGGCAACTCTTCGATCAGACCGGGTGGGCCAGCATCCTCACCCTGTCCGACAGCCGGGCCTACTTCGAGGTCTGCTACACCGCAGCCCTCGCCACCTGCGCACTGTTCATGCTGGGCTGGCGGACCAGGGCAATGTCCCTGCTTTTCGCAGTCGTCGTGACGTCGTTCCACGCCAGGGCGATCTTCATGACGGACGGAGGGGACAACCTCATCCTCCTCATGGCCCTCTACCTCGTCTTCACCGCATGCGGCCGATGCTGGTCCCTCGACGCGCGCAGAACCCGGCTCCGAGCATCCGCAGCCAAGGCGGTCAGGCTTCCGCTGGACCAGACATCCAGCGAACTGCGACGCCATCTTCGCGACGCGCGCCGGACAGTGGTCACCGTGCTGCACAACTGCGGCATGCTCGTGATCGCTGCCCAGGTCTGCTTCCTCTATGGATCCGCGGGCCTGTACAAGGTGCAGGGCGCTACCTGGGGCAACGGAACCGCCCTTCACTACGTCCTGAACCTCGAGTTGTTCCAGCCCTGGCCCGAGCTCTCCCGCATGGCGGACGAACACAACGTACTGATCGCCATCGTGTGTTACCTGACGGTGCTGTTGCAGGTGGCTTTCCCGTTCGTCTTGTTCGGCCGGCTCAAGTACCCCGTCCTGACGATGCTGCTGGGCATGCACCTGGGTATCGCTGTCTTCCTTGGCCTGCCGCTCTTCTCCGGCGCCATGATCGCCGCGGACGCCGTGTTCCTTCCGGACCGCTTCTACCGGTACCTGGGACAACTGTGGGGGCGTGTTGCCGCGTGGGCTGCCATCAGGCAGGCGCGGGCTTCAACCCCCGCGGAGACTGCACCGGTGCCTCCGCAGGCGGGACCGACCGGCTGAGGGCGAGACGTGGTGCCGCGTTACGCGCTCTTGTTTCGGAGCGGGGCCAGCGGGATGCCGACACGCGTGCCTATCTACGTGTCACACAGGTCAACAATGCGCGCATCCGCAAGGACAACGCCCGGTCACGGACGAGGAGCTGAGCAACCTGCCGCTGCCGACGGCGAAGGCGATCGAGATCGACGCCTTCGTGCCGTTGGAGTCCATTGACCCGATCCGGATCGCCGAGGGCTACTACCTGCAGCCGGCCGGCCAGGTCGCGGTGAAACCGTACAAGCTCCTCGTCCAGGCCCTCGGCCGCTCCTCGAAGGTGGCTGTCGCGAAGTACGCCTGGTCCGGCCGGGAAAGACTGGGCCTGCTCCGTGTCCGCGACGACGTCCTGGTCCTGCACGCCATGCGCTGGCCGGACGAGATCCGCGACCCCACCGAGCTGCTCCCGCCACCGGTCGAGGTGAGCGACGAAGAGATCGACAGCGCTCTGGCGCTGATGGACACCATGACCGTGGACAAGCTGGAAGGCCCCGACTTCCAGGACCGCTACACCGAGGCCATCGCCCAGATCATCGAGGCCAAACGCGAGGAGAAGCCGCTGCCCTCGGTCCCGGAGCCCGAGCGGCCGGCCGCGGTGCTCGATTTGATGGCTGCGCTGCAGGAGTCGGTGTCGAAGGTGAAGGCCTCCCGCGGCGAGGAGCCAGGGCCGGCCGAGGTGCACGAGTTGCCGAAGAAGAAGACGGCCGCTAAGAAGACGCCGACCCGTCGGCCACGCACCGCATAGGGGAGCCCCGCCCGTCAGGCAGCAGTCGGCCCGCAGACCGCTCCGGTCATCGATCTAACGCCGCCCATCCCCCTGGGCCTGCTCGTCGGCTCGCCCGCCGCCGCCAAGGATCCTTCGCTGAGCCTGCGTCGGCTCCGGGCGTGAGCCCAGCACTCCCCGGGCTCGCAGTTCCTCAAGGTCGGGGAGGCGGATTCCAGGGAGGGAGTCGATGAGGTCGGCCTGGGAGGCACGGATGCCGTGCGCGTCCTGGGGGCCGGCGCCAAGGGCGCGGCGGGCGGTCACGCTGATCATCGTACGGCCAGCACGTCTGGTCCCTGTGCAGGAGCCTTCCGGGCCATCCGCGGGATCAGGAACACAAACGGCTGTAAACGGCCTGCACGACCAATCGCGCCGGAGCGCGTGCTCTACGTCGGCAATGACGTCAACGACCTGCCGTGCTTCGCCCTCGTCGGCTGGCCCGTGGCGGTCGCGAGCGCTCACGACGTCGTACGCGGCGCCGCACGCGTGGTCACCACCGTCCCCGGCGGTGACGGCGCGATCCGAGAGATCGCCAGCTGGATCCTCGGCCCCTCTCTCGATTCCCTCCCAAGTAAGGACATCTCCCTGATGAGCACCAACAAGCAGAGTGTTGCGGGGCTTACCCCCGCATCCGTGACCTTGGGGCCGCCTGTCCGGAAGCCAAGTCTCCACGCCAAGAGGCAGGGAGCCCTTGCGCTCTAGAGGCACTGCACGCGGAAGGTCCGTGTGCCTGACCCCGAGGGGGAACCGCCGTGTCCACGCTCGCGCTGCTGGTCGTCCTGCTGCTGGTCCTGGTCGGCCTGCTGTTCATCGGCGCGCTCGCCTACGCCGTCCACCGCCGCCCGCGGCTCACCCAGCCGCTGACGGTCGCGCTGACCGGTGCCGGCGTCCTGGTCGCCATGGTCACCGCCGTGGTCACCCGCGCCCGGTGAACCAGGGTGCCCCCGACCATGGGCCCGACCACGCCTGGTCAGAGCGTGGTCGGGCCCATGGTCGGGGCCGGCCCGGGACATCACGGCTTGATCATCCCGGGGCCACCGGCAGGGGATGATCGTGTCGGGCGTGCGGCGTCCGAAAATCGGGGTAGCCGTTGAGCGTCTGCCAACTGACTGCCGGAAGGCCGCGCTGGCGCCCCAGGAAGGCCCCGACCCCGACGCCCTGCGTGACGGACAGGTGCGGACGGCAGAGCAGGCTGGAGACATCACCCGCGGGTTCTTGCTTGTGGCCGCGCCCGGGGGCGGGAGCGGGCCGGAGGCGGTGCTGCTGGTGGTCTCCGAGCTGTTCGCCAACGCGGTGCAGCATGCCGGCGGGGTGACCGGGTTCCGGCTGGAGGCCAGGCCGGAGGCGGTGACGGTGGCGGTGGACGATGCCAGCACCCTGCCGCCGCGGCCCCGCCCACTGGATCCCCGGACGCCGGGCGGGTTCGGCTGGCATCTGGTGCAGGAACTCTCGACGGACGTGCAGGGGACAGTCCACGCCGGGGGAAAGACGGTGACGGCGGTCGTGCCATGCCCGACCAGGGTCACGCACTGACCGTGGTCATGTAGTCGCCGACCAATGGCCACGGCCAAGAGCTGAGCCTTGTCCGCCCCGGCACGGGATCTGTTGCGACATCTGTTGCGCCAAGGGGTTGCGCTAGAAGTTGCGCTGGAGGTTGCGACTACTGTTGCGCGGGCCCTTCGGAACGCCGCGCGTTTGCGCACGTCACCACGCCCCTAGCAGCGTGGTCGGGACTCTGACATCCCCCCTCAGCGCACCCTACGCCGCCACTGCCTGGAGAAGAAGGTGGAAGGGGACGGGCGGGCGAGCGGGAGCGCCTTGGGGGGATCGGGGCGCCGGCGGTCCCCTCTCGCGCGTCGGCGGGGCCGCGCGCGTCCCCGGCCGCTGTGAGCGTCCGGGGAGACGGTTCAGCGGCGGGTGGTCGGAATCTTCTTCGCGGGGCCTCGTGCGGCTGAGGCGGGCGTCATCACTCCGGCTCGGGCGGCCGTGCGGTGTGGTGGGGGTGGCCGTGCGTTCGGCGGTTTTCTTTCAGCTCCGCCTCCAGCAGGTGGTCGCGCCCCTGAGCGAGTTCCTTCACCGCGCTCGCCTCCAGCTCCTGGAAGGGCCGGTAGTAGGTGGCGTTGTAGGCCTCGACGATCTGGAACGTCCAGTGCCCCGGAATGACGTTGCGGCCCAGGATCTGCGTGCGGACCGCCTCAGCCCACTCGGGGTGGCCCGCCTTGTACAGGAGTTCCACCGCACGGTCCAGCTGGAAGTCGGCGGTGCCGGTCAGCTGGTGGAAGTCGTACAGACGGCCTCTGGCCCGCTCGGTGGTCTCCAGTGCCTTGGACAGCGCGCCGAGCGCCTCGACCGTCTCGTCGCTCAGGCCGTCGGGGCGGCGGTGCCGGCCGGCGGGGCCGTCCTGACGCTCGGTCATGTGTTCCTCCACTGGGCAGGCCGTAGGCGGCGGGTGCGAATGATCGAGTGGGTGCCTTCGGGTGCAGCCGGATCCTCCGCGCCTGGCCGGCACCGGCTGGGCCGGGGGCCCATACGCTCACGAGACCACGGAATGCGACAACGCAGTGCGGGACGGTGGCGGGGGCGCGGGGGTGAAAGCCGGGACCACGTGATCAGGAGGTGGCGGTGGCCTGTGCATCGAGGCCGCGGGAGGTGACGAGGTGCGCGCTGCCGTCGGCCAGGCGGTAGCGCAGGCCCACCACGGCGGCCTGGCCGGCGGCGACCTTCTCGGCGAGCACTCGGGAGCGGTCCAGCAGCAGGTCAACGGTGTGCCGGATGTGCTCGGCGAGGACCTCCTGCGGCTCCGCGTGTCCGGCGGCCCGCGCCGCCAGCACGCTGGGGGTGACCCGCTCGACAACATCGCGGATGAAGCCGCCCGGCGTCTGCCCGTCCTGCAGCGCGGCGCTGGCCGCGCCGACGGCTCCGCACGAGTCGTGCCCGAGGACCACCACCAGCGGGCAGCCCAGCACCTCCACGCCGAACTCGATGCTGCCCAGCACCTCCGGGCCCATGACGTGGCCGGCGGTGCGTACCACGAACAGGTCGCCCAGGCCGCGGTCGAAGATGATCTCGGCGGCCAGCCGGGAGTCCGAACACCCGAACAGCACGGTGAAGGGTTGCTGGGAGGGAGCGATTTCGGCGCGGCGGGCGGCGTCCTGGTTGGGGTGCTCGGGGGTGCCGGCGATGAAGCGCTGGTTGCCGGCCATCAGCAGCTCGAATGCCTTGCTGGGCGTCGGGTTCTTGATCTCGCTCATGCCCCGCAGCCTAGAGTCCGCCACTAGGGCCTTTTCGTTCGGATCAGGCCGGATCAGGGAGCGGGGTCTGGTGCCGTGCATCGCAAGTCGGAGGAGGGCGCCATGGCGGAGCCATGGCAACCGACGACAACGCGGCGAGGTGCGGTGCCAGGGCCCGCGAGCCCGGCATGATCCAAACGAGAGGCCCTAGGTGTGGATGGGCATCTCACGAGTCACGGCCCACCAGTGGATCCGCCGCTGGTGCCGTGAAGGCGAGGCCGGGCTTGGGCCGTTCCAGCAGGCCGCACCGGGCGCCGCACCGCACCCCGGCGACGGTGGAGGACCGGGTGCGCCGGCTGCGGCGGGACCGCAGGCCCGGCCCGGCCCGCATCGGCCCGGTGCTGGGCCTGCCCGCCTCCACCGTGCACCGGATCCTGACCCGCCACGGCCTCAGCCGCCTGGCCCGGCTGGACCGGCCGACCGCCGCCGTGATCCGCCGCTACGAACGCGACCGTCCCGGCGAACTGAACCACGTCGACGTGAAGAAACTCGGCCGTATCCCCGACGGCGGCGGCCACAAGGTCCGCGGCCGCGACGGCGGACGGCCGATCCGCGGCATGGGCTTCGACTACGTCCACTCCGCCGTCGACGACTACGCCCGCCTCGCCCACAGCGAGATCCACCCGGACGAGAAGGTCGCGACCTGCGCAGGTTTCCTCACCCGCGTGGCCGCCTTCTTCCACGCACCCGGCATCACCCGCTTCGAGCGCGTCTCACCGACAACGCCTGGGCCCTACCGCACGGGCCTGGCCTTGAAACAGGCGCTCGCCGAGACCGGCGCGACCGGAAACCTGAATCGCGCCCACCGCCCGCGGACGAACGGCAAGGTCGAACGCTTCAACCGCACCCTGCTCGACGAGAGGGCCTGCCTACGGCCCTGCACCAGCGACACCGAACGCAGCGCGGCCCTGGCCGGTTTCCTCCACGTCGACGACCACCGTCGTCCCCGCACCGCCCTCGGGGGCCGGCCACCGGTACCGCTGACTCCGACCGGCAGGCTGAGTCCGGCCCGGTGTGCCGTGGACGACGGCCGGCCGGAACGCGGCACATGCGGCCCACTCGGCGATCGCGGTGAGGGACTTCGCTCCGGCCAGGACCGCACAGGCGGCCACGGCCAGGACGTACGGCAGAGGATGACGGCGGCCCCGGCGGCGGTGCCGGTCGGGCAGGCAGGACAGCCGGGCCGGCGGTCGGGTAATTCGTGCTGGCAGGCCGGATCACAGCCCGCGAGTACGGGTTGACCAAAGTATGCGTGGATTATTCCACATAGTGATCCTTCGCGGCTTGGTTAAGTTTTCTCATTGACAGAGAGTCGCCCGGTCTGTCATGATCGACAACGTTCACTTGGAACGTAAGGGAGCTATTATGTCTTCATTCAAGAAGCGCCATGTCATTGCTTGCACGGCAGCATCGATAGGTGCACTTTCCATCGCCTTTGCCCCTCAGGCATCCGCAGCGGTGGGCGTTGACTGCACCAACTCGAGCAGGTGCCTCGCTCTGAGCTACAACAGCAACATCCAGGGCTCCATGACTGGCTTCAAGGATACAGCCGTATCCAATTTTGCCGGCTACACCTTCCTTTCTTCGGGCTCGGGTCAGGGGCAGAGCGTCAAGAACAACGCGGCGTCAGCGCAGTTCGCTGACTGGGTGTCCCCCAATGACTGGGCGAGCATCTTCTACAACAGCGGCTACGCCGGAGCTTGCGACTCGATACCGGCCAACACGCTGGTCAACAGACTCGCCAATACGTATAACCAGAACGCGTCCTTCAACTGGACTCACCCGTCGTCCTGCTACGACTTCTAAGAATAAAATTCGGAACTGGCGGCAGGATTCGATTCCCTGTCGCCAGTTCTTCATTTTTCTGCGCCAATCCAGAATGGAGCGAAATGTCCTACAGGCCTTCGCTGCTGGCCCGCGGGGCCGGTCAACTGGCAGTCTTCCTGTCCATCGCCTCTACCGTAGTTGCTTGTGCTGGGACAAGCCCCTCGAGGCCCCACGGAGACTCACGCAACGGACCTGAGGAAGCGGCGGTGGCAGATTTTCCATACAAGGATTACGCGAGGGAGCTGCCGATAGCCGAATACACTCTCAACGAAACTCAAGTCGAGGTCGTTTCGGCCGCAGAGCATACGCTTATAGCTGCCTGCGTGAAACGATTCGGCATCCAGGACGATACCGCCACTTTTGAGGCGACAAGAGTCCCCGATCGACGTTATGGACTGCAGGACGCGCGTTCTGCCCATGAATACGGCTATCACCTGCCACCTGACCACTCAAAGCCTGCGCCGAAGAGTATCAGCACGGTGGAAAAGAATGTCCTCTACGGCACGGCTATGATGAAAGCGATGGGGATCCCATACAGGAGCGAGATCAATGGGCTGAAAGTTCCTCCAGGGGGATGTAAGGGGGAGACCGACAAGAATTTCGAAGCTCGGTACACCTATAAAGAAGGCGCCGCAGCAGCCCGGGAAATTGCTACAGAAAGCTTTACGCAGTCACTGAAGAGCGCTGAGCTGAGTAAGCAGTTCGCCGACTGGTCGTCTTGCATGAGGGAGGCCGGTTACAGATACGGGACACCCTTGGAACCTTTGGCGGATGCGTCCTTCACGGGTCGCAAAATATCAAAGAGGGAAAGGGAAACGGCAGATCGCGATCTGCTGTGTAAAGGTAGAACTGATCTATTGAAAAAGTGGTTCACCATTGAGTCGCGAATCCAGCGTCGCCTGATCGAGGTGCAGAAGTTCAAACTTGACCGGTTGAAGCTCGCCCAGAGGCGGCGAGTGGAGAAGGCTGAGGAAATCGTTGAACACGCGCGTAGATAGCGAGCCCAGGTAGCTCTTCGCCACGACCGTTCCGTCCATGGCGGTCCCGTCGGCGAACTCCCCGAGAACCCGCCGCCGGTGGTTCGGCTTGTGCTCGCCGCAGAGCCAGTTGGCCCAGATCGTCTTCGGGTACAGCTCGGGGTCCGCGGCGTGCTGCTGCGCGGCGACGTCGGGGAGGCCGGCCGCGAACGCCTCGGCCTCTTTGACGACGTGGTGGAAGACCAGCGTCCTGCGGAACCCTTCCTCGGCCGATGCCTTCACCAGCGCGGTCTGCAGAGCAGCGAGCCGGGCCCCGCGGACCTCGTCCGAGCGGCCCTCAGCGCCCAGGAGCTGCGCGGCCTGGAGCTGGGTGTCGGTGATGTCGAGGCAGACGACCTGGTACGGCGCGCAGATCCCCCGGTCGATCGCCTCCGACAGCGTCAGGGTGTAGCAGCGCGCCCCGAACGGGCCGTCCGGATCGTCCTCCATGCTCGCCACCAACTCGCCCGGCACGCCCGGTTCGGCGTCTTCGTCCAGCTGCCACATCCTGGGCGTGGCGGTCATGTAGAGACGGCGCAGGGCGGGGATGCGGGTGTTGTCGTGGACGACCGCCCAGGGCTTGCCGATCCGGCCTGACGTCCGGTGGGCTTCGTCCACGACGATCAGGTCCCAGCCCGGCAGGCCGGCCTTGTGCGCGCGTTCCAGCGTGCCCAGTCCCAGCGAGGCATACGTGGCAAACACCGTGACCTTGTCGAACGACCCCACCCAGTCGACCAGTTCCTTCACGTCCGTGGTGCTGGGGAAGGTCACGTCCTCGCCTCGCAGGGAGGAGACCCCGATCATCGGCCCTGTGCGGCCTCCCTCGCGCCACGCGGCCTCGGTCTGGGCGAGCAGATCGAGGGAGGGGACGAGCACCAGCACGCGGCCGGCACGGAGCTCCTCGGCGCTGCGGGTGGCCACGAGGGTCTTGCCGGTTCCGGTCGCCATGATCACCTGAGTGCGGAGCCCTCGCTCGGGCACAGTAGATCTTGCAGGCAATTCCAGGGCACGCAGCACAGCGTCCACGGCTTCTCGCTGGTGGGGACGGAGTTCCTTCACTGCCATTTGATGGGCTGAGGTGTCTTGTCAGTGAGTGACTGTATGGATGTCAGTGGGTGTTATGCCTGGTTGGGTGTCCGGGCTCAGGGTTGTGGTGGCGTTACTGCGGTTTGTGTGGTGACAAGCTTGCGGTTTTGGTGCTGACGGTCTGGCGCGGTGTGTGAGTGCAGCGGTCCTGCGTACCGACGGGCGCCCTCGTATACAGCAGTGAAGCCGCTTGTGTGAGGCTTTCGCGGTTCGTTCTGTCAGGGGTGCGGTGCGGGGGCTGTCATGGGTGAGGCCCGCGTGGTGTCGGGCGTGCACGAAAAGCGAGCGCCGGGGGAGTTTGGCGGGCGGAGGTGGGGGCGCTGTCGGGGCTGGAGTTGCCGGGGGTGTTTACGCGGGCGCAGGCGGTGGAGCGTCTGCGGCTGCTGGATTCCCGGGGTGAGCTGACCTCGGGGCACGTCCGGTTGATCTGCTCGGCTCTGGGGGTCTCGGAGCGGACGGTGTGGCGGTGGCTGCGGGCGGCGCGGACGGCGGGCCGGTCCGGCAGCCTGCCGCGTGACCGTGACTGACCACGTGCGTCAGCTGCTGGCTCTTTGGGGTGGGAACGTGGCCGCGGTGCACCGGGAACTGGTCGCCGAGGCTGAACGGGAGGGTCGGGCGGCGGTGGTGCCGTCGTTGGCGACGATGCAGCGCGCGGTCATCAGGGATTTGTCGGCGGGGGAGCGGGCCGGGTTGAGGGGTGGTAAGGGGCTCCGGCGGCGGTTTGACGTGTATGGCAAGCGTCCGCCGACGTTTCGCAATGCGTGCTGGGAGGGTGATCACAAGCGGGTCCCGGTCCGGGTGGAGTTGGACGGGGCGGGCGTGTGTCCGTGGGTGACGTGGTTCGTGGATGTGGCGACGAAGGTCATCGTGGGGGTGGCGGTCACGCCGCATCAGCCTGCTCGGGACGCGGTCCTGGCGGCGCTGCGTGCGGGGATCAGCCGGACTGGTCCCTATGGTCCCTTCGGTGGTCTGCCGGGCCGGGTGCGGGTGGACCGGGGTAAGGAGTTCTTGTGCCGGGCGGTGACGCGGGCGTTGGGGGCTTTCGCGGTGCCGGTGGAGGACCTGCCTGCGTATACGCCGTACCGCAAGGGCACCGTCGAGGCCCTGAACGGTGCGCTGGAGGAGATGCTGCTGGTCTCCTTGCCGGGATATACGCGCCGGGCCCGGCCGGCCGGGGCGCATCCGAGCGATCCGGTCGACACTCTGATGCCGTTCGCCGGCTTCGTGAAGGTGCTGTTGGACTTAAGTGGCCTGGTGGAACACCGAGCACCGTCCGGCAGGCCTTGAGAAGGGCAGCACGCCCCGGCAGGCGTGGGAAGCAGACCCGGCCCCGGTGGAGGACGTGCCGGAGGAACAACTGGTGTTCTTCGCGCTGGAGGACGACGGCCGGGTCCGGAAGATCACTACGAACGGGGTGACCTGGCGGCGCCGCGCTTACATCGCGCCGTGGATGGTCGGTCACGTCGGTGCCCGCGTACGGCTGCGGTACCTGCCGCACTACGACGGCGAGATCGAGGTGTTCGACGCGACCGACCCGGCCCGGCACCTGGGCAAGGCCTACCTTGCCCAGGCAGCGACGCTTGAGCAGCGCCGGGCGCTCAGTTCGGTCAGGGAGAAGAAGGCCCGTGCGCTGAAGGCCGACTTGAAGGCAGCGGAGAAGCTGCGCCGGACCCGCTACTCGGCCACGACAACACCGGATGCTCCCCGCCCGCGGCGCGGTCACCGGCCAGCAGGCCCAAACGGAGATCGCCCGCGCCCGGGCGACGGACCTGGCGGCGCGAGCACTGCCGGACCTGATCCCGCCCAGGGACCCGCCTCCAGGCTGGGCCCGGCCCCGCCTACCCCGCCCTGGGCAGGCGGTACGGACAGGGCGCGCTGCGCCGCCGCCTTCCCCTGACGACATCAGCAGTGAGCCGGGCCCGGACAGCGAGGAGTCACGAGAAGATGACCAACACCCTGGCTCGCAGGGGCCGTCTGCCGGCAGAGCGTGAAGACCACTTCATGCGCCTTGCGGGCGCCCAGGTCGTGTCGACGCGGGCGCTGCTGACGGCGCGGGAGAACGTCCGGGCGGCGATCGAGGCGAAGGCGATGATCTGTATCTACGGGCAGGCCGGCAACGGCAAGTCCTTCGCGGTGAATGCCTCGCTGCGCGAGCTAGCGCCGAAACTGACCCGCCGGATCCAATTCCGGGCCCGCCCTTCCACCCGGGACCTGCGGCACGAGCTGTTCCAGGCTCTCGGGCTGCCGGGCCGGCCGCCGGCGCATGCGATCGAGTTCGACCGGATGCTGCGCACCGCGCTTGAGGAGCCGCGGGTGCTGGTGTGTGACGAGGCGCAGTGGCTGTCGAAACTGTGGTGTGGATGAGCCGGTTGTTTCGCTGGAGGGATTGCCTTTTCTTCGGTGGGTCGTTGGGTTCGTCGGTGGTGGCGTTGTTTTTCAGGTGCTGCCTGAGCGACGGTTCAGTGGGGTGTTGTGGTGGGTGTGGGGGAGCGGGGTGGGTTGTGGCTGGTGGAGGGCACACAGCTCACCTCGTCTGACGGGGCGGACGGTCCTGTGGATCCTTGGGTGTTCCAGGGGCAGTGCGTTCAGGCGTTCGCGAGGACGTGGATGGTGCGCGGGTTCGCTCCAACGACGGTCCGCGGTTACGCCTCTCTCCTGACGCGGGTTCTGGGGCGTTTCGACTGTCCGGTGTGGGCGGTGGGAGCTGATGACGTGGATGAGATGCTCCACGCTCTGGCTGTCGCGGGTCTGGCTCCGGGTACGCGCCGGCAGTACTTGCAGATGTTGCGTGCCTTCCATGGCTTTGTCGCCGAGCGCTACGGGGCTCAGGTCCGCGCGGTGTTCGGGATGGCGGTCGGTGACGGCGGGCTGGACCGGTTCAACCGTGTGCGGCATGCCGGTGACGATGCTGTGGTGGGGCCGCCGCCCAGCCGTGAGCGGCTGCAGGCGTTCTTCTCGTTCATCCGTTCCCAGGTGGCGGTCGCGTCCGACTACCGGGCCGTGGCCAGGGATTACGCGCTGCTGCGCACGCCGTATCACTCGGCGGTCCGGGTGAGTGAGTTGGTGCGCCTGGACCAGGCCGATGTGCATCCGCAGCTTGGGCCGTCGGGGAAGTTGCATGTGCGGTTCGGGAAGGCGGCGAACGCCTCCGGACCGCGGCCGCGGTGGTCGCCGATACCGGAGGGCCTGGACCGGATCCTGGCCTGGTACCTGGCCGATGTCCGGCCGCTGTTCCCGGCCAGTGCACCACTGTTCTGCGACGACCACGGCCAGGCCTTGAAGGTGGGGACGGTCCGGGACCGTCTGGCTCGCCTTCTCGATACCGAGGGCGTGAGCTGGGATGCGCGGTTCACTCCGCATGCGCTGCGCCGGGCGTGTGCGACGCACCAGTACGAGCGAGGCATGGACCTGATCGCGGTCCAGCAGCTCCTCGGCCACCGCCATATCGCCTCGACGATGGCGTACGTGAAGCCGTCGCAGAAGTTCGTCGAGGACGCCTGGCGGCGTGCCACCGATTCTGCTGTCCGGGTGCTGGCCAGCTGATCAGAGAGGTGAAGGGCATGACCCCATCAGACCCAGCACCGTCGGACCTGGTCTCTCCGGCAGTGCAGTGGCGGCTGCGGATGACGCCGGCCGAACGCGGCGTATGGAGTGGGACTCAGCTGCGCCGGCTGCTCTCCGAGAAAGCGGGCCTTCACCTGTCCCCGGCCTCGGTGTCCGCTCTGTTCACGAAACAGCCGTCCCAGGTCAAGCTGTCCACCCTGGCTGCCCTGTGCACGGCTCTCGACTGTGCTCCTGGAGATCTCCTCGCATGGAGTCCTGCAGCATCGGTCCCGGTATCGGCGCCGGAGGTGACAGGCGGGCGGCCGTCACCCGCCCGGCTACGGGCCGCCGAGACACGGTCGCTCCCCCCTTGTGACGTGCCGGACCGTTCTCCGTCCGCCCCTGCTGCCTGGCAGATGTGAGGCCGCATGACAGCGTCCGTTCCCGGCGCCGTCCAGGGCCGTTGCCCTGGCTGTACGAAGCTGCGCTGGCTGCGCCCCGGCTCTGGCCTGTGCGCCTGGTGCCTGCGCAGGTGCCCGGGCTGTGGTGGCGGCAGGCGCTCGTCGGACCAGTTGAGCGCGGCCTGCCGGCGCCGTGCCGCAGGCGGGCACGGGCGCGGTCCGTGTCAGCGCTGCGGGCGCCGGCGATCTCTCGACGCTGCGACCCAGGCATGTCGCCCGTGCAGCGATCCGGCGACGGCGGAACCTCTCGCAGCCTGTTCGGGGTGTGGCGTCTCGCTCCAGTGGGCGCTGGGCATGTGCAAGCGCTGCTATGAACATTCGCCCCACACAGTGGAGACCCGCGCCGCCGGCTGGGCCCGCCGGATGCCCCACACTCCCTTATGGTGGGATGCCTTCACCGCGCACCTGAAGACCCACCGCCACACCTTCTACGCCGCGGACGCCCTCACCCATGCCGCCCGTCTCGTCATCGACACCGGCACCGCCGACCCGCACACACTGCTCACCCACTCGGCCCGGACGAGTCCCTGGCTCAGCCGGCCGCTCACCGACTTCTTCCACGCCCACCGCCTCCTGGACACCCCCAACGGCACCAAGAACCCGCAGGCCGCCGCCCGCCGCGAACGCCGCATCCAGGCTGTCCCAGCCCCGCTACGCCCCGCCGTCCGCGCCTTCGCGGACGCACTGGTGGCCCAGCGCCACAATGCCGAGCGTCTTGGGCTGCGACCGAACCAGCTCAAGACCATCGAGATCCGCCTCGACACCGTCCGAGACCTGGCCCTCCACATCCACGCCCAAGGACACCCCAGCTGGGCGAGCGTGAATGTCACCGACCTGGAGGCATTCCTGGCCCGCAACCCGGCTCGCAGAGCCTCCTGGCTCGCAGGACTGCGCCAGTTCTTGTCCCACGCCCACCGCACCGGGCTGATCCTCCACAACCCCCGCCGCTGCCCTGACCGCCCCCCAGCGACGCGGCTTCAAAGGGCCCACCCTCACTCTCGATGAGCAGCGAGCCCTCTACCGCCGCTGGAATACCAGCACAGATGCCCTCCCGCAGGAGGCTTTCATCGGGCTGGCCGCACTTCTCCACGCCGCCACCACCAGCGAACTCCGCCACCTCACCCTCGACCAGCGCAACATCGGCTCCCGGACAGTCCGCTTCCCCGGGCGGACCGTCGACACCGCGCTCGACAGCGCCACGTGGAGCGCCCTGGAACGATGCCTCACCCACCGCGCCGCCCTGCACACAGCCAACCCGCACGTTCTGGTGACCCGGCTCACGAGAACCACCACCCGCCCGGCCGGCGCCGCATACATTCGCGACAGCCTCGCCCCGGTCGGCCTCCTCCCGCGCATCCTGCGCTCCACGCGCCTGCTCACTCTCGCTGATGAACTCGACGTCAAACAGCTCACCGTGGCACTAGGCATGTCCTACGCCGGAACGGCCCATTACCGACAGGATCCTGAGTAGCTGTCACCGAGCTACAAAGCCCGGCCTTTGTGCGTAGTGGGCAGGGGCGTGAGCTCTGTGCAGGTGTACTGGGCGGCGATGACGCTTGATCGTCCGCTGGCGGTCTGCAGGCGAAGCCTGCAGAGATGCCCTCGGTTTTGAGTGTTGCCCAGGTTGGTTGGATGCTGCGCAGTCTCAGTGGCTGTCGTTGGTTAGTGGATCTGAGTAGTCGTCATGCTGTTGGCCTGGTGTTGTGCAGTTTGACTGAGTGGGTCGGTGTTGGGTTTTGGTTCCTTGGATCTGGGCGGGGGCGTTGTTTGTCAGCTGTCTGACCTGGGGTGTCGGTCGGGCCGGGCACCGGTTGCGCAGGTTGGTTGGGCGCTGCGCAGTTTGAGTGGTTGCCGGTGGCGCGGGACGGCTTGGCGTGTGGGCTGTGTGGCCTTGTACGGGGGTGTGGGAGTGCTCAGTTGCCTAGGCCGCGTTCCAGCATGTGCACGGTGGTCTCGCTCAGTTCGACGGTCTGTCCGGTCAGCGCGAGCGCGGTGTTGAACTTGGTGAACAGGTCTGCCAGGCGGTTGAGGAGTTGGGCGTCACGGAGCCGCTGGATGAGGTTGGGGCGGCGGGTGAGGGCGCCGTATGCGGCGTCGGTGGTTGTCTCCAGGGCGTAGCGGCCGCGCAGGCGGGCTTGCTGGACGGCGGCGAGCTTGTCGTTGAGCCGGGTGAGGAGGAACTGCTTGTCCGCCTCGTTGAGTTCGGAGGCCAGGACGGCCTCGATGAGGTCGTTGATCATGGTGGTGAGGTGTTGGCCGTCGGTGTCGGTCAGGACGGCCTCGACCTGAGCTCGGCGTAGCTCGTGGGCACAGCCAAGCAGGCTGTAGATCGCGGCGCTGCTGTCCGCGTCGCCGTCCTTGCTGAAGTGCTGCCACACGTGGGAGACCTGGTGGCCGGCTTGAACGGAGGCCAGCAAGGCGGCTTCGACACCGGCCAGGGGACGGAGCATGTACTCCTGCTGCTCGGGATCGCTGACCACGGCCCCGACTGCTTGGCGGACTTGCTGGGGCAGCATCATCGCTGCGGACAGACGTGCGAAGAATTCAGCGCTGTCTGTGACGAGGGGTGTCTCCTCGTAGGTGAGCGCCCGGGCCCAGGCATTCCAATTGCTCACGTTGGGGCCTAGTTCGCTGCCGGCCTTGCAGAAGTCGATGAGAAGGCCGTGGAGTCTCTCGGCCGGGTTGTCGACGCACTCTGTCACTCCATCAGCGTAGTGGGGAGGAGGGTAGGGCGGGGCGGGCCGATGTGTTCAGGCTTGCTGGTCATGGTGGTGTGCCGGGGCTGATATCTACGGCCTGGGCCGTTTTCGGTGGGTGGTAGCCGAGTTCGGTGAGTTCGGTGGGGCCTGGCTGGCGGTAGGTCCACCGCGGGCGTGCACCGGGGTGGGGGCTGGGGGCGTAGTTGATCCGGTTGTTGAGCCGGTCGGGGTAGAAGGCCGGGTCTTGAAGCCAGGGCCGGCCCAGGAGGGCGGCGATGGCGGTGTGGACGGGTGGTGCGCTCTGGGGTCGTTCGAGGGCCAGAAGCGTTCGGGGGTGGTGGGCGATGTATTGGGCGAGGGTGATGGTTTCGGGGTAGGTGATGGCCGCTCGGGCGAGGGCGTACCACAGGCGGGTGCGCTTGTTGCTGCCGATGCGGCGGGCGCGTGCGGGCCAGATGCGTTCTTGCGCGGGTGCTGTGCGCCGCCAGGCTTCGGTCAGGGACATGGCCTGTGCGAGGGCGTGGTCAGCCGCGGCGCCCCAGCGGCGAAGGAAGCGGATGTGGGTGCGGTGGGCAGCGAGGATCTCCGGGGTGTGTCCCAGATCAGCGTGCTCGATGGGCAGTTGGGTGCCGGCGAGGGTGTGGCGGCCGAGTATCCAGGTGTGGTGACGACGGCAGATGAGGCGGCTGTCGGGCAGGTACTGGCGGACGGGGTGTCTGTGGCCGGTGCGGGCGAGGGTGCAGCCAGGGCAGCCGGTGACGGCGTTGATCGGGGCGGGCTGGAGCCGGGCGCGGGCGGAGGCGGGGTTGGGCTTGTCGCGGTACTGGTCCCACTGGGGGAGCGCGTAGGAGAGATGTTCCTCCGGGACCCCGGTGAACGAGGCGATCAGGCGGCGGCTCGGAGCGTTCAGGTACAGCTCGATGCCGGTGTGGGGGGCGTGTGGCTGGGTGCGTTCCTTCTTGAGGCGGGGGCGGGGGATGCCCAGGCCGTTCAGCAGTTCTGCGGTGGTCAGGTGGTGGCGGCGGGCCAGGCGCTGGATGTAGGAGGCGGTGGTCTCCCATTGCAGCGGGGCCACGCGCCGGATGCTGGGACGTGGGGGAGCGCTGGGCATGTCAGGTCCTGGCCGGTGGCCGTGCGGTCTGTTCGGCGAGTTGGTCGACCTCGATGTCCGCCAGCAGCCGTTTGGTGATCGTTTCGGTGCCGTCGAGGATCGCGGCGATGGCGGCTTCCCTGACGAGGGCGGAAAGGCTGCCGATCCTGCCGGCGGTGCGCTGGTGGAGGTAGGCGGCGTGCCGTGTGAGGGCGCCGGGGCGGTGGTGGGTAAGCCGCAGGGCGCTTTCCATGCCGCCGACCAGGCCTTCCCAGGCTGTGCGCTGTGTGGTGCTGCCGTAGGCCAGGGGAGGGTTGCGCACCATCTTGAACCGCCCGGCCAGCTGCGCACCGCGGTTGCCGGTCAACAGCGGGGAGGCCTCGATGGCGACGCCGGCGTACACGAACGTGGCGGGGATGCGTTCGCTGAGGTGCTTCATCTGGTCGGAGGTCTCGGCGCCGACGCGGGTGCGGGTGTTGAGCAGATGGACGTCGTCGACGAGGACGAGCTGGGTCGCCAGATCGCGAAGAGCGCCGCAGACGATGTCGGTGATCCGCGCCTGGTTCATCGTCTTTCCGATGTGCAGGTCGAGGAACCGGGCCAACTCGGAGACCAGCATCTTCGGTGTGGCGGCGGGCGGTACGGACAGGAAGACCACGGGCAGTCGCTCGCCGGGGCCGGTGTGGCGGGCCCGGTCGGCGAGGTGGAAGGACCGTCCGAGCTGCTGCAGAGCGGTGGTCTTTCCGGTGGTGGGCGGGCCGGAGATCATCAGCCCTCGCCGGGCGGTGCCGTTGTGGTGCCGGTTGAGGATCATCAGCCGCCGCAGGGTGAGGGAGATCTTGTCCATGACCGGGGTGGAGAGGATCACGAACTGGGAGTGGTAGTCGAGGCGTTCCTGAAGTGTCCACGGGCCCGGGCCTGGCAGGCGAGGGGGTTCGGCGTCGATGAACTGCATCCACTCCCGCCATGTGGTCGGTGAGGCGAACGGGCCGGTGTGTGCGGCTGCCTGGCCGGGGACTACCACTGCTCTGCCTCCTGATGGGCGTCGAAGACTTCCCAGGCATCAGCTGTGCCGGCGATCGGATCGTCGGCGTCGTCCTGATCGGGCTCCTCTTCGCTCAGCCGACTCACCTCTCGGGTCCCGAGCACGCCGGTGTCCGCCTGCGGGACCACGCCCGTGGGACCTGCCCCAAAGCCGGTGGCCGGCTCCTGGCCGCGGGTACCGGCGGTCTTGCCGCCGGCGCGACGCAGGAGTTCGTCGAGTGCGCGGGCGAGGTGTTCCTCGTGTTCGGCACGTCCTGCGCGTTGGTCGACGACGGTACGGATATGCCGCCAGGCGGTGTCGGTGAAGGGTCGGCTGACCAAAGTGCGATGGATCCATCCCGCCTCGGCCCAGCCGGTGGGCAGACGCACCCAGCAGCGTGAGGGCTCGTAGGGGTTGTAGTGGACCTCCCACTTGCCGTCCGGCGCGGTGGAACGCTGCCGGTGGCCGTTGAGGGCCTTGCTGTCGTAGGTGCGGTAATCGAACCGGATACCCTCGGCGCCGATCGCACACCGCCGGGCGGGGAGCAGCTCGATGTAGTCGGCGGCTCTCAGAGGGACAGGCACGTGCCCGGCGATGCCGACCAGGGCCGCCCACATCTCGTTGGGCGTGAGCGCCAGCTTGGGCATCAGAGGGTGGCATAGTGCCCGGTGCCGCCGTTCCTGCCACCCACTGACCACCCACTCGTCCAACAGGTCCTGAAGCTGGGGCAGGGTCCAGCAGGCTTCGTCCTCGACGCGGTGGCCGCGCCGGCTGATGTGGCAGCCGGTGTAGCCGGAGACGTATTGCGCGAACAGCGTCCCCACCGATCCGAAGCCGCGCTCCACGTGGCCCTTCGCGGGCGCGGACGCGGGCGGGCACGGCTGGACGGAGATTCCCAGATGCTCGGCGGCCGCGAGAAAGCACTGGGAAATGAACACCTTTCCCTGGTCGATGACGACGGTGGACGGGAAGATCACCGGTCGCGCAGCAGCGCCCTGCATCCGGGCATCGATGCTTAACAGCCGCTCGTAGGGGATCACCGAGGAGGCCATCGCCAGCACTTCGGGCCAGGCGGGCCGCAGGGGCTCGGGCACGACGGTCTGCGCGAGGAGGACTGCCGCGTCGACCGCCTTCGTTCCCCGCGGGCGCAGCACGGCGGCGGTGATACTGCGGGTGGCCACGTCCATGGCCATGGTCAGTTCCAGCCGCCCGGTGCGCCCGTCCTCGAGCACGGCCAGTACGTCCAGCGGGGTGCTGTCCATCATGACGAGCTCGCCGGGCCGCGCTACGACGGTGGGCGTGAACGGCGGCTCAGGCCGACTCGTCCGCCAGCGCTGCTGCACCGCAGGGCCCAGCAGCCCCTGGCCGTCGGCGACCGCATGGACCAGCCGATTGAACGTAGCCACCGGCGGCACCTTCACCGTGCCTGGTCCGTAAGCGTCCTGCAGCAGCCAGCCCACCTGCCGACGCAGTCGGCTCAGCGTCCCGGTGGACCGCTCCCGCTGCGCCTCCAGCGCTGCCCTGATGGCGTTGACCACCCGCTCGTCGGCACGCCCCCACGGCGACCTCGCTCGTGTCGTACGCCCGTCGACCAGCCCCCACACGCCCTGCCTGCGGTAGCGGGTGCGCATGCGCCGTACCGTGGCCACGCTGACCGGCTGCCCCTGCTCGGTGAGCTCCGCCGCCTTGGCAGCCTCCCGCTCGGCGAGGCTGCGCAACTCCGGGTCGAACTCCTCGCGCGGCGCACCCCTCCCGTCTGGCTCCGGATGACCCGTCTCGACCTCGCGGATGTGCCGTTCCCAGGCCAGAGCCTTCTCGCGGACGCCTGCCTCAAGGCTGGCCAACGGCCCCCACACCGGCGCCCGGCGCGGCTCGGCACAGCCGGCCACCACACAGAAGTCCTCGTCTGCATACAGCTGCGTGAGCAGGAGCACCTGGACGCTCCCATCCTCACCCACGATCCGGCATCGAGGCCCGTCCAGCCCCGCCAGAGTGAACACACCACCGGCGAAGCGGATCTGGTCTCCCACCTCCACCACATGCCGCACAGTGCTCACCGCTCGTGCCGTCCGGCCGCGGCAACCAGAGTGCTTTCGGTGAGCGGCCGGTCCAGCGCCGCGGTCAGTTCACCACTCCACAAGCCGTGGTAGACGACTGGCAAGGTCCGGATCACATCACCGAGCGCGGCAGCCCCCTCCACCAAGGGCCGTCGAGACGTGAAGACGTCACGCAACCGGCCTGGACGGACACTGCCCGCGCAGCGCGGGTGGCGGTACCCCGACAGCCAGCGCACGTTGGCCACCACCACCGGATCCGCGGCAGGTTCGACCCGGTACTGCCATCCCACCTCCTGCGCACACTCCTCCAGCACAGCCTGCACACCGGCAAGACGGCGCGGTGGGAAGCCGGCACCGAGGCAGTCCACGAGCACGTGACCTCCGTCAGCGAGGCGCGCGGCCAGCTGAGGAGCATGGGCTACCACCCGCCTGCCATCCCGCCACACGAATTCCAGCGGGCGGCACGCCAGCCCTACCACCCGCCGTTCCTGGTCCAGCAGCATCAGGCGGTCCCTCATCGTCGCGCTCCCGTAAGCCACCAACCGACCCGTGGTGGCCGCCCACCACCAACCAGGAGCCAACCTTCTGCCCCGGCGCACCGCGAAGCCACGCACCGGCGGGCAGTCAGCCGGCGCCAGTTCAGCGGCCACCTCCAGCCACGACCGCTGCTCTGGCAGACCGTTCGCGCCGATGAACCGCACATCGACATCCCCCACACGGACCCGACCCCCCGCCCGGTGGTCACCACTCGTGCTGCTCACGCGTCCAGTGAAGAATTGACCGGTACACCTGCACAATGCGCAGATCGAGAACGCCCCCGTACTGGGTGAAAAGCTTCCGATGCACCAATGGAGCGGCTACGGCTTTGGTATGACTGCACATCAGCCCGCATGCGGGGCCTGAGCCTCCCCGCCATCGCGGAACACTGCGCAGGTTCATCGGGTACTGCGCAGTTGTTGCAGTGGCCGGCCGCTGGAGGTGCGGCACGTACCGCCGCGGGGGCTCGAATCCAGTTTCAATCCATATCTCGCTTTGAAGCAAAGCAAAAGAAGGGCCTTCAGGCGGCAACCATTCCGGCTGTCATCCGCCAGTCGCCCTCCACCTTCCTGGCCAGCCTGACTCAGCGACCGGCTCACTCCCTCCAGGCGCGTTTGTTGGGCGGGGGAGCGCAGCGGACCCGCCGACCCCGGACTGGAGCGGAGCGGAAGGCCGGGGTCGAGGGCGGAGCCCTCGACCGCTCCGGGAGCGCAGCGGACGGAGCGTCAACCTGCTTGCGAAGCAAGCAGGTTGCGCGGTGCGCGCAGCGCTCCGCCAGCGCTCCCGCGGAGCGGGAGCGCAACCCCCGTGCGCAGCACGGGGGTTCGCTGACTCCGGGCGCAGCCCGGAGTCGAGCTTCCGCGGATGGAGGTCGGCCAGGGCATCACCACCTCGACAGCGATGAT
>NZ_JBEYEY010000021.1:0-158211 GCF_040703635.1 Streptomyces sp. NPDC007189
GCCGATGGTACTGCAGGGGGGACCCTGTGGGAGAGTAGGACACCGCCGAACAATTTTTGGGAAAGGCCCACGCCGGATGGCGTGGGCCTTTCTGCGTTTATGCTCACAGGTATGCGCTATGACCTTGTCATCTTCGACAACGACGGGGTGCTCGTCGACAGCGAGCCCATATCCAACCGGCATCTGGCCGCCTATCTGACCGAGCTGGGGCACCCGACGTCGTACGAGGACTCCATCCGGGACTACATGGGCTCGGCGATGCACCGGATCCATGAGCTCGTGCTGGAGCGGACGGGGCAGCGGCTGCCGGACGACTTCGACGACGTCTTCCACGCGCGCGTGTTCGCCGCGTTCGAGCGGGAACTGCAGCCGGTGACCGGCGTGGCCGGCGTCCTGGAGAAGCTGGCCGCGGACGGAGTGCCGTACTGCGTGGCCTCGTCGGGGAGTCATGCGCGGATCCGGGTCGGCCATCGTACGACCGGGCTCGACCGGTGGTTCCCGGACGAGCGGATCTTCAGCTCCGAGGACGTGGGGCGGGGGAAGCCGGCGCCTGATCTCTTCCTGTACGCCGCGCAGCGGATGGGGGTGGCGCCCGAGCGGTGCCTGGTCGTGGAGGACTCGCCGCTGGGCGTGCAGGCGGCCGTGGCCGCCGGGATGACCGTCTACGGGTTCACCGCGATGACGCCGGCGGAGAAGCTAGCGGACGCCGACCAACTCTTCTCCTCCATGGGGGAGTTGGCTGACCTGCTGGTTTGACGGAAACCATCGTCCGGCGCCTGACAATTGTCATGCGGACGTCCGGACGATCGTTTCTACAGGCGGACCCCCTGCGCGGGCGAAGCTTGGGGCATGACGAAGAACACGGGGGCCCAGGGCCGGAGCGAGCAGCAGGACAAGAAGCCGAACGTGCGGGACAACTTCAGGCCGCTGATGCTGGACGTGGCGGTGCCGCTCGGCTCGTACTACCTCTTCAAGGACGCCTTCGGGATGAGCACCTTCGCGGCGCTCGCCTGGAGCAGTGTGGTGCCGGCGGTGCGGACCGTGTGGGCCGTGGTGAAGGAGCGGCGGGTCAACGGCCTGGCGGGGCTGATCCTGGTCGTCAACGTCGTCTCGCTGCTGCTGAGTTTCGTCTCCGGGGACCCGCGGCTGATGCTCGCCAAGGACAGCGCGGTCAGCAGCACCGTCGGCATCGGCATCCTGGTGTCCGTGTGGCTGGGCAAGCCGATGATGACCGCCGGTATGAAGCCGTTCCTGGTGAAGGGCGACGCGGCCAAGGAAGCGGCCTGGCAGCGGCTGCTGGCAGGGCAGTCTGTGCGGTCCGGGGCCTTCCGGCACAAGGAGAAGGTCTTCTCCGTCGTCTGGGGCGGGGCGCTGCTCCTGGAGTGCGTCAGCAGGGCCCTGGGTGCGTACACCATCCCCGTGGACACGATGGTGTGGCTCGGCACCGTCTTCCTGATCGGCTTCATGGCGGTCGCATTCGTCGTCAGCGGGGGCCTGGCCGTCGAGCCGATGGAGAAGATGCTGGCCGCGGAGGTCGAGGCCGCCGGCAAGGACGCGCACCGGGCCGAGGTGCCCGTCACCGCCTGACCGGACTCAAAGCGAAGCCGGACGAGAAGACAAAGCTGAAGGAAATTCATCTTTGGCTGGATCTACCCACAGGTAGCCAGGGGCCCTACGCTCGCCGCCATGACTGATGTGCTGCGGCGCGGTAGGGCCTCGCTGGCGTTCAGCTTCTTTGCGCAGGGCGCCACCTTCGCCCTCCTGGTGACGCGCATCCCGGCCATCCAGGACCGGTACGGCGTCTCCGACGCGCTGCTGCCGGCCTTCCTGGCCGCGGTGCCGATCCTCGCCGGCGTCGGCAGTGTGACCACCGAGCAGCTGGTGAAGCGGATCCGCCCCAGCCGGCTGCTGCGCTGGTCCCAGCCGGTCGTGCTGCTGGCGCTGCTCGGCGCCGGGGCGGGCGGGCACATCGCGGAGCTGGCGGTGGCGCTCGGCGCGTTCGGGCTGGCCGTGGGCGCGCTGGACGCCTCCATGAACATGCTCGGGGTCAGTCTCCAGCGGTCGTACGGGCGCAGCATCATGCTCAGCTTCCACGCCGCGTACAGCCTGGGCGGGATCCTCGGCGCCTCGCTGGCCTGGGTGGGCGCGCACTGGCATCTCGCGCTGTGGGTGTCGTATCTGCCGGTGGTGGCCGTCCTGCTGCCGGCGGCGCTCGTGGGCAGCCGGTGGTACGTCGACGGGGATCCGGTGCCCCTGGAGGAGCGGGGCGCCGAGGGGGGAGGCATTGTCTTCAAGCTGCTGCTGCCGTTGTGCCTGGTGATGACCTTCGCCTACATCGGGGACTCGACCGTCTCCAACTGGAGCGCGAAGTACCTGAAGGACGTGCTGGGCAGCTCGGAGCAGCTGGCGACGGTGCCGTACAACGTGTACATGGTGACCACGCTGCTCGGGCGGGCCATCGGGGACTTCGGGGTGCGGCGGTTCGGGGCCGCGGCGGTCGTACGGCTCGGGACGCTGGTCGCGGCCGGCGGGTTCGCGGTGGTGGCGTCGGCGCCCGGGGCGTGGGTGGGGATGCTCGGGTTCACGCTGTTGGGTCTGGGGCTGTGCGTGCTGGTGCCGCAGACGTTCGCGGCGGCGGGGCGGCTGTTTCCCGGGGCGTCGGATGCGGCCATTGCACGGCTGAACATCTTCAATTACGTGGGTTTTCTGGTCGGTTCGCCGTTGGTGGGGGCGCTGGGGGAGGCCTGGAGCTATCGGGGGGCCATGCTGGTGCCGATGGTGTTGGTGCTGGTGACGTTGGTGTACGCCAGGTCGTTCGCCCCTCAACCGGACCGATACGGTGGCGGGCATGAGCGGCCGCGCACAGCTGATGTGGGACGAGGCAGTAACGGGCTATGACTTCGGCCCGGACCATCCGATGGATCCGGTCCGGCTGGCACTGACCCGGAAACTGGTGGGCGCCTTCGGGCTCGACCGGGAGATGCAGGTCGTCGCGGCCAAGCCGGCCGGGGAGTCGACGCTGCGGCTGGTCCACCGGGAGGACTACATCGACGCCGTGAAGGCCGCGTCGGCGGATCCGGCGGGGGCGGACGGGTCGTACGGGCTGGGCACGCTCGACGATCCGGCCTTCGCCGGGATGCACGAGGTGTCCGCGCTGATCGCCGGGCAGTCGGTCGGGGCGGCGGAGGCGGTGTGGCGCGGGGACGCCGATCACGCCGTGAACTTCGCGGGCGGTCTGCACCATGCGATGCCGGGCGGGGCGTCGGGGTTCTGCGTCTACAACGACGCCTCGCTGGCCATCGCGCGGCTGCTGGAGCTGGGGGCCGAGCGGGTCGCCTACGTGGATGTCGACGTGCATCACGGGGACGGGGTGCAGGCGGCGTTCTGGGAGGATCCGCGGGTTCTGACGATCTCGCTGCACGAGCATCCCCGTACGTTGTTCCCGCAGACCGGGTGGCCGGAGGAGACCGGGGCCGGGGCGGGGGAGGGGGCCGCGGTGAACGTGGCGCTGCCGGCGGGGACCGGGGACGCGGGGTGGGTGCGGGCCTTCCACGCGGTCGTGCCGGAGCTGCTCGCGGAGTTCCGGCCGCAGGTGCTGGTGTCGCAGCACGGGGCCGACACGCACTTCGAGGACCCGCTCGCGCATCTCGCCGTGTCGCTGGACGCGCAGCGGACGGTGCAGGTGGCCTGCCATGAGCTGGCGCACGAGTACGCCGGGGGCAAGTGGGTGGCGCTCGGCGGCGGCGGTTACGCGGTGGTCGACGTGGTGCCGCGGTCCTGGACGCATCTGGTGGGGATCGCGGCGGGGCGGCCGATCGCTCCGGAGACGGTGATCCCGGAAGAGTGGCGGCAGGAGGTGTTCGCCCGGACCCGGCAGCTGGGGCCGCAGCGGATGACCGACGGGCGGTGGCCGGTGAGTTGGGCGCCGTGGGAGGCGGGTTACGACCCCGCGGACCGGGTCGACCAGGCGGTACGGGCCACTCGCCGGGCGGTGTTTCCCCTGCGGGGGCTTCTTCCCTGAACCGGCCAGGGGCTGGGGAGGCGCCGGCCCGTAGGCCAACCGTGCGGACTTGCCCCGTTCCCGCCCCGCCCCCGCCCCTCGATGCGGCACCATCGCTTCCGTGGTGACCAGCGGAGCTTTACGCGCCCATCTGCTGGCTGTCCGGCTTGCCGGGGAGGTGGGGACCTCCCGGGAGGACAGTCTGCGGAGTTACCGGCTGTTCGCTGCCCGGGACCCCCGGGTGCTGATCGGCATCGATCCCGAAGGGGCCTGGGGGCAGCGGGACTTGCTGGAGCTGATGGCAAAGAGGTGCGGGGTCTCGGCCGATCCCCGGCACACGTCGGGGCCGGACGTGATCGACCCGGAGCGGACGCTCGCGGCGCTGGACGCCTTCGCGACGCGGATCGGCGAGGTCGCGAGGCGGGGCGCGCCGGTGCTGCTGGGGACCGGGCATCCGCGGCCGCTGCTCGGGTTCTACGCCGGCCTGGCGGACGCGCTCTCGGCGGCGGGGTGTGAGGTGCTCACCCCCGCGCAGGGTCGCTGTGTCGACATATTGACCCGGTTCGGTCTACGTACGTGCGCACTGGACTACGCACGCGGAGTCGGGTTGGTGCGGGAAACCGGCGGCGGGCGCCCCGGTTGTGAGCCGGGCGTGCACTGCCATTCGCCGCTGCCGGTTCGGGTCGTGCTGGAGGCCGCCGCGGCGGGCGGAGGGCCGCTGCCCGAGCTGGTCGTCGGCGATCACGGCTGGGTCTGCGGCGCTGGTCAGCTGGGGTTCGAGGCCATCGGGCTCGCCGACACCGACGATCCGGCGCTGTTCGTGGCGGAGGCGGAGGGGCGCGTGTCCGTCGTCGTTCCGGTTGATGACGGCGTGCGATCCGAGTACTACGGGCCGCTCACCCGCTACGTACTCAAACGAGCGTGTCTGTCACAGTAGGCCTGCGATGGGTGCACCTCTTCCCCACTTGCATCACCCGCCCCTACATTGGGGAGTGAGCACGCAGCGACGAAGAGTCACCGGAAGGGGAAGCCGGTGGCCGTCGAGTGCGGAAGGTTCAGGTGTGTCATGGCTGCAGCTGGCGAGAGGCCTCTGAACGAGGTTCAGTTCCTTACCGTGGCGGAGGTCGCCTCGGTGATGCGAGTGTCCAAGATGACCGTGTACCGCTTGGTGCACAGCGGTCATCTGCCCGCCATCCGGGTGGGGCGGTCCTTCCGCGTCCCGGAACAGGCGGTACACGAGTACCTCCGTGACAGCTATGTGGGGGTGGAGACAGCCTGACGGCAACTCCAGGGTGACCCCGGGGTGACCCGGGGCAGCCCCCTCGATTACGACCTTGGCGCTCGGTTGGGTAGGCTAGCCCCTCGTAGGTCGTGTGGGCCCATGGCGCCCAAACAACCGAGTGATGAGAAGTGAGCGAGGGTAGTCGTGGGCTCTGTTATCAAGAAGCGGCGCAAGCGGATGGCCAAGAAGAAGCACCGCAAGCTGCTCAAGCGCACGCGCGTTCAGCGTCGCAACAAGAAGTAAGCGGCGTCGCGAGAGCGTGTCCCTGTGGCCCCCCATCCACACTGATGGGGGGCCACAGCCGTATCCCGGGGTACTCGTCGTCTTCCGATGAGTGAATTTCCGTCACTTCATGCATCGGGTGGTCATCACAGCGCAACGTCCACCCGCTAGGTTGGCCGTACGCATCACGTACGAGGGAAGGCGCTGATCTTGGGAAAGGTCGTGCTCGTCACCGGAGTGGCCCGGCAGCTGGGCGGCCGGTTCGTACGGCGGATCCAGCGGGACCCCGAGGTCGCCCGGGTGATCGCCGTGGACGCGGTGCCGCCGGCGCACCATCTGGGCGGGGCGGACTTCATCCAGGCCGACATCCGGCAGCCGGGAATCGCCCGGGTGCTCGCCGAGACCGGTGCGGACACGGTCGTCCACATGGATGTGACGGGCACGGCGCTGGGCAGCGGCAACCGCGCCACCGTCAAGGAGACCAACGTCATCGGCACCATGCAGCTGCTCGGCGCCTGCCAGAAGTCGCCCACCGTGAAGCGGCTGGTGGTGAAGTCCAGCACCAACGTGTACGGCTCGGCGCCGCGCGATCCGGCCGTGTTCACCGAGACGACCCCGCCGAAGTCGCTGCCGAGCGGCGGCTTCGCCAAGGACACCGTCGAGGTCGAGGGCTATGTGCGCGGGTTCGCCCGGCGGCGGCCGGACGTCGCCGTGTGCGTGCTGCGGTTCGCCAACATCCTCGGGCCGAACGCCGACACCCCGCTCGCCTCCTACTTCGCGCTGCCGGTGCTGCCGACCGTGTTCGGCTACGACCCGCGGCTGCAGTTCGTGCACGAGGACGACGTCATCGAGGTGCTCAGGATCGCCTCGCACGAGCCGCGCCGGGGCACCCTCAACAGCGGCACGTTCAACATCGCCGGCGACGGGGTGCTGCTGCTCTCGCAGTGCTCGCGGCGGCTCGGGCGGCCGACGGTGCCGCTGCTGCTGCCCGCGGTCACCTGGGCGGGTTCGCTGGTGCGTACGCTCGGTATGACGGACTTCTCGCCGGAACAGATCAGGCTGCTCACGCACGGGCGGGTGGTGGACACGGTCCAGATGCGCGAGACGCTGGGCTTCACGCCCAAGTACACGACGGCGGAGACGTTCGCGGACTTCGCCCGCGGCCAGGGCCCCGGCCTGGTGCCGCCTCAGGCCCTCGCGGGGGCCGTCGACCGGATCGCCGCGCTCGCCGCGAAGGCAGGCGGCCACCCGCAGACGCACAGCGCCAACTGAGGAGAGCGGCAACGATGGCGGACGCCAAGGTCATTCCGTTCGACGACGACCGGTCCCGTGGGAGCGCCGTGCAGCGCCCGGCGCGGCGCCGGAGCGCGGGCAGCCGGCGCGGTGGGCTCGCCGAGACCGGGGAGATGGGCGAGGTCCAGCCCCTGCCGGGCCGGGGCGGCGTGCAGGAGGATGGGCCCGTGAGCCGCGAGGAGGGTCCCGAAAAGCCGCAGGAGCGGCCGGGCGGCGCCGGGCAGGGCGGTGGCCTGGAGCGCCGGGTGGCGGCCGGGCTGGCCTTTCTGCGGCGCCGGCTGACCGGGGACTACGACGTCGACGACTTCGGTTACGACGCGGAGCTGACCGACCAGGTCCTGATGTCGCTGCTGCGGCCGGTGTACGAGAAGTACTTCCGGGTCGACGTGAAGGGCGTCGAGAACATCCCGACCGACGGCGGGGCGCTGATCGTCGCCAACCACTCCGGGACGCTGCCGCTGGACGGGCTGATGATGCAGGTCGCCGTGCACGACCACCATCCGGCCGACCGTCATCTGCGGCTGCTGGCGGCCGACTTGGTGTTCGTGCTGCCGGTGGTCAACGAGCTGGCGCGCAAGCTGGGGCACACCCTCGCCTGCGCGGAGGACGCCGAGCGGCTGCTGGCTCAGGGCGAGCTGGTCGGCGTGATGCCCGAGGGGTTCAAGGGCATCGGGAAACCTTTCAGCGAGCGGTACAAGCTGCAGCGGTTCGGGCGGGGCGGCTTCGTGTCGACCGCGCTGCGGCAGGGCGTGCCGATCATTCCGTGCTCGATCGTGGGCGCGGAGGAGATCTACCCCATGATCGGCAACGCGAAGACGCTCGCGCGTGTGCTGGGCTTTCCGTACTTCCCGCTGACGCCGACGTTCCCGTGGCTGGGGCCGCTCGGGGCGGTCCCTTTGCCGACGAAGTGGACGATCCAGTTCGGGGAGCCGATCCGGACGGACGGGTATCCGGCGGAGGCGGCCGAGGACCCGATGCTGATGTTCAACCTGACCGATCAGGTACGGGAACAGATCCAGCACACCCTGTACAAGCTGCTGGTACAGCGGCGCTCGGTGTTCTTCTGAGGTTCTCCACGGCCCGCGTACGGCAGCGGGGGCGCCCCGCTCGGGTGGGGCGCCCCCGCTGCCGTGACCGGGTCGGCGTCAGTGTGCGTCCTCGCCCTCGATGCCCAGGCCCGGCAGGAGGCCGGGGAGGAGCGGGGGGAGGGTGACGTCGGGGGCGGTCGCCGGCGGTTTGCTGGTGGACGGGGTGCTGCTGCCCGCGCCGGTCCTGGGCGGCTCCAGCAGGCCTCCCGTGTCGCCGCCGAGCAGGCCCTCGCTGCTGCTGTTGGTGGCCGTGCCGCTCGGGTCGCCGGTGCCCGCGTGCCTGCCGGAGGACGGGGTGCTGCCCGAGGAGCTGGGCCCCGTGGACCGGTGGCCGCCGGAGGAGCCCGGGGACGCCGGACCGGAGCCCGGCTGCTTGTCGTCGCCCTGGGCGGGCGGCTGCGGCAGCAGCGACTGCAGCGGGGCGACCTCCTGGTCTATGGCGTCGAACACCGACGACACCTGGCTTTTGACGTCCCCGAGCTGCACCGGCAGCCGGTCGCTGAGCGCGCTCCAGGCCTGGCGGTGGGAGCGGGAGAACGTGGACAGCGCCTGGATCGGGCCGAGGGAGTCGGGGTCGGCCTCGTAGGCCTCGTGGAGCAGGCGGTGGCCCTCGGTGACGTCGTGCTGCATGCCGGAGAGCGTGCGGCGGATCTCGCCGATGGACTCGTGGTCGAGCTGGCCGCCGCGGCCGCGCTCCAGCAGCCGGCGGGCCTCGTTCAGCCGGGTGGAGGCCTGGTCGAGGTAGGTCTGGCCGCGGGCGTCGTCGCCGTCGGTCAGATAGTCGAGCTTGAAGTCCTCGATGCCGCGTTTGAGGCCGTAGAGGGAGTCACCGGGCAGGGCGTCCGAACTGGCGGCGGCGACTCCGCCGAAGGCTCCCGCGGCCACCCCGACGCTGAGCCCGCCGGCGGCGAGGCCCTTGGTCAGCCGCGAGCGCGGGCGGAGCTTGCCCAGCGACGTCGCCCGGTGTGCGCCCCGGCTGCGCGACCGCTGTTCGGGTACCGACGCGTCCGCCCCCGTGCCTTCCTGGAGCATGGCCTCCATCGCGGCCACCAGCTGCGCGCGCTGCACGACCTTGACCTCGGGATCGAGCTGCGGCTTGGGCAGCGAGCCGAGGCCTGTGGCGAGGGCCAGCAGCTCGCCCTGCTCCGGCTGTTCCTCGGCGGTCGGCGGAGAACCCGCCGGGCTTACGGACTGCTCGGCCGCCGTATCCCGGTCGGACTGCTCCTCCAGGGCCTGGGCGAAGGCGTTCGCCCGCCGGTGCGCCGATACGTTCGCGATCACTGGCGGCACCTCCTCTCGTCATGACGGTCGACTCCCCAGGGGGTCCTGAGGGTTGCACGCCCGCGACCACTTGCACACGATCGAGCGATCAGGTCGGCCAGAACGTGACCACAGGGAGCCTGTATCCCGCACAACGACTGGCGCGGCACTTCGGTTACGGATGCCGGGCGCCCGGATCGAAATGGCAACACTCTTTCACACAGCGTGAGTTGAGAATCGCTCAGGGTGGCGGACGGTCAGCGGGCGTCGTCCGGAAGGAGCCGGGCGAGGGTGCGCACGGCGCGGTACTGGAGCGTCTTGATGGCGCCCTCGTTCTTGCCCATGACACGGGCGGTCTCGGCGACCGAGAGGCCCTGGAGGAAGCGGAGGGTCACGCACTCCTGCTGCTGCGGGTTGAGCCGGCGTACGGCGTCCAGCAGCGCGGCGTTCGACAGGGACTCCAGGACGGAGTCCTCCGGGGAGCGCTCGACCTCGTTGGCGTCGAGCATCTCGCCGGTGGTGACCTCCAGGCGGAAGCGGCTGGACTTGAAGTGGTCGGCGACCAGGTTCCGGGCGATGGTCACCAGCCAGGCCCCGAAGTCGCGGCCCTGCCAGGTGAAGGTGCCGATCCGGCGCAGGGCGCGCAGAAAGGTCTCGCTGGTGAGGTCCTCGGCGGTGGCCCGGCCGCCGACGCGGTAGTAGATGTACCGGTACACCGTGTCGCTGTACTGGTCGTACAGCCGGCCGAAGGCCTCGGCCTCGCCGGCCTGGGCGCGCTCGACCAGGTCCATCATCCGGGCGCTGTCGCTGTCCGCGGCCGGACGGCGGGCGGTGGCGGCACCGGCGCCGGTGCCGGCCGAGCGGCCTCGTCTGCCCACGGCGGCGCTGCCCTCGGCCAGTGCGTAGCACGGGCCGACGGGCGCGGCGGCGAAGGCGGGGACGGCGTACGCGGTGGGGACGAGGCCGCGCAGCGTCTCTTTGATCGTTGCGACCGTTGCGCGCAGCGTAGCCAGGCCCGAGGCGTCAACCCCGACGTGTGGGTACACGGGACTCCCAGAGGCAGAGCTTCCATCACGTGCAGTGCGGGACCGTTCACCCGTCGTAGCGACGGAGGGGTACCGGTTTGCGTCTGAGGAGAATAACGCTTCGTACAGGCCCTGCTACACCGAGTTGCTCAAATCATCGATTGCGTCGCTTCTGTTATCGATTGACGCCGCATCAAGTGCCGAAGAGTGATCGGTTCCTGACCGTTATTCAGCCGGTTTCGGCGAGGTACAGGGCGTGTTGATGTGGCCGCGGCATAATCCGGGCGCGGTGCCCGAGCCGGGCTGCGTGCGCTCGCGCAGGAGGCGTTATCGGCGCCGTCGGCTCAAGGCGATCGCCGCCGCGGTGCCACCGGCCACCGCGCCGACGCCCGCCGCGGCCGGGATCCCCACCTTCGCCGCCTTGCGCCCGGTGCGGTAGTCCCGCAGGCGCCAGTCCTTCTCGCGGGCGTGTTTGCGCAGCTTGGCGTCGGGGTTGATGGCGTAGGGGTGGCCGACGAGGGAGAGCATCGGGATGTCGTTGTGGCTGTCGCTGTAGGCGGCGCAGCGGGAGAGGTCGAGCCCCTCGGCCGCGGCCAGGGCGCGCACCGCCTCCGCCTTCGCCGGCCCGTGCAGGGGTTCGCCCACCAGCCGGCCCGTGTAGACGCCGTCGACGGACTCCGCCACCGTGCCCAGCGCGCCGGTCAGACCCAGGCGGCGGGCGATCACCTGGGCGATCTCCACCGGTGCCGCCGTCACCAGCCACACCTTCTGCCCGGCGTCCAGGTGGGCCTGGGCCAGGGCGCGGGTGCCGGGCCAGATGCGGTCGGCCATGTACTCGTCGTAGATCTCCTCGCCGATCGACTCCAGCTCGGCGACCCGGTGACCCTTGACGATGGACAGCGCGGAGTCGCGGGCGTCCTGCATGTGCTCGGGGTCCTCGACGCCGGCCAGCCGGAACCAGGCCTGCTGCCAGGCGAACTTGGCGAGGTCGCGCGTCTCGAAGAACTTCCGCTTGTACAGGCCCCGCCCGAAGTGGAACAGCGCGGCACCCTGCATGACGGTGTTGTCGAGGTCGAAGAAGGCGGCCGCCTTGTCGTCGCCGATCACCGGGAACTCCGGCTCCGTCTGCTGCGGCGGGGCTTCCTGCGAGGACTTGCGGGCAGCCTCCGCCGAGGCCTCGCCTGCCAACACGCTGCGCGCCGTGGCGGAGCGCCTACGGGGAGTGAGCCATCCGAGAGCGGCCATGGCGTGAGCATAGCCAGTTCGTTCGGCCGTTCCGCCGGTGGACAGGTTGGGTGTGTGTGAACTCTCCGCGACCGAGCCGTTAAAGAGCCGGTCCGAAGTGAGCACGGCGCGAGCGAGAATGGCCGGTATGAGTCCTCTTTTCCGGCGCAAGGCCGACCCCGCCGACCCCCGTGACCGGCTCGTCACCCTGATCCGCAAGCCCGGCTGCCACCTGTGCGACGACGCGCAGGCGGTGATCGAGAAGGTGTGCGGGGAACTCGGGGTGCCCTGGGAGGGCAAGGACATCACCGAGGACCGGGCGCTGCACGACCAGTACTGGGAGCAGATCCCGGTCGTCCTGGTCGACGGCGAACAGCACACGTTCTGGCGCGTGAACGAGGAACGGCTGCGCCGCGCACTGACCGACTAGTCCAAAGAAGCGGGAAAGTCGCTTAGGATCAACGGCAGTCTGATCTCGGGGGCGGGATTCGTGAGGAGAGTGTGCGGTTTTGCCCCCAGTAACGAAGGGACGCCGGTGTGTATGCACCGGTTCCGGCCAAGGGCGCGAAAGGCGCGTGACCCCGGTCACTTCTGCCGGGCAAATCGGACACCATCTTTGTGCACGCGTTCACAAAGACATAGCCTGCTGTCGACGGGGCGGTCTGGGGACGTATGACCGCCTGCAGCCCCGCTCTACCCGCAGGAGCACCGTGGCAACTGGCCGAACACACCGACCGGCGACCCGCAGCCGAGGGATTCCCGAGGCCACCGTCGCCCGGCTTCCGCTGTACCTCCGAGCCCTCACCGCGCTGTCGGAGCGCTCGGTCCCCACGGTCTCCTCCGAGGAGCTGGCCGCGGCGGCGGGAGTCAACTCCGCCAAGCTGCGCAAGGACTTCTCCTACCTCGGGTCGTACGGAACGCGCGGTGTCGGCTACGACGTGGAGTATCTCGTCTACCAGATCTCCCGCGAACTCGGCCTGACCCAGGACTGGCCGGTCGTCATCGTCGGTATCGGCAACCTCGGCGCCGCCCTCGCCGGCTACGGCGGTTTCGCCTCCCGGGGCTTCCGGGTCGCCGCGCTCATCGACGCCGACCCCGCCCTGACCGGCAAGCCGGTCGCGGGCATCCCCGTGCAGCACTCCGACGACCTCGAGAAGATCGTCAAGGACAACGGGGTCTCCATCGGCGTCATCGCCACCCCCGCCGGCGTCGCCCAGCAGGTCTGCGACCGGCTCGTGGCCGCCGGGGTCACCTCCATCCTGAACTTCGCGCCGACCGTGCTGGCCGTCCCGGACGGCGTCGACGTGCGCAAGGTCGACCTGTCGATCGAACTGCAGATCCTCGCCTTCCACGAGCAGCGCAAGGCCGGCGAGGAGACCGCGGCCGGTGACGTCGGCTCGCTGCCCGCCACCGCCCGTGACGCTTCCACCGACCAGGGACCCGACGGGGACGTGCCCGCCGTGATGCCGGCATGAGTCTCCTCGTCGTCGGACTGAGCCACCGCAGCGCGCCGGTCAGCGTGCTGGAGCGGGCCGCGCTGAGCTCGGACGCCCAGATCAAGCTGCTGCAGGACACGGTCGCCGCCGAGCCGGCCACCGAGGCCGCGGTGCTCGCCACCTGCAACCGCATCGAGCTGTACGCCGACGTGGACAAGTTCCACGCCGGTGTCGCCGAGCTGTCCACGCTGCTCGCCCGGCACAGCGGGGTCGGCCTGGACGAGCTGAGCCCCTATCTCTACGTGCACTACGAGGACCGCGCCGTCCACCACCTGTTCTCGGTGGCCTGCGGCCTGGACTCGATGGTCGTCGGCGAGGGGCAGATCCTCGGCCAGATCAAGGACTCCCTGGCCACCGCCCAGGAGCTGCACACCGCCGGCAAGCTGCTGAACGACCTGTTCCAGCAGGCCCTCAGGGTCGGCAAGCGCGCCCACTCCGAGACCGGCATCGACCGCGCCGGCCAGTCCCTGGTCACCTTCGGCCTGGAGCAGCTGGCCGCCGGCGGCGACGTGCCGGCCTGGGCGAAGGGCCGCAGGGCGCTGGTCATCGGCGCCGGATCGATGTCCTCGCTGGCCGCCGCCACGCTCGCGCGGGCCGGGGTCGCCGAGGTCGTCGTCGCCAACCGCACCTTCGAGCGCGCCGAGCGGCTCGCACTGATACTGGCCGAGGCCGACGACAACGCGGTGACCGCCCGCGCGGTACGGATGAACGCCGTGCCGGACGAGCTGACACGTGCCGACGTCGTCGTCTCCTGTACCGGGGCGACCGGCCTGGTGCTCACGGCGGAGGCGGTCGCCCACGCCGTCGAGGGCCGCACCGGACAGCCCGCCGTCGCCGACACCACGGTGGCCACCAAGGCTCCGCTGCCGCCCGCCACCGGCGCCGACGAGAACTGCCCGCTGGACCTGGCCGCCGTACAGCCCGGCTTCTCCGTCATGGGCGAGGCCGCCGTCGCCGGCATGGACGCGGCCACCCTCGAGCAGCACGCGGCCTGGGCCGGCGGGGGCACCTCCCGCCTCGAGCGAAGCCGAGAGCGCGCGGCAGGAACGATCGACCGCACCGGCCGCCGCAGCCCCGAGGCCGACGCCGAGCTGATCGCCGCGCTCGCCGCGACCGCCGCCACCGTGGGCCGGATCCCCGAGCGGCGCAGGCCGGAGCCGCCGGCCGAACGCCCGGCGCCCTTCTTCTTCCTCCTCGACCTGGCCATGCCCCGCGACATCGACGCGGCCGTGCACCGGCTGGCCGGGGTGCGGCTGGTGGACATCGAGTCGCTGGCGGAAGCCTCCGCCGACGCTCCGATGGCTGCCGACGTCGACCAGGTCCGGCGTATCGTCTCCGACGAGGTCGCGGCCTTCGGCGCGGCACAGCGGGCGGCGCACATCACGCCGACCGTGGTCGCGCTGCGCACCATGGCCGCCGACGTCGTCGCCAGTGAGATCGCGCGGCTCGACGGCCGCCTGCCCGACCTGGACGAACGCCAGCGCGGCGAGATCCGCCAAGCCGTGCACCGGGTCGTCGACAAGCTGCTGCACGCGCCGACCGTCCGGGTCAAGCAGCTCGCGGCCGAGCCCGGCGGCGCCGGGTACGCGGACGCGCTGCGCACCCTGTTCGACCTCGACCCCGAGACGGTCGCCGCCGTCTCCCGGGCCGGGGACAGCACAGACAAGAAGGACCGACCGGCATGACTGAGAAGGCACTGAGGCTGGGGACCAGGCGCAGCAAGCTCGCCATGGCCCAGTCCGGCCAGGTGGCGGAGGCCGTCCGCCGGGTGACCGGTCGGCCCGTGGAGCTGGTCGAGATCACCACGTACGGCGACGTCTCCCGCGAGGCGCTGGCGCAGATCGGCGGCACGGGCGTGTTCGTCACGGCGCTGCGCGACGCGCTGGTCAAGGGCGAGGTCGACTTCGCGGTTCATTCGCTCAAGGACCTCCCGACGGCGCAGCCCGAGGAGCTGGTCCTGGCCGCCGTACCGGTGCGCGAGGACCCCCGGGACGTGATCGTCGCGCGCGACGCGCTGAAGTTCGCGGACCTGCCGCGCGGGGCGCGCATCGGCACCGGTGCGCCGCGCCGCATGGCGCAGCTGAACGCGTACGCCCGCGCGCACGCGCTCGACATACAGACGGTCCCGATACGCGGCAACGTCGACACCCGCATCCGGTACGTCCGCGACGGCGAACTCGACGCCGTCGTACTGGCGGCCGCCGGCCTGAACCGGATCGGCCGGATCGACGAGGTGACCGACTTCCTGTCGGTCGACACGGTTCTGCCCGCCCCCGGCCAGGGGGCCCTGGCGATCGAGTGCGCCGCGGACGACGCGGACCTGATCGCCGCACTCGGCGAACTCGACGACCCGTTCACGCGGGCCGCCGTCACCGCCGAACGGTCACTGCTCGCCGCCCTGGAGGCCGGTTGCAGCGCCCCCGTGGGCGCGCTCGCCGACCTTCTGGCCGACGGGCAGATTGTCAAGGAAATGCGCCTGCGCGGCGTCGTCGGCACCACCGACGGCACCCGCATGGTGCAGCTGTCCACCACCGGTCCCGTGCCCCAGACGCACGACCAGGCGCTGGCACTCGGTCGCGACCTCGCCACCGAGATGCTCGCCCAGGGCGCGGCCGGTCTGATGGGGGAGCGAGCACATTGAGCCCCACCGCCCTTCCTGCCGCCGGTCCGGAACACGGGCACGTCACCTTCCTCGGTGCCGGACCCGGAGATCCGGGACTGCTGACTCTGCGCGCCGTGGAGGCGCTGTCGCACGCGGACGTCCTGATCGCCGAGCACGAGGTGCTCGACGTGATCCGGACGCACGCCCGACAGGGCGTCTCCGTGGTCCAGACGGACGCCGACCCCTCTTCGGTCTCGCCGCCGGGCACGGGCACGCCCCAGCTGACGGTCGTTGACGGCACGTCAACACCCGCCGCTGTCCCGGCTGCTGCTGCCCGGGATGCCGCTCATCTTGTCATGGAGGCCGCGCGGGGCGGCAGGCGGGTCGTGCGTGCGGTGTCCGGGGACCCGGGTCTTGATACGTACGCGGCCGAGGAAATGCTCGCCTGCGCCGCCGCCGGGGTCCCCTTCGAGGTGGTCCCGGGCGTCGCGGCGGTGGTCGGTGTGCCCGCGTACGCCGGTGTGCCGCTGCGGGACGCCGAGGGCGCGGACGTCCGGTTCGTGGACGCCCGTACGGCCTCCGACCGCTGCTGGACCGAGGTCGGCGCCTCCGACGGCACGGTCGTCGTCTCCACGACCTTGGACTCGGTGGCCGCGGCGGCGGGCGAACTGGTCTCGGCGGGCCGCAAGCCCGACACCCCCCTGACGGTCACCGTCGCCGGTACGACCACCCGCCAGCGCACCTGGACGGCGACCCTCGGCACGATCGCGCAGACCCTGAAGCAGGCCAAGGTCCTGCCGTCCCCGGACGGCGGCCGGCCGGTGATAGCCGTGGTCGGCGAGCGCAGCGTCGCCGCCCGGCGCGACCAGCTGTCGTGGTTCGAGTCCAAGCCGCTGTTCGGCTGGAAGGTGCTCGTGCCGCGCACGAAGGAGCAGGCGGCCTCGCTCTCCGACCAGCTGCGGTCCTACGGCGCGGTGCCGCACGAGGTCCCGACCATCGCGGTGGAGCCCCCGCGCACCCCGCAGCAGATGGAGCGCGCGGTCAAGGGCCTGGTCACCGGCCGCTACGAGTGGATCGCCTTCACATCGGTCAACGCGGTGAAGGCGGTACGGGAGAAGTTCGAGGAGTACGGCCTTGACGCTCGGGCTTTTGCGGGTATCAAGGTGGCTGCGGTGGGCGAGCAGACGGCGAAGGCCCTCGTCGCCTTCGGCGTGAAGCCGGACCTGGTGCCGAGCGGCGAACAGTCGGCGGCGGGCCTGCTGGAGGACTGGCCGCCGTACGACCCGGTGTTCGACCCGATCGACCGCGTGTTCCTCCCTCGCGCCGACATCGCCACGGAGACCCTGGTCGCCGGCCTGATCGAGCTGGGCTGGGAGGTCGACGACGTGACCGCCTACCGGACGGTCCGCGCCTCGCCTCCGCCGGCCGAGACCCGCGAGGCCATCAAGGGCGGCGGCTTCGACGCGGTCCTCTTCACGTCGTCGTCGACGGTCCGCAACCTGGTCGGCATCGCGGGCAAGCCGCACAACGTGACGGTCATCGCCTGCATCGGCCCGGCCACGGCCAAGACGGCCGAGGAACACGGCCTGCGGGTGGATGTGATGGCTCCGGAGCCGTCGGTCCACAAGCTGGCGGAGGCCCTGGCCGACTTCGGCATGAAGCGCAGGGCTGCCGCCCTGGAGGCGGGGGATCCGGTGACGCGGCCGAGCGAGCGTCGGCCGGGGGCGCGTAGGCGGCGGTCGACGACCTGACCCACGGACGCCACCCTGCGTCCCGCACCACCGCGCGTGGTGCGGGACGCTCGGCGTTTTTGGCATCCCGCGTTCCACGACGGAGTACCCGTACCGCCGCGTCAGGGCGGTGCTACGGGCTCGTGCAGGTCAGGGAGCCCGACGGGAGGTTGTTGCCGGACGACGTCGCGACGAAGCCGAACGTCGTGCTGCCGTCCGCCGGGATGGTGCGGTTGTAGTCGGCGTTGGTGACCGTCACCGCCCCGTTCGTGCCCTTGGACAGGACACCGTTCCACACGTTGCTGATGGTGGTGCCGCTGGCCGGGGTCCAGCCGACGTGCCAGCCGTTCAGGGGCGAGCTGCCGTGGTTCATGAGCGTGACCGTCGCCTGGAAACCGCCGCTCCAGGAGCTGTCCACGCTGTACGTGGCCATGCAGGAACCGTTGCCGTCGTCCGGGGGCGGTGTGGTCGTACCGCCGCCGTCCGGGGGCGGGGTCGTGTCGCCGCTGCCGCGGATGCCCGTCACCTCGCCGTGGCCGCCGTCGAAGACGATGTCGGAGCAGGAGAAGAAGTTCTCGTTGCTGTCCGACCGCACCCACTGGATGAAGAGCAGCGCATCGCCCGACCGGCCGGAGGGCAGCGCCTGGTCCCAGTAGTAGTGACCGCCGTCCGTGCCCGGCGAGCCGGACGCGGGCGGGTTGGTGACCGTCGAGAGCAGTTGCAGGTCCGACCAGGCGAGCGGGGTGGTGGGGGACCAGCCCTGCTTGGTGATGTAGACGCGGAAGTCACCCGGGTGCGCGGCCCAGTTGCTGTACTGCAGCTGGATCGTGGACCCCGAGGTCAGATGCGTCTTCGGCCAGTCGTCGCGCGCGAGGTTGTAACCGCTGAAGTCGTACGGCGACTTGTTGCCGGCGCTGCAGATGGTGCCGTCCGGGACGTAACCCGCGCCGCGACCGGCGGCGTTGGAGTCCAGCACCGCGAACCAGTTGTAGAGGGAGGTCGCACCGCTCTGTGCGATGGCCGCCGCACAGGCCGGGTTGGTCGGATCGACCGCGCCGGTGCTCGTGATCGCGTCCTTGTAGCAGAGGTAGGTGCGCGAGCCCGGGAACATGGCGACGCCGTGGGCCGACGCGGATCCCGTGCCGTAGATGACCAGCCCTAACGCGGAGAGCATGGTGGCGACTGCCGCGAGCAGCGCCGACGTTCTGCTGCGTCTGATCATGGGGGGAGTGACCCTTCGCAGATGGACGTACAGGACGGTGGTCTTTGGGTCGTGGGAGCGCTCCCATTGAGCGGGAGAGTAGGGCTGCGCGCACCGTATGTAAACCGCCTGGACAAAGCGCTCTTGGGTGAGACGGAAAACGATCGGCCCGGGTGGGGCGGTCGAAGCCGTGCCACCCGGGCCGATCGGTGGGTGCCGCTGAGGGGGCTACGCCGCCGTTCCGCCCGCGTAGTCGCTGTTGAACGTCGTCTCGACCGTCTGTGCCACCGGTTCGGCCACGCCCGTGCCGGTGAGGATGATGCCCAGCTCGCGGTTGTTGCTCAGGGAGTTGCTGCTGATGTTCATGGAGCCCGCCTCGACCTCCTGGGTGCTCAGGCCGTAGTCGGCGACCATGGCCTTGGCGTGGATGTAGAAGCCGTTGGGGTCGGAGTAGCCGACGACCGTGCCGCCGGCGGCCTTGATGGCGGAGACCTCGCTGGAGTAGCTGGAGGGGTCCTCCAGGACCACGCGGACCTTCACGCCGGCCTTGGCGCGGGCCGCGATCGCGTTGACCACCGTGCTGTCGCTGAACTCCAGCTCCTCCACGTCCAGGCTCTTGGTGGCGGAGTTGATGAAGGACACCAGGCGGTTGCGGGAGTCGGTGGGGGACCACAGCAGGTGGTCGCCGTCGGTCGGGGTGATCGACGTCGCCGTGTAGTCCGCGTTGAAGACCTTCTCGATGGCGGCGACGTCACGGGTGTCGTCGGTGAAGACGCCGTAGTCGCGGCTGGTCGTGTAGTACTGCGAGGTCAGGTTCCCGGTCATGATCAGCGACTTGACGCCGTCGACCGTGATCGTCTTCTGGTGGGTGTAGACGTAGGCGGAGGAGGACCAGACCACGCCCACGCCCGCGTTCTTCAGGGACGTGTAGGCGGAGTTGTTGGCCGACTGGTGCTGGCGGTCGAGGATGACGCGGACCGTGACGCCCTTGTTCTTCAGGGCTATGAGGTCGTTGACGGCCGTGGTGTCCTCCAGCTCGTACATGGTCATGTCGAGCGTGCTGGTGGCCGAGTTGACGAAGTCGTAGATCGTGGGCTGACTGCCGCTCCGGGAGAAGGCGAACGCCGAGTAGCTGGCGGCGTTCGCGGGGACGGCGGTGGCGACGACGGCGGCGCCGGCGGTGACGGCGACGGCCGCGCGGGTGAGGACCTTCCGCAGCATGCGTGACTCCTGGGTGAGCGCACGGGGAGGGGGTGGCGCGTGCATGACACCACGCGCGTAGAACGCTGGGGAGGCCGTGGGTTCCAGGGATGCCCAGGGGAGCGCAAAGACTTCGTATGGCGGCGCCGGTTTGCCCGTGAATGGGCTCGCTGTGGGGCGCCTGTGGGCCGCCTATGAGTCGCCGCCCGGACCGACATCGCGTCGGCAAAGGCGCGGGCCGGGCGGGCGTAGCGTAGAAGGCATGACGAAGTACGGATCCTTCCCCGGTACGCGTCCCCGGCGGCTGCGTACGTCGCCCGTCATGCGCCGCATGGTCGCCGAGACGCGACTGCACCCGGCCGACTTCATCCTCCCGGCGTTCATCCGGGAGGGCGTGAGCGAGCCCGTGCCGATCGCCGCCATGCCCGGTGTCGTCCAGCACACCCGCGACAGCCTGAAGAAGGCCGCGCTGGAGGCCGTGCAGGCCGGGGTCTCCGGGATCATGCTGTTCGGCGTGCCGGAGGAGGCCAAGAAGGACGCGCGGGGCACGGCCGGCACGGACCCGGACGGGATCCTCCAGGTCGCGCTGCGCGACGTGCGCGCCGAGGTGGGCGACGACCTGCTCGTCATGTCCGACCTGTGCCTGGACGAGTTCACCGACCACGGGCACTGCGGGGTGCTGGACGCCGAGGGCCGGGTCGACAACGACGCGACCCTCGAGCGGTATGCCGAGATGGCCCAGGTGCAGGCCGACGCCGGCGCCCATGTCGTCGGGCCCAGCGGGATGATGGACGGCCAGATCGGTGTCGTCCGCGACGCGCTCGACCAGATCGGCCGCGAGGACGTGGCGATCCTCGCCTACACCGCCAAGTACTCGTCCGCCTTCTACGGCCCCTTCCGCGAGGCCGTCGCCTCCTCGCTCCAGGGCGACCGCAAGACCTACCAGCAGGACCCGGCCAACTGGCGCGAGTCCCTGCGGGAGCTGGAGCTGGACCTGGCCGAGGGCGCGGACATGGTCATGGTCAAGCCGGCCGGGCCGTACCTCGACATCCTCGCGCGGGTCGCGGACGCCGTGGACGTCCCCGTCGCCGCCTACCAGATCTCCGGCGAGTACGCGATGATCGAGGCCGCCGCCGAGAAGGGCTGGCTCGACCGCGACCGCGCCATCCTCGAAACCCTGACCGGCATCAAGCGGGCCGGCGCGAGGAACATCCTCACGTACTGGGCTGTCGAGGCGGCGCAGAAGCTGCGCTGACGGACACAGGAGGAGGTCGTTCCGGTACCGAAGTGGCGGCGGAACGGCCTCGGTTGACCGTCGGTTGGGTAACGGAACGAACTCGCCGCCCCCAACGGCCCGCCGCCGTAGGGGAAACGGCCCGTGCCCACGGGGGGATCTGTCCGGAAACCGATGTTTGAGGCAGGGTGATTCGGGCTCAGCAGCCGGGCCGGGACGCTGACCTGGGCGCCCTGACGCGCATGACGGGGTCGCGCCGAACCTCTACCCTCTGCGCTGGCCGGATCGGATCCCGGACGGTCTGAACGTCGATCCCAGGGGGGTTGTCATGAGCTGGTTCCTCGCCGCGCTCAAGAAGTACGCGGTCTTCAGCGGGCGCGCGCGCCGCAAGGAGTACTGGCTGTTCTTCCTGTTCGCTTACATCATCTACGCCGTGGTCGGAGGCATCGCGGCCGCGACCCACGCGTCGGCCCTCTTCGCCCTCTTCGGCATCATCTACCTCGCCTTCCTGCTGCCGGCCTGGGGCGTCGCCGTGCGCCGCCTGCACGACACCGGACGCTCGGGCTGGTGGCTGCTGTTCGCGGTCGTCCCGCTCGCCGGCCCCATCACCCTGCTGGTCTTCTTCTGCTCGGACAGCCAGGCGGGCGCCAACCAGTACGGCCCGAACCCCAAGGAGACCCCGGCGTTCGCGTAACGCCCGGCGGCCGTGCGGTCCGGATCGCGGAACGAACGGTGTACACGGCACCTTGATCCGTAGGCTCCGGGGTGGTGGAGACACCGCCCCGGAGCCGAAGGAGCCACGCGCCGTGACCGTCACCGAACCCGCCGCCCCGAGACCCGGCACCACCGAGCCGAGTTCCGGCACCGCCGCTCAGTGGTCTGGCGTCAGCGAGCCGAGTTCCGGCGCCACCGCCCAGTGGTCTGGCGTCAGCGAGCCGAGTTCCGGTGCCACCGCTCAGTGGTCTGGCGTCAGCGAGCCGAGTTCCGGTGCCACCGCTCAGGGGCCTGACATCACCGACCCGAGTCCCGGCGGCACCGCTCACGGGCCCGGCACCACCGAGCCGAGTTCCGGCCCCACCGCCCAGGGGCCCGGCGCCACCGTCGCCGAGCCGGCGGCCCCGAGCGCCGCCGCGACCGTCACCGAACCCGTGGCCCCCGGTCTCGCCGGGACCGCTGCCGAGCCTGCGCCGGCACCGGCGGAGCCGAGCCGCGCCCCCGTCCCGCCGCTCGCCGCGCGCGCCCGTAGCGTGGGCGGCTCACCGGTGCGGGACATCCTCGCGGTCACCGCACGCCCCGAGATGATCAACTTCGCGGGCGGGCTCCCGGCGCCGGAGCTGTTCGACAAGGACGGCATAGCCGCGGCGTTCGAGGCTGCCCTCGCGCGGACCCCGGCGCAGGCGCTGCAGTACTCCACCACCGAGGGCGAGCCGACGCTCCGAGCCGCCCTGGCCGCGCGGGCCACCGCCCGGGGCCTGCCCACCACCGCCGACGACCTCCTCGTCACCACCGGCTCCCAGCAGGCCCTGTCCCTCCTGGCGACCGCCCTGCTCGAACCCGGCGACACCGTCCTCGTCGAAAGCCCCTGCTACCTGGCGGCACTTCAGGTCTTCGGCCTCGCCGGCGCGCGCCTCGTGCCCGTGCCCGGCGACGCGGACGGCGTGGACCCGGCCGCCCTGGAACAGGCGATCCGCCGCGAACGCCCCAAGCTGCTCTACCTCGTCCCTACCTTCCAGAACCCCACCGGCCGTACCATGCCCGCGCCGCGCCGCACCGAGATCGCCGCCGTGGCCGCCCGCGAGGGCGTGTGGATCGTCGAGGACGACCCCTACGGCGAACTCCGCTACGACGGCGAGCCCGTCCCCTGGATCGCCTCCCTCCCCGGCGCCGAGGACCGCACGGTGCTCCTCGGCTCCCTCTCCAAGGTCATGGCCCCCGGCCTGCGCCTCGGCTGGCTGCGCGCGCCCGCCGAACTGCGCCGCGCCTGCGCGGTGGCCAAGCAGGCCGCGGACCTGCACACCCCGACGCTCAACCAGCTCGCCGCCGCCCGCTACCTGGACGTCCTGGACGCCCATGTGAAGCGGGTGCGCGCCGTGTACGGCGAACGCCGGGACGCCATGCTCGCCGGCCTGCCGGACGCCCTCCCGCCCGGCTCGCAGTGGGGCAGGCCCGAGGGCGGCATGTTCCTCTGGGCGCGCCTGCCCGAGTCGTACGACACCCTCGCCCTGCTGCCCCGCGCGGTCGAGCAGAACGTGGCCTACGTCCCCGGCGCGCCCTTCTACGCCGGCACCCCCGACCCCTCCACCCTGCGCCTGTGCTTCGTCACCCAGACGCCGCAGGAGATCGCGGAGGGCCTGCGCAGGCTGCAGCGGGCCCTGCGGAGCTGACGGACGTGCCGGCTCAGTCCCACCAGAAGGTCCAGACGGGCCGGCCGACCAGCCCCTTCGCATACGTGCGCACGGTGGTCTCCTCGCCCTGGAGCACGTTGTCCGGGCAGAACGCGAAGTGCTCCGCCGCCAGCACCTCGGCGTCCTCCTGGGTGGCCGGCGGAGCCGCCACGGAGACGACGAGGGTGTCCAGGCCGAGGGCCACCACCCGTATGCCGAAGCGGTCCTCCCAGGAACGCAGCACCGCGCAGATCCGGGCCACGTCGCTCTCGTAGTTCACCGGGCCCGTCCAGCCGATCGCCGCCGGGATGTCGGCGGACCGGCGCGCCGGGACCAGGGCGAGGTGCGCCTCCTCGATCGCCGCGCCCCGGCCGCCCTCCAGCCCGTCGGCGATCTGCGCGGCGCGGGTGTCCGGGTCCGCGGCCAGCGACCCGGCCGGCGCGAGACCGGGCCAGGTGTCCCCGAACGGCTCGATCTCCTCGGTGAGTTCGCCGTCCTCCGTCTCCTCCTGCCAGTACTCCGCCAGGACGTCCTCGGCGTCGTGGTCCCCCGGATACGACGTCTCGCCGGGCAGCAGCACCCAGTCCTCCAGCGCGCCCCGGGTCGCGGCCAGGTCTATGAGCACCGGCAGCAGACCGGCCTGCGCCGCGGGCGCGCCCAGCGCCTTCCACGTGCCCGGCGCGGCGGGTTTCTCCGCGTGCCACAGCAGCGGTTCGTGCCAGGGGCCGTCGTACGCCAGGTCGACCAGCCGGCCGGGAGGGAGCCGCAGCCCCAGGGAACGACCGCTGGGGTCGGTGGCCAGCCTGGGCAGCGGATTGGGAAGAGTCGCCATACCCGTGACTGTAAAGGCCGCCACTGACAACGCCGTTGGCCGACCGCGCCCGAGGAACCCAGGACGCCCGAACCCGCTCTTACCGGGTGGTGTTGTGATGGGCGGGACACGGTGACCGGCGTGACGGGAAGGACGGAGGAACGTGCGGATCGGGCGTTACCGGGTGCGGTGGCACATCGTGCTGCTCACCTTGTGGACGACCGTCTGGTTCGCGGTGGCCGAGCGCCACGCGGCCGTGTCCTGGCACTATCTGCGCGAGGGTGAGCAACTGCTCTTCGGCCAGGCGAACGGCGGCGGGCTCGCCCTCTACGCCAACCATCCCGAGCTGCAGATCGGCCCCGTCAGCTTCCTGGTCGCCGGGCTCTTCGCGCCGTTCCCCGCCGGCCTGGGCGAGAAACTCGCCGACGCGTTCATGTCCGGACTCGGCCTGTACATGCTCGTCCTGGTCGGCCGCGCCGCCGCCGACCACTACCTCGGCACCGGCGTCAACCACAAACGCCTCCAGCAACGCGTCCTGGTCGCCGGCGCCGCCTTCATCCCCATGTGGGTCGAGGTCGCGGTCCGCTTCGCCCACCTCGACGACGTCCTCGCCCTGTTCTTCACCACGCTCGCCGTCCGCGCACTGGTCCGGGGCAACGCCACGGCGGTGGGCGTCCTCCTGGCCCTCGCGGTCGACTCCAAACCCTGGGCCGTGGGCTTCCTGCCGCTGCTGCTCGCCCTGCCCCGCCCGGCCCGCCTGCGCGCCGCGGCCTGGACGTTCGGCCTGGTGGCGGTGGCCTGGCTGCCCTTCTACCTGACCCACCTGGAAACCCTGCACGCGGCCCGCTTCGCGATCCCCAACCAACCGGCGTCCGCCCTGCGCTGGTTCGGCGTGCACGACCCCCGGACCCCCTGGTGGGACCGTCCCGCCCAGATGGCCCTCGGCATGGGCCTGGGCGCCCTGGCGGTACGACGGGGCCGCTGGCCGGCGGTGGTGTTCCTGGCAGCCGACGCCCGCATCCTCCTCGACCCCAGCGTGTACACGTACTACAACGCCTCCGTGCTGCTGGGCACCCTGATCTGGGACTCGATCGGCCAGCGGCGCCTGGTCCCGTGGGTCAGCTGGATCGCGCTGATCTCCCTGTACGGCAGCGCCCTGCTGATCCCGTCGGACTCCACCCGGGGCTTCATCCGCCTGACGTTCTGCCTGGGCTCGGCGGCGTACGTCCTCCTGTGGCCCCACCGCCCCCCACGCGGCAACCGCAGAGGCCCCCGCCCCGGTCGCGAGCCGGTGCAGGGGGCGCTCATCAGGAACTGAAAGGGGCGTGCATAAGAAACTGAGGTCTCAGACGAGCGTGGTGATGCAGAACGGGTGCCCGGCCGGATCCAGCAGCACCCGCCACCGCTCCCCACCCGGCTGGAACTCCGGCTTCTCCGCGCCCAGTTCGAGCAACCGCTTCTCCGCGGCGTCCAGGTCGTCCACGCCCAGTTCGATGTGCGCCTGCTTCTCCTGGGCCGGGTCCGGCCAGGTGGGCCGGCGGTAGTCGGCGAGGCGGTTGAAGCCCAGGCCGGTCGAACCCTCCTTGCTGAGGAAGATGAAGTCGTCGCTGGAGAAGGCGACGGACATGCCGAGCAACTCACTGTAGAAGCGCGCCATTTCGGCGGGATCGGCGCAGTCGAAGGTGACGGCGGCGAAGCGGAACGCTGGTGCGGACGAGGTGTCTGTGGTCATAGGGAGGACGGTAGGACATGACCAGGACAGTTCCGGTCCTGGTCGTGCGCTGACGTCTGAAAGACTTCCCGCCGTGCTCAGCTCCTCCGCCCGCCTTCTGCGCCTGCTGTCCCTGCTGTCCTCCCGCCCCTCCTGGACCTGCGCGGAACTGGCCGACCGCATGGAGGTCACCGACCGCACGGTCCGCCGGGACATAGCGAGGCTCCGGGACCTCGGCTACTCGGTCGACTCGGAGGCCGGCCCCTGGGGCGGTTACCGCCTGCGCGCCGGATCCCGTGTGCCGCCGCTGATCCTGGACGACGAGGAAGCGCTGGCCGTGGCCGTCGGCCTGCGTGGAGCCGCGTTGAGCGGCGCGCTCGGCAGGGACCAGGCTGCCCTCTCGGCGCTGCTGAAGCTGCGGCAGGTCCTGCCCCGGCACATCGCGGACCGCCTCGGCGACCTGGACGACGCCTTCGTACGCCTCCCGGGGACGGACGGCCCCCAGCTGCGCCCCGGCCTGCTGCTGGAACTGGCCGTCGCCTGCCGGGAGGGCCGCCGCGCCCGGCTGTCGTACACCGACGGGGAGGGCAGGAGCACGACCAGGGACGTGGACCCGTACCGGCTCGTCCACACGGGCCGCCGCTGGTACTTCGTCGCACGGGACGTCGGCCGCGACCAATGGCGCACCTTCCGCGCCGACCGGGTCGACCGCCTCCAGCCCACCGCCCACCCGGCGGACCTCACCGACGCACCGGACCCGGCCCACCTGGTCTCCCGCAACATCGCGAACGGCCCCTACCCCCTCTCGGCGACCATCCGCCTCCCCCTCCCCATGAACGAGGCGCTGCGGCTGATCCCGCCCACGGTCGGCACCCACCGCCCCGACGGCCCCGACGCCACCGTGGTCGACATCGGCGGCCCCGACCCGGACGGCCTCGCCCGCTACCTCCTCACCCTGGGCACGCCCCTACGCGTCCTCACCCCGGACGCCGTACGCCGGGCCCTGGCCCGTCGCGCGCGGGAGCTGGCCGAGGAGAACGCGGAGGACGAGGGGGACGCGGAGAACGCGGAGGCACCCTCCGGCTGACCGACTGCGGTCAGATGGCGTACGCCCCCGTGCTCGGCCGTCCGTGCTCCCGCGCGTACGGGGTGAGGGCCACGATCCCGGCTCCCCGCACGGTGGTGTCCGGGCCCAGGCCGAAGGGACTGACCCCCAGCCGGCGTGCCAACTCCGTTGCGAGGTACGGGGCGAGATCCGCCCACTCCTCGTCGTCCTCTTCGCCGGCGGCGGTGTCCTCGCCCACCGGCGTGACGCCTTCCTCGATGCAGACGGCGCGCTCCTCGGGGAGGGGTTCGCCCAGCGTGTACCGCGCGTCGTTCCCGTCCCAGGAGGCGCGGTAGCGACGTACGACGTTCCCGTGCTCCGCGACGAGCCATCCCGAACTGCCGCCCTGCTCGCCGAAGTGGTACGCCTGGGCGTGGCCGTAGCGGCGGCTCAGTTCCGTGACGACGCGCAGCACGTCCTCCGCGCGCTCCGGGTCGACGGGATTGCACCAGGGACCGAGTACCAGCGTCCAGCCGTCGACTTCCGGGGTGACGTAGACCCTGCCGTATTCGGCGCCGTCGTGACTGTCGTGCGCACCGACGCTGAGGCCCAGCGCGAACGTGGCCGGCCGCGCGTCGAAGAGGTCGAGCACGTCCACGATTCCTTGCTGGTCGCCGCCGGGGACGGTGATCCAGGAGGTGAAGCAGGTGTCCAGAGGGCGGGCCTGGTCGTACGGCAGCTTGATGCGGATCAGCCGCTCCACGGCGGCGCGGTCGGCCGTCGACAGCGCCTCCTCGCCGCCGACCGCGGCGAGCACGGACAGCGCGCGTGCCCGAAGCCGTCCTGGCCCATGACTGCGCACGCGCCGCAGAGGTCCGACGACGCCCGGGCCCAGCATGGTCAGCACCCATCTCACCCGCTGGGCCACATCCTGGTCCGGGTCGGCGAGCAGCGGAATCAGCGCGTCGATCACGCGGCCGTAGTCCACATCGGGATTCGGCTCCCTGCCGTAGGCCACCGAGCAGGCGGACTGGATGCCGAAGGCGGCGGACTGGCGTACGGACGCGGAGGGGTGGCTGAGCGCCTCGATGTAGCGGTCGACCGTTCCGAGCGACGAGAACGCTCGGCTCAGGCGGCGCCGCGACTCCTCGTCCGGTGCGGCGGCCAGGGCGCCCAGCACCTGGTCGTAGGCAGCCGGCCCGATCCGCTTGGCCAGCACCCATTCAATCTCCCACGGCGGTACCGGCGATGCCGTGTCCGTCAGCTCCCCGATCAGAAGCCGTACCACCGATGGGCCAAGCGCGGCCAGTCTGTCCCCGGCTGCCTCCTGCCGGTCCCGGTCGGCGAGGGCCTTGATCACCTCCGCCGCGGTCTGCTCCCGGACGCGGGGCTTCCAGGGGCTCACGATGGTGCCGGGGAGCGACAGCCGGGTGAGCGGGCGTGGATTCTTCACCACCGCTTCCTTACCAGATCCCGTGCTCGATTTCCTCGAGTGACAGGTTCCACTGCGATTCCTCGTCGGCGAACGGCGTGGGGTCGAAGGCACCGACCACTTGCCTGAAACGTTCGGTGAGTTCCGCAGGATCGACGTTGCTTTCGTGACCGACTTCCAGCTTCCGGAACTCGATGAGGCTAAATAGCAGGGACTCCACGTCGCGGTGCAGAAAAATGTACTGCTCTTCGCTCTCCGGGAAGGCATACACCTTCCCGGACCGTGGGTCCAGAGCGATGAGCGAGGTGAAGAGGTACCCCAGAACCCACCATGCCCGGCTCTCCTCCGGGCAGGACAAGCCGTAGTGATCGAAGCGGCTGCCGACGATGAGCGGGTCGAAGCCCGGTTCGTACGGGTCCTCCGGATCCTCTTTCGATGTGAAGACTTCCGAGTGCGGTAGTCCTACGGAACTGAGGAGAGACAAGGCGCGCGAATCGACGGATTCGTCGGCCGTGAATTGTGGATAATAGACCACGTTGGTCAGCCCGTAGGCCTTGACCAGGTCGCTGGAGTTGACGGTAAAGTTCACAGGTGCATCCTAGCGTGGCGCTATAGTCCGAGCGTCTTCTTCAGACCGTTCACATATTTAGTGTGTTCCGTGTTGGTGGTCTTCATGTTTTCGTCGTAGTAATCTGCGGCGTGGGTTACTCTCAGGTCCGAACCGAAGTGGTAATCTAGCCAGCGGGCACATACGGGGTTCTTTTGGCAAGGTTCCCGCTCTGTAAATATTTCCTCAAGTCTGTGCTTCTGATTTGAGTGAATGACAGGAAACCCTATCATGCGCTCGGAATGGCCCCTCTTATTGCTGTAGCCGACGAGGATTGATTCCCTGCCGGCCCCGTCGATGTAACGGCCTGCGGCATAGTTTGTTCCACCGTCGTCGCCGCGGGCCACACGAGCCGCCTGGGTGGCCCGAGCGAGATCGCTGGTGGACGGGTCGATCTTTTGGGACTTCGCCCTTCCCGGATGTTTTTGCTCGGCGTGGAATTCTGACTTCTGTTTCGGCGTCGCAGGGATGTAGAAGCGGCCGTCATCGCCGACGATTCCATGGAGGCGCTTCCTGTCGTGGTCGTCGAGGTCTCCCGTACCGCCGTCGGCGTGCAGTCGCTGCACGGACCCGTCGGCGTGCAGCAGGTACGTGCGCGTTTCGGCGTCCTCGCCGTCCTTCCATGTCTTGATCCGCTTGGCCCGCCTCCCGACGTCGATGTCGTTGCCCTTGTGCAGCCGCGACACCGCCCGTGCACGGTCCGGGACCGTCTCGGTGAGATGCTTTCCGACCTTTACCAGGGCCTTTTCGCAGCCTTCCAGGGCGCCGTGGATCATCGAGTCGAAGGTCTGGGTGAAGGGGTCCTTGCCCTTGGTGCGGCCGAACAGTCCCTTGGCCCTGCCCAGTGGGGCGGCGCTGTTCAGGTGCAGTTCGCTGCCGTGGAAGGAGAGCTTGCCCGCGCCGCTTTCGAACTCCTCGTGGTCTATGTGGAGGTCGCCGCCCCCGCGCGAACCGCCGGACGCGGAGGCCAGTTCCATGCCACCGCTGCCTCCCGCCGAGGCCAGCTTCATGCCGCCGTGGCCGTGACCGTGCCCGCCGTCACTACCGCCGCCGCCCGCGCCGCCACCGCCCCCGCCGGTCGGATCCGGCGGCAGGGAGAAGGCGTCCTCCGCCAGGTTCAGCACCGCGTCCTCGATCATCGCCTCCAGCTTGGCGTTGACCGGCTCGGTGACCTTGGCGATCAGTTCGTTCACGATCTGGTCGGCGGCCTCGTCGATGATTCGTTTCACCAGCTGGCGCATGGCGGTGACCTCCGCGGCGCCGAGCACGGCGGACAGGCCCCCGGTGACGAACGCCAGGCCGACCGACAGGCCCACCGAGCCCGCCATGACCGCGAGTTCGGCCTCGGCCTTCGTCTTCATCCCGAAGATGACGTCCGCGACCACGTCGAGGGCGTCGGCGAACAGGCGGGCCAGTTCCGGGATCTTGTCCAGGTGGCCGGCCTTGACCTGGTTCCAGTGAGTCTGCATCGAGTGCACGGCCCAGCCCTTGGACGAGGCGAGGATCTGCTCCACCGTCTTGTGTGCGTCCGCGCCGTGCCCCTCGAACTTGTCGGCGAACTCCCGCATCGCCGTGGCCATATGACGGTAATCGTCCTCGTCGACGTTCGGGAAGTGGATGCCTATGTAGTCGAGGACCTGGTCCAGCCAGCCCGGAATCGTGTAGCCCATCCCCCGTGACGCCCCCTCGTGCTCCGATCGTCGTATGAGCCTAAAAACCGTAACGGATGGGGGCAGTTGGAAGGCAAGGCCGACGCCGCCCTCTATGGCATGACTGTGACAACGACACCAACCGGGTCTCACGCCGGCTGCAGATGCACCAGCATCAGTCGCCGCCGCCAGGGCCGTCACCGGGCACGGCCTAGATACAACAGGGGAGGCGAGCGGATCCGCTCCGGGTCCCGCACCCGTACCGAGCCGTCATAACCGCCCCTGTAGAGCGGGGGAATTCCGGGTTCGTCCCCGAGTACGTCACCGTCATGTGCGGCGGCCACGGCGCGCGATCCCTGCACCGGCTCCGGCAGCCGGCGAGAGCGCGCGTGCCGGTCCCGGCCAGGGCGGTGAGTGCCTGCGGCAGTCCGGGGTCGGCCTCGCCGCCGAGGGCGGGCCAGGAGGACCTAGGCCCTGTCCGCCGGTGACTGCTCAAGAATCAGGGACGATCACGCCCGCAGCGTACGTACTGTTCCAGCCCCAACGAACCCGAGGGGATAGCCGGGGCAGTGGCTCGGGACTTGAGAGAAGAGGCGAATGCAGCCCAAGTGACAGGGCCGACACGCAGGGTGCATGCGATGAGACGGCGAACCTCATGCGAGCACCAGGCAGGCCAGCGTCTCGTCCGTGCCGATCAGCAGATGTCCGGCCCCGGTCAGCGCCAGCGAGTGCACCGGGGCGCCGGACCAGAAGGTGCGGATCTGGCCGCCCTCCTCCAGAGTCTCGTGTTCCACCAGGCCGTCCGCCCAGGCGACTGCCAGCACCGGGCCGGCATCCGTGGACGCCGCGGCCAGTGCCGTCACTGGGCACGGCCGTGACCGGACGGGGGTGGCGAGCGGCTCGGCGCCGGGGCCCCACGCCCGCACCGTGCCGTCGTAACCACCGCTGTAGATCAGGGGGATGCCCGGCGCGGCGTCGGACACCTCAAGGCGCAGGGCCGCCACGGCCGCCACCTCGCCCTTGTGCAGCCGTGCCGTCAGCGGCCCCGGCGCACCCTCGGTCTCCGGGAACACGAGCACCTGGCCCGTTGCGTCACCTACCGCGAGCAGCCCCTCCGCGTACGCCAACGTCACTGCCGAGCCGCCCACTTGGGACCGCGCCGCCTCCACCAGCCGTTCCAGCGGCGTCGGCCCCTCCTCCAGCAGTGCCGCCAAGCCCGTCGCCCTCGGCGCCGTCGGACTGCGCCTGGCGTGCAGCCGGCCCTCCGTGTCCAGGACCAGGACGTCACCCTCGGGTACGGCGGCCACCGCGCGTACCCCCGCCACCGGCTCCGGCAGCCGGCCGGCCGGCGTCGCGTCCGCCTCCTCCAGCAGCCGGATCGTGCCCTGGTGATCGGCCACGACCAGCTTCCCGGCGAGGTGCCCGCGCCCCGATGACAGCGCGCGTGCCGGTCCCGGCCACGGCGGGCGGACGTCGCCGCGCACCCTGCGCCAGACCACCTGCCATGCGGCGCCCCCGGTGAGCGCGGCGAGCGCTTCCGGCAGTCTCGGGTCGGCGTCGTCGCCCAGCGCCGACAAGAGGACGACGGCACGGTCCGCCGGTGTCTGCTCGCGGGTGAGGGAGGCTCCCGCCCGCAGCCATGCCGCGCGCAGGCCTCCGTGAGTGTCCCCGGAGCGTTCGTAGGCGACGGACACCTGCCAGGGGTCCACGGCGCAGACCGCCGCCGGGTCGTCCAAGTCGACGGCGACGCCAAGGGTTTCGGGTACCGGCTGATGACGGTCGGCGGGCCGGGTCGCTGCCCACGCCGCGTACCGCTGCGGATCCGTCCACTGCGGCTGGTCGAGGTCCATCACGGCCGCCGGGGCCGCCGTGAGGGTTCCGGCGCTGTCGCTGCGGACCTCCACCAACAGCCGTACGTGTGGCAACTCCAGCAAGGTCACGGCGAGTTCGGTCACCGCCTCGGTGTCCGCCGCCGCGTGCAGTTCCGGCAGCGCGATCACCGTGCGGCGCTCTTCGGCGGCCAGTGCGGTCACCAGCTCGCCCGGGGTGCGGGCGGCCACGTGCAGCTGCTCGGCGAGGGTCCAGGCGGCGGTCAGGGCGGTCTGGCCGGCCAGGGGGACGAAACCGTGGATCCGGCGTTCCGGCTGTGTCCCCTCCCGCGTGCCGTGCCCGATCAGCCAGGCCAGCAGGGTCGACTTGCCGCATCCCGCGCTTCCGGTGACGACACACAGGCGGGGGGCCTGCGGATCGGCCAGCCAGGACAGCAGCGCGGCCGCGGCGGGTTCGCGGCCCGCCGACGGGCGGGACCACTTCGGTGCCTCGGTCACCGGCGGCCCGCCTGCTTCGCCGCGTACGTGATCAACTCCTTGAGTCCCTCTTCGCGGGAGTCCGCCGTCTCGCCGTAGTCGAAGCTGTGCGTGAACTCCGCGTGCGGGAAGGTGGCTTGCAGCCATACGGCGCAGTAGTGGCCCGGCATCATGCACGGCTCCAGCTCGCAGTAGACGCGCCGGACCTGCTCGGGGGCCACCCCTTGCGCGTGCAGGCGCTGCCAGACCAGTTCCTCGGGGTGCGGGCGGCCCGGCCCGGTCGCGTCGGTGACGATCTGCTGGGCGCCGGACGCGTCGACGTACTCGAAGGCGGAGGAGAACGGGAAGTTCAGGGTGTGCCGCACGTCGTCCAGCACCTTCGGCCACCAGCTCTCGCGGTCCTCGAACGCGGCGGCGTCGATGTGCCGCAGCTCGGCGTTGAGTTCGCGGAACGCGGCCGCCGCCACCGGAAGACTGGTCGAGGCGGCGATCACCGGCATACGGCGGTCCAGGGCGGCCAGCGAGGCGTTGAACGCCCACACGTCCGAGCTGACGAACATGTCGTCCTCGCCGAGTCCCAGGAACACCGCCTGCACCGCGCCGTCCGGACGCACGCACAGATGGGCCAGCGGGTCGCCGCCGATCCGCAGCCAGTTCTCCCGTCCGTCGGCGGGTGCGGGCAGCTGCTGGTGCCCGGCGGTGAGCCCCAGGGTCGGGTCGTCGGTGTCACCCGCCGCCGTGAAGTACGGCCGCACGTGCAGCGGGACCCCCGTGTCCGTCAGCGCCTCGCGGACCGCGTCGGGCAGCCGGACGCCGTGGGAGGCCGGCACCGTGAACCGGCGCATGCCGTCCCGGCCGAAATGGGAGGTGGCGGGATCAGGGACTCGCTCGGACATCGGGCTCCCTCGGAGTCTGTGGACACAACAGCGCTCCACAGACTCTAAGGGCATCCGGGTGAAGACCCCGAAGGGCCGGTGGATCAGAGCTTCTCGGGCGTCCTGATGCCCAGCAGCGCCATCCCCTGGTGCAGGGTGCGGGCCGTGACGTCGCACAGGAAGAGACGGTTCTCGACCTGGGCCGGCGTCTCGGCCTTCAGCACCGGGCACTTGTCGTAGAACGACGTGTACAGGGACGCCAGCTGGTACAGGTACGCGGCCAGCTTGTGCGGGGCGTACTCCGCCGCCGCCTCCGCGACCGTCTCCGCGAAGGCGTCCACGTGCAGGCCGAGGGCGCGCTCGGCGTCCGCCAGCGCCAGCTCCGGGTGCGCGGCCGGACGGGTCCCGCCGGCCTTGCGCAGGATGGACCGGATACGGGCGTACGCGTACTGCAGGTACACGCTCGTGTCGCCGTTCAGCGAGACCATCTGGTCCAGGTCGAACTTGTAGTCCCGGTTCGCCGACGTCGACAGGTCCGCGTACTTCACCGCGCCGATGCCCACCTGGGCGCCCCGCTCGGCGATCTCCCCCTCGGAGAGGTCCTGGGCCTTCTCGCGCACGACGGCCGAGGCGCGGTCGATCGCCTCGTCCAGCAGGTCCACCAGCCGGACCGTCTCGCCCTCACGCGTCTTGAACGGCTTGCCGTCCTTGCCGAGGACCGTGCCGAACGCCAGCTGGTGCGCCTTGACGTCCTCGCCCAGCCAGCCGGCCCGCCGCGCGGTCTCGAAGACCATCTTGAAGTGCAGGGCCTGGCGGGCGTCCACCACGTACAGGAGCGTGTTCGCCTTGAGGTTGAAGACGCGGTCGCGGATCGCCGACAGGTCGGTGGCCGCGTAGCCGTAGCCGCCGTCCGACTTCTGGACGATCAGCGGGACCGGGTTGCCGTCCGGGCCCTTGATGTCGTCGAAGAACACGCACAGGGCGCCTTCGCTGCGGACCGCGACGCCCGACTCCTCCAGCAGGCGGCAGGTCTCCGCCAGCATGTCGTTGTACCCCGACTCGCCGACGATGTCCGGGTCGCGGATCTCCATGTCCAGCTTCTCGAAGACGGAGAAGAAGTAGATCTTCGACTCGTCCACGAACTTCTGCCACATGGCCAGCGTGTGCGGGTCACCGGCCTGCAGGTCCACCACCCGGCGCCGGGCGCGCGTCTTGAACTCCTCGTCGGAGTCGAACTTCTTCCGCGCCGCCTTGTAGAGGCGGTCGAGGTTCGACATCGCCTCCTCGCCGGTGACCTGCGTGTCCTTGTGGTCCAGCTCGTGCGGGTGCTCGTCCAGGTACTGGATCAGCATGCCGAACTGGGTGCCCCAGTCGCCGATGTGGTGCCGGCGGATCACGTTCTCGCCGGTGAACTCCAGCAGCTGGACCACCGAGTCGCCGATCACCGCCGACCGCAGATGGCCGACGTGCATCTCCTTCGCCACGTTCGGCTGCGCGTAGTCGATCACCGTCGTGCCCGGCTCCGGGGCGGTCGGCACGCCGAGGCGGCCCGACTCGTCCGCGTACCGCGCGGCCAGGTTCCCGGTGATCGCCCGGTCCGCGATCGTGACGTTCAAAAAGCCGGGGCCGGAGACCTCGACGTCCTTGATCAGCTCGTCACCCGTCACCACACGGGAGACGACCTGCGTCGCCAGCTCCCGCGGGTTCGCCTTCGCTTTCTTGGCCAGCGCCAGGATGCCGTTGGCCTGGAAGTCGGCCCGGTCGCTTCGTCGCAGCAGCGGGTCCGCGCCGGCGGCCTCCGGCAGGGTGGCCGAGAGAGCGGACGCGAGGTGCTGCTGGACGCTGTCGCTGAGGGACGTGACCGAGGCCATAGGAAGGGGTGCCGTTCTCCTCGTGGGGATGGATAGACCCACCCAGTATCCCATGGCAGGTAAAGCCGTTTTCGCCGTCGCATCCCGGTCTGTGAGAATGGAGTGTCACCCCGATCAGACGGAGTGCCGCCCCGTTCAGAAAGAAGGACGTGCCGATCGTGGCTCAGAGCACCGAGACCACCGACTGGGTCTCCCGTTTCGCGGATGAGGTCATCGAGGAGTCGGAGCGCCGGGCCCCGGGCAAACCGGTCGTCGTCGCGTCCGGGCTCTCCCCGTCCGGCCCCATCCACCTGGGCAACCTCCGCGAGGTCATGACCCCGCACCTCGTCGCCGACGAGATCCGCCGCCGCGGACACCAGGTCCGGCACCTGATCTCCTGGGACGACTACGACCGCTACCGCAAGGTCCCGGCGGGCGTCGAGGGCATCGACGAGACCTGGGCCGAGCACATCGGCAAGCCGCTGACCTCGGTTCCGGCGCCGCGCGGTTCGCAGCACCCGAACTGGGCGGAGCACTTCAAGGCCGCGATGATCGCCTCGCTGGCCGAGCTGGGCGTCGAGTTCGACGGCATCAGCCAGACCGCGCAGTACACCTCCGGCGCCTACCGCGAGCAGATCCTGCACGCCATGAAGCACCGGCACGACATCGACGCGATCCTCGACCAGTACCGCACCAAGAAGGCCCCCAAGAAGCAGCAGCAGAAGCCCGTCGACGAGGCCGAGCTGGAGGCGGAGGAGGGCTCCGGCGCCGCGAGTGAGGACGACGGCTCCTCCGGCGCCGCCGGCTACTTCCCGTACAAGCCGTACTGCGGCAACTGCGAGAAGGACCTGACGACCGTCACCTCCTACGACGACGACTCCACCGAGCTGTCCTACACCTGCACCGCCTGCGGCTTCGCCGAGACCGTCCGGCTCAGCGAGTTCAACCGCGGCAAGCTGGTCTGGAAGGTCGACTGGCCGATGCGCTGGGCGTACGAGGGCGTGGTCTTCGAGCCGAGCGGCGTCGACCACTCCTCGCCCGGCTCGTCGTACCAGGTCGGCGGGCAGATCGTGCCGATCTTCGGCGGCAAGCAGCCCATCGGGCCCATGTACGCCTTCGTCGGCATCAGCGGCATGGCCAAGATGTCCTCGTCCCGCGGTGGAGTCCCCACCCCGGCCGACGCGCTGAAGATCATGGAGCCGCAGCTCATCCGCTGGCTCTACGCCCGCCGCAAGCCCAACCAGTCCTTCAAGATCGCCTTCGATCAGGAGATCCAGCGGCTCTACGACGAGTGGGACAAGCTCGCCGCCAAGGTCGCCGACGGCTCCGCACTGCCCGGCGACGTCGCCGCCTACAGCCGGGCGGTCGGCACCGCCGCCGGGGAGCTGCCGAAGACGCCGCGCCCGCTGCCGTACCGCACCCTCGCCTCCGTCGCCGACATCACCGCCGGACACGAGGACCAGGCCCTGCGGATCCTCTCCGAGCTCGACCCGGAGCAGCCGCTCGCCTCCCTGGACGAGGCACGGCCCCGCTACGACAAGGCCGAGGCCTGGATCAACACCCACGTCCCCGCCGACCAGCGCACCATCGTCCGCGACGAACCCGACGTGGAACTGCTGAAGTCCCTCGACGAGGCCTCCCAGCAGTCCGTACGGCTCCTCCTCGACGGCCTCGCCGACCACTGGTCCCTCGACGGACTGACCCACCTCGTCTACGGCGTCCCCAAGGTCCAGGCCGGCTTCCCCGCCGACGCCACGCCGAAGGAACTGCCGCCCGAGATCAAGACCGCCCAGCGGTCCTTCTTCGCCCTGCTCTACCACCTGCTCGTCGGCCGCGACACCGGCCCCCGGCTGCCCACCCTGCTGCTCGCGGTCGGACAGGACCGGGTCCGCAAGCTGCTCGGCGAGTAAGAACCCGCAGGAAACCGCGTAAGAAAAAGGGGGGCCCTCCCGGCGGAGGGCCCCCCTTTCACATGTCTTCGTGCCGCTACGCGATGTGGTTCTCTTCCAGCTCCGCGTTGAAACGGTTGGTGAACCGCTTGACCATACGGTCCGCGTCACGCGGCGCGAGCGTCTGCCCGTACGTCGCCTCCACCGCCTCGCCGAACTGGTGCGGCGTCGGGAAACTGCCGTCGATCGACTTCCGGAAGACCTGGTAGTAGTCGTCCTCCGTCGGATCCGGCTCGGGCGTCCCCCCGCCCTCACCCAGCTCACGGGTACGGTTCGGGCCCACCGGAATCGGGAAGCTGCCCGTCTCCTCCGCAGAGGGCTGCTGGAACTGCTCCGCCGGCTGCTCCTCGTACCACTCCTCGTACTGCTCCTCCGGAGCGTACTGAGGCTCCTGCATCATCGGGTCGTACGTCGGGTCGTAGCCCCCGTGATACTCCACCTCGCGCGGAGCCTGGAACCACGGGCTCGCCTCGTCCACCGGAACGTCCTCCGGCCGCCCGGCGTACTGGCCCGGCAGCTCCGGACGCTGCTCCCCGGCGGACACCCGCCGCTGCTGAGCGGGCACCGCAGCACCGCCCGACGCCACCGCCGGTATCAGACTGGGCTCGATGCCCGCCGCGGCCAGACCCGCAGGAGCCGTCTCCGCCAGCGGAACGCCGTACCGCGCCAGCCGCAGCGGCATCAACGACTCCACCGGAGCCTTCCTGCGCCACGCACGGCCGAACCGGGACCGCAGCCGCGCCTGATACACCAGACGCTCCTGCTCCAGCCTGATCACCTGGTCGTACGAACGCAGCTCCCACAGCTTCATGCGCCGCCACAGCAGGAACGTCGGCAGCGGCGACAGCAGCCACCGGGTCAGCCGCACCCCCTCCATGTGCTTGTCCGCCGTGATGTCGGCGATCCGGCCGATCGCATGCCGCGCCGCCTCCACCGCCACCACGAACAGCACCGGAATCACCGCGTGCATGCCCACACCCAGCGGATCCGGCCAGGCCGCGGCGCCGTTGAACGCGATCGTCGCCGCCGTCAGCAGCCACGCCGTCTGCCGCAGCAGCGGGAAGGGGATACGGATCCACGTCAGGAGCAGGTCCAGGGCGAGCAGCACGCAGATACCCGCGTCGATGCCCACCGGGAACACATACGAGAAGTTCCCGAAGCCCTTCTTGATGGCCAGCTCACGGACGGCCGCGTACGAACCGGCGAAGCCGATACCGGCGATGATCAACGCGCCGGTCACGACCACGCCGATGAGAACGCGGTGCATCCGAGTCAGCTGCAGTGGCGCGGCCACGCGTACTCCCCTCCCATTGCCTGTTGTTGCGCGCAACAGGGTGGCACACGCATAAGGCGAACGTCGTACCGGTCAGAGCTTCGGAGCCCGCTCAGCTTTTCTTCGCCGCCGACTTGGACGGAGAAGCACTGGAAGAGGCCGACTTGCCGGGAGACGGGGACTTCGACGCGGACTGCGACGGCGACTTCGAGGGCGCCTTGGAAGGAGACGCCGACGCCGACGAACCCGAACCGCCCGACGACGACACGCCGTTGGCGGACGACACCGCGCCGATCGCCTCCTTGACCGCGGCCTGCGCCGCCTTCGCCAGATCGTCCGCGTCCGGCGTCTTCTCACCCGCCAGACCCGCGCCGTTGTAGTCGAGCGTGACCACCACGTTCTCGACCCGCGCGACCACCGTCTGCTGCCTGAACAGACCTTCCTTCTTCTTCAGGTCGTAACGCACGGCCGTCGCCTCCGTGCCCGTACCGGACAGCGGGGTCTGCTTCGCGTTCTGCGCGCCGTCCACCGCCGACGCGTCCTTCACCTGCCGGGCGAAGTACGTGTGCGCCTGCGCGTCACCGGAACCGCGCGTGCTGTCCGAGTCGAAGCGCAGCAGCGACACGTTCAGCCAGCGGAACTGCGAACCCTTCACGCCGTTGTTGTCCAGGCTGCTCCACGAACACGACGCACGCGACGACGGATCGTCCGAACTGCCCTTCTTGCCCGACGTGTCCTTCGGTACCAGATCCGTCAGCGTCTTCTTCGACAGCACCGCGCACGCGTCAGGCAACTTCTTGTACGCCGCCGCCTGCACCGTCGGCGACGCACTCGCCGACGGCCCCGCGCTCCCGCCCGCGGACTGCTGCACACCGCTGCCGGACCCCTTCGCCTTGGAGTCACCGGAGTCCGACGAACAGGCGGCGGTGATCAGCACCGCCGGCACGGCTGCCGCGCAGACAAGAACACGGCTCAGGCGCTTCCCACGCGTCTGTCGGGCACGGTCGTCTCGCTGGGCTGCTCGCTGCATGGTTCCTTCACTCATGACGCTCGGTGGTCGTGCGGGTTCCTGCGGGCCCCCACGGTACGCGGTGAAGGAGCTGTGCGGTTTCCGTTCGGGCGCTTTGCGCACACCCCGGCGAGCACCCCCGCGGGCCGTCAACCGCCCAGTGCGTCATCCAGGTGCGCGGCCAGATTCCGGGCCCTGTCCTGCATTTCCTTGCTGTCCGGGACCGATCCGAGCGCCGTCGGCTGCTCCTCGTACACGAGGGTGACGACGACGTTGGACGTGCGGAACACCACAGTCACCGTCCGCTGTTCGGCCGTCGAACCGGCCGGAGAGAGCTGGTCGTCGATATACGCCTCGTCACCGAGATCCGACAGCACCCGCGGCAGCAGATCGGCCGCGGAGGCGCCGGAGGAGGGAGAGCCGGAGGGGGATCCGGAAGGGGAGGAACCACCGCTGGACGACGCCGAAGAGGTGGGCCCGGCCGTACCCGCCCCGCTCGGCCCGTTCGCCCCGCTCGCCGGCGAACTGCTGCCCGGCGCAGGGAGATCGGCGGCGGCCTCCTTCTCCTCGAACAGCTTCTTCGCCTGGTCGTCGTCGCTGACCGAGTTGTCGTACGACACCACGCGCTCGAGGTCGACCGAGAGACGGTCCGTGGCGTCCGCGGACTCCACCTTCCAGTGGCAGCCGACCTTGCGATCGGTGTCGTACGTGAGCGCGGCCTGCCCCTGGTAGGCCTTGTCCCGCTGGACCGGGTCCGTGATCTGCCTGATGCCGGGCAGCATCGAGTCGAGCGTGTCGTGACCGATCGCGCCGCAGGGTTCCGGAAGCGTGCGGTACTTGCCGGGCTGGGCGGCGACGGTGGCCGTGCCGGCGTCGCCCGGATGGGAGTTGTCCGACGAACCGTCGCTCCCCGAGCCGCTCGAGCAGCCGGCCAGCAGCGCCGCGAGGAGGGCGGCGGTGCCGGTTACATGGGCCTTCCGCTGCACGGTCGGGCTCCTCTCGGGTGTGCGGTCGCATCGGTGCTCCAGTGTCCCCGCCGGTTATTCGCTTGCCGCGGCGGGGCGTCCCCTGGAGACAATGTGTATCGCACGCGCTGCCGTGGCCGCCGGTCCCTTGTCCTTTTTCGCCGGCGTAAGCGCTGCTTTTCCGCTTTGCCGTCTGTAAGCCCTGCCTAAGCCTTTGTTGTCGTTTTCGGGGGAATGAGGAACGTATGTCGTACGTCGAGATGCCGGGCGCCAAGGTCCCGATCCGGATGTGGACGGACCCCGCGACGGTCGAGGACGTGGCCCTGCGCCAGCTCCAGAACGTCGCCACCCTGCCCTGGATCAAGGGCCTCGCCGTGATGCCGGACGTGCACTACGGCAAGGGCGCGACGGTCGGCTCCGTCATCGCCATGCAGGGCGCGGTGTGCCCGGCGGCGGTGGGGGTGGACATCGGCTGCGGAATGTCCGCGGTGAAGACGTCCCTGACGGCCAACGACCTGCCGGGCGACCTGTCGCGGCTCCGGTCGAGGATCGAGCAGGCGATTCCGGTGGGGCGGGGGATGCATGGGGATCCGGTGGAGCCGGGGGACTTCCATGGGCTGGCTACGGCGGGGTGGGACCAGTTCTGGGGACGGTTCGACGGAGTCGCCGAATCGGTCAAATTCCGTCATGAGCGCGCCTCAAAGCAGATGGGAACGCTCGGAAGCGGAAACCACTTCATCGAGATCTGCACGGACACGATCGGTTCCGTATGGCTGATGCTGCACTCCGGATCCCGCAACATCGGCAAGGAACTGGCCGAGCACCACATCGGCGTGGCCCAGAAGCTCCCGCACAACCAGGGCCTGGTCGACCGCGACCTGGCGGTCTTCGTCGCGGACACCCCGCAGATGGCGGCCTACCGCAACGACCTGTTCTGGGCGCAGGAGTACGCCAAGTACAACCGCACGCTGATGATGGCGCTGCTGAAGGACGTCATCCGCAAGGAGTTCAAGAAGGCGAAGCCGACCTTCGAGCCGGAGATCTCCTGCCACCACAACTACGTGGCGGAGGAGCGGTACGACGGCATGGACCTGCTCGTGACCCGCAAGGGCGCGATCCGCGCCGGCTCCGGGGACTACGGGATCATCCCGGGCTCCATGGGCACGGGGTCGTACATCGTGAAGGGCCTCGGTAACGAGAAGTCCTTCAACTCCGCCTCGCACGGCGCGGGTCGGCGGATGAGCCGAAACGCTGCGAAGAAGCGCTTCTCGACGAAGGACCTCGAGGAGCAGACCCGGGGCGTGGAGTGCCGCAAGGACTCCGGCGTCGTGGACGAGATCCCGGGCGCCTACAAGTCCATCGACCAGGTCATCGACCAGCAGCGGGACTTGGTGGAGGTCGTGGCGAAGCTGAAGCAGGTCGTCTGCGTCAAGGGCTAGGCATGGTGAGGGGCGTGGCGAACGTTCGCCACGCCCCTCGGCCTGCTCCGTGGGTCACTTCGCGTGGCGGACCGCGTAGATCATGACGAAGGCCACGATGTGGATGCCGAAGAGGAAGTAGCCGAGGAAGTACCAGACCTTGCGTTCGTCCTTGGTTTCCTGGGCCAGGCGGGCCTGTTCCAGGGCGTCGGGGGTCCGGGGGGCGGGGTCGGGCGTCACGGTTCCCGGTGGACCTTCGTGTTGGACGCCTGGGCGCGGGGGCGGAGGACGAGGAGGTCGACGTTGACGTGGCTGGGGCGGGTGACCGCCCAGGTGATCGTCTCGGCGACGTCGTCCGCGGTGAGGGGGTCGGGCACGCCCTCGTAGACCTTGGCGGCCCTCGTCTCGTCGCCGGCGAAGCGGGTCAGGGCGAACTCGTCCGTCTTGACCATGCCGGGGGCGATCTCGATGACGCGGACCGGCTGGCCGACGATCTCCAGGCGGAGGGTCTCGGCGAGGACGTGGGCGCCGTGCTTGGCGGCGACATAGCCCGCGCCGCCCTCGTAGGTGCCGTGCCCGGCGGTGGAGGAGACGACCACGACCACGCCGTCGCCGCTCGCGATCAGCTTGGGCAGCAGGGCCTGGGTGAGGTTCAGGGTGCCGATGACGTTGGTCTCGTACATCGCGCGCCAGTCCGCCGGGTCGCCGGTGGCCACGGGGTCCGCGCCGAGGGCGCCGCCCGCGTTGTTGACCAGGACGGCGATGGTCTGGAAGGCCGTGGCGAACTCGTCCACCGCCGCGCGGTCGGTGACGTCGAGCTGGTAGGCGACCGCCGAGTGGCCCGCGGTGGTCAGTTCCTCGGCCAGTGCCTCGATGCGGTCCTTGCGGCGGGCGGTGAGGACGACGCGGTAGCCGGCCTTCGCGAGCTGCCGGGCCGTGGCGGCTCCGATGCCGCTGCTCGCACCGGTGACGACGGCGATGCGGGAGGCGGGGGCCATGGGCAGCTCCTGGGGCTCTGGGTGGCGTACGGCTTCGTCCAGCGTAGGTTTCGTCCAGCGTAAGTGAGGCTCAGGAGCCGTTCCGCGGGGCCCACATGATCACGGCCATCCCGACGAGGCAGATCAGCGCCCCGGTGACGTCCCAGCGGTCGGGTCGGTAGCCGTCGGCGAGCGCGCCCCACAGCAGTGAGCCGGCGACGAAGACGCCGCCGTACGCGGCCAGGATGCGGCCGAAGTGGGCGTCCGGCTGGAAGGTGGCGACGAAGCCGTACGCGCCGAGGGCCAGGACCCCGCCGGTCATCCACAGCCAGCCGCGGTGCTCGCGCACGCCCTGCCAGACCAGCCAGGCGCCGCCGATCTCGAAGACGGCGGCGAGGACGAACAGGGCGGCGGAGCGGAGGATCGACATGGGCCGCAGCTTGGCACGGGGCCGGCGTCTCAGTTCGGGTTCTGCGCGTCGTAGTGCTCGCGGGCCGTTCGTACGTCCTCGAAGTGGGTCTCGGCCCAGTCCTTCACGGCGGTCAGCAGCCCGGCGAGGCTGGCGCCGAGTGGGGTGAGGGCGTAGTCGACCCGGACGGGGACGGCGGGGGTGACGGTGCGGCTGATGATGCCGTCGCGTTCCAGGCTGCGCAGGGTCTGGGTGAGCATCTTGGGGCTGACGCCGGCGATCGTGCGGCTGAGGTCGCTGTAGCGCCGGGTGCCGCCGGAGAGGGCGGCGATGACCAGGCTGACCCATTTGTCGCTGAGCCGGCCGAGGAGCTGGTGGGAGGGGCACTCGCGGAGGAAGGCGTCGTAGTCGGCGCGGGCCTGTTCGCGGCGCTGGGCCGCTGTCATGGTCGCCATGGGTTCTTCCCTCCGGGGCAGCTAGGCACTCTGAGGTAACTACTTACCGATCGATAGTAGCTCTCCTACGGTTGGCGGTGCGGCCGGAACGCGGTCGCGGAGTCGTCAATCACCTGGAAAACAGGGAGAGTTGTCATGCGTGCTGCTGTGGTGCGGTCGTTCGGTGGGCCGGAGCAGGTCGAGGTCGCGGACGTCGCGGTGCCGGAGCCGGGGCCGGGGCAGGTGCGGATCAAGGTGGCCGCGGGTGCGCTGAACCCGGTGGACGCGGCCGTGCGCGCCGGTGCCTTCGGCGGGGCCGGGAAGACTCTGGGGCTCGGCTGGGACGTGGCCGGCACGGTGGACGCGGTGGGGGTGGCCGCCGCCTGGGAGGCAGGTGATCCGGTGGTGGCGCTGACGCCGAGCGTGGGTGTGCCGCTGGGGGCCCATGCCGAGTACGTCGTCGTGGCGGCGGACGCCGTGGCCGCGGCGCCCGCCTCGGTGGACGCCGTGCACGCGGGCACCCTGCCGCTGAACGGGCTGACCGCGGCGCAGGCCCTGGATCTGCTGGATCTGGCGGCGGGCGACCGGCTGCTGGTGACGGGCGCCGCGGGGGCGGTCGGCGGGTTCGCGGTGCAGCTGGCCGCGCACCGGGGGATCGAGGTGACCGGGCATGCCCGTGCGGGCGACGAGGAGCTGGTGCGCTCGCTGGGCGCCGCGCGCTTCACGGCGGACGGGGTGGAGCCGGGGAGCGTGGACGGGGTGCTGGACGCGGCCGTGCTCGGGGGGCCGGCACTTGCGTGGGTCCGGGAGGGGGGCGCATTCGTCGCGGTCCGGGACGGGGCGCTGCCCGAGGCCGAGCGGGGGGTGCGGACGGCGAACGTGTGGGTGCGGCCCGACGGCGCGCGGCTCGCGGAGCTGGTCCGGCTGGTGGACGAGGGCGTGCTGACGCTGCGGGTGGCGGAGACGTACGCGCTTCAGGAGGCGGCCAAGGCGCATGCGCGGCTCGCGGAGGGCGGGTTGCGGGGGCGGCTGGTGATCGTGCCCTGAGCGGTCCGGAATATCCGGGGGTGGGGGACTGTTCGGCGGGTATAGTTGAACAGTCAACAACCTGGAGGGTGAGCGGCCATGCAGTTCGGGATCTTCACGGTCGGCGACGTCACGCCGGACCCCACCACGGGGCGTACGCCGACCGAGCGCGAGCGGATCAAGGCCATGGTCGCCATCGCGCTCCACGCCGAGGAGGCGGGCCTCGACGTCTTCGCCACCGGCGAGCACCACAACCCGCCGTTCGTGCCGTCGTCCCCGACGACCATGCTCGGCTACGTGGCGGCCCGGACCAGGAAGCTCATCCTGTCCACCTCCACCACCCTGATCACCACCAACGACCCGGTGAAGATCGCCGAGGACTACGCGATGCTCCAGCACCTGGCCGACGGGCGCGTCGACCTGATGATGGGCCGAGGCAACACCGGGCCGGTCTACCCCTGGTTCGGCCAGGACATCCGGCAGGGCATCAACCTCGCCATCGAGAACTACGCCCTGCTGCGCCGGCTGTGGCGCGAGGACGTCGTGGACTGGGAGGGGAAGTTCCGCACCCCGCTGCAGGGCTTCACCTCCACCCCGCGCCCGCTGGACGGCGTACCGCCGTTCGTCTGGCACGGCTCCATCCGCTCCCCGGAGATCGCCGAGCAGGCCGCCTACTACGGCGACGGCTTCTTCCACAACAGCATCTTCTGGCCGGCCGACCACACCAAGCGGATGGTCGAGCTGTACCGGACCCGGTACGCCCACTACGGCCACGGCACGCCCGAGCAGGCGATCGTCGGCCTCGGCGGCCAGGTGTTCATGCGCCGGAAGTCGCAGGACGCGGTGCGCGAGTTCCGGCCGTACTTCGACAACGCGCCGGTGTACGGCCACGGGCCCTCCCTGGAGGACTTCACCGCCCAGACCCCGCTGACCGTCGGCACCCCCGAGCAGGTCGTCGAGAAGACGCTGTCCTTCCGCGAGTACGCCGGCGACTACCAGCGCCAGCTGTTCCTGGTGGACCACGCCGGGCTGCCGCTGAAGACCGTGCTGGAGCAGATCGACATGCTCGGCGAGGAGGTCGTGCCCGTGCTCCGCAAGGAGTTCGCCGACGGCCGTCCCGCCGACGTGCCCGAGGCGCCGACCCACGCCTCGCTGCTCGCCGCCGCGCGGAAGGAGGCCGTCGAGAAGGGCGGCGCCGAGAAGGAAGCGGTCGTATGAAGCGGGAAGGGAGCCGTCGTATGAAGCTCGTCGTCGTCTCGGCGGGGCTGAGCGTGCCCTCGTCCACCCGGCTGCTCGGCGACCGGCTGGCCGCCGCGGTGGCACGGCGGGCCGAGGCGGACGTGGAGGTGATCGAGCTGCGCGACCTCGCCGTGGAGATCGCGCACGCCTTCACCAACGCATTCGCCGGGAAGGCGCTCGCCGCCGCGCAGGACGCGGTGGCGGCGGCCGACGGACTGATCGTCGTGACCCCGGTGTTCTCCGCCTCGTACAGCGGACTGTTCAAGTCGTTCTTCGACGTCCTCGACAAGGACGCGCTGACGGGCACGCCGGTGCTGATCGCGGCCACCGGCGGCACGGCCCGGCACTCCCTGGTGCTGGAGCACGCCCTGCGGCCGCTGTTCGCCTACCTGCGGGCCGTGGTCGTGCCGACGGGGGTGTACGCCGCGTCGGAGGACTGGGGCGAGGAAGGACTCGCCGGGCGGATCGAGCGGGCGGCCGGGGAGCTGGCCGCACTGATGGCCGGGCTGTCGGCGGCCGGGGTGGGTGCCTCCGGCGGCCTGGCGGCCGGTGCCGCGGTTGCGTTGGAGGCCGGTGCCTCCGGCGGGCTCCCGGCCGGCGCCTCGGGCGCGTTCGGAGCGGGCGCTCCCGGCGGCTTCGACGTCGTGCCCTTCGAGGAGCAGCTGGCCAGACTCGCCGCGTCCGGCGGTTGAGCGGGCCCGGGGCGTCGCCACCGGTGGCCGGGCGCGGTGACGGTGAGAAGACGGTAGATCCGGGGGCCGGGTTGCCCGTGTGACGGTGAGAGGCGGGTAAAAAGGGTGATCGTACGTCCACTCGCCCCGACCGAACCGTCGAACACCTTGGCAGACTGGGTGCGTGCCCCAGACTGTGCTGCTCGCTGAAGACGACCGTGCCATCCGCCACGCCCTCGAGCGTGCCCTGACCCTGGAAGGGTACGAGGTGACGGCGGTGGCCGACGGCGTCGAGGCGCTGGCGCAGGCCCACAAGACGCCGCCGGACGTCCTCGTGCTCGACGTGATGATGCCGGGGATCGACGGCCTCCAGGTCTGCCGCGTGCTGCGCGCCGAGGGCGACCGCACCCCGATCCTGATGCTGACCGCGCTCGTGGAGACCGCCGACCGGATCGCTGGTCTCGACGCCGGCGCCGACGACTACGTGGTCAAGCCGTTCGACGTCGAGGAGGTCTTCGCCCGGCTGCGCGCCCTGCTCCGCCGTACCAGCCCGGTGCCGGCCGGCACGGGCGCGGGCGCCGGCGGCGCGGAGAACGGCGGCCGGGAGGTCCAGCTCTCCGACCGGCAGGTGGAGGCCGCCGGCATCCGCATGGACCTGCAGGCCCGCCGGGCCTGGCGGGGCGAGCGCGAGCTGGAGCTGACCCGCACCGAGTTCGAGCTGCTGGAGCTGCTCGTGCGCAACGCGGGCATCGTGCTCGACCACTCCACGATCTACGACCGCATCTGGGGCTACGACTTCGGGCCCGGCTCGAAGAACCTCGCCGTCTACGTCGGCTACCTGCGCCGCAAGCTGGACGAGCCCGGCGCCCCCCAGCTGATCCACACCGTGCGGGGCGTGGGTTACGTGCTGCGGGAGGACTAGGTGGGCCGCCTGCGGCGGCTGCTGGCCCGGCGCCGGCCCAAGCTGGTCTCCCTGCGCACCACCTTCGCCGTCTCCTTCGCGGCCGTCACCGCCGCCGTCACGATCCTCGTCGGCATCCTGTCGTACGGCAGCGCGGCGCGGCTGGTCCGCGTCGACCAGCAGTCGGTGTTCACGCAGGTCGTGCAGGACGTCCAGGGCGAGGTACGGCAGCACGAGATGGTCCCGGAGGACTTCTCCTCCTCCCGTCCCGGGCACGACCTGGTCCGGCCGGCCCGCACCGATGTCCAGGTGCTGGGCGCGCAGGGCCAGATCGTGGACCACGGCAACCCGTCCCTGCCCGTCACCTCCCGCGACAAGGCCATGGCGCTCGCGACGACGGCCGGGAAGGTCGTCGAGCACAAGGACGTACGGGTCGACGAGGACCTGTTCCGCATCGCCACCGTCTCGCTCGGCGACGGGCGGGGCGCGGTCCAGGTGGCGCAGGAGTTCAGCGACACCGAGGACCTGCTGCGGACGCTGCAGCAGCGCACGCTGATCCTGATGGCGGCGGTCGTGGTGGCGGCCGGTCTGTTCGGCTGGTGGCTGGCCCGCCGGATCACCCGGCGCCTGGTGATCCTCACCACCGCCGCGGAGGACGTGGCCCGCACCCGGCAACTGGGCATCGACGTGCCGGTGGCCGGCCTGGACGAGGTGGGCCGGCTCGGCCGCGCCTTCGACCGCATGCTGGGCCGGCTCGCCCAGTCCGAGGAGGACCAGCGCCGCCTGGTGCAGGACGCCGGGCACGAGCTGCGCACCCCGCTGACGTCCCTGCGCACCAACATCTCGCTGCTGCGCCGTATCGACGAACTGCCTCCCGCCACCCGGGAGGAACTGGTCGCCGACCTCACCCAGGAGGCGCGGGAGCTGACCGACCTGGTCAACGAGCTGGTCGACCTCGCGGCGGGGCAGTCCGACACCGAGCCGCCGCAGCGGGTGGACATCGCCGACATCGCCGAGGACGTCGTGGGGCTCGCCAAACGGCGCACCGGACGCGAGATCGTGCTGCGCGCGAGCGGCGACACGACGACCGACGGGCGGCCCGCGATGCTCCAGCGGGCCATCTCGAACCTGGTGGAGAACGCGGCCAAGTTCGACCGGGACAAGAAGGCGCCGATCGAGGTCGACATCACCGGGCCGGCCCGGCAGGGGACGGTACGGGTGGAGGTGCTCGACCGGGGGCCGGGTATCGCCGAGGGCGACCTCATGCGCATCTTCGACCGCTTCTACCGGGCCGCCGACGCGCGCTCCCTGCCCGGCTCCGGGCTCGGGCTCTCCATCGTCCGCGAGGTCGCCATGGCACACGGCGGGGCGCCCTTCGCCTTCCAGCGGGAGGGCGGCGGAGCGGTGATCGGCTTCACCGTGGGTGGCGGCCTCGCGAGGAGTTCCGGCAGCGGGCACGGGGGCGGCGGGGGCTGAGCGGCTTCGGGTGCCGCGTGGGTTCTGGGTGGCGGGGGTCGATCGCCGCGTAGGAGTGGATCGGGATGCGTGAAGTGCCGTTCTGCGGCGCCGCGTTCGGCTGAGTGCGGCTGTTGCCGTGTTCCGTGGGGTGTTCCGGGAGCCCGTCGTGGGGTGATGATCGGGGCGGGACGTGGAGAGCAGGCAGTCCTGAACCGTGGTGCGGGTGACCAGGGCGCTGATCCGGACGGCACTCCGGACGGCCGGCGTGAAGTGACCGGCTCACGGCGGCGGGCGCACAGCGCTTCAGGACTGCCGGCTCCCCACCCCCGGCAAGGTCAGGAAGCCCTCCGCGCGGGCGCTGGCCAGGCCGATTCTCGGGATGTCGCTGCTCTTGGCGAAGAGCAGGAAGCGTGGCTCCCAGACCGGGCGGTACTTGGCGTTGGCGCGGTAGAGGGACTCGATCTGCCACCAGCGTGAGAAGAAGGTGAGGGTCGAGCGCCACAGCCGCAGGACCGGGCCGGCGCCGAGCCGGGCGCCGCGTTCGAAGACCGAGCGGAACATCGCGAAGTTCAGCGACACCCGCTCGACGCCCAACTCCTTACCGTGCAGCAGGAGTTCCACGACCATGTACTCCATCAGGCCGTTCTCGCAGTCGCGGTCCCGGCGCATCAGGTCCAGGGACAGGCCGTGCTCGCCCCACGGGACGAAGCTGAGCAGGGCGCGCGGCTCGTCGTTCGCGTCCCGGCACTCCAGCATCACGCAGCGGTCGTCCGAGGGGTCGCCGAGCCGGCCGAGGGCCATGGAGAAGCCGCGCTCGGTGGCGCCGTCGCGCCAGCGGTCGGCGCACTCGATCAGCCGGGCCATCTCGTCGGCGGGGATGTCCTCGTGGCGGCGGATGCGGACGGTGTAGCCGGCCCGCTTGACCCGGTTGTGGGCCTGCCGGACCACGCGCATGGCACGGCCCTCCAGGCTGAAGTCGGCGATGTCGACGATGGCCTCGTCGCCGAGTTCGAGGGCGTCCAGGCCGTGCCGGGCGTAGATGGTGCCGGCCTCCTCGCTCGCGCCCATGACGGCCGGGGTCCAGGCGTGCCGGCGGGCCTCGGTGAGCCAGGCGTCGATGGCGCCGGGCCAGGCCTCGGGGTCGCCGATGGGGTCGCCGGAGGCGAGGGAGACGGCGCCGACGACGCGGTAGGTGACGGCGGCCTTGCCGGTGGGGGAGAAGATGGCGGCCTTGTCGCGGCGCAGCGCGAAGTAGCCGAGGGAGTCCCGGGCGCCGTGCTTGTCCAGCAGGGCCCGCAGCCGGGCCTCGTCCTCCTCGGTGAGCAGTGTGCGGCCGCGCGGGGAGCGGAAGCAGGCGTACAGGACCAGGCAGAAGGCGGCGGCGAGCAGGACGTTGATGACGATGTCCACCCAGCGGGGGGCGTGCACGGAGTCGACGCGGTCGGCGAGCGGGCCGACGCTGATGCCACGCAGCAGGGAGTAGGCCAGCTCCTCGAGCAGGGGCGCGTGCGGCACCTTGTTGGTGGCGTGCACGAGCAGCGTGCCGAGGCCGCCGGTCACCACGACGCCGCCGACGCCGACGGCGAGCGCGAGCCTGGGGTTGGAGGGGTCGCCGATGGCGTTGAACTCGCGGCGGCCGATCAGCAGCGCGGCCACGAACAGGCCGGTGAGGGCGGTGGAGACCCAGTTGAAGGCGTGGTCGCGGTAGGGGTGCTGGGTGAGCGCGAGGACGTAGAGCACGAACAGGGGACCGGCGAGCAGCAGGTTGACCACCCACGCGGCCCGCTTGCCGCGCCGCATCACCAGCGCCAGGAAGAGGGCCGCCGCGGCCGAGGCGAGACCGGCGGTGGCCAGGTACGGCGTGAAGAACTGGCCGGCGTGGTGGGTGTGGGCGTGCACGTGGCGGGCGGTGAAGAGCTTGCCGTCGTTGTGTTCCTGCACCTCTTTGCGGAACGGCAGCGACATGACCGCGACGATGTTGAAGACGGCGATCAGCCGCAGGTACCACACGGTGGCCGAGGCCGCCCGGGCACGCACGCGGGGGCTGGGCAGGGGCAGCTGCGGCAGGCGGCGCGGGCCGCGCTGTGCGGGGACCTGGGGTGTGGTCAGGGTCGTCGGCTGCTGAGCGGGCATGGTGACTGGTCACCTTGACAGGGAGGGGGACGGTGCGGCCCCGGTCGGGGCCCTCTTGACCCTACAGTTTGTAGGGTAGTGGGCTGGGACGCGCTTCGGGAGAGGAGCGTACCGGCATCCGCCCTTACCCAGTCCTTCCCGTGCCCCGCCTCTTACCTGGCCTTGTACGGCCTTACCCGGCCTTTTCCCGCGTGCGCCGGGCCGCCGCCAGAAGCCAGCCGAGGTTCCCTACCGCCGCGCCGGCCGCGACCGCGGCGACGATCACCCCGCCGGTCGCGAGGCCGTCGCTGAACAGATGCGGGCGCCGGTCCAGGCTGTGCAGCCCGAACCCGCACAGCTCGTACACGCCGACGGCGGCGACGAGGAGGCTGACGGCCAGCACGGCCAGCGTCGGCGCCAGGGTGCGCGCACAGACCTCGCCGCGGGCCTCCGTTTCCGTGTCCTGCATGGGTCCCCCGATGAACAGACGAATGAACGGCCTCGCGGCAGCCGGTGGTTGGGAACCTACAATACGTAGGGTCGGTTAGGGTCGACGGCGTGCGTATCTACATCAGCGTGGACATGGAGGGCGTCACCGGTCTCGTGGACGCCGACGACGTCCAGCCGGTCGGCCGGGACTACGAGCGCGGCCGCTCCATGATGGCCGAGGACGTGAACGCGGCGGTGCGCGGCGCGCTGGCGGCCGGCGCGGGCGACATCCTCGTCAACGACGCGCACGGCCCGATGCGCAACCTGCTGCCCGAGGCGCTGCACCCGGCCGCCCGGCTGGTGCGCGGCAAGCCCAAGCAGATGGGCATGCTGGAGGGCCTGACGGGCGAGTACGACGCCGCGCTGTGCGTCGGCTACCACTCCCGGGCCGGCGCGCCGGGCGTGCTCAGCCACAGCTTCATGGGCCACGAGATCGAGGACATGTGGCTGGACGGCCGGCCGGTCGGCGAGATCGGGCTCGCCCACGCCACGGCGGCGGCCCTGGGGGTGCCGGTGGTGGCCCTCACGGGTGACGACGTGGCGTGCGCGGAGATGACGGCGTGGGACGCGTCCGTCGTCACGGTGCCCGTGAAGTACGCCCACGACCGGTTCGCGGCCGAGCTGCGTCCGCCGGCGGAGGCGTGGAAGGCCGTCGAGGAGGGAGTCGCGGCGGCCCTGACCCCGGCCCCGCCCCGCCCCGCGCCCGCCACCGCCGAGGCCACCCTCACCGTCCGCTGGCAGTCCGCCTCCGTCGCCGCGACCCTCCTCGGCATACCGGGCGTGGTGTCCGAGGACAGCCGCACGATCCGCGCTACCGGACAACTCCCCGCCCTATACCGGCAGTTCGGGGTATGGATGCGGGTGGCCGCCTCACTGACCGGGCAGGCGCCGTACTGCTAGGGGTAGACCGGGCCTGACGCATCTGCTCCAGCCGGACTGACCGCCGTACGAGCGCGGCGGCTCAGGCGTCCAGCCCTCGCAGCAACACTGCCAGCCCGCCGAAGAACTCCCGTTCCGCGTCCACGCCTTGGGCGGACCGTGCCGTTTCCGCCATCAGCGGGAACTCCTCCGGCGCCAGCGCCGAGATGGCAGCCGTGCCCGGGCCCGACAGGGCGCCGAGGTGGGCCAGTTGCAGGGCGCCGTTGACATAGGCGATCAGGGCGCGCAGGGCGACCACCCGGCGCTCGCCCGCGAAACCCGCGTCCGTGAGGATGCCGAGCACCGTCTCCGACCAGCGCAGCACGGCGCGGGAGTGGTGCCGGTGGGCGACCGACAGCGGGGTCACCGAGGGGTGCGCGCTCAGGGTGTCCCGCATGCGCCGCACCATGATCTCGACCCGCTCGCGCCACGGCAGGTCCGCCGCCGGCGCCCCGGTGTCGACCGCGCCGAGCACGGACTCCACGACCAGCAGTTCCAGTTCCTCGCGGTCGGCCACGTACCGGTAGAGCGCCATCGTGCTCATGCCCAGCTCCTTGGCGACCGTCCGCATGGACAGTCCGGCCAGTCCGTCACGGTCCAGGACGGAGAGCGCGGCCGAGGCGAGCCGGTCGGGGGTGAGGGAGCGGGGACGGGGCATGGCTTGACAGCGTACGGCATACGCCTACGCTCTTAGGTGTACGACGTACGCCTACGTCCGTGCCCCGCAAGGGAGGCAGATGCCGATGTCCGACTCCACGTCCGGGAAACCGGGGAAGGCCGGGAATCCCGGGAATCCCGGCACCGGGGAAACCGGGAAAGCCGTGAACGCCGGGAAATCCGGAAGACTCCTGAGCCCCGGCTCACCGCTCGCTCCGCGCACCCTCACCCCGGTATCCGGCCCGCCGCTCGCCGTGCCCGACCCCGACCGGCTGGTCCATCTGCAGTTCCGCCGGTTCGCCGGCTGCCCGGTGTGCAACCTGCATCTGCGGTCCTTCGTGCGGCGGCACGCGGAGATCGAGGCGGCCGGCGTCCGCGAGGTCGTCGTCTTCCACTCGCCCGCCGAGGAACTGCGGCAGCACACCGCCGACCTGCCCTTCGCCGTCGTGGCCGACCCGGACAAGCGGCTCTACACCGAGTTCGGCGTCGAGTCCGCACCCCGGGCGCTGCTCGACCCGCGGGTGTGGGGGCCGATCGTACGGGCGGTGCTGCGCAGCTCCTGGGCGATCCTGCGCGGGCGCGAGCGGCCACCGGCGTCCCGCCAGCAGGGCGGCCGCCTCGGCCTCCCCGCCGACTTCCTGATCGCCGCCGACGGCACCGTGCTCGCCGCGAAGTACGGCGCGCACGCGTACGACCAGTGGGAGGTCGCGGAACTGCTGGAACGGGCCGACGCGGTACGCCGGACAGGCACCGCCCGCACCTGACGCCCGGCCCGGCGCCCCAAACACCGTCAGGTCCGTGTTGTTTTCTCACCGAACTCGAACGGCCCGGCCCCGGCCGGCGTTTCACCGCCGCCGGGGCCGGACGACCGTACGAGCCAGCCGTGCGGAGGAACTAGTCGACGTCCACCGGGCCGTCGTCCGACCGGCGGTCCTTGCTGCCCGAGTGGAGCTGGAGCAGGCCGTTGGTGTCGGACCTGCCGCCCTGGTCGCCCTGGTTGGCCTTGTCCTGGCCGCCCAGGTTCTGGCGGACCGAGTCGAGGATCGTCAGGCCCTGCGACACCAGGCCGGCGGCGATCTCGCCGAGGCCGTCCGCGCCGTTCAGGACGTTGACGTTGGCGCCCGCCAGGCCGCCCGCGGCCTCCTTCACGATCTGCGGGAGCTGGTCGATGAGCATCCGGTCCAGCGCGACCCGGTCGTACGAGGCCGCGGCCTCCGCCTGGATCTTCATGCGCTGGGCCTCGGCGGCGGCCAGGATCCGCACCCGCTCGGCCTCCGCCTCGGCCGGCTTGACGACCTCGGCCACCAGCTGCTGCTGGCGCAACTTCGCCTGCCGCTGGGCCAGTTCGGTCTGCGCGGCCAGCACCTCCTGCTGGGCGTGCGCCTGCGCCAGCGGTCCGGCCTGCGCGGCCTGCGCCTGGGCGCGGTCCACCTCCGCCGAGTACTCGGCCTTCACGATCGCGGTCTGCCGGGCGTACTCGGCCTGCTTGCGGGCCGCCGCCTGCTCCGCCTCGACCGCGGCCTGGGTGGCCTGGGCCTGGGCGATCTGGGCCTGCCGCTGGATGGCCGCCTTGTGCGGGGCGGACATCGCGGCGATGTAGCCGGTGTCGCCGTCGTCGATGGACTGGATCTGCAGCGAGTCGACGATCAGGCCGATCTTCGCCATCTCCACCTTCGAGGTGTCGAGCACCTCGGCGGCGAGCTTCTGCCGCTCGGTGACGATCTCCTCGACCGTCATCGAGCCGATGATCGCCCGCAGGTGACCGGCGAAGATCCGCCCCGTCAGCACCGACATCTGCTCCTGGTCGGACAGGAAGCGCTGACCGGCGTTGATGATGCTCTCGTCGTCGTTGCCGACCTTGAAGGCGATGACCGCGCGGACGTGCAGCGAGATGCCCTGCTTGGTCACGCAGGTCTCGGTGACCTCGGCCTCGCACATGGACAGCGTGAGGAACCGGACCTTGCGAAACACGGGGAGCACGAACTTTCCGTGCCCCGTCACCACTCGGAACGGCGCGCCCCCCAGTCCCCGCCGGCCCCCCGAGATCAACATCGCCTCGTCGGGAGCGGGAACGCGGTATCCGAACATGCTGTACTCCTCAGCTTGCGTCGGCGGCCTCTCCGCCGAGCGCGTCCAATGGATCCACCCACTCGATGACGCCGACCTCGCGGCATCCCCGTGATTCGATCACGAGGACCGTGGCGCCCGCGGGCAGGGGATCCTCGGACCACGCCAGGAACGTCTCGGAGCCGCCCCGCACTCGCACCAGGACCTCGCCGGGACCCGCGGCTCCCCGCGTTCCGATGAGCACCTTGCCCGTGCGGCCGACCACGGCCTCGTCCTGCGGCATCACCGGCCGTCCTCCTCGTCCTGGCCCTGAGATTCCGACGATAGACCCAGCACCGCCGGGACCCAATGGCGAGGAGTCCCCGAGGGGCCCGCGCTGATCGCGGCGGCGGCTGTTCCACTGCCCGCGCGGACCCTGGGCGTGACTTAGGGCCGCACTGCGGTGACTCTCCGCATCAACCCTGTGCCCAACAGGAGCAGAACGAGCTCCAGCCGAGGAAGGGAACCGAGCGAGCCGGCCCCCGCCCCCGCCACGGAGGCCGCGAACAGCGAGCCGTACACGGGGCATCAGATGCTCGAGCCGCCGTCCGCGCTCCTTTCTGCGGGCCGTCGGTGGCAAAGTCGCCCGCGCCTGCTTGTGTCTGCTGCCGGTTCCCCCACACCACGATGAACAATTGCCCTGGCCGAGGCGCAGGGACGTGTTTCAGCGGGACCGAGAGGAACCACCCATGGACAATGGCGGACGCCTGGAGCGCAGAGCCCTGCTTGCCGGCGGACTTGCGGGGGCCACGGTCGCGCTCGCGGGATGCTCGTCGACCAGCGCCGCCACGTCGGCGACCAGCGCCGCCACGTCGGCGACCAGCGCCGCCACGTCGGCGACCAGCGCCGCCACGTCGGCGACCAGCGCTCCGCCGGAACCGCGTCCGACCACGCCCGCCGCGGCGTTCGCGAGACTGATGGAAGGCAACAAGCGCTGGGTGAGCGGAGACCTTCACCACCCCGACCGGGATCCGGACCGGCGTCAGCTCGTGGCCCAGACGCAGCATCCCTTCGGGGCGATCCTCGCGTGCATCGACTCCCGAGTGCCGCCCGAACTCCTCTTCGACACAGGCCTGGGTGATCTGTACGTGATGCGCACGGGCGGGGAGGCGGTCGGCCCGGTGGTCACCGGTTCCGTCGAGTACGGGCCCATGACGAGTGGCACGCCCCTCATCGTGGTCCTCGGGCATCAGCGCTGCGGCGCCGTCGAGGCGGCGTACAAGTCCATTCGTGACGGCAAACCGCTGCCCGGCAACCTGCAGGCGATCGCCAAGGCTCTACGGCCGGCGTACGAGCAGGCAGTGAGGGAAGGCGGCGCCGACCCGGTCGAGACCATGGCCCGCGCCCAAGCCAGGCTGACCGCGACCGATCTGCGCTCCAACCAGGACCTCGCCCCCCTCGTGCACAAGGGCGCCCTTGCCGTGGTCGGCGCCTACTACTCGCTCGACACCGGCAAGGTCGAAGTCCTGACGGGCGCGCCCTCCTGAACCTGCCGGACGCCCTTGAGCTGCTGCAGCCCACGGGTTCCAGGGCTGCGGCAGAGGCCGTAGAACCAGCGGGGCTCAGGGCCAAACCAAGCAATAAGGCTGATGCCCCGCCTCATGCAACCGATGGCTGAAGTCCTGCCACTCGTGCAGCAGCTGGTACACGTTGAAGGCGTCCCGTGGGCCGCCGCGGTCCGGGACCGTGGACCAGATGAAGGCCGCCGCGCCGACCGCCTCCTCGCCGATGCCGCGCAGGGGGTCGACGACGGTCGTGGGGAGTTTGACGACCGCGTAGTCGGGGTGCAGGACGACCAGTTCCAGGGGCGGGACCTTGTGCAGGGGGACGCCCTGGATGCCGGTCAGCACCATGGCCGCCATGGTCTCCGGCTTGATCTTGGTGAACATGCCGTTCATGCCCAGCTCGTCGCCGCCGAGTTCCTCGGGGCGCATCGAGATGGGGACCCGTGCCGCGGTCGCGCCGTCCGGCGCGCCGAAGTATTTGTACGTCACCCCCACCCGACCACCATTCCTGCTCCCCGCCCTCAGGCGGTCGGCCCGGTGGTCGAGACGGCGGTCCGCCGGCCGGTCCAGCTGGCTCTCCAGCTGCCGGTCGGTCCGCCGGTCGTACCGCTCGGGCTCACCCGGTACACCCTGTGTATGACGTGCGTCGCTCTGCCGTGCCTCGGTCGTTTCCTCCGCGTCGCGCCGGTGCCTTCCCCGCCGGGCACGTCGAGGACCCAGGTCATCAGTCCCCTCGCCCAGTCCGCCACCGCGATGCATATCTCCACCCGACTGCTTTTCTAGGACGCGTGGCCCCCGCCGCGCAACCCGATCATCGTGTCAGTGACCTCCCCCACGGCCGCCCGCCGAAACGTGCGGTGGAACAACAGTCCACGGGTTTTCCCGGCCCCTGATCATTACGTGAGTTTGAGCTGTCTGTATCAGCTCTCAGTCTCGCAGATGGCGGATCGCGGCGCTGTGATCAGTCGCCCGGCCGGTGGCGCGGGGCAGGCCTGCCGTCCGCGGCTCGAGGCGGAGGCGCGCCGCGTTCGTGCCGGGCCGCGGCCTACCCTGAGGGGGTCACCACGCAACCGGAGTCAGAGAAGCCGGAGAAGCCGCACGTCATGAGTGCCCTGAGCGAAACGCCCTATCCCTACGATGCGCCCGCCTCCCAGGCGCTCTTCGACCGCGCCAGTGCCGTCACGCCCGGCGGGGTGAACTCCCCGGTGCGCGCCTTCCGCGCCGTCGGCGGCACGCCCCGCTTCATGGTGTCCGGCAAGGGCGCCTACCTCACCGACGCCGACGGGCGCGAGTACGTCGACCTCGTGTGCTCCTGGGGGCCGATGATCCTCGGGCACGCGCACCCCGAGGTCATCGCCGCCGTGCAGGAGGCCGTCGCCCGCGGTACGTCCTTCGGCACGCCCGGCGAGGGCGAGGTCGCGCTCGCCGAGGAGATCGTCGCCCGGGTGGAGCCCGTGGAGCAGGTGCGGCTCGTCAGCAGCGGCACCGAGGCGACCATGAGCGCCATCCGGCTCGCCCGCGGGTTCACCGGCCGGTCCAAGGTGATCAAGTTCGCCGGGTGCTACCACGGGCACGTGGACGCCCTGCTCGCCTCCGCCGGTTCCGGGGTCGCCACCTTCGCGCTGCCGGACACGCCCGGTGTCACCGGTGCGCAGGCCGGCGACACGATCGTGCTGCCGTACAACGACCTGGAGGCCGTGCAGGAGGCCTTCCACCGGCACCCCGGCGAGATCGCGTGCGTGATCACCGAGGCCTCGCCCGGCAACATGGGCGTCGTCCCGCCGGACCCCGGGTTCAACCAGGGGCTGAGGGACGCCTGCCGGAAGAACGGCGCCCTGTACATCTCCGACGAGGTGATGACCGGCTTCCGGACCAGCCGCGCCGGGTGGTACGGGATCGACGGGGTCAAGCCCGATCTGATGACGTTCGGGAAGGTGATGGGGGGCGGGTTCCCCGCCGCCGCCTTCGGGGGGCGGGCCGATGTCATGGCCCACCTCGCCCCCGCCGGGCCCGTGTACCAGGCCGGCACCCTCTCCGGTAATCCCGTCGCCACCGCCGCCGGGCTCGCCCAGCTGCGGCTGCTGGACGACGCCGCGTACGAGAAGGTGAACGCGGTGTCCGCGCAGCTCCAGGGCCTGGTCACCGAGGCGCTGAACAAGGAGGGCGTCGCGCACCGGCTGCAGAGCGCCTCCAACATGTTCTCGGTGTTCTTCACCGACCGGCAGGTGCGTGACTACGAGGACGCCAAGCGGCAGGAGTCGTTCCGCTTCACCGCGTTCTTCCACTCGCTGCTGTCGAACGGCGTCTATCTGCCGCCGTCGTCCTTCGAGTCCTGGTTCGTGTCCACGGCCCACGACGAGCGGGCCATCCAGAAGATCGCCGACGCCCTTCCGGCGGCGGCCCGGGCGGCTGCGGAGGCCACCGCGTGACCATCCCCACCCACAGCGAAAAAGACGTCACCGTCGTCCACGTCATGCGGCACGGCGAGGTCGAGAACCCGACCGGGATCCTGTACGGGCGGCTGCCCGGCTACCACCTCTCCGAGCTGGGGCGGCGGATGGCCGACCGGGTCGCCGAGCACCTCGCCTCGCGGGACGTGACGTACGTGTGCGCCTCGCCGCTGGAGCGGGCGCAGGAGACGGCCGCCCCGATCGCCAAGGCGCACGGCCTGGACCTGGACACCGACGAACGGCTCATCGAGGCCGACAACGTCTTCCAGGGCAAGACCTTCGGCGTCGGCGACGGCGCGCTGCAGCGGCCCGAGAACTGGAAGCACCTGGTCAACCCGTTCCGGCCGTCCTGGGGCGAGCCGTACGTCGACCAGGTCGTGCGGATGATGGGCGCGCTGAACGCGGCCAAGGACAAGGCGCGTGGGCACGAGGCGGTGCTGGTGAGCCATCAGCTGCCGATCTGGATCGTGCGGTCCTATGTGGAGCGGCGGCGGTTGTGGCACGATCCGCGCAAGCGGCAGTGCACGCTGGCCTCGCTGACGTCCTTCACGTTCCTGGGCGACCGGATCGTGTCGGTCGGGTACAGCGAGCCGGCCATCGATCTGGTCCCGGCCCATCTGCGGGCCGGCGCCAAGCCGCAGAAGGGCCAAGGCACCGCTCAGGGGAAGGCCTTCGGGGCCTGAGGCCCGTTTTCTGACGGTCCGTTTGGCCGGGCTTGGATCATTATTGCCGTAACTGTTGCGAAAAACATAAGAATTACCGGAACCTCTCCGATCGCTGTGCCCTCTCTGTGGGTGACCGACAGCAGGCGCGACGAATCGGGGACCTTCCATGCGCACCTCCCGCACCCTCTCCCGCAGGGGAATACTCGGCCTCGGCGCGGGCGCGGCGACCGCCGCGACCCTCGCCGGCTGCGGGAGTCAGAAGCCGTCCGGCAAGACCGGTGGCTCCGGCACATCCGGCGGCGGCCGGTCCGGGAAGGGCGGCGGCGCGACCGCCGCGCCGCAGGGCCGGCTCATCGGCGACGGCTCCACGTCCTTCACCGGCAAGCAGCCGCACCAGCCGGCCGCGCCCGAACCGCTGGAGCCCGGCCAGACGCCGCCGCAGTTCGTCGTCTTCTCCTGGGACGGCGCCGGCGAGGTCGGCAACGGGCTCTTCCCCCGCTTCCTGGACCTGGCCAAGGAGCACGGCGCGAGCATGACCTTCTTCCTCTCGGGGCTGTATCTGCTGCCCGAGTCGAAGAAGCGGATGTACCTGCCGCCCAACAACGCTCCCGGCGCCTCCGCCATCGGCTACCTCAGCGACCCGCACATCAAGTCCACGCTGGAGAACGTCCGCCGCGCCTGGCTCGAAGGCCACGAGATCGGCACCCACTTCAACGGCCACTTCTGCGGCGACGCCCGCACCTCGGTGAAGTGGTGGACCCCGCAGCAGTGGCGCAGCGAGATCGACCAGGCCAAGTCCTTCGTGAAGAACTGGAAGACCAACACGGGCCTCCACGACATGCCGCCCCTGCCGTTCGACTACGACAAGGAGCTGGTCGGCGGCCGTACGCCCTGTCTGCTCGGCCAGGACAATCTGCTGCCCACCGCCCGCGAGCTGGGCTGGCGCTACGACGCCTCCTCGCCGGGCGGCCTGCAGATGTGGCCGGTGAAGAAGCACGGGCTGTGGGACCTGCCGCTCCAGGAGGTCCCCTTCCCGGGCCGCACGTTCCAGGTCCTCTCGATGGACTACAACATGATGTTCAACCAGTCCCAGTACTCGACCAAGGCGCCCGCCTACCACTACCCGGCCTGGCGCGAGCAGGCGGCCGGTGCGTACATCGCGGGATTCAAGCGGGCCTACGAGACAAACCGGGCGCCGCTCTTCATCGGCAACCACTTCGAGCAGTGGAACGGCGGCATCTACATGGACGCCGTCGAGCAGGCCTTCAAGCGCATCGCCCGGGAGAAGGAGAAGGGCGCCGACGTCCGGCTGGTCTCCTTCCGGCAGTTCTGCGACTGGATGGACGTGCAGAAGCCCGAGGTGCTCGCCAAGCTGCGGACCCTGGCGCCGGGTCAGGCCCCGGCCGGCGGCTGGAAGACCTTCCTGGCGTAGGCGGCACCGGGCGGCCGCCGGAAATGTCCCGTGTAAATACGCCCTGAAATGCGGTTTTCCGCCCGGCAGGGGGGTGCCACAGATCGCCGGAGGGGACATGCGAAACTTTTCACATGAGTACCCGTAGCCGCGCCGTCCTGCTCAGCGCCGTGGCCGGCGCCCTGGCCCTGACCCTGTCCGCGTGCGGCAAGGGCGGCACCTCGGGCGGCGGCGGCAACACCAACTTCGTCACCGGCAACAACGGCATCGCCACCGTGCCGGCGGGCGAGCGCGCCGCGGCCCCGGACCTGTCCGGCAGGACCATCGACGGCAAGACCCTGGACATCGCCGACTACAAGGGCCAGGTCGTCGTCATCAACGTGTGGGGTTCCTGGTGCGGTCCGTGCCGGGAGGAGGCGCAGTACTTCTCCAAGGTCTCCCAGCAGTACCGGGGCAAGGGCGTGCAGTTCGTCGGCATCAACACCCGCGACACCAGCACCACTCCCGCGGTCGCCTTCGAGGAGGAGCACGGGATCAGCTACCCGAGCCTGTACGACCCCACGGGCAAGCTGATGCTCCGCTTCAAGAAGGGCACCCTCAACCCGCAGCTGATCCCCTCCACGCTCGTCATCGACAAGCACGGGAAGGTCGCCGCGCGGGCCCTGGAGGCGCTCGACGACACCTCCCTGCTGAAGATGCTCAAGCCGGTCCTCGCGGAGAAGTGACGTGAGCGCCCTGGTGACGCTGGCCGTGACGGGCCAGAACGAGACGGTCCTCAACGGCGCCCTGCTGATCGCCCTGCCGGTCGCGCTGCTCGGCGGGCTCGTCTCCTTCTTCTCGCCCTGCGTCCTGCCCCTGGTCCCCGGCTACCTCTCCTACGTCACCGGAGTCGCCGGCACCGACCTCGCCGAGGCCCGGCGGGGCCGGATGGTCGGCGGGGCCGCGCTGTTCGTGCTCGGCTTCAGCGCCGTGTTCGTCTCCGGCGGAGCGCTGTTCGGCTTCTTCGGCTCCACCCTGCGCGAGTACCAGGGCACGCTGTCCAGGGTGCTCGGCGTACTCATGATCATCATGGGTGTCTTCTTCATGGGGCTGATGCCCTGGCTCACCCAGCGCGAGTTCCGCTTCCACAAGCGGCCGGCCGCGGGCCTGATCGGCGCGCCGCTCCTCGGCGCGCTGTTCGGCATAGGCTGGACGCCCTGCATCGGCCCGACCCTCGCGTCCGTGAACCTCCTGTCCATGAACCAGTCGAGCGCCGGACGCGGCGCGCTGCTGATGATCGCCTACTGTGTGGGCCTCGGCGTGCCGTTCGTGCTCGCCGCGATCGCCTTCCGCAAGGCGCTCGGCGCCTTCGGCTGGGTCAAGCGCCACTATGTCTGGGTCATGCGCATCGGCGGCACGATGATGATCGTGACCGGCGTGCTGCTGCTGACCGGCGCCTGGGACAGTCTGGTGCAGCAGATGCAGACCTGGTCCGACGGCTTCACTGTGGGGATCTGATCGATGAGCACGACCGAAACCGACAACAGCCGGGACCCCGGCGGCCAGGACCAGGAGGACCTCGGCGCCGCCGGGTCCCAGCTGTCCACCGCCCCGCGCGAGGAACTCTCCGCCGCCCCCGGCCTCGGCGTGATCGGCTGGATCCGCTGGTTCTGGCGGCAGCTGACCTCGATGCGGGTGGCGCTGCTGCTGCTCCTGCTGCTCTCGCTCGCCGCGATCCCCGGCTCGCTCATCCCGCAGTCCGGTGCCGACCTCAACAAGGTCGACGACTTCCGCAAGGCCCACAAGACGCTCGCGCCGGTCTACGACAAGCTCGGCCTGTTCCACGTCTACAGCTCGGTGTGGTTCTCCGCGATCTACATCCTGCTGTTCGTCTCCCTCATCGGCTGCATCGTCCCGCGCACCTGGCAGTTCGTCGGCCAGCTGCGCGGCCGGCCGCCGGCCGCGCCCAGGCGCCTGACCCGGCTGCCCGCCTACACGACCTGGCGTACGACGGCCGGGCCCGAGCAGGTCCGCGAGGCCGCGCTCGCCCTGCTGAAGAGGCGCCGCTTCCGCGCCCATGTCGCCGGTGACGCCGTCGCCGCAGAGAAGGGCTATGTGCGCGAACTGGGCAACCTGGTCTTCCACATCGCCCTGATCGTGCTCCTGGTCGCCTTCGCCTGGGGCCAGATGTACAAGTCGGACGGCACCAAGCTGGTGGTCGAGGGCGACGGGTTCTCCAACGCCCTGTCGCAGTACGACGACTTCAAGTCCGGCAGCCTGTTCCAGAACGACGACCTCGTGCCGTTCAGCTTCGACCTGAAGAAGTTCACCGGCACCTACGAGGTCAACGGCCCGAACCGGGGCACGCCGCGCACCTACCAGGCGAAGATCGACTACAGCCAGGGCGCGTACGGCAAGCAGAAGACGACCACCATCAAGGTCAACTCCCCGCTGCACATCGGCGACGCCAAGGTCTACCTCGTCAGCCACGGCTACGCGCCGGTCATCACCGTCCGCGACGGCAAGGGCGACGTCGTCTACCACGACGCCGTACCGCTGCTGCCGCTCGACGGAAACGTCACCTCCAACGGCGTGGTCAAGGTGATGGACGGCTACAGGAACGCCCAGGGGCAGAAGGAACAGCTCGGCTTCCAGGCCTTCTTCGTGCCGACCTTCGACCCGAAGAGCGGCACGATGCTCTCCCAGTTCCCCGCGCTGGTGAACCCGCTGCTCGCGGTGAACGCCTACCACGGCGACCTGGGCGTGAACTCCGGCATCCCGCAGAGCGTGTACCAGCTGGACAAGACGCACATGAAGGCGTTCAAGGACGGCAAGGGCCAGCTGCTGAAGAAGCTGCTGCAGCCGGGCGACACGCTCACCCTGCCGAACGGCGCCGGGTCCCTCACCTTCGAGAAGGACATCAAGCAGTGGGCCGGCTTCGAGATCGTCCAGGAGCCGGGCAGCGGCTGGGCGCTCGGCGGCGCCCTCGCCGCGATCTTCGGTCTGGCCGCGTCCCTGTTCATCCAGCGCCGCCGGGTGTGGGTGCGCGCGGTGCGGGGCGCCGACGGCGTGACGGTCGTCGAGATGGCCGGCCTCGGCCGCAGCGAGTCCGCCAAGGTGCCCGAGGAACTGGGCGACCTCGCCGGAATCCTCTACGACCAGGCGCCGGGGCCCTCCGACCCCGACGACGAACCTTCCCCATCCCCCGACACCCCAGTCGCATCTGCCGAAGGGGCTGAGAAGTGACTCTCGCCGCCGCAACCAACGAACACCTGGCGAGCATCAGCAACACGCTGATCTACTCGTCGATGGCCGTCTACACCCTGGCCTTCTTCGCGTACATCGCCGAATGGCTCTTCGGCAGCCGCAGCAAGGTGGCCCGTACGGCCGCCGCGCTGACCGCCGAGGGCGCCGCGAAGGCGAGCGCGCCCGCCGTGACCGTGAAGCAGGCCGGCGGCACCGCCGTGCTGGAGCGGCCCAAGGTCGTGGTGCGGTCGGCCTCCGGCGCCCGTGACGTGCCGGACGGTCCCGGGGCGCACGGCGGGGACGCGCAGGGCGACCTGTACGGGCGCATCGCGGTCTCGCTCACCGTGCTCGCCTTCCTGGTGGAGCTGGCCGGCGTCGCCTCCCGCGCGGCCTCCGTGCAGCGGGCGCCGTGGGGCAACATGTACGAGTTCAACATCACCTTCTCCACCGTCGCCGTCGGCGTGTACCTCGCGCTGCTGGCGCTGAAGAAGAACGTGCGCTGGCTCGGGCTGTTCCTGATCACCACGGTCCTGCTCGACCTCGGCCTCGCCGTCACCGTCCTGTACACGGCGAGCGACCAGCTGGTCCCGGCGCTGCACTCGTACTGGCTGTACATCCACGTCTCCACCGCGATCTTCTGCGGCGCGGTGTTCTACGTCGGCGCGGTCGCCACGATCCTGTACCTGTTCAAGGACGCGTACGAGACCAAGCTGCAGACCGGCGGCAAGCCGGGCGCCTTCGCCACCTCGGTGCTGGAGCGGCTGCCCGCCTCCGCCTCGCTGGACAAGTTCGCCTACCGGGTCAACGCGGCCGTCTTCCCGCTGTGGACGTTCACGATCATCGCGGGCGCGATCTGGGCGGGCGACGCCTGGGGCCGCTACTGGAACTGGGACCCGAAGGAGACCTGGTCCTTCATCACCTGGGTCGCCTACGCCTGCTACCTGCACGCCCGCGCCACGGCCGGCTGGAAGGGCCGCAAGGCCGCCTACCTGGCGATGATCGCCTTCGGCTGCTGGCTGTTCAACTACTACGGCGTCAACATCTTCGTCACCGGCAAGCACTCCTACGCGGGCGTGTGACCGCCCGGTCGGTGACACTGGTGTCATGAGCGGTTCCATCGCACAGGGCACCAGTCAGACCCACGGGAACACGCACATACTCCACTTTCTCGTGCGGCTCCCGAGGCGCATGGAAGACGTCTGGCCGGCGGTGGCCACCCCCGAAGGGCTCGGGGCGTGGTGCACCGCCGCCGACGTTCTCGAGGCCCGCCTGGACGGCGCGGTCACCCTGCGGGACCTGGGCTCCGGCCGGGTCACCGCCTGGGACGTGGACCGGGTGGCGGAGTACACCGTCGAGCGCGGCGGCCGGATCCGGTTCCACCTGGAGCGGGGCGGGGACGCGGAGAGCGTCCTGCGGTTCACCCACGAGTTCCAGGGCGAGGGGTCGTCGGAGGCGGACTGGCGCCGGAGATTCGAACGACTGATCCAGGTTCTGGAGTCCCCGCAGGGCCTTCCGGTACGGCAGGCCCCGAAGCCCGCCGAGCCCCCGGAACCCGGCGAGCCGCTGGAGCCCCTGCCCGGGCAGTTCACCTAGCGCGGCGGCGCGCGGTCAGGACACCGCGGACAGGCCCGCGTGGGCCACCGAGGCGATCCGGTCGCGCAGCCGCTCGACGTACAGGCGCAGGTTCTTCGCCGCCACGTCCGTGTCCGGGTAGCGGCTGGCCAGCCACAGCCCCTCGTGCAGCCGGTTCACCCACACGCACACCTGGTCGCCGTACGACACCCGTAGCAGCGCGTGCGCCCGCTGTTCGGTCCAGCGGTCGGCGCCGGGCACCGCGCGGGTGTCGACGTAGGAGACGATCGAGTACAGGTCCGGCGAGACCGGCCGGAAGTCCTCGCCGAGCAGGCTCAGCACCCGGGCCAGCGGCATCCGGGCCAGCGACCGGTTGGCGTGCAGCTCGGTGCGCACCGCCCGCAGGGTGTCGGGGAAGGTCCCGGTACGGCCCACCGGGACCTCGATCGGGGCGCCGCCGACGTACCAGCCCACCGAGTCGCTCCACCGGGACGCCACCCGGGTGTGGAACGGCACCACCGTCCGGTACACCGGCTGCCCGCCCAGTTCGTGCACGATCAGCCCGGTCGCGGCCAGCAGCCCGACCATGCTGCCGCCGTACGGCCTGCAGTACGCCTCGAACGCCGCCGCCTGAGCCGCGTCCGCCAGCGGCTCGCACAGCATCCGCTGCCTCGGCAGCGGGCCGCCCGGCTCCAGGCCCAGGTCGACCGGGAAGCCGGGCAGCGTGCCGTCGCAGCGCCGGATGAAGGCGCGCCAGCGGGCGACGATCGCGTGCCGGGCGTCGATGCCGTCCGCGTCGGCCCGCTCCAGCCGGCAGAAGTCGACGTAACTGGCGGCCGGGGCGGGGGAGCGGGGGGCGGCGCCGGTCAGGCCGGCCGTGTACAGCTCGTGCACCTCGGCGGCGATCCGGGTCAGCGAGTAGGCGTCGACGTTGCTGTGGTCGAAGGCCATGTACACGCTGGCGCCGTCGTCCCGGAGGACCGCCGTGTAGATCAGGTTCGGCCAGCGCAGCGCGTCCGCGACGGCGTCGAAACGGTCCTGGAGGTGCCGGGCCAGCGCGTCCGCGTCGGGGAAGTCGCCCGCGTCCGCCCGGTGCAGGGACACGTCGGCGGCGTCCAGGGTGAACCGGCGCAGTTCGTCGCCGGCCCAGCGGAAGCCGCTGCGCAGCGTCTCGTGCCGTACGGTCCAGGCGCGCAGCGCCTCCTGGAGCACGTCGAGGTCGACCGGGCCCGGCAGGTCGAAGGCGGTGCCGAGCCAGGTCGGCACGAACAGCCCGTCGTCCCGGACGCACTTGGCGGTCCTGATGTGCGACTCCTGGATGTAGGCGGGCGGCCGGGCGTCCTCCGGGAGCGCCGTCGCCGCCGCCACGGTCGCCGGGCTCAGCGTCCACTCGACGAGCCGTCCCGGGCGGACCTCGCAGCGCTGGATGTCAGTGATTCGCACGCGTCTCCCATCGCAGAAGGGGGCCCCTGGATGCGGGCCCCCTTCAAGGCAATGCCGTGGGACGCGGCCGGGACATGCCCGCCGGGCCCATTTCCACGGAACGGGTGGCGGCCCGAACGCGGAAGTGAATAACGGACGGTGACCGGCGGGTGTGCGGTTCAGTGGACGGTGATCGAGTCGAGCTTCTCGCGCAGGTACACATGGGAGTCGACCGGCGGGTACGCCACCCGGCCCACCGGCGCGGGCACGGACTCCACGCGGGTGCCCGGATCGCACTCCCCGAAGTACACGAGCGACATCAGCTCCTCGGCGGGCGCGTCGGCCGGCGGCGGCAGCACCCGGTGCCGCCCGGACCGCCACCGGTCACCGGTCCAACGGGCCAGCAGGTCACCGATGTTGATGGTGAACGCGGCCGGATCGTACGGCGCGTCCTCCCAGCCGCCGGCGTCCGTGTAGACCTGGAGCCCGCCCTTGCCGGCCTGCCGGTCGAGGATGGTCACGGTCCCGAAGTCGGTGTGCGGCCCGATCCGGAACTGCCCCGGCAGCGGCTCGCCGACGACCTCGGTGCCCGGATACCAGTTGATGTTGAAGCCGTACGTGGGACGGTCCATGTGCCGGGAGAAGAAGTCCGGCCGGAGCCCCAGCGCGTAGCCCAGCAGCGACAGCAGCTCCTTCTCCAGGGCGGCCATGCGGGCCAGGTACGTCCGGCACAGCGTGCGCAGTTCGGGGACCTCGGCCGGCCACACGTTGGGCGCGTACCACTCGGCGTTCACCACGGGGTCGTCGAAGGGCTCGTCGGTCGCGAAGGTCAGCGACTCCTTCAGGTCGGGCGGCGTCTCGGTGCCCTCCGCGTAGCCGTTGGCCTCGGCGCCGGGCCCCAGCCAGCCGCGGCCGCCGACCTTCGCCTCGTACCGCCGCTTGGCCTCGACGGGCAGCAGGAAGAACTCCCGCGCCGCCCGCCGGATCCCCGCCCGCAGCTCCGGCTCCACCCCGTGCCCGGTGACCAGCAGGAACCCGGCGGTCTGCAGCGCGGAGTCGACGGTACGGGCGAGGGCGGCCCGGCTCTCCCCGTCGCCGTCCAGCCAGGGCCGCAGGTCGATGGTGGGAACACGCGCGTCGGTCACCTGTGTCCTCGCTCCGCGGCTCGGGGGTCGTCCGGTCCCAGGATCCCAGCACGGCGCCGCCTCCGCACGGGTCACGGCCGCTGCCGGCCCCCTAGCCGCTGATCATCGCGACGATCGCGCGGACCGCCTCGGCGACGGGCTGCCCGACCGCGCCGACGGTGCCCGCGATCCCGGCGATCGCCATCAGCGCGCCCCGCCGCGCCTGCGCGGGCACGGCGGCGTCGGGGCTGAGGGCGGGCAGGGAGTCGTCCAGGAGCTGGGCGTCGGCGGCCGGCACGCGGGTGCGCAACTCGGTGATCAGCCCGTGCAGTTCGGCGAGGGCGGCGGCCAGGGCCGGGTCCTGCTGGGCGGCGCCGGCCTGGTTCTTGACGATGCCCTGGTTGTTCTGGCCGCCGTACATGTTCACGTTGTCGCCGTAGTAATAGTTCGCGCTCATGCGCCGATCCCCACGTTTCCGCTGCCGCCGTACATGTTGACGTTGTCGCCGAAGTAGTAGTTCTTCGGCGAGAAGGTGAGGCTCTCCACCGTGACCTTGAACCCCGTGTCCGGGTGGTCGATGGCGTACGAGATCTGGCCGACGACCTGGTCAAGGAACTGCGGGTCCGGGCTGGTGACCAGCGCGGTGGACGCGCCGGAGGTCTCTACCGCGAGGACGTGGTGCGCGGGGGAGGTCAGGACGCCCATCATGTCGATGAAGAAGTAGATCTCGGCGAGGACGGCCGCGATCCAGACGAAGGTGACGTAGCCGGCGGCGCCGGAGTGCTGCTCCGCGCCGCCGCCGAACGTCAGGTACGGCAAGCTCGGCAGCATCGCGAGGAAGCCGACGATCAGCGTGCCTGCGGTGTACCGCAGGAACCGCAGCACCGCCTCCTTGCGCTTGGGACGCATGACGAAGCTGTAGACACGGGCGATGTTCGCCAGCGGGTACACCGCAGCGCCGATCCACAGGATCCGCTTGCTCACCCGGATGTCGATCCTGGCGGGAGCGGGCCGCGCCGGCGGCGCCGGGACGTCCGGCATGGGCGGAGCCGCGGGCGGCGCGGTCGCCGGCGGCGCCGGTGCGGTGGCCGGCGGGGCGGCCGCGGGCGCCGGTGGCGGGTCCTGGGCCGGGCGCTCGGGTGGCTGGCCGTTCTGCATCTGTGTCTGTCCCCCCAGAGGTCGACGGTCCCTCGCAACTCGGTGACGACCATTAACAACGCCTGTGGCGGGGATGGCAAGTCGTTATGCGGCGATCAAGTGCAGGGATATCAAGGACAGTTGACGGAGAATCAGTGGCCCACGCGCAGCAGCAGCTTGCCCGTGCTCGTCCGGCCGCCCATCAGCCGGTGCGCCTCAGCCGCCTCCTGAAGGGTGAACTCGGCCGTCACCGGCAGGGTCACCGTCCCGTCCGCCGCCTTGGCGAACGCCCGCTGCGACAGCCGGCGCAGCGCGTCCGGCGCCGTCCGGGCCAGGCTCAGGACGGAGAAGCCGGAGACCGAGACGCCGAGCGGGTACAGCTCGCTCTGGCCCACGCTCCACGGCTCGGCGCCGCTCGCGTTGCCGAAGGAGACCAGGCGTCCGAAGACCGCCAGCGAGGCCAGCCCGGCGCGCAGGGTGTCCCCGCCGACGGGGTCCAGCACCAGGTCGGCGCCGCGCCCGCCGGTCGCCTCGCGCAGCGGCTCCTCGAAGGCGCCGACGAACACCTCGTCGTATCCGTGGCTCTTGGCGTGGACGGCCTTCGCCGCCGAGGACACCACCCCGTACACCGCCCCCGCGCCCGCCGCCCGCGCGAGCTGCCCGGCCGCCGTGCCGACCCCACCGGCCGCGCTCTGGACCAGCACCGTCTCGCCGGGCTGGAGGCGGCCGACGGTGTGGACGAGGGCGTAGGCCGTGGGCAGGACCGCCGGCAGGGCGGCGGCGGTGCGCAGGTCGAGGCCGGAGGGGACCGGGAAGACGGTCGCCGCCTCGGCCACCGCCACCTCCGCGTAGCCGCCGCCCTCGAGGAGCGCGACCACCTCCTGGCCGACCGCCGGACCCGTGACGCCGGCGCCGAGGGCACGGACGCGGCCGGAGACCTCAAGGCCCGGCACGTACGGCAGCGCCGGCACCCGGTAGCCGTCCGCGCGGGCCTTGAGGTCGGCGAAGTTCACCCCGGCGTAGGCCACGTCGATGCTCACCTGCCCGGGGCCGGGCTCCGGCGCCTGGGCCGTGACCACCCGCAGCACCTCGGGACCGCCGTACTCCTGGAACTCCACCGCGCGCATGCCGCACCCCCGGCCCGATTGTTCAATGAAAAGCGAACACTCGCGAGTGTATGGTTTTCATCGAACACTTGGCAACCGGCAGGAAGGGGAGCGTGACGTGACCGCCGCCAGTCACCGGGCCGCCCCGGAGCACACCCACCCCGACGACGTGCCCGTCCTCACGGCGCTCGCCGCCCTCGCCGACCCCGTGCGCATCACCCTGGTCAGGGAGCTGGCCGGCTCCGCCGACTGGACCCGCAGCTGCGGCAGCTTCGACGTGCCGGTCGGCAAGGCCGCCCTCAGCCACCACTTCGCGGTGCTGCGCGGGGCCGGCCTGGTGGAGCAGCGCGACCAGGGGCCCCGGCGCGTCAACCGCCTGCGCCGGCCCGAGTTCGACGCCCGCTTCCCGGGGCTGCTGGACCTCGTGCTGCGCGACGACGCCTCCTGGCGGGCCGGCGGACCGATCGGTTCCGTTCGCTGACGGAGTTTCACATTCCTTTCCCCCTGCGTTCGTTGCGAGTTCGAACCGCCATCGTCCGGGCGGTGGACGATCCTGTCCCAGCTGACGCAGGAGACACGGGTGGCCCCACACAGAGCCGATACCGAAATGCCCCGTCGCACCGGTGAGCCACGCCTGCGCGTCGGGGAGCCGGCCATCCCGCAGGGCTCCACGGTGCGCCGCTGGTTCCCGCGCGCCGTCGCCGCCGTCACCGCGCTGTGCGCGGTCGTCGTCCTCGCCCAGGGCCATGCCGGCCTGCCGCTGACCCGCATCACCACGATCGAGGCCAAGATGGCCTCGAAGGCCGACTACTTCGAGGACCCCGAGGTCCAGCGGCTGCTCATCCGGCACGGTTTCCGCGTGCACATCACCCGCATGGGCTCGCGGGGGATCGCCGCCCAGAGCTACGACGGCTACGACGTGGTGTTCCCCTCCGGGCAGCCCGCCGCCGACCTGATCACCAGGAAGCGCGCGGCCGAGGGGCACCCGGCGACGACGTACCGCCCGTTCGTCAGCCCGATCGTGCTCGGCACCTACCGCGAGTACGCCGAGACGCTCCAGGACGCCGGGATCGCCACCCCGTTACCGGGCGTGCCCGCCGGGCAGAAGCCGCTGTACTACTCCCTCGACATGCAGAAGTTCCTGCGGGCGACCGCCGACGGCCGCCGCTGGGACCGGCTCGGCACCGACCGCGCCGGCAGACGCGTCGGCATAGACAGTCACGGCATACACAACGGCAACAAGGTGCTCGCTCAGACCTCCGACATCTGCGAGGCCAACTCCGCCGGAACCTATCTGGGGCTCGTCTCCTACATCTGGAACCACGACGACATCCCGCAGAACACCGCCGAGGCGACCCGGTTCGCCGAGCGCATAAGGCTCCTGCTCAACGACCAGGGCATGCCGTCCTCCGAGAAGAACGAGACCTACGTCTCCGCCGAGGGCAAGAGCATCTCGCCGATCGCGGTGATCTACGAGCACCAGTTCCTGGCCCACCAGATCGCCGCCGAGGAGAGCACCGGGCACGTCGACGGCGAGCGCGTCCTGCTCTACCCCTCCGCCCGGTTCGTCACCGAGCCGCAGCTCATCGCGCTCACCCCGGACGGCGCCCGCCTCGGCGAGCTGATCAGCACGGACCCGGCGCTGCAGAAACGCGCCATGGAGCTGGGTTTCCGGGTCCGCGACGCCCAGGGCGCCTCCGCCACCAGCGACCAGCTGACCCGGTTCCTCACCGGCCACCACATCCAGGCGCCGCTGCTGTCGGACGACGACACCAAGGCGGTGCTGCCCCGGCTCGACCTGCTGGAGAAGATGATCGAGATCGTCGGCGACTGCGCCCCGGTGGCCCAGTCGGCGGCCGGCCAGGAGGCGCCGTGAGGAGCCGCGCGCTGCCGGTCGCGCTGTGCCTGGTCCTGCTCGCCGCGCTCGGCGGACTCCTGTCCTGCTCCGGCGGGGGCGGCGGCCCCGAGACCACCCTGCACGTCCTGGCCAGCGACGAACTCACCGACATGGAGCCGCTGCTGGACCGGCTCCGGCAGGACACCGGAGTCCGCCTGGACATGGACTACCGGGCCACCAACGACGCCGGCGACACCCTGCTGACCGGCCGCCACTCCTACGACCTGGCCTGGCTGTCCTCCGACCGCTACTTCCGGCTCAAGGCGAAGAGGGCCGCCGGAACCCGTCCGGCCACCGTCGTGCAGAGCACCTCGATCATGCGCTCCCCGGTCGTCGTCGGCCTCACCCCCGAGGTGGCCCGCACCCTGCGCGCCGAGGAGCCCGGCGGCCGGCTGTCCTGGGCGGACCTCGCCGACGCCGCCGCCACCGGCACCGTGCGCTTCGGCATGGCCGACCCCCGGCGCAGCAACAGCGGTCTGGCCGCGCTGGTCGGCGTCGCCACCGCAGCCGCCGGCACCGGCGCCGCGCTGCGCCCGCAGGACGTCAGCTGCGACCGGCTGCGCGGCTTCCGCTCCGGGCAGTCCCTCACCGCCGAGACCTCCCACGCCCTGCTGGACGCGTTCGCCGAGCACCCCGGCCGCACCAACGCCCTGATCACCTACGAGTCCGAACTGCTCACCCTGAACGCCTCCGGCCGGCTGAAGCGGCCCCTGGAGATCGTCCACCCCGCCGACGGCATGGTGCTGTCCGACTATCCGCTGCTGCTGCTCGACCAGCGCAGCCGGGACGCCTACGACCGGGTGGTGACGTGGCTGACCGCCGCCGGCCACCAGCGGGAGATCATGCGGCGGACGCTGCGCCGCCCGGTCAGCACCGCCGTCGCCCGCGACCCCCGGCTCACCGCTCCCCTGGACAACGCGCTGTACTTCCCGGACGACCCGGCCGTCCTCGACCGGCTGCTCGCCGACTACGGCGACCCCCGGCGCCGGGCCGCCGACCAGGTCATCTTCCTGCTGGACTTCTCCACCTCCATGCGCGGCGCCCGCACGGCCGCGCTCAGGGCCGCGTTCGCCGGGCTCAGCGGGGCGGACTCCTCCGCCGCGGGCAAGTTCGTGCGCTTCTACCAGGGCGAGAAGCTGACCGTGATCCGCTTCGGCGGACGCGTGCTGGACGAGCGCACCGTCACCGTGCACGGCGCCGCCGACCTCACGGCCCTCACCGACTTCGTCGCCGGCGGCGGCTACGACGGCGCGACGGCCGTCTGGTCCGCCCTGGACCACGGCTACGGCACCGCGGAGGCCACCGTGCGCGAGGACCCCGGACGGGCGGTGTCCCTCGTGCTGATGACCGACGGCGAGAACAACGCGGGCCTCGGCCGCGCCGGCTTCGTCAGCCGCTACCGCTCCCGCCCGGCCGACGTCCGGGCCGTGCACACCTACCCCGTCCACTTCGGCGACGCCGACGCGGCCGAACTGCGCCAGGTCGCCGCGGTGACCGGCGGCCGCATGGTCGACGCCCGCGCACAGTCCCTGTCCGCCGCGTTCAAGGAGATCCGTGGCTGTTCTTGACGGCACCTGGTGGAGCGCCTGGTGGAGCGCGATGGTGTGGTGGCTGGTCGCCTTCGCCGGGCTGGCCGTGCTGGTGGTGCTCGCCGTGCGGTCCGTCCTCCGGCGGCTCGGGGAGAAGGCCGAGGAGCCCCACTACCTCCCGCTGTACCTGGACAACGACGCGGTCATGGACGTGTTCAAGATGCGCAACCACCAGTCGGCGCTGCGCAAGGAGGTCGAGGAGCGCAACGTGCGCAACACCGGCTGGCTGGCGGCGATTCCGGTGCTGTCGTGGATGTTCCAGCTCACCGGGGACCGTGCCACCGAGATCGTCGCCAAGTACGTCAAGGAGAGCGAGCCGATCCAGGTGATCGGCCTGCTGCTGTCCGTGCTGCAGCGGGGCGACGGGCTCGCCCAGGTCCGGCTGCGGGAGGACTCCGCGACGGTCCGGCCGAACCGCGCCCTTCTCGCCGCCGGGGTCACGAACGACGTGGTGCTCAGCGAGATCGGCGAATTCGTCATGATCACCGCCCGGTTCGAGGCCCAGGACGCCGAGGGGGACACCCTGGTGATGCGGGCCTCCTACGGGGACGGCGAGCAGTCGGCGCACCTGCGGGTCGTCCTGCGCGTCGGCGGACTGCGCCCCTCGGGCAACAGGACGCTGCCCGAGGGCCAGTTCCGGGCCCACTGCCTGGGCAAGGTGACGACCTGGCGCCCCGACACCCGCGAGGTCGTGCTCCAGTACCCGGTGGCCGTCTTCCAGTGACCTGCCCCCATCGGCGCCGCCGATGGCCCCATCGCCAACGCCCCGCACGCGCGCGTGGACCGGTGTCCGGGCCGGTCCTAGCGTCGGTGCCATGACTCCGGAACTCAAGGGCACCGCCCAGCTGACCACCGCCATGATGCTCTCGGGGACCCTCGGCGTCTTCGTCGTCGAGTCGGGAGCCCCGCCCTTCGACGTCGTCTTCTTCCGCGTGCTGTTCGGCGCCCTCGCCCTCGGCGGCTACGTCACCGCCCGGGGCTGGCTCCGCGACCACGGGTTCACCCGCCGCACCCTCGGACTCGCCGTGCTGGGCGGGGTGTTCATCGTCTTCAACTGGGTCCTGCTGTTCCAGTCGTACGCGAACACCTCCATCTCGGTGGCCACGGTCGTCTACCACACGCAGCCCTTCTACGTGGTCCTGCTCGGCGCCCTGCTCTTCCGTGAGCGGCTCACCGCCGCCAAGGCCGGCTGGATCGCGGTGGCCTTCGCCGGTCTCGTCCTGGTCTCGGGGGTCACGCCCGGCGACTTCACGGGCGGCGGGTCGTACGTGCTCGGCGTCGGCCAGGCGCTCCTCGCGGCCCTGCTCTACGGCCTGTCCACCCTGGTGACCAAGCGGATCACCGGGGTCCGCCCGCACCTGATCGCCCTCGTCCAGGTCCTCGTCGGCATCCCGCTGCTGCTGCCCTTCGCGGACTTCGGCGCGATGCGCGGCGCGGGCTGGCACTGGGGCTGGCTGGCGGGCCTCGGCCTGATCCACACCGGGGTGATGTACGTCCTGATGTACGCCGCGTACGTCAAGCTGCCGACCGCGAAGATCGCCGTCCTGGCCTTCGTCTACCCGGCCGTGGCCATGCTGATGGACTGGCTGGTCTACGGCCACCACATCGGGCTCGTCCAGGCGCTCGGCGTGCCGCTGATCGTGACGGCGAGCCTGAAGGTCACGCTTGCTCGGCCACGAGCCGCCGCGCCTGCTCCACGAACAGCCGCGCATGCGCCGGAAGCCGCTTCTCGGCCCGCCACGCCAACTGCGTGTGAAGCCTGAACGGCGGCTCCCAGTCCAGCCGTACGAGGCTTGCGTCCGCGAGTTCGGCGGCGACCGTCACCTCGGGCAGCAGCGCGATCCCGAGGCCGGCCGCCGCCGCGCGCTTGGTGGCCTCGATCGTGCCGAACTCCAGGAAGTCCACGTCGCCCAGGGCCCTCAGCTCCCGCTCGAACAGGTCCCGGTAGGCGCAGCCCGGCTCGGTGGCCAGCAGCGGCCGGCCCACCAGGTCCGCGGTGGCGACGGCCGCCCCGGTCAGGGGGTGCCCCGGCGCCGCGACGAGCGCCAGCGGCTCCTCGGCGAGCACCGCGGTCGTCAGGCCCGGGTGCTCGGTCCGCTCCTCCATCAGGAACCCGACGTCGTAGGCGCCCTGACGCAGCGCCTGCCGGGTCTCGTCGCCGATGGTGGTGCGCAGCGCGAGCCGCACCCCGGGGTGGCGGTGGTGGAAGTACTCCAGCAGCGGCGGCAGCCGGTAGGAGGTGAGCGATTCCATGGTGCCGACGGTGAGCGTGCCGGACGGCTCCTCCGGCTCGACGACGGCCGCCCGGGCCTCGTCCGCCAGCTCGATGATCTGCCGGGCGTACGGCAGCAGCCGCTCGCCCGCCTCGGTGAGCCGGATCCGGCTGCCCAGCCGGTCGAACAGCTCCACGCCGAGGGAGGACTCCAGGGCGCGGATCTGACCGGTCACGCTGGACTGCGCGTAACTCAGCTCGGCCGCGGCCCGGGTGAAGCTCAGGGCCGTGGCGACCTTCTCGAAGGTGACGAGCAGCCGGAGTTCCATCAGCTCTGCTCGGGGTCGTCCCGGTTCAGGGACTTGAGGAACTCGGGGTTGTCGTCGGGGGCGACCCACCGCCCGGCTCCGGCTCCGGCGCCGCCCGCCGGCACCGGCCGGCGCGCCCTGCCGGTGATCAGCCAGGCCACCGGTCCGACCAGCACCTCGCCGAAGAGCAGGATGATGATCACCCACACCACCTTCGGCAGATGCCGCACCTCGTCCTCCGGGGTGTTCAGACAGTCCACGAAGGCGTAGATCCACAGCGCCAGCACCAGCAGGAACGGCAGATACCTGAGCATGGCGTGCAGGGTATACGAGCGCCCGGAACCCGCACCCGGCAACAGCCCGGAACGGTCTGTCGGCGATACTGGACCGCATGGCTTACGACGATCTTCGCTCCCTGCTGCGCGCGCTGGAGCGCGAGGGCGACCTCAAGCGCGTCAAGGCCGAGGTCGACCCGTATCTCGAAGTCGGGGAGATCGTCGACCGGGTGCAGAAGTCCGGTGGTCCGGCGCTGCTCTTCGAGAACGTGAAGGGCTCGGCGATGCCGCTCGCCATGAACGTCTTCGGCACCGACCGGCGGCTGCTGAAGGCGCTGGGCCTGACGTCGTACGGCGAGATCTCCGAGAAGATCGGCGGTCTGCTGCGCCCCGAACTGCCGCACGGCTTCGTCGGCGTGCGCGAGGCCTTCGGCAAGCTCGGCGCGATGACGCACGTGCCGCCGAAGAAGGTCAGGGAGGCTCCCGTGCAGGAGGTCGTGCTGCACGGCGACGAGGTGGACCTCGACCGGCTCCCGGCGCTGTTCACCTGGCCCAAGGACGGCGGCTCCTTCTTCAACCTCGGGCTCACCCACACCAAGGACCCGGAGACGGGCATCCGCAACCTCGGGCTGTACCGCCTCCAGCGCCACGACAAGCGCACCATCGGCATGCACTGGCAGATCCACAAGGACAGCCGCAACCACTACCAGGTGGCCGCGCGACGGGGCGAACGCCTCCCGGTCGCCATCGCCTTCGGCTGTCCGCCCGCCGTCACCTACGCCTCCACCGCCCCGCTCCCCGGCGACATCGACGAGTACCTGTTCGCCGGGTTCATCGCGGGCAAGCGGATCGAGATGGTCGACTGCAAGACGGTCCCGCTCCAGGTGCCGGCGGGCGCCGAGGTCGTCCTGGAGGGCTGGCTGGAGCCGGGCGAGATGCTGCCCGAGGGCCCCTTCGGCGACCACACCGGCTTCTACACCCCGCAGGAGCCGTTCCCGGCGCTGCGGATCGACTGCGTGACGATGCGCAAGCGGCCGCTGCTCCAGTCGATCGTCGTCGGCCGCCCCCCGACGGAGGACGGCCCCCTCGGCCGGGCGACGGAGCGCTTCTTCCTGCCCCTGCTCAAGATCATCGTGCCGGACATCGTGGACTACCACCTGCCCGAGGCCGGCGGCTTCCACAACTGCGCGATCGTCTCGATCGACAAGAAGTACCCGAAGCACGCGCAGAAGGTCATGCACGCGATCTGGGGGGCGCACATGATGTCCCTGACCAAGCTGATCGTGGTCGTGGACGCCGACTGCGACGTGCACGATCTGCACGAGGTCGCCTGGCGCGCCCTCGGCAACACCGACTACGCCCGTGACCTCACGGTCGTCGAAGGCCCGGTCGACCATCTCGACCACGCCTCCTACCAGCAGTTCTGGGGCGGCAAGGCGGGCATCGACGCGACGAAGAAGTGGCCCGAGGAGGGCTACACCCGGGACGGGGGCTGGCCGGACATGGTCCTGTCGGACCCGGCGACGGCGGCCCTGGTGGACCGCCGCTGGAAGGAGTACGGCCTGTGACGACCGCAGTCATTCAGCCGGGCAGGACGCGGGCCTTCCTGCGCCTGGTGATGATCGAGCACTCGATCTTCGCGCTCCCCTTCGCCTACATCGCCTCCCTGACGGCGATGTACGAGTGGGACCGCAACATCCACTGGGGCCGGCTGCTGCTGGTCACCGTCTGCATGGTGGGCCTGCGCACGTTCGCGATGGCCGTCAACCGGATCATCGACCGCGAGATCGACGCCCGTAACCCCCGTACGGCCCACCGCGAGCTGGTGACCGGCGCGATGACCGTCCGGCACGCGTGGACGGGCGCACTGATCGCGGTCGTCGTCTTCCTCGGCGCCGCCGCCCTGCTCAACCCGCTGTGCCTGGCGCTGGCCCCCGTCGCCGTGGTCCCGATGGTGGTGTATCCGTACGGCAAGCGGTTCACCAACTTCCCGCAGGCCATCCTCGGCCTCGCCCAGGCCATGGGCCCGATCGGCGGCTGGCTGGCGATCACCGGCGAGTGGTCCTGGACGTCGGTGGTCCTCGGCCTCGCCGTCGGCGTCTGGATCGGCGGCTTCGACCTGATCTACGCCTGCCAGGACGTCGAGACCGACCGCGAGATCGGCGTGATGTCGGTCCCGGCCCGCTTCGGCGTCCCGGCCGCGATCTGGGGCGCGCGCGCCTGCCACACGATCACGACGGCCCTGTTCGTCTGGTACGCCCTCGCCACCCACGCGGGCGCCTTCTTCTGGCTGGGCCTGCTGATCGTGGCGGCCGCGTTCGTCTACGAGCACTCCATCGTGCGCCCGCACGACCTGTCCCGCCTGAACCGCGCGTTCTTCTCGGTCAACGGCTTCATCGGGATTGCCCTGTTCGTGTGCGCGCTGCTCGATCTCCTGGTCCGGGGCCTGACCGTCTGAACACGGTGCCGCCTACCATCGGCTGCAGATCCCAGGGAGGCCGCCATGATCCGCACCGCCTCCCTGCCCGTCGACCCGAAGGCCCCCCACCCGGCCTGAGCACTCCCCGACCCACCGGTACGCTCAAGGTGTGAACGCAGGAGAAAAGCAGCGCACGCCTTGGATCGTGGGGGTGTCCGGTGCTTCCGGGACGCCCTATGCGGCCGCCGTGCTGCGGGGGCTGCTGGACGCGGGGGAGTCGGTCGACCTCGTGGTCAGCCGGGCCTCGCGGCTGACGCTGCTGGACGAGACGGGCATCGCGTTCCGGGACGCCCACTGGCAGGACGACCTGCGGGAATGGCTGGCCCGGGGCGCCGACGGCAAGCCCGGGGCCTTCGACGCCGACGTCAGCGCGGTCCGGTACTGGAGCGCGGGCGACCTCGCGGCGGGCCCGTCCTCGGGGTCGTACCCGGCGAAGGGGATGCTCATCGTGCCCGCCTCCACCGCCTGCGTGGCCGGCGTGGCGCTCGGGCTGTCCAAGGACCTGCTCCAGCGTGCGGCGAGCGTCACTTTGAAGGAGCGCCGGACCCTGGTCGTGGCCGTACGGGAGACCCCCTTGAACGGCCAGACCCTGCGGCACCTCGTCGCGCTGGACGACGCCGGCGCCCGCGTCGTGCCGACCTCGCCCGCTTTCTACGCGGGCGCCACCCACATCCAGGACCTGGTGGACTTCGTCGCCGGGCGGGTGCTGGACGCGGCGGGCGTCGAGCACGGCCTGTACCGGCGCTGGAAGGGCGAACTGGGCGGCAGCACACCGGGCGAGTAAGGCAAGCAGCAGTACCTCTCATCACTTCAGGAAATTTCACCGGAAGGCTTCGATCGCATGGACGCGGTGGACAGGCAGCTCATCCAGGCCCTGAGGGAGAACGGCCGGGCCTCGTACGCGGAGCTGGGGCGCCTCGTCGGCCTGTCGGGCCCCAGCGTCACCGACCGGATCAACCGTCTCGAGGCGGCCGGTGTCATCACCGGCTACCGCGCCACGGTGAACGCGGCCTCGCTCGGCCTCGGCGTCACCGCGCTGATCGGCATCTCGCTCTCCGACGCCGCCGACCACGAGGACGTCGCCCAGCGGCTGCGGGACCTGCAGGAGATCGAGGACTGCTGGTTCATCGCCGGCGACGACTCCTACATGCTCAAGGTGCGCGCGACGGACGTGGACGGGCTGGAGCGGATCATCCGGCGGCTCAGCGGCACCAAGGGCGTCTCGCGGACCCGTACCACCATCGTGCTCTCCACCAAGTGGGAGAACCGGGTCGGAGAGCTGCCCGAAGAGGTCTAGGGATACGGTGGGCCGTGCTGTCGTAGAAAGGGCGTGTTGGCATGGACGTCGGGCTCAAGCGCGAGCTGGAGGAGAAGGTCCGCTCCGGTGAGCGGCTGACCCGCGAGGACGGCGTCGCGCTGTACGAGTCGGACGACTTGGCGTGGCTCGGCGGCCTCGCGCACGAGGTGCGCACCCGCAAGAACGGTGACGTCGTGCACTTCAACGTCAACCGGCATCTCAACATGACCAACGTGTGCACGGCCTCCTGCGCCTACTGCTCCTTCCAGCGCAAGCCGGGGGAGAAGGACGCGTACACGATGCGCATCGAGGAGGCGGTGAAGCTCGCCCAGGCGATGGAGTCGGAGAACCTCACCGAGCTGCACATCGTCAACGGCCTGCACCCGAACCTGCCGTGGCGCTACTACCCGCGCTCGCTCAGGGAGCTGAAGAAGGCCCTGCCGAACGTGTCGCTGAAGGCGTTCACGGCGACCGAGATCCACCACTTCGAGACCATCTCCGGGCTGAGCGCGAGCGAGATCCTCGACGAGCTGATCGACGCGGGCCTGGAGTCGCTGACCGGTGGCGGCGCGGAGATCTTCGACTGGGAGGTCCGGCAGCACATCGTGGACCACAAGACCCACTGGGAGGACTGGTCCCGCATCCACCGCCTGGCGCACGAGAAGGGTCTGAAGACCCCGTGCACCATGCTGTACGGCCACATCGAGGAGCCCCGCCACCGGGTCGACCACGTGCTGCGGCTGCGCGAGCTGCAGGACGAGACCGGCGGCTTCCAGGTCTTCATCCCGCTGCGCTACCAGCACGACTTCGTGGACATGAAGGACGGCAAGGTCCGCAACCGCCTTCAGGCCCGTACGACGATGGCGACCGGCGCCGAGGCGCTGAAGACGTTCGCGGTGTCGCGGCTGCTGTTCGACAACGTCCCGCACGTGAAGGTCTTCTGGGTGATGCACGGGGTGCAGACCGCCCAGCTGGCCCTGCAGCACGGGGCGGACGACATGGACGGCTCGGTCGTCGAGTACAAGATCACCCACGACGCGGACAACTTCGGCACGCCGAACAAGCTGACCCGCGAGGACCTGCTGGAGCTGATCCGCGACGCCGGCTTCCGTCCGGTGGAGCGCAACACCCGGTACGAGATCATCCGCGAGTACGACGGCCCCGACCCGGCGCGCCGGGACTCGCCCCAGCCGATGCGCGTCTGACTTTTCAGCGGGGGTACCCGGGGGCCATGGCTGTCACCAAGGCCCCCGAGGACGCCTACACGGCGGAGCCCTTCGTCCCGGAAGGCGCCGGTCTCGCGGCCCTGCGCAAGGCCGCGGCCGACTGCCGTGGTTGCCCGCTGCACGAGAACGCCACCCAGACGGTGTTCGGCGCGGGCAACGCGCACGCGCGCGTGATGCTCGTCGGGGAGCAGCCCGGCGACCAGGAGGACCGGCAGGGCAAGCCGTTCGTCGGCCCGGCCGGCAAGCTGCTCGACAAGGCGCTCGCCGAGGCCGGGATCGACCCGGGGGACGCCTATGTGACCAACGCGGTCAAGCACTTCAAGTTCACCCAGGCCGAGCCGCGCAAGCGCCGGATCCACAAGGCGCCGAGCCTGCGGGAGATGACGGCCTGCGGGCCGTGGCTCGCGGCGGAGCTGGCGGTCGTCGAACCCGAGCTGATCGTCGTCCTCGGCGCCACCGCGGGCAAGGCGCTGCTCGGGTCCTCGTTCCGGGTGGGCGAGGTGCGCGGGTCCGTACTGGAACGGGAGATCCACGGCCGGCCCGAGCGGCTGGTGCCGACCGTCCATCCGTCGTCCGTGCTGCGGGCGCAGGACGAGGACCGCAGGGCCGCGTACGAGGGGCTGGTGGCCGACCTGAAAGTGGCTGCGCGCGCCCTGGGGTAATGGTTAGTATCGCCGTATGCCACTTACCTTCACCCTGGATCCCGCCATCACCCCTGCGCTGCGCGACGGCATCCTCGATCTGTGGACGGACGTCTCCGACGCGGGCGGCGCCGTCGGCTTCGTGCCGCCGGTGAGCCGGGAGGACGTCCGGCCCGAGCTGGTGAAGCACTTCGTGGCCATGGCCGAGGGACGGCACCGGCTGCTCGTCGGGTGCGACGAGACGGGCGCGCCGGCCGCGACCGCGTTCTTCGCCTTCAACACCCACCGACTGATGCGGCACTGGGTGTGGCTCTACACGGTGATGGTCCACCCGAAGCACCAGGGCAAGGGGTACGGCCGCGACCTGCTGGCCGCCGCAGCGGACGCGGCCCGCGGTTTCGACGGCATGGACGCGATACGGCTCACCTGCCGGGGCGGCCTCGGCCTGGAGCGGTTCTACGGCTCCTGCGGCTACAAGGAGGTCGGCCGCGTCCCCGGAGCCATCCGGGTGGCGCCCGGCGACGACCGCGACGACGTGATCATGCTCCTGCCGCTGCGCTGACGCCCCGCTGCCGACCCCCCTGCAAGATCTGTTGTCTGTCATGCTTCACTGGACGATGACCCTGTTTGGAATCGGACGACTGGATTGAGATGCTCCGCTACACGCTGATGCGCCTCGGCATCTTCGCCGGCTGCCTCGTCGTCGTCTGGGGAGCCGTCTACTCCGGCATCTTCCCGCGCGGCTTCGGCGACTCCAACGGCCTGTGGGTGCTGCTGCTCGCCCTGATCCTCTCGGCGCCGATCAGCTGGGTGGTGCTGCGCAAGGAGCGGGAGCGCGCCTCGGTGCAGATCGTGAACAGGGTGGACCGGATGAAGGCCAACCTGGACGCCAACCGCAGCCAGGAGGACATCGCCGACGACGCCGCGCGGGCGCAGGGCGGCGCAGCCGCGTCCAACTAGTCTTGCCCCCATGGGCGGGGCGAGGACCAGGCGGATGCCGCGGGCGGTGCGCGAGCAGCAGATGCTCGACGCCGCGGTACGGATTTTCGGCCGGCGCGGCTACACGGCCGCCTCCATGGACGAGATAGCCGAACTCGCCGGTGTCTCCAAGCCGTTGGTCTATCTCTACCTGAACTCCAAGGAAGACCTCTTCACCGCCTGCGTCCGGCGTGAGGCCGCCGCCCTGACGGAGGCCGTGCGCGCCGGGATCCGCAACGACCTGCCCGCCGACCGGCAACTCTGGGACGGCCTCCGGGCGTTCTTCGCGCACACCGCCGAGCACCCCGACGCCTGGTCCGTGCTGCACCTGCAGGCCCGTACGCACGGGGAGCCCTTCGCGGCCGAGGTCGCCGCGATGCGCGCGGAGATCGTCGCGTTCGTGACCCGGCTGTTCGCGGCCGCGGCACGACAGGCCCACGGCGACCCCGACCTGCCCGAGCGCGAGGTCGCGGGCCTGGCCGAGGCACTGGTGGGCGCGGCGGAGTCGCTGGCCGCGTGGGCCAACGCGACGCCCGGTGTCACCGCGAGCCAGGCGGCGGCCACCCTGATGAACTTCGCGTGGTCGGGACTGGGCGGTCTGCTGTCCGGCCGCCGGTGGACGCCGCCGGCGACCGCAGAGCACCCCGGCGGCGCCTAGCTCACCTCACCGCACAGGTGCAGCCGGCCGTCGTCACCCCGCAGCTCGAACCGGCCGGAGCGGTCCGCCCCGTAAGCCACCACCCCGGGCAGCAGCACCGGCGCCAGGAACCGGACCCGCACCCGTGTCCCGCCGGAGGCGTCCGCCGCCAGACAGCGGGCCGCCGTCCACATCCCGTGCGCGATGACCCGGGGAAAGCCGAAGAGCCGGGCGGTGAACGGGTACAGATGGATGGGATTGCGGTCGCCGGACACGGCGCCGTACCGCCGCCCGATGTCCCCGCCCAGCCGCCACTCGGCGACGACGGGCAGCGGGCCCGGCTGCTCGTCCCGGGCGCCGGCGGCCCCGCTGGTCCGGTGCCGCGCGAGATACGTGCTGCGCGACTCCCATACGACCTGTCCGGCGGCCCGCATGTCGGTGGCCACCGTGACTTCGGTGCCGCGCCGGTGCGGGGCCAGGCCCTCGATGCGCACGGCGAGTTCGTACTCCCCGGCCGCCGGGAGCGGGGCGTGCCGGGTGATCTCGATCGACGTGTGGACGAGACCGAGCAGGGGCAGCGGGAAGGCCGGGTCGGTCATCAGCCGCATGGCCAGGGGGAAGCCGAGGACGTGCGGATAGGTGACCGGGAGGTCGCCGTGGTCGGTGGGGAAGCCGCAGACGCGCTCGTAGGCGGCCAGCCGGTGCTGGTCGACCCGTACACCGGGCCGCACCAGCCGGGTGCGGGGGAAGCCGGCCCCGGGGGAGGGCCGTTTGAACGGGGATCGCAGCGCGCCGCGTACCAGTAGCAAGCCGAGACCGTCGGCTGTCATGTCCTGCCCCCACCGCTTACTCTGGAGTAAGTTACCGGCGGTAATGCTACGTCACAAGGGAGTCGGCGCTCAAACGTGAGCCTCCCTCGCATAACCCCCGAGGTTGCACACCCCCGGCCCCGGACCACCCCCGAACCCGCACAACCCCCTCACGGCCGACCCGTACCATCACCTCCCTAACCTGCGGTAACCCCTTTTTCGTCGAGGCGCCGCAGGTGCACGTACGCCACAGGAGCCGCCCGTGTCCAGCCCGTTCCCGAACACCCCCGTGTCCCCCGGGCCCACCGTCTCCGCCACCGACTACGACGGCCGGCCGGTCCTCGTGGAGCCCTGGGTCCAGCGGCTGGACGGCGCCGTGCGGGAGGTGTCCGTGCCGCCGTTCGCACCCCCGGTCAAGCACGGCTCGCTCGCGGACCTGCCGTTCGACAACGCGGACGCCGCCCCCGCCGCCGTGGTGCTCAGCCGCAGGCAACACGACGGCCGCTGGCGGGACGTCACGGCCGCCCACTTCGCCGAACAGGTCCTCGCCGTGGCCAAGGGGCTGATCGCCGAGGGGCTGACGCCGGGCGACCGGATCGCCGTCATGGCGCGTACGCGGTACGAGTGGACGCTGCTCGACTTCGCCGCCTGGGCCGCCGGCCTGGTCACCGTGCCGGTCTACCCCACCTCCTCGGTGTTCCAGACCCGGTGGATCCTGCACGACTCCGGCGCGGTCGCCCTGATCACCGAGACCGCCGCCCAGGCCGCCGCCATCGGCCCCGAACTCCAGCACCTGCCCGACCTGCGCCATCTGTGGGTGATGGAGAAGGACCACGTGACCCGGCTCGCCGAGGCCGGTGTGCAGGTGCCGGACGCGGAAGTCGCCGTACGGCGCGGCATGCTGGGCCCCGACACCATCGCCACCCTCATCTACACCTCCGGCACCACCGGCCGCCCCAAGGGCTGCGCGCTCTCGCACGGCAACTTCTTCGCCGAGGTCGACAACGCCGTCGAACTGCTCCACCCGGTCTTCAAGGCCAAGGACGAGATCCCGTCCGTCCTGCTCTTCCTGCCGATGTCCCATGTCTTCGGGCGCATGGTGGCCATCGCCTGCGTCCGGGCCCGGGTCCGCCTCGGACACGCACCGAGCCTGGCCGCCGAGGATCTGCTGCCGGACCTCGCCGCCTTCAGGCCGACCTGCCTGCTGACCATCCCGTACATGCTGGAGAAGATCTACAACTCGGCCCGCGCGAAGGCCGAGTCGAGCGGCCGGGGCGCGGTCTTCGACCGGGCCGCGGCGGTCGCCGTCCGCTACGGCGAGGCGCTGGAGGCCCGGCAGACCGGCGCCGGCAGCGGTCCGGGCCGCTCCCTGAAGACGGCGCGCACCTTCTACGACCCGCTGGTCTACCGCAAGATCCGCACCGCCATGGGCGGCCGGGTGCGGCACGTCATCTGCGGCGGCTCCCCGCTCGGCCGGCGCCTCGCCGCGTTCTACGCGGGCGCCGGCATCGAGATCTTCGAGGGCTACGGCCTGACCGAGACCACCGCCGCCACGACCGTCACCCCGCCGCTCAAACCCCGCCTGGGCACGGTCGGCTGGCCGCTGCCCGGCACCCGCGTGCGCATCGCCGCCGACGGCGAGATCCTCGTCTCCGGCGACCATGTGCTGCGCGGCTACTGGGACCCGCAGGCCGGCGGCGTCGTCCCCGCGACCCGGGACGGCTGGCTGCCGACCGGCGACCTCGGCGAGCTGGACGACGAGGGCTATCTGACCATCACCGGCCGCAAGAAGGAGCTGCTGATCACCTCGGGCGGCAAGTCGGTGGCCCCGGCGCCGCTGGAGAACTGGCTGCGCCAGCACCCGCTGATCTCCCAGGTGATGCTGGTCGGCGACGACCGCCCGTACATCGCGGCCCTCATCACGCTCGACCCCGACGGCATCGTGCACTGGCGCCAGATGATCGGCAAGCACCCGGTGCCGCCCGAACTGCTCGTCGGCGACCCGGAGCTGGAGGCTGTCCTGCAGCGTGCCATCGACGAGGCCAACAAGCTGGTGTCCCGCCCCGAGTCCATCCGCCGCTTCACCGTCCTGCCGACGGACTTCACCGAGGAGGCCGGGCACCTCACCCCGTCGATGAAACTGCGCCGCGCGCAGATCACGGCCGACTTCGCGACCGAGGTGGAGGCCCTGTACGGCCCGGACACCGGGCCCTGAGCAGGCCGAGGACCCTCACCTGAGGGTCGGCACCCGCTCCTCGCGCGCGGAGCGGGTTGCCGCCCGGGCCGGCCGTGTCCCGTCAGTGATCCTCGTACGGCCCCTGACATCCAGTCAATCCTTGGGTTTGCTGTCCAGACCCAAGGGACAGCTTGGGTGTTGTGACCCTCGACGACCTCCGTGTGTTCGTGGCCGTGTGCCGCGCCGGCAGCCTCAGTTCCGTCGCCCGGGACCTCGGCTGCACCCAGTCCGCCGTCAGCCAGCACGTCAAGCGCCTGGAGCGGGAGACGGGGGTCGCGCTGCTGGAACGGCTGCCCAGGGGCGTCCTGCCGACCCAGGCCGGGCGGATACTGGAAGCCGCCGCCGCGGAGGGCATCTCCGGACTCGACATCGCCGTACGGCGACTGCGCGACCTGGTGGACGGCCACAGCGGGTACGTCCGCGTCGCCACCGGCGCCACCACCGTCCGGCACTTCATGTCCGAGGCGGTGGTCGCCTTCCGCCGCCGCCACCCCCGGGTCAGCCTGGAGTTCCGCACGGTCAGTTCGGGACGCGGCACCTTCGACGCCCTCGCCGACGGCACCCTGGACCTTGCCTGGATCACCGTCGGCTCCCCGGTGCGCGGCATCGAGCAGCGGACGGTCGCCGAACTGCCCTGGGTGCTCGCCGTCGCCGCCGACGACCCCCTCGCCGGGCGCACCCGCCTCGACGCGGCCGACCTCACCGGCGTACGGCTCATCCGGCTGCCCCCGAACTCCACCTCGGCCGTCCACCTCGACGCGGCCTGCACCGAGCTGGGCGTCCGCTTCACCTACGACACGAGCGTCGCCGACTGGGACACGGCACTGCTCCTCGCCGAGCTGGGCGTGGGCCGGGCCGTCGTCCCCGCCGTACCCGGCCTTCCCGTGCCGGTGGTGGGCGAGCTGCGGCTCGTCCCGCTGCCCGGCCTGCGGCCCCTGCCCGTCGGCTGGGCCGTCCGCCGCTGGGACGCCCTCAGCCCTCCGGCACGGGCGTTCGCCGACACGGTCGCCGCTGCCGCGGGCTGAGCGGGAGTTCCGCCCAGACCGTCTTGCCGACGGTGCGCTCGGTGACGCCCCACCGCGCCGAGAGGACGAGGACGATCACGAGCCCACGCCCGTGCTCGTCCTCCGCCCCGCCCTCCAGGAACCGCGGCGCCTTGTCCCCCCGGGCGTCGCTCACCTCGATACGCAAGGTGTCCTTCTCCGCCGGCAGCCGCAGCCGCAACTCGAAGTCCCGGCCGGGCACGCGACCGTGGGTGACGGCGTTCGCCGCCAGCTCCGACACCAGCAGCTGAGCGGTGCCGTTCTGGTCGCTGTCATGGGGATACCCCCAGGTGGCGAGCTGCTGAGCGGTGAGCCGACGGGCCAGCCGCGCGCCGAGAGGCGTGGCACTGAGGCGCTGGAAGAGTTCGGTGGCGTCAGTTGCGGGGGTGGAGATTTCTGCGTTCACGTCACCGAGAGTGGTCGGTTCTCCCTACGCTGACCAGGGGATGCCTTGCGACTGAGCGTAGTCGTACGGGTGCGAAAGGTTTGGTGTACGGGAGTCGGAGGTGACGGTGGAGGAACGGAGGCCGGAGACGCCCGCCGAGGCCAACGGATCGGCGACTGTCTTCGTCGTACTGGGTAAGCAGTTGAAGTTGCTGAGGGAGAAGGCGGGGCTGAACCAACGGGAGTTCGGAGATCTGGTGGGGTACGGCCCCGACCAGATCTCGGCCATGGAACGAGGGGTCCGGACGCCGAGGCCGGAGTTCCTGAAGAAGGCGGACGACTTCCTCAACGCGGGCGGGCTGTTCATCGAGGTCATCCCGCAGGTGGAGGAGGCCATGAGCAGGGCGCGGACGCGACATCCGGAGTGGTACCGGAGCTATGCGGCGATGGAGGCGGAGGCGGTGGAGCTGCACTTCTATGCGAATCAGGCGATGCCGGGCCTCTTGCAGACCAAGTCCTACGCTCAGGCCGTATTCCGGCAGCGGCGCCCGTTCCTGAGTGAGGAGACCATCGAGAAGCGGGTGGCCGACAGGCTCTCCCGGCAGCAGGTCTTCGACCGGTGGCCCCCACCCATCGTGAGCTACGTGCTTGAGGAAGTCCTGCTGGATCGGCCGATCGGAGGGGTAGCCATCTTCAGGGACCAGCTGTGCAATTTGCTGCGGGTAGGCGACATGCGCAACGTCGAGATCCAGGTGATGCCGACGCGCTGCGAGGAACACCCCAATCTGGACAGCGCGTTCAACCTTCTGGTCCCCAAGGGGCATGGACAGGTGGCCTACATGGAGGCCCAGGGCTTCCCGCAGCTCGTCACCGACCGGGAGGAGGTCCGGAAGGTCGCCGACCGCTATGGGATCATGCGCGCAATGGCGCTCAGTCCCATGGAGTCCCGCTCCCTGATCGCGCAGAAGCTGGAGGAGCTATGAGCATCAGGAACCACACGTGGTTCAAGTCCAGCTACAGCAGCGGCGAAGGCGGTGAATGCGTCGAACTCGCCTACACCTGGCACAAGTCCACCCACAGCGACGGCGAGGGCGGCGAATGCCTCGAAGTGGCTCTCCACCCCACCGCCATCCACATCCGTGACTCCAAAACCCCCACCACCCCCCACCTCACCGTCAGCCCCGCGGCATGGTTGGCCTTCCTCTCCTCGGGAACCGACCGGGACCGGATCGGTAACCGCCGTTCGTAGCCTGCCTTTCCACCCTCGCCGACTCCTCCCCCCGAGCAGAGGCATGAAAGAAGACAACGACGTTCGCCGGATCTTCCTGCTGAACCCGGACCGGCGTCTCCTCCGTGAAGCCGCGCGGACCGGTGTCCAGGTCCGGTCCGCCGAGGCCGACCCGCTCGACGAGCGGGCGCTGCGGCCCGTACTGGACGAGGCCGCCGCGGCCGGGCTGTTCGTCAACCCGGCCCGGTCCCTGCGGGTGCTCGCCGACCCGGAGGCCGTACGGCGGCTCGTGCGTGACAACCGGCTGTCGCCGGACGCCGCCGGGCCCGCCGCCGGCGGCACGCGGCTCAGCGTGGAGACGCTCAGCGTGCACGGGATGCACCAGACCGTGGGGATCACGGCCCGCATGCCGTACGGGCTGCTGTACCCGGCGCCGCTGACGGAGGACACCGCGGCCGAGGTGCGGGCCGTGGTGACCGCCCTGCTGGACCTGACCGGATACCAGTACGGGCCGGCGCACACGAACGTCGTGCTGACCGCCCGCGGGCCGGTGATCACCGGCTGCCGTGCGGAACTGGCCAGGGACCCGGTGCCGGAGCTGCTCGAGGTCGCGGGCGGGTTCGAGCTGGCGGCCGGGGCCGTGGCGGTGCTGGCCGGCCGGCTGGTGGACACGGTCCGGCCGGGCCGGTACGCGGCGGCGGCCGTGCTGAACCCGCCGTGGCGGCTGGAGACCGGGGAGGTCGGCGTGCTGCCGCACGTGCGGCACGTGTCACCACCGGACTCGCTGCGCCCCGGGCATCTCGTCGTGCACGCGGACTCGCCCGAGGTGGCGGCCCAGCGGGTGACCTCCCTGACGGAGCTGGTCACCGGGAACGGATCGGGAACGAACCGGTAGAGCCGCGCCCCACTGTTGATACGTCGCCGGAATCAGGACGACGACGCCAGCGACGTCGACAGGAGGCCGAGTCAGATGCTGAAGTTCTCGATCCTCGGGGCACTGCAGATCCGCACCGTGTCCGGGCCCGCGGAGATCTCCGGCGATCTGCAGCGCGTCCTCGTGCAGACCCTGCTGGTCAGCGAGAGCCGCCCGGTGTCGGGGGAGAGCCTGGTCGAGGAGATGTGGGGCGAGGCCGTACCCGACAACCAGGCGAACGCGCTGCAGGCGCACGTCAGCAGGCTGCGCCGCAAGCTGCGCGCGCTGGAGCCGGACCGGCCGGCCTCCCGGGTCACCATCCACCCCTCCGGCTACCGGCTCGTCGTCAGTGACGGGGAGCTGGACGCGGCCGAGTTCGTCGGGGCGGTACGGCAGGCGGAGTCGGCGTCGCCCGACGACGCGGCGCGCGTGGCCCGGCTGCTCGGCGAGGCGCTCGGCCTGTGGCGCGGTCCCGTCTTCGGCGGCTTCCCCGGCGGAACCCTGTGCCAGCTGGCCGGGGCCCGCTACGAGGAGTACCGGATGCGCGCCATGGAGCTGCGCTTCGACGCCGAGCTGCGGCTCGGCCACCACGCGGCCGTGCTCGCCGAACTGGCCGAGGCGCACACCAACCACCCGCTGCGCGAACGCTTCTGCGAGCAGCTGATGGTCGCCCTGTACGGCTCGGGCCGCCAGGCCGACGCCCTCGACGTCTTCCGGCGCATGCGCGGCCGGCTCGACACGGAACTGGGCATCGAGCCGTCCCCGGCGCTGCGCAAGGTGGAGAGCGCCATCCTCCGCCACGATCCGGCACTTGCCCCGGACATGGGCCCGGCCCTGCTTCAACTGGCTTGAAAACAGCGCCCGTCCGGCTCGTACCGAGAGACGTCGGGCGGTAGCGTGGAGAAGCCTTCACGCGCCTGCCGGCTCGGGTACAACCTAGGATTGGCCCGAACGTCTCGGGCTGGGCGACGAAACGTAGCGGGGGGAACGGTACGTGGAATCGGCGGCATTGGGCCATCCTGTCGTACGGTTCAACATCCTCGGCCCGCTGGAAGGCTGGCACGGTGAGCACCGGGTGCGACTGGGCAGCCCCACACAGGAACGGGTGCTCGTCACCCTGCTGCTGGAGCAGGGCCGGATGGTGCCGCTCAGCCGGCTGGTGACCGCCGCCTGGGACGAGGAGCCGCCGCAGACCGCGGGCCACCAGGTCCGCAAGGCCGTCGCCGCGCTGCGCACCCGCGTCCCGGACGGCTCCCGGCTGATCGTCACGGACGGCCCCGGATACCGCGCCGTCCTCGGCGAACACCAGCTGGACCTGCACGAGTTCGGACAGTGGTCCCGGCAGGCCCGGCAGGCGATGGCCGACGGCCGGCCCGAGGAGGCGGTCGGCCATCTGCGGGCCTGCCTGGACCTGTGGCGCGGCCCGGTCATGGCCGGCGCCGGCGGCACGGTGATCTCCGCCGCCTCCCTGGCGCTGGAGGAGCGCCACATGGCGATCGCCGAGCAGTACTACGAGCTCCAGCTCGAACGCGGCCAGTCCGGCGAACTCATCGGCCCGCTCCGGGAGCTGGTGACCGCGCACCCGCTGCGGGAGACCCTGCGCGGCCGCCTGATGCTGGCCCTGTACCGGGCCGGCCGGCAGGCGGAGGCGCTGGAGGAGTTCGGCCGGGTGCGCGAGCTGCTCGTGGAGGAGCTGGGCATCGACCCGGGCGTCGAACTGACCGGGCTGTACGAGGCGATCCTGCGCGACAGCCCCGAGGTCGCCCCCCGCCTGCCGCAGTCCGTGGCCGACCGCGCCGCCCTGCTGCTGCCGGCCCCGCTCGCCCGGACCACCGGTCCCGAGGCCGCGCCCTGCACCCTGCCCTACGACCTGCCCGACTTCACCGGCCGGGACGAGGAACTGGCCCGCCTGCTCGAGGTGGGCCGGGCCCCGGCGAGCGGGGGCACCCGGATCATCGGGGTGGACGGCATGGGCGGCAGCGGCAAGACCGCCCTCGCCGTGCACGCCGCCCATCTGCTCGCCGCCGACTACCCCGACGGGCAGCTCTTCGTCGACCTGCGCGGTTTCAGCCCCGGCGAGAAGGCCCAGGAACCGGGCGCCGTGCTGCACTCGCTGCTGCGCACCCTGGGCGTCCCCGACGAGCGCATTCCGGACGACCTGGAACGGCGTACCACCTTGTGGAGAACCGTTTCCGCGCAGCGGAAGCTGCTGCTCGTCCTCGACAACGCCGCGGGCGCCGCCCAGGTACGGCCCCTGCTGCCCGCCTCCGAGGACTGCCTCGCCGTCCTCACCGGCCGGGTCCGCATGCTCGACCTCGACGGCGCCGAGTGGCTCTCCCTCGGACTGCTCTCCGCCGACGACAGCGTCACCCTGCTCACCCGCATGCTCGGCGCCGACCGCACCGGCGCCGAACCCCAGGCCGTCGCCCGGCTCGCCGGCCTGTGCGGCGGGCTGCCCCTCGCGCTGCGCGTCACCACCGCCCGGCTGCGCAACCGGCCCCGCTGGACCGTGCAGTACCTGGTCGACCGGCTCGCCGACGAGACCCGGCGGCTGCGTGAGCTGAGCGCGGGGGAGCGCAGCGTCGAGGCCACGCTCCGGCTGTCGTACCAGGCCATGGAGCAGGAGCAGCGCGCCGCCTTCCGGCTGCTCGGGCTGCACCCCGGCAGCGCCATCGACGTCCACTCGGCCGCCGCCCTGCTCGGCGCCGCCGCCCATGACGCCGAGGACGTCCTGGAGGACCTGCTCGACGCGCATCTGCTGGAACAGCACGAGGCGGGGCTGTACGGCTTCCACGACCTGGTGCGGACGTACGCGATGAGCGTGCGGGAGGCGGAGGACGACGCGGAGGGCGCGGTCGAGCGGCTCGTCACGTACTACACGCTCGCCACCGACCAGGCCTGCGAGATCCTCTTCCCCGGCCGCAACCGCTACGGCGACGTGCCCGAGCCGGGCGCGGCCGAACTGCCGCGCCTGGACGACGACGAGCAGGCGCTGTGCTGGTTCGACCGGGAGCACGAGGCGCTGCTCGCGGTCGTCGCCCAGGCGGGCACGCACGGCATGCACCGCACCGCCGCGCTCCTCGCCCGCAACGTGCTCTTCTACCTCCATCTGCGCGGCCACTACCAGGAGTTCCGGGTCGTCAACCGGGTCGCGGTGACCGCCTGCCGGCAGCTCGACGACCCGGTGCTGCTGAGCCTGAGCCTGTGCAACCTGGCCGTGGGCCAGTGGTGGCTCGGCGACTTCCACGACGGCATCACCACCGCCCAGGAGGCCCTGGAACTCGTCCACGGCACCGATCCGCGCACCCGCGCCTTCAGCATCGAGGTGCTCGGCCTGCTGCACGGGGCGCTCGGCGACTTCGACGAGGCCCGCGCCTACCTCGCCCAGGGCATCGCCCTGCACCGGGAGCTGGGCATGGACCGGGCGGAGGCGGAGGCGCTGGTCAACCTCAGCACCGTACAGACCTGGTCGGGCCACTACGCCGAAGGCGCCTCGCTCGCCGCCCGCGCCACCGAGCTGAACCGGCGCCTCGGCGAACGCAACCACGAGATCTCCTCGCTGGCCTGGCTGGCGCTGGCCCACTTCGGCCTCGGCGAGGACGAACGGGCCCGGGCCTGCCTGTCCCAGGCGCTCGAACTGTGCGACGAGTCCCGCCAGCCGGGCAACGTGGCCTTCGTCCTCGCCCACTGGGCCCGCGTCTGCCAGCGCTTCGGCGAGGTGACCCTGGCCGCGGAACACGCCGAGCGCGCCCTGGACCTGGTCGCCACCGGCGGCACGGTCCTGCGCCAGTCGTCGGTGGTGAACGTGGTGGGCGCGGTCCACCTGCGGGCGGGAGCGGCCGACCGCGCCATGGAACTCCACCGCCGCGCCCACGAACTGGCCACCCGCCTCGGCTACCGCATCGAAATCGCCCGCGCCCTGCACGGCATGGCCGAGGCGGCCGAGGCCCTGGGCGACGGCAGGACGGCGTCCCGGCACCTGCGGGCGGCTCAGGCGCTGTACGACGCGATGGGGGTCACGGAGGCGGGGCGGCGGTTGTAGGGAGGGGATCAGGGCCGGCCGATGGCCGGTGATCTCGGTGTACTCGGTGTTCTCGGTGTTCTCGTGGAAACGGCACCGGCCGGGGGGTGAGCCCGGTCGGTGCCGTTGGCGTTGCGCTGACCGGTGCGCGGGGCGCGGGGCGGTCAGGGGCCGACGCTGGACGCTGGGCGCGTCAGCGTGCGACGACGAAGGGGTCGCGGTCGTCCGCCAGGGCCGGGCCGGGGTGCGCCGGGTGACCGGTGAGGTCCGCGGCGACGCGCACGAGCGGGCCCGGCACACCGGCCGCCGGAACTGCCGCCGCGGCGCCGAGCGCGATGACGCCCGTGCCGGTGAGCGCGACCAGAACCGTCTTCGTACGCGATGCGATGGAACGCATGTGGAAACCCCCTGGAAGAGACGGATCGGTGACGGATCACAGGAGCGGATCGTCATCCGGCCGCCGGCTGCTTCCCGGCGACGCGACTGATGCTCTTGGTCGCCGATCCCCATGCCTTCCCCGCTGGTTCCCGGAGCAGGTCAGCCCACCGGTACTCCTGGTTTCAAGTGATTCTCGAGTGGTCCTCGAGCGTTTCTCGAGCGATTCTCAAGCGCTCAAAATCGCTCTTGCGCGCCTGCCGGGCCGGAGTGTTTACGGGCGAACAGGAAGGCCTGCGGGCCGGACTCCCCGGCCCGCTCCTCCGATGCGCGCACGGTGCTGGAGCCGAGCGCGAACCCGGCGTCCTCCAGCAGCTCGGCGATCCGCTCGGGACGGCGCCGGTGGAAGTCCAGGACGACGGGGTGACCCCACGGCTGGTCGTGCCGCCGTGTCTCCTCGCCCACCTGGAAGGCGAGGAGCAGGTGTCCGCCGGGCCTCAGCACCCGGTGGAACTCGGCGAACAGAGCGGGCAGTTCGCCGACGGGGGTGTGGATGGTCGAGTACCAGGAGACGGCGCCGGCGAGCGAACCGTCGGCGAGGTCCAGGTCCAGCATCGAGCCCTGCTGGAAGCGCAGTTCCGGGTGACGGCGGCGGGCGACGGCGAGCATCGACTCGGACAGGTCGATCCCGAAGACGTCGACACCGAGGGAGGCGAGATACGCGGTGGCCACGCCGGTCCCACACCCGAGGTCGGCGACGCCTCCCCCGTCCCCCACCATCTCGGCGAACCCACCGAGCAGGGCCCGCTCCAACGGCCTCTCCCGCAGGTGATCCCGGAACTGCTCGGCGTAGTCCTCGGCTACGGCGTCGTAGAAGGTACGGGTGGCAACAAGAAAGTCATCCTCGATCACGCCGCGCGACGCTACAGCCCAGCACCGACACCGCCCTTCGCCAGCCTCACCCGCAACCCGCCCACCGAGCCGGAACTTCCCAACCGAGTCGGGCGGGCGGGTGGGTAAGCGCGCGCCGATCACGACCCGCACCCACGCGCCCGCATCCGCCTCCGAAGGGATCCTCTTCAACCGACCGAGTCGGGCGGCGGGTGGGTAAGCACGTGCCGACCACGACCCGCACCCACGCGCCCGCATCGGCCTCCGAAGGGAACCTCTTCAACCGACCGAGTCGGGCGGCGGGTGGGTAAGCACGTGCCGATCACGACCCGCACTCACGCGCCCGCATCCGTCTCCGAAGGGATCTCCTTCAACCGACCGAGTCGGGCGGCGGGTGGGCAAGCACGTGCCGATCACGACCCGCACTCACGCGCCCGCATCCGTCTCCGAAGGGATCTCCTTCAACCGACCGAGTCGGGCGGGCGGGTGGGCAAGCACGCGCCGACCACGACCCGCACCCACGCACCCACATCCGCCCTCGAAGGGAACTCTTCAACCAGCCGAGTCGGGCGGGCGAGTCAGGCGACGCCGACCGCCCTCGACAACGCCGTCACTCCCACCGCCCCCAGGACCACCACGACGAACGGCGCCCTGAACCACGCCAGCAGGACCCCCACCGCCACGCCGCCCAGCCGGGCACCCCCGGCGAATCCCCCGCCCTCGGTCAACGCCCCCGTGCCGGCCAGCGCGACCAGCAACACCACCGCCCCGGCCGACGCCAGTTCCGTCACCCGCTCCGGTATCGCGACCCGCCCGTGCAGCACCGGCCCCACCAGCCGGAGCGCATACGTCCCCACGGCCAGCACGAGAATCACCACGACACCGGCACTCATACCGCGCCGTCCTCCCCACCCCGCCGGCGGCGGAAAAGAATCAGCCCGCTCAGAGCGAGCAGCACCGGCACCCCGGAAGGCACCGCGGGCGTGACCGCCAGAGCCACCCCCGCCCCGGCCAGCGCACACCGCCGTACCACCGCATCGGCCCGCACCTGAGGCAGCACCAGCGCCACCAGCACAGCCGGGAACGCCGCGTCGAGCCCGTACCGCGCCGTGTCCCCCAGCGCGCCCCCGGCCAGCGCACCGCCGAGCACCCCGATGTTCCACACGGCGAACAACCCGAGCCCGGAGATCCAGAACGCCTGCCGCCGCCGTACCGGATCCTCCTGGGCGAGAGCGAAGGCGACGGTCTCGTCGGTGACCAGATGCGCCCCGAGGAACCGGCTCACCCGCCCGTTCCCCAGGACGTCCGCCACCGCCAGACCGAACGCGGCCGTACGGGTGTTGAGCAACAGCCCCGTCGCCGCCGCGGCGGCCGGACCGCCCCCGGCGAGCAGCACCCCCACCGCGCTGAACTGGGCCGACCCGGCGTACACCACCAGGGACATCACCACCGGCACCCACACCGGCAGCCCCCCGGCGACCGAGACGGCCCCGAAGGACACGCCGACGACCCCCGAGGCGAGCCAGACGAGCGAGCTGTCCCGCACCAGGGACAGGCGGTTGGACATCCCCGACGTCCGCACCACTGAGCCTGTTCGTTTCACCGAACGCATGTTTTCTACAATGGACAACGACGCCACCGTCCGTCAAGCCGAACGATCGTACCGATGGAGCGAACGAAGTCATGTCCGAGCCGCCGTCTCCCCGGCCCCCCGCCGCCCGCCTCCCCCTGGAATGGATCGCCGCCTCGCTCAAGCGCGAGCGCACCCGCACCGGCCTGTCCCTCTCCGAGCTGGCCAAGCGCGCCGGCATCGCGAAGTCCACGCTCTCCCAGCTGGAGGCGGCGAGCGGCAACCCGAACGTGGAGACGCTCTGGGCGCTCGCGGTCGCGCTGGGCGTGCCGTTCAGCACCCTGGTCGAACCACCGGCGCCGAGCGTGCGGGTGATCCGGGCCGGCGAGGGCCCGGCGGTCGCCTCGGGGAAGGCCGACTACGTCGCCACCCTGCTGTCCGCGAGCCCTCCCGGCGCCCGCCGGGACATCTACCGCCTGTGCGCCGAGCCCGGCGCGGCCCGCGTCTCCGAACCCCACATCCCCGGCACGGTCGAGCACCTGATCGTCGCCTCGGGCCGGGTGAAGGCGGGCCCGGCGGGGGAGGAGACCGAACTCGGCCCCGGCGACTACCTGACCTGCCGGGGAGACGTGCCGCACTCGTACGAGGCGCTGCTGCCGGGCACGACCTTCGTTCTCGTCATGGAGCACACATAGAGAATTCGCCGGAAATTCATCAGGGCCACCGTGATCGAAAAGGGCAGGAGCCCCGTCGCCGGAACGGCGCGGGGCTCCTTGGGTACTGCACTCAGGTTCTGCGATCAGGCAGTGATCAGACGGGAGTGACGTTCTCCGCCTGCGGGCCCTTCGGGCCCTGCGTGACGTCGAAGGACACCGCCTGGTTCTCCTCGAGGGAGCGGAAGCCAGTGGCGTTGATCGCGGAGTAGTGAACGAAGACGTCGGGGCCGCCGCCCTCCTGGGCGATGAAGCCAAAGCCCTTTTCGGCGTTGAACCACTTAACGGTTCCGGTAGCCATAAGCCCTCCTTGGGCTCAAAAAGGGTTGCCCTGCTCCAGAACCTGCAAGTGTGAAACTGGTGCTGCACAACTGCATACGTCTGAAAACGACGAGAGCCCGCGGTCACATGCTCCGCAGGCTCTGTACTGCAAGGGAAACCAAACTGCAACTTGCGGGCAAGCCTAGCATCCGGGCAGCCGAATGCAATAGAGGCCAAGATCACGTCACCCGGATGTTTGAACAGCCGCTAACCCGTTCGGCGGTGGGCCCGGTACCGGCACGGCACAGGGCGGGGTCTAGTCTCGCGATGTGGACAATTCTCGCACCCGGCCGCGCGTCGGCCACATCCAGTTCCTGAACTGTCTCCCCCTCTACTGGGGCCTGGCGAGAACCGGCACCCTGCTCGACTTCGAGCTCACCAAGGACACCCCGGAGAAGCTCAGCGAGCAGATCGTGCGCGGCGACCTCGACATCGGCCCCGTCACCCTCGTCGAGTTCCTGCGCAACGCCGACGACCTGGTCGCCTTCCCGGACATCGCCGTCGGCTGCGACGGCCCGGTGATGTCCTGCGTGATCGTCTCGCAGGTCCCGCTGGACCAGCTGGACGGCCGCCGGGTCGCCCTCGGCTCGACCTCCCGGACCTCCGTCCGCCTGGCCCAGCTGCTGCTCGCCGAGCGCTACGGCGTCCAGCCCGACTACTACACCTGCCCGCCCGACCTCAGCCTGATGATGCAGGAGGCCGAGGCCGCCGTCCTCATCGGCGACGCGGCGCTGCGGGCGAACCTGCACGACGGCCCGCGCTTCGGCCTGGACGTGCACGACCTGGGCACGCTCTGGAAGGAGTGGACCGGCCTGCCGTTCGTCTTCGCGGTGTGGGCGGCCCGCCGGGACTACGCGGAGCGCGAGCCGGCCATCACCCGCAAGGTGCACCAGGCCTTCCTCGAGTCCCGCAACCTCTCCCTGGAAGAGGTCGCCAAGGTCGCCGAACAGGCCGCCCGCTGGGAGGCCTTCGACGAGGCGGCCCTCGCCGAGTACTTCACCACCCTCGACTTCAGCTTCGGCCCGACGCAGCTGGAGGCCGTCGCCGAGTTCGCCCGCCGCGTCGGCCCGACCACCGGCTTCCCGGCGGACGTGAAGGTGGACCTGCTGCAGCCCTGAGCGCACGTCACTAGGCTGCCTCCCACAGGCGCCGACGTCGCAGGCGCCGGGGTCGCCAGGTGGTGGGGGGAGCACGGCATGCAGCCGTTGGACGCGGACGAGCCGGCCGCCGTCGGGCCGTACCGGCTGCTCGGCCGGCTCGGCTCCGGCGGCATGGGCCGGGTCTACCTCGGCCGCAGCGCGGGCGGCCGTACGGTCGCCGTGAAGGTCGTGCACCCGCACTTCGCGCTGGACGAGGAGTTCCGCGCGCGGTTCCGGCGCGAGGTGGCCGCCGCGCGGCGGGTCGGCGGCGCCTGGACGGCGCCCGTCCTCGACGCCGACCCGGACGCGGCCGTCCCGTGGGTCGCCACGGCGTACGCGGCCGGCCCCTCCCTCGCCGCCGCCGTCGCCGACACCGGCCCCCTGCCCGCGCACACCGTACGGGCCCTGGGCGCGGGCCTCGCCGAGGCGCTCGCGGCCGTCCACGAACTGGGACTCGTGCACCGGGACGTGAAGCCGTCCAACGTCCTGCTGACCCTGGACGGGCCGCTGCTCATCGACTTCGGCATCGCCCGGGCGATGGCCGGCACGGCGTCCCTGACCTCCACCGGCGTGTCCATCGGCTCGCCCGGATACATGGCGCCCGAGCAGATCCTCGGCAAGGGCGCCACCGGCGCCGCCGACGTCTTCTCCCTCGGCGCGGTCCTCGTCCACGCGGCCACCGGTGAACCGCCCTTCCGCGGCGACACCTCGGCCGCGCTGCTCTACAAGGTCGTCCACGAGGAGCCCGAACTCGACTCCCTGACCGGCGAGTTGCGGGAGCTGGCGGCGGCCTGCCTGGCCAAGGACCCGGCCTCCCGCCCCGCCCCGGCCGACATCGGCCGCCGCCTCGCCCCGGAAGGCGCGAGCCGCCTGATCTCCGGCGGCTGGCTCCCCGGCCCCCTGGTGGAACAGGTCAGCCGCAGCGCCGTACGCCTGCTGAACCTGGACACACCGGTCACGGGGGAGCCGGCGCACTCGGGACCGGTGGCCTTCGACACGCCCGCGGTGACGGGCCCGGCGGTCCTGCCCGCCCCCAATCCGGTGAGCCAGGGCGGTGTCTTCGGCCCGGCGCCGGTGATGCATGCCGGGGGCCCATCGCCCATGCCGCCCGGCGCGCCGGGGGTTCCCCTTCCCGGGGCTTCACCGAAGACGGTGACCGGTGCGGACGGGGCCGTGCCCGGGCCCCGGGACGCGGAGTCGCCCGGCCGGCTCTCCGTCAGCGTGGCGGCGGCCTCCGCGCCGGGGGACAGCGGCCGGGGCCGCCGGCTGAGCTGCACGGTCGTGCTGGCGGTCGCCGGGGCGCTGGTCGCGGGCGGCCTGGGGACCGGGCTGCTGCTGCGGCCCTGGTCCCACGACGACACCGCGACGGGCGAGGGCAGCCGCCCCCCGGCCTCCAAGGCGCCGACGGCGGCCTCCAGCGACGCCGCCGAGCCAGGCGGGAGGCCCGGCGCGGTCCCGGCCCGCTACCTCGGCACCTGGGAGGGCCAGGCCACCGCCCTCGGCGGCACCCTCCCCGCGGGCGCCTTCCGGCTCACCGTCCACCAGGCGGCGCTCGGGCGGGAGTTGGGGCGCCTGCGGCAGACCGACCAGATCGGCGGCGTGTGCACCGACGTCCTCACCCTGAAGAAGGTGACGAAGACCCAGGTCCTCGCCACCTCGAAGGGCGCCGAGGACAACCCCGGCCACTGCGTGCCCACCGCGCACCAGGTCGAGCTGACCCCGGTCGGCGACGACCTCAGGTTCACGTCGGACAGTTCCGCCGAGGGCAACCCGGTGGCCCGCCTGTCGAAGGTCGGCAAGGCCCGGTGAGCACGGGCGCGCTGGCCGTCGCCGCCGCCCTGTGGGGCGCGCTGGCCGGTGCGCTGCTGCCCCGCGCCGCCTACCGTTTCGCCGTACCGTCCGGTGAACCCTGGCGGGACCGCTGCCCGGACGGTCATCCGCTCCGCGGCTGGCTCGGCCGGCTCGCGTGCGGCGCCTGCGGAGCAACCGCCCGCCGTACGGCCGTACTCCCCACCGCCGTCGCCACGGCCCTGACCTGCGCCGCCCTCGCCGCCGCCACCGGCACCCGGCCCGAGCTGGCGGTGTGGCTGCTGCTCGCGCCCGTCGGGGTGCTGCTGGCCGTGGTCGACCTGCGGGTGCGGCGGCTGCCCGACCCGCTGACCCTGCCCCTCGCCGCCGCCGCCCTCGCCCTGCTGGGCCTCGCGGCGCTGCTGCCCGAGCACGCCGGGCACTGGCCCACCGCGCTGTACGGCGCCCTCGCGCTCGGCGCCGGCTACTGCGCGCTGTACCTCGTCAACCCGGGCGGCATGGGCTTCGGCGATGTGAAACTGGCCGTGGGCATGGGCGCCGTCCTCGGCTGGTACGGCTGGCCCACCGTCCTGCTCGGCGCCTTCGCCGGCTTCCTGCTCGGCGCGCTGTACGGCGCAGCGCTCGTCCTGGCACGGCGGGCGAGCCGGAAGACCGCGGTCCCCTTCGGTCCTTTCCTGCTGGCCGGCGCCCTCGCCGGGCTGCTGATCGGCGCGTACGCGGCCTGACGTCCGTACCGTGAAAGCGCTGGCGTAGGCTGGTTCGGTCCGTCCACAACCTCCCCGAAAGGGACGCCCTGGTGACCGAGAAGGCCGACCTCCAGTCTGTCCTCGACCGTGCCGCTGCCGGTGGGCGGATCACTCCGGAAGAGGCGCTCGCCCTCTACCGGGACGCCCCGCTGCACGCGCTGGGCGCCGCCGCCGACGCCGTCCGCCGCCGCACGTACGCCGGGACCGAGCACATCGCGACGTACATCATCGAGCGGAACATCAACTACACGAACGTGTGCGTCACGGCGTGCAAGTTCTGCGCCTTCTACGCGGCCCCCAAGGACACGGAGAAGGGCTGGACCCGCGACCTCGACGACATCCTGCGCCGCTGCGCGGAGACGGTCGAGCTGGGCGGCACCCAGATCATGTTCCAGGGCGGCCACCACCCGGACTACGGCGTCGAGTACTACGAGAAGCACTTCCGGGCCATCAAGGAAGCCTTCCCGCAGCTGGTCATCCACTCCCTCGGCGCGTCCGAGGTCGAGCACATGGCCCGGATCTCCGGTGTGACGGTCGAGGAGGCCATCACCCGCATCCACGAAGCGGGCCTCGACTCCTTCGCGGGCGCCGGCGCGGAACTGCTCCCCGAGCGCCCCCGCAAGGCCATCGCGCCGCTGAAGGAGTCCGGCGAGCGCTGGCTGGAGATCATGGAGACGGCGCACCGGCTGGGCGTGGAGTCCACCTCCACCATGCTGATGGGCACGGGCGAGACCAACGCCGAGCGCATCGAGCACCTGCGGATGATCCGGGACGTGCAGGACCGCACGGGCGGCTTCCGCGCGTTCATCCCGTACACCTACCAGCCGGAGAACAACCACCTGAAGGGCCGCACCCAGGCCACGCTCTTCGAGTACCTCCGCATGATCGCCATCGCCCGCCTCTTCCTGGACAACGTCCGGCACATCCAGGGCTCCTGGCTGACCACGGGCAAGGAGGTCGGCCAGCTGTCGCTGCACTACGGCGCGGACGACCTCGGCTCGATCATGCTGGAGGAGAACGTGGTCTCCTCGGCCGGCGCCAAGCACCGCTCCAACCGCCTGGAGATCATCGACCTGATCCGGAAGGCGGGGCGGGTCCCGGCCCAGCGCTCCACGACGTACGAGCACCTCGTCGTCCACGACGACCCGGCGAACGACCCCCTCGACGACCGCGTGGTCTCCCACATCTCCTCCACGGCCATCGACGGCGGCACGGCCCACCCGGAACTGAAGCTGCTGACCTCCAACTGAGCGCGCGTTGCTGACGATCCACACCGACTCCAGGGGGCGCGCCCTCGCCGTCGAGGGCGCGCTGATCGCGGGCGCCGGTCCCCTGGAGGAGCTGGCCGCCGCGTACCCGCACGCGCGCGTGCGCACCTGGCCCGGCATCATCACCCCCGGGTTCGTCAACCCGCATGGCACGGAGCTGCTGGAGGAGGCGTACCACCCGGATCCCCGGGAGGCCGGCGACCTCGGCACCGAGCCGCTCACCGGCGACGCGCTCACCGCGCTCGCGCTGGACGACGTCCGGTGGGGAGCGAGCGCACGGCGCGGGGTGCAGCGGATGCTGGCCCACGGCACGGTCGCGGCGGCCTGCGAGCCGTTGCGCAACCGCGCGGTCCGCGACGCCGTGCGGCGCACCGGACTGACGCTCGCGGGCCGCTCCGAGCGCCCCGGAGGCGTCCCGTCCCTCGACCCCCTCGCCTCCGGTCTGCCGCCCGTGACCGCACCCCCGCGCACCCCGGGCTCCGCCGCCCGCTTCGCGGTCTTCGACGTCCACGACGAGACGGAACTGACCGAGCGCGGAGCCGGCACCTGCGTGGCGACGGTCATCGAGGGCCGCCTGCTCTTCCGCCGCCGCTAGCTTCCCGTGAACGCCCTGCCGAACGCCCCCTTCTCCTGCTCCACCCCGCTGCAGTCGGTCGCCGCGTCGTCCGCTCCGGACTCTCCGTCCGCGCACTGCCGGTCCCGGAAGGACGACCACATGGAGACCCAGGCGATCCGCTCGCGGTCCGCGAACTTCCGTACGCGCGCCGCGTCGGACAGGGTGAACGTCTCCCCGGCGACGTCGTTCACGCCGATCATCGAGGTGAGCGCCATGCCCCGCCACGCCGCGGCGTCCGACAGCCCGAAGACCTTCTTCAGCTGGGCGTGCGCGGCCTCGGCGGAAGTGACGGCGTAGCCGGCCATGTCGCCGGTGTAGGACTCGCCGTAGTTCATGGTCATCAGGTTGACCGTGGAGACCTGGACGTCGTACGTGTTCGCGGACTCCAGCAGCGCGACCCCGTCCGCGTCGAGCCCCGACGGCATCACCGGCAGGGTGAACGACACCTTGAGATCCGGCCGTTGCTTCTGCAGCCGCGCTATCGCCCGCGAACGCAGCGCCACGGACGCGGAGTCGGTCAGTTCGTCACCCTCGATGTCGAAGTCGGCCCGGCTGGAGCCGGCGGCGTCCAGCGCCTTCGCGTAGGCGGCGGCCAGTTCCGCGGCGCTGCCGCAGGTCGCGGCCAGCTCCTTGCCGGAGGCCCCGCCGAAGGAGACGCGCACCTCGGCGCCGTCCTTCCTCAGCCCCGCCGCCCGGGACTTCACCGCCGCGTCGCCGATCGCCTCGGTGCCGTTCCACATCGGCGTGCAGCCGCTGCCACCGGAGATCACGAAGGCGAGGTTGTACGCCGACGGCGACCCGGCGGAGTCGGTGTCCGAGGCCGCGGTGGCGCTGACATAGGGGGCGTAGGCGGGCGTCGGGGGAGTGCTTCCGGTGGAACAGCCTGTGATAGCGAATGCAAATGCGCAGGTGATCCCCGCGAGCGGTGCCAGTGAATTCCTCATCGTGTCCGCACTCTTTCACACGAACGCGGGATCCCCGGAAAACGCTCAGCGAAGTAACAGATTGCCCTGCTGTTCATGGGTGGTTCACAAGATTCACTGGGAAAAGCACACATAAAGGCCGCCTAATATCCGAGGAATGCAATCCGAACCCGCCATCGAAAGTCGCGCCGCGCGGCGTGGTCGCCGCCGCAAACATGGCAACGGGTCCACCGAGGGGCCCGTGTTCGTTGACACCACCGGCCGCCGCTCCCGGGTGCTGCGCCGCATCGGCCTGCTCGTCGGCGCCGTCTGCCTCGCCTACGCGGGCGTGCTCGCCGCCGCCTTCATGGGCTGGGGCACTTCTCTCAACCCGGCCTCGCTGCTGCCCTTCGGCGCGGCCGGCGACGGCCGGAGCCCCGGCGGCGTACGCCCCCAGGGCGGCATCGGGCCCCGGACGGGACTCCCTTCCCCGGGTGCCCGGCCCCTGTCTCCGTCCCCGTCCTCGTCCCCCTCCTCGTCCCCGTCCTCGTCCGCCTCCGCGGACGACGACTGACCGGAGCGCAGCGCCCGTCATGACCACTCCGACCTCCTCGCGCGGCCGCCGGCGCGCCCCCACCCGCATCGAACGCGCCGCGGGCCGGGCCGCCGCGCTCCAGCGGCCCCGCGTCATCCTCGCCCTTCTGCTCCTGCTGGCCCTGACCTGTGTGATGCTGCTCGACGGCTATCTGCGCGCCGAGGTCGGCGGCGACCAGCGCGTGCGCTCGAACGCCGACTCCAGCAAGGTCCCCGACAGCATCCTGAACGGCGGCCCGGTCCTCACCTTCCGCGGCGGCCGGGCGACCACGGTCTCTGTGCCGGACAAGACCATCGCGCTCACCTTCGACGACGGCCCCAACCCGACCTGGACCCCCAAGGTCCTGGCGATCCTGCGGAAGTACGACGTGCCCGCCACGTTCTTCCTGGTCGGCTCGATGGTGTCGCGCTACCCGGGCATCGTGAAGACGATGGTGGCGCAGGGCGACGAGGTCGGCGTCCACACCTTCACCCACGTCGACCTGTCGTACCAGAGCGGCGCCCGCATCCGGCGCGAGATGGAGCAGACGCAGCTCGCCCTCGCCGGCGCCGCGGGCATCACCACGACCCTGTTCCGTGCGCCGTACTCCTCCGAGACCGACGCCATCGACGACTACAGCTGGCCGGTCTACGAAAAACTCGGCAAGGAGGGCTACACCAGCGTCTTCGTCGACACCGACAGCGACGACTGGAAGCGCCCCGGGGTCTCGAAGATCGTCCGGTGGGCCACCCCCAAGGGCACCGAGGGCGCCTCGGTCCTCTTCCACGACGCGGGCGGCGAGCGGTCGCAGACGGTCGCGGCGCTGCCGCGGTACATCCAGAAGATGCGGGCGAAGGGCTACACCTTCACCACCATCAGCGGCGTCCTCCAGCAACAGCGCGCCGCCGCAGGGCAGTCGGCGCCGGGCCTCGGCACCGCGCAGCAGGCAGACGCCCTTCAGGCCGCCCAGCACCGGGCCACCGGCATGACCCTCTACGAGGGCAAGGCGCTCATCGCGGCCGTCGCCGTCGCCGAGTGGGCGCTGCCGGTGCTCTCCGTGGGGCTGATCATCGTGGGCGTGGCCGTGATGGGCCGCTTCGCGATGATGGTCGTCCTGGCCCGCCGCCACCACCGGCAGCGCAACAGACGCCGGTTCGGCTGGGGACCGCCGGTCACCCGCCCGGTGAGCGTGATCGTCCCGGCGTACAACGAGAAGGAGTGCATCGCCAACACCCTGAAGTCCCTGGCGCTCAGCACCCATCCGATCGAGATCATCGTGGTCGACGACGGCTCGACCGACGGCACTTCTTACATCGCGCGCGCCGCGGCCGAGTCGCTGGGCATGACGAACGTCCGGGTGATCCGCCAGGAGAACGCGGGCAAGCCGGCGGCGCTGAACAACGGCGTGCGCAGCGCCTCGTACGACATCGTGGTGATGATGGACGGCGACACCGTCTTCGAGCCGGAGACGGTACGGCACCTGGTGCAGCCGTTCGCCGACCCGTCCGTCGGCGCGGTCGCCGGCAACGCCAAGGTCGGCAACCGCAACACGGTCATCGGCGCCTGGCAGCACATCGAGTACGTGATGGGCTTCAACCTCGACCGGCGCATGTACGACCTGCTGCGCTGCATGCCGACCATCCCGGGCGCGATCGGCGCGTTCCGCCGCGAGGCGGTGCTCGCGGCCGGCGGGATGAGCGAGGACACCCTCGCCGAGGACACCGACATCACCATCGCCCTGCACCGGGCGGGCTGGCGCGTCGTCTACCAGGAGCACGCGCGCGCGTGGACCGAGGCGCCGGGCTCCCTGAAGCAGCTGTGGTCCCAGCGCTACCGCTGGTCGTACGGCACCATGCAGGCCCTCTGGAAGCACCGCAGGTCCCTGACGGACCGGGGACCTTCGGGCCGCTTCGGCCGGGTGGGCATGCCCCTGGTGGTGATCTTCCAGATCGTCACGCCCGTCTTCGCCCCGCTGATCGACGTCTTCACCCTCTACTCGATGCTCTTCGTCGACTTCCGGGCGGCCCTTGTGGCCTGGCTCGCCGTGCTCGGCGTCCAACTGGCCTGCGCGGCCTACGCCTTCCGCCTGGACCGGGAGAAATACCGCTACCTGCTGATGATGCCCCTCCAGCAACTGGCCTACCGCCAGATGATGTACCTCGTCCTCATCCACTCCTGCATCACCGCCCTCACCGGCGGCCGCCTGCGCTGGCAGAAACTGCGGCGCACCGGCGAGGTCGGCACCCCTGCGGGGGCGCGCTGAGATGGGAGCGCACAGCAGAACCGCGGCCGTACCCGCCGTACGGCCCGCCCGCCCGGCGCCCGCCGGCCGCGACCGCTACTTCGACACCCTCAGGGCGCTGGCGCTGATCAGGGTGGTGACGTACCACGCCTTCGGCTGGGCCTGGTGCGGCCTGGTGTTCCCCTCCATGGGCGTCATGTTCGGCCTGGCCGGTACCCTCATGGCGAAGTCCCTCGAGCGCCCGGCCGTGAAGGTGCTGAAGAGCCGGCTGCGCCGCCTGCTGCCCCCGTTCTGGTTCTGGGGGTTCTTCGTGGTGCTCGCCATGCTGATCCACGGCTGGATGCCGGGATGGCAGATCGTCTACTGGATCGTGCCGCTCGGCGACCCGCCCGGCAACGCGTGGGGCGAGCAGGCCTGGGAGATCCTCTGGTACCTGCGCACGTACCTGTGGTTCGTCCTGCTCTCCCCGGCGCTGCTGTGGGTCTTCCGCAAGGCGCCCGTCCCGGTCCTGCTCCTCTCCCTCGCCCCCGTCCTGGTCCTGAACTTCCTCTGGTCCGGCCCGGACAACCGCTTCGGCAGCGCCCTGTGGGACCTGTCGACGTACCTGTTCTGCTGGATCCTCGGCTTCGCCCACCGCCAGGGCGTGCTCCAGCGGATGAGACCGGTGCTCGTCTGGGTCCTGTCGGGGGCCGCGATGGGCTACGGCGCCTGGTACGCCTTCGCCCACCAGGCCGACTTCGGCACCTACGACCTCGACGAGAACCCGCTCGCCCAGGCCTTCTGGTCGGCCGGCTTCGTGACGCTGCTGATGTGGGCGAAGGCGGCCTTCCGCATCGACTTCGCCTGGCTCACGCGCCTGCGCGGGCTCGACCGGACCGTCGCCGTCTTCAACGCCCGCGCGGTGACGATCTACCTCTGGCACGAGATCGCCCTCGTCCTGGCCGTCCCGCTGATCGACCGGTTCTGGGACGTGCCCGCCTTCGAGACGTACCTGCCGCTGGACAGCCAGTGGTTCATGTTCGGCATCGGCTGGATCCTGATCGCCGTGCTCGTCCTGCTGTGCGGCTGGGTGGAGGACGTCGCGGCGCGCAGGAAGCCGAGGCTCCTGCCGTCAGGGGGTGCTGCAACAATGGGCGGGTGACCCGCGCTTCCCTGAACAAGCAGCCGCACGAAGTCGCCTCGATGTTCGACGACGTGGCGGAACGGTACGACCTGACGAACGACGTGCTGTCGCTCGGCCAGGACCGGCGCTGGCGCAAGGAGGTGGCGAAGGCGGTCGACGCGCGCCCCGCGCAGAAGGTCCTCGACCTCGCCGCCGGTACGGCGACCTCGTCGCTGCCCTTCGCGCGCACGGGCGCCTACGTCGTCCCCTGCGACTTCTCCCTGGGGATGCTCCAGGTCGGCAAGAAGCGGAACACCTGGCTCCCCTTCACGGCCGGCGACGCCACGCGGCTGCCGTTCAAGGACGACACCTTCGACGCCGTGACGATCTCCTTCGGGCTGCGCAACGTGCAGGACACGGACGCGGCCCTCGCGGAGATGTACCGGGTGACCCGGCCCGGCGGACGCGTGGTGATCTGCGAGTTCTCGCATCCGACCTGGGCGCCCTTCCGCACCGTCTACACCGAGTACCTGATGCGGGCCCTGCCGCCGGTCGCGCGCGCGGTCTCCTCCAACCCGGACGCCTACGTCTACCTCGCCGAGTCCATCCGCGCCTGGCCCGACCAGCCCGCGCTCGCCGAGCGGCTGCGGAAGGCGGGCTGGTCGAAGGTGGCGTGGCGCAACCTCACCGGCGGTGTGGTCGCGCTGCACCGGGGGTTCAAGGAGAGCTGAGGCCCGCGCAGGGCTTCAGCGGTCGATCATCTCGAAGGCGTCGCCGGGCTCGCCGAGTTCGCGTTGCAGCCCTCCGGCCGGCGGCCGCGGGATGCGCGGCTCGCGCACGCCTCCGCCGCCCTCGCCCTCACCGAAGTCGAACCACACGTACACCATCGAGTCCCGCGGCACCTCGGCGCCGGGCTGCGGATACTGGCGCACCACATAGTCGACGACCGCCCGGTGGAAGTCCGGGCGGTCCGGCGCATTGAGGAACAGGCCCTGCGCCCGGGCCGTCTCGCGCGCGTCCACGGCCATCAGTCCGACCAGCCGTGGCACGCGCACTTCGGGTGTTTTGGGTGTTATGCGCACAGATGTCACCCCCAGCGGTACTGGAAGGGTAACTCCCGTGCGCCCCGCCCGGAAGGGATCGGTGTCTTTCCGTAACGGAAGATTACTGTCCGTTATCGATGCGGAGCCGGAAGCAGAGGGCGTCCTCGTCCAGCGTGGGATGCGGATAGCTCTCCGCCGGCTTCATGCCGAGCCGGCGGGTCACCGCGATCGACCGCTCGTTGCCCGGCCGGACCATCGCCACCACCTCCGGCACCCGGGCCGCCCGCAGCCGGCGCAGCGTCTCGCGCGCGGCCGCGGTGACGTACCCCTTGCCCCAGTGCGCGCGTCCGAGCCGCCAGCCGATCTCCGTCTCGCCGACCGGTCCCCAGTCGGGCCGCCAGGGCTGCGCTCCGGTGAACCCGAGGACCTCACCGGACGCGTCCAGCACCGTCCACAGGCAGAAGCCGAGTTCGGCGTCGTGCCGCCGCTGCCGCGCGGTGAGTTCCTCGTAGACCGACAGGGCCGCCGGCTTGCCGCCGTAGAACTCCATGACCTCGGGGTCGTCGAAGACCCGGTGCCAGGCGACCGCGTCCTCGTGGGTGGGAACACGCAGCCGTATAGCGGGGAGAGGTCGGTTCACAGGGCAGCCCTTCAGCCGGGTGATCCATTCTGCTGAATAGACTGCCCCTGTCCAGTGCCGGTCGGCACGCAGATTTCGAACTTGGGGAGATCCCGCCGTGACCGTCGTGAAGGAGCCCCTCTCCGAGAACACCGCCGACGTCATCGTCGTCGGCGCGGGGCCGGCCGGCTCCACGACCGCGTACCACCTCGCCAGGGCCGGTCTCGACGTCCTGCTGCTGGAGAAGACCGAGTTCCCGCGCGAGAAGGTGTGCGGCGACGGCCTCACCCCGCGCGCGGTCAAGCAGCTCGTCGCCATGGGCATCGACATCTCCGAGGAGGCCGGCTGGCTGCGGAACAAGGGCCTGCGCATCATCGGCGGCGGCTCCCGCCTCCAGCTGGACTGGCCGGAACTCGCCGCCTATCCGAACTACGGACTGGTCCGCAAGCGCGACGACTTCGACGAGCAGCTTGCCCGCAACGCCCAGAAGGCGGGCGCCCGCCTCTTCGAGCGCTGCAACGTCTCCGGCCCGGTCGTCGACGACCGCACCGGCCGCATCACCGGCGTCACCGCCAAGCTCGGCGAGGAGAAGCGCGAGGTCACCTTCCACGCGCCGCTCGTCGTCGCCGCCGACGGCAACTCCACCCGGCTGTCCCTCGCGATGGGCCTGCACCGCCGCGAGGACCGCCCGATGGGCGTCGCGGTCCGGACCTATTTCGAGAGCCCCCGCCACGAGGACGACTACCTCGAGTCCTGGCTGGAGCTGTGGGACCGCCGCGGCCCCCAGGACCGCCTGCTGCCCGGCTACGGCTGGATCTTCGGCATGGGCGACGGCACGTCCAACGTGGGCCTCGGCGTGCTGAACACCTCCGCCTCCTTCAAGGAGCTGGACTGGCGCGAGATCCTCAAGGCCTGGTGCGCCTCCATGCCCGAGGACTGGGGCTACACGCCCGAGAACATGACCGGCCCGATCCGCGGCGCCGCCCTCCCCATGGCCTTCAACCGCCAGCCCCACTACACGCGCGGCCTGCTGCTCGTCGGCGACGCCGGCGGCCTGGTGAACCCCTTCAACGGCGAGGGCATCGCCTACGCCATGGAGTCCGGCCAGATCGCCGCCGACGTCATCGTCCAGGCACACGCGCGTGCCACCCCGGCTCAGCGCGAGATCGCCCTGCAGCGCTACCCGCGCGTGCTGAAGGACACCTACGGCGGCTACTACACGCTCGGCCGCGCCTTCGTGAAGCTCATCGGCAACCCGAAGGTCATGCAGATCGCCGCCCAGCGCGGCCTGACGCACCCGCTGCTGATGAAGTTCACCCTCAAGCTGCTGGCGAACCTCACCGACCCCACGGGCGGCGACGCGATGGACCGCATCATCAACGGCCTGAGCAAGGTGGCCCCGAAGGCCTGACTAGGAGCTGAGCGCCGCCGCGTTGGCGGCCCGGCGGGCGAGGACCTCCTCCCGCCGGGCCGCCATCTGCCGCAGCGCGTCCTTTTTCTCCCGCTTGGCGAGCCGGTCCAGGTAGAGATACCCGTTGGTGTGGTCGGTCTCGTGGGCGAGGCAGCGCGCGAAGTACCCCGTGCCCTCGATGACGAGCGGGTTGCCGTCCTTGTCCAGCCCGCGCACGACGGCCCGGTCCGGCCGCGGTACGGCCATCACCGCACCCGGCACCGACAGGCAGCCCTCGTCCTCGTCCAGCAGCCGTCGCCCGCTCGTGGGCGTTTCGAGCACCGGATTGACGATGTGCCCGACATGTCGGATTCCGTCGTCATCGGGGCAGTCGTACACGAACAGCCGCAGATCCACCCCGACCTGATTCGCCGCCAGGCCCGCGCCTTCGGCGGCGTACAGAGTGAGGAACATGTCGTCGATGAGGGCGGCGAGGTCGGGCCCGAACTCCGTGACGTCCCGGCACGGCCTGTGCAGGACGTCCTCGCCGACCTCGGTGATCCGGCGCACCGCGCCGCGCCCGGCCTCGGGGGCGTGGCGGGGGTAGTGGTCGGCGGGCCTTCCCTGTACGAACACGCGTGGCATCGCGCGGTCTCCTTCGCTCGTGGAGGACCGCCGGACGGCGGCCCGAGCGAGAGCATGTCAGGAACACCGCTGTGGCGCGCCGGGAACGGCGCGAGGGCCGCTGCCCCCGAGCGGCTGCGGCCCTACGCGCGTGAGAGGTGCCAGGTGCCCTCAGAGCACCCGCACGGCCCCGCTCGGCGGGTCGTACGACAGCGGGTGCTCCCCGACGCCGCTGGAGGGGTTCTGCGCGCCGACGAACATGCCGTCGCCCACGTACACCGCGACGTGGTAGGCGCTGCCCGCGCCGCCCCAGTACAGGATGTCGCCCGGCTGCAGGTTGCTCAGCGACACCTGGGTGCCGGCCGTGGACTGGTCCTGGGAGACGCGCGGCAGGCTGATGCCCACCTGCTTGAAGGCGGTCTGCACCAGGCCGGAGCAGTCGTACGCCGACGGGCCGGTGGCGCCGGAGACGTACGCCTTGCCGATCTGCGCCTTGACGAAGGCGACGACGGCGGCGGCCGAACCGGTGGCCGTGGAGCCGCTCGTGGAGACGCCGGAGCCCGTCGTGGCGGCGAGCGTGGTCCGCTCGGCGTTGCGGGAGGCGCGCGCGGCGGCGGCCTTGCGGGCGGCCTCCTCGGCCTTCTTCTTGGCCGCGGCGGCCTTCTGCTTCGCCTCGGCGAGGTCCGCCTTGGCCTGCTTCGCGGCCTTCGCGGCGGCCGCGTCACGCTCGGCCTGCAGCTGGTAGTTCGCGGCGGCCTGCTGGGTGGCGTCCGCGGACTGGGCGGCCTGAGCGGCCAGGTCGGCCGTCAGGGTGGGCAGTTCGAGGGTCTGCGTCACCGGCTCGGCCGCGTTCGCCGAGCCGGACGCCCCGGCGACTGCCAGGGTGCTGAGGACGCCACCGGCAACTCCGGCCCGCATCGCGAGGGACGACGCGCTGCGGCGGGGCTTCCGGTGGCTGCGTATGTGAGCGGTGTGGGACATGGGAACAACCGGTACCAGGGGCTCCTTCATATCTTCAAGAAACGTGTGCTCCGCCACAGTTGCTCAATCGAGACCGAGGAACCCGGGCGCGTCGCTCTTTATTGACGCCGTAACGGACATTGCGGACGCCGGTGATCAAGGGCTTGATCACGGTCTTTGATCATTACGTCCGAATTGCTCCCCGCCTACCACCGGTTGAGGTGATTGGCCAAGCCCGGTTCTCAGAGATCTCTCATCGATGTGGCGGAGGTCACGGAACGGTTACCTGGAACGCGGCGTCCTGTGCGCGCAGGGCTCGTGAACGCGTGCACGCGTCCGGGCCTCCGTCCACACCGCACCCCGCGGCTCCCTCTGATGTGTGAACGCACGCCTTTACCAGCCGTCCGCGTCCAGCGCCAATTTGCATGCACCGGAACACTCTTGATATGGAGACGCGCCCTCCTGCCTGCGACGACGAGCGAGAATGTCACTTCTGGTGATCAACTGAACGCTTCGCGTATGAAGATCACTCATCATCCGACTTCATGATCCTTCGTCAGGTGGTGGAGATCACAAAGGTCATGCAATACCCCGTGTCGCAGATCACAGAGCGACGGGCATAAGATGCGTGGCAACTGGGCTTGTGACCTGCTTCACATGTTCTCGATCTTCGCCCGGGACGGCGGGGTTCCAGGGGACCAGTGAGGCGGAAGTGAGCGCAGTGCACCAGTGCAACCGCCAGCAGTCAGCGCCGACTGAGAGGAGCGAGGAGCGGTGAACGCGTATGCGCCCATCCTCGTACTGGGAGCCCTCGGGGCAGGCTTTGCGATCTTCTCCGTGGTCATGGCCACGCTGATCGGTCCGAAGCGGTACAACCGCGCCAAGCTCGAGGCCTACGAGTGCGGTATCGAGCCGACCCCCACGCCGGCCGGCGGCGGGCGCTTCCCCATCAAGTACTACCTGACGGCGATGCTCTTCATCGTCTTCGACATCGAGATCGTCTTCCTGTACCCCTGGGCCGTCACCTTCGACGCCCTGGGGATTTTCGGGCTCGTGGAGATGCTGCTCTTCGTGCTCACCGTCTTCGTCGCGTACGCGTACGTATGGCGGCGCGGCGGCCTGGAATGGGACTGAGGGGCCTTTAGACATGGGACTCGAAGAAAAGCTGCCGAGCGGCTTCCTGCTGACCACCGTCGAGCAGGCCGCGGGCTGGGTGCGCAAGGCGTCCGTCTTCCCCGCGACCTTCGGCCTCGCCTGCTGCGCCATCGAGATGATGACCACCGGCGCCGGCCGTTACGACCTGGCGCGCTTCGGCATGGAGGTCTTCCGCGGCTCACCGCGCCAGGCCGACCTGATGATCGTCGCCGGCCGGGTCAGCCAGAAGATGGCGCCGGTGCTCCGGCAGGTCTACGACCAGATGCCCAACCCCAAGTGGGTGATCTCCATGGGCGTCTGCGCCTCCTCGGGCGGCATGTTCAACAACTACGCGATCGTCCAGGGCGTCGACCACATCGTCCCGGTCGACATCTACCTGCCGGGCTGCCCGCCCCGCCCCGAGATGCTGATGGACGCCATCCTCAAGCTCCACCAGAAGATCCAGTCCTCCAAGCTCGGCGTCAACGCCGAGGAGGCGGCCCGCGAGGCGGAGGAGGCGGCGCTCAAGGCCCTGCCCACGATCGAGATGAAGGGGCTGCTGCGGTGAGCGACGCGAACGGCAACGGCACGCACGGCGTGAACGGGTCCGCGAACGGGGTGAACCCCGAGAAGGACCTCTCCGCTTCCAACCTCCCCGGCCAGCGCGGCCAGGGCGGCGAGGAGATCCGCGTCCAGCGCGGCATGTTCGGCGCCAACAACGGCGGCGACACCTCCGGCTACGGCGGCCTGGTCCGCTCGGTCCGACTCCCGGGACCGGCGAGCCGTCCCTACGGCGGCTGGTTCGACGAGGTCGCCGACGAACTGGAAGGCGCCCTGGAGGAACAGGGACTCCTCCCCGGCAACGCCATCGAGAAGACGGTCGTCGACCGCGACGAGCTGACCTTCCACATCGAGCGCGAGCACCTGGTCCGCGTCGCCCGGACCCTGCGCGACGACCCGGCCCTGCGCTTCGAGCTGTGCACCGGCGTCAGCGGCGTCCACTACCCGCACGACAAGGGACGCGAGCTGCACGCCGTCTACCACCTGCGCTCGATCACCCACAACCGGCTGGTCCGCCTCGAAGTCAGCGCCCCCGACGCCGACCCGCACATCCCGTCGCTGGTCTCCGTCTATCCGACGAACGACTGGCACGAGCGCGAGACGTACGACTTCTTCGGAATCGTCTTCGACGGTCACCCGGCCCTGACGCGGATCATGATGCCGGACGACTGGCAGGGCCACCCGCAGCGCAAGGACTACCCCCTCGGCGGCATCCCCGTCGAGTACAAGGGCGCCCAGATCCCGGCTCCGGACCAGCGGAGGTCGTACTCGTGAGCACGCAGTCAGCATCCGCCGCGTCGGCGCGCGAGACCACCGAGGGCACCGTCTACACGGTCACCGGTGGCGACTGGGACGAGGTCGTCCAGTCCGCGACCCGCGCCGACGACGAACGCATCGTCGTCAACATGGGTCCCCAGCACCCCTCCACCCACGGAGTGCTCCGCCTGATCCTCGAGATCGAGGGCGAGACGGTCACCGAGGCCCGCTGCGGCATCGGCTATCTGCACACCGGCATCGAGAAGAACCTCGAGTACCGCACGTGGACGCAGGGCACCACCTTCGTCACGCGCATGGACTACCTGACGTCCTTCTTCAACGAGACCGCCTACTGCCTCGCCGTCGAGAAACTCCTCGGCATCGAGGACGACATCACCGAACGCGCCAAGATCATCCGGGTGCTCCTGATGGAGCTGAACCGGATGTCCTCCCACCTGGTGTGCATCGCCACCGGCGGCATGGAGCTCGGCGCCACCACGATCATGATCTACGGCTTCCGTGATCGTGAAATGATTCTCGACCTCTACGAGCTCATCACGGGCCTTCGGATGAACCACGCGTACATCCGCCCCGGCGGACTCGCCCAGGACCTGCCGCCCGGCGCCGTGGACCAGATCCGCGAGTTCGTGAAGAAGATGAAGAAGAACCTCCCGGAGTACGACAAGCTCGCCACCGGGAACCCCATCTTCAAGGCCCGCATGCAGGACATCGGCTACCTGGACCTGGCCGGCTGCATGGCCCTCGGCGCCACCGGCCCGATCCTGCGCTCCACCGGCCTGCCGCACGACCTGCGCAAGGCACAGCCGTACTGCGACTACGAGACGTACGACTTCGAGATCCCGACCGCCGACAGTTGCGACGCCTACGGCCGTTTCCTGGTCCGCCTGGAGGAGATGCGGCAGTCGCTCAGGATCATCGAGCAGTGCCTGGACCGGCTCCAGCCCGGCCCCGTCATGGTCGCCGACAAGAAGATCGCCTGGCCCGCCCAGCTCGCCCTGGGCCCAGACGGACTCGGCAACTCCCTCGACCACATCAAGAAGATCATGGGCACCTCCATGGAGGCCCTGATCCACCACTTCAAGCTCGTCACCGAGGGCTTCCGCGTCCCGCCGGGACAGGCGTACGCGGCCGTCGAGTCCCCCAAGGGCGAGCTCGGCGTGCACGCCGTCTCCGACGGCGGCACCCGCCCCTACCGGGTCCACTTCCGCGACCCGTCCTTCACCAACCTGCAGGCCATGGCGGCCATGTGCGAAGGCGGCCAGGTCGCCGACGTCATCGTCGCCGTCGCGTCCATCGACCCCGTGATGGGAGGCGTCGACCGGTGACCACCTCTTCTTCGGAGCGGGGCGTCAGCCTGGGCATGCCCGAACTGCCCGCACCCGCGTATCCGGACGACGTCCGGGCCCGGCTGGAGGCGGACGCGCGCGAGATCATCGCCCGCTACCCGGACTCCCGGTCCGCCCTGCTTCCGCTGCTCCACCTCGTGCAGTCGGAGGAGGGCCATGTCACGCGCACCGGAATGCAGTTCTGCGCGGACATGCTGAACCTGACCACGGCCGAGGTCACCGCCGTCGCCACCTTCTACACCATGTACCGGCGCAAGCCGTCCGGTGACTACCAGGTCGGCGTGTGCACCAACACGCTGTGCGCGGTGATGGGCGGAGACGCGATCTTCGAAGCCCTCCAGGAGCACCTGGGCGTCGGCAACGGCGAGACCACCGACGACGGCAAGGTCACCCTGGAGCACATCGAGTGCAACGCGGCCTGCGACTACGCGCCGGTCGTGATGGTCAACTGGGAGTTCTTCGACAACCAGACGCCCGCCGCCGCCAAGCGCCTGGTCGACGACCTGCGCGCGGGACGGCCCGTACAGCCCACGCGCGGGGCGCGGCTGTGCACGTTCAAGGAGACCGCGCGGATCCTGGCCGGCTTCCCCGACGAGCGGCCCGGGGCCGTCGAGGAGGGCGGCAGTGCGGGACCCGCGTCGCTGGTGGGCCTTCGCCTGGCGAAGGGAGAGGCCGCACCCGCGCGCGTGGTCCATCCGCGCGGAGGTCCGCATGAGGAGCCGCAGGACAGGGTGCACGAACCGTCGCCGTCCGAGCACCTCAGCTCCCATGACGCGCCGCAGGAGACATCGGCCTCCGACCCCGCCCACCCGGCAGGGCCTACCGCCGAGGAGGGGGAGTGATGACCGTGGTACCCGAGGTCAAGGACACGAGCCCCGAGAAGCTGCTCGCACCCGTGCTGTCGGCCTTCTGGGACGAGGACCGGTCCTGGACACTGGACGTCTACCGGAGGCACGAGGGGTACGAGGGGCTCCGCAAGGCGCTCGCCATGTCACCGGACGACGTGATCGCGTACGTCAAGGACTCAGGTCTGCGCGGCCGCGGCGGCGCGGGATTCCCGACCGGAATGAAGTGGCAGTTCATTCCGCAGGGTGATGGAAAACCGCACTATCTAGTTGTCAACGCCGACGAGTCGGAGCCGGGCACCTGCAAGGACATCCCGCTCCTCTTCGCGAACCCGCACAGCCTCATCGAGGGCATTGTGATCGCGTGCTATGCCATCAGGTCGTCGCATGCCTTCATCTATCTGCGTGGCGAAGTCGTCCCCGTTCTGCGGCGGTTGCACGAGGCCGTGCGCGAGGCCTACGCGGCGGGCTACCTCGGCGAGAACATCCTGGGCAGCGGACTCGACCTGACCCTCACCGTGCACGCCGGCGCCGGCGCGTACATCTGCGGTGAGGAGACCGCGCTGCTGGACTCGCTCGAAGGCCGCCGTGGTCAACCGCGGCTGCGTCCCCCCTTCCCTGCGGTGGAAGGCCTCTATGCCTGTCCGACTGTTGTGAACAACGTCGAGTCGATCGCGTCGGTTCCCGCGATCCTGAAAAACGGCAAGGACTGGTTCAGGTCGATGGGCAGCGAGAAGTCCCCGGGCTTCACGCTCTACTCGCTCAGCGGCCACGTCGCCGCCCCCGGCCAGTACGAGGCCCCGCTCGGCATCACGCTGCGCCAGCTGCTCGACATGAGCGGCGGCATGCGGCCCGGCCACCGGCTGAAGTTCTGGACGCCGGGCGGCTCCTCGACGCCGATGTTCACCGACGAACACCTCGACGTCCCCCTCGATTACGAAGGAGTGGGCGCCGCGGGCTCCATGCTCGGCACCAAGGCCCTGCAGTGCTTCGACGAGACGACCTGCGTGGTGCGCGCGGTGACCCGCTGGACCGAGTTCTACGCCCACGAGTCCTGCGGCAAGTGCACGCCCTGCCGCGAAGGGACGTACTGGCTGGTGCAGTTGCTGCGGGACATCGAGGCCGGCAAGGGCACCATGGCCGACCTCGACAAGCTCGCCGACATCGCCGACAACATCAACGGCAAGTCCTTCTGCGCCCTCGGCGACGGCGCCGCGTCCCCGATCTTCTCCTCGCTGAAGTACTTCCACGAGGAGTACGAGCAGCACATCACGGGCCGGGGCTGCCCCTTCGACCCGGCCAAGTCGACGGCCTGGGCGGACCGCCCGGAGGTGAACGCATGACCGTGACCACCAGTGCTCCCACAGGTGGGGGAGAGGCGGCGGTCCCGCCGGAAGACCTCGTCACGCTGACGATCGACGGCATCGAGATCAGTGTGCCCAAGGGCACCCTGGTCATCCGGGCCGCCGAACAGCTCGGCATCGAGGTCCCCCGGTTCTGCGACCACCCCCTGCTCGACCCCGCCGGCGCCTGCCGTCAGTGCATCGTCGAGGTCGAGGGCCAGCGCAAGCCGATGGCGTCCTGCACCATCACCTGCACCGACGGCATGGTGGTGAAGACACAGCTCACCTCCCCGGTCGCGGAGAAGGCCCAGAAGGGTGTGATGGAGCTGCTGCTCATCAACCACCCGCTGGACTGCCCGGTCTGCGACAAGGGCGGCGAATGCCCGCTGCAGAACCAGGCGATGTCGCACGGCAACGCCGAGTCCCGCTTCGACGGCAAGAAGCGCACCTACGAAAAGCCGGTGCCGATCTCCACCCAGGTGCTGCTCGACCGCGAGCGGTGCGTGCTGTGCGCCCGCTGCACCCGGTTCTCCAACCAGATCGCGGGCGACCCGATGATCGAGCTGCTCGAGCGGGGCGCGCTCCAGCAGGTCGGCACCGGCGAGGGCGACCCCTTCGAGTCGTACTTCTCCGGCAACACGATCCAGATCTGCCCGGTCGGCGCGCTCACCTCCGCGGCCTATCGTTTCCGCTCCCGCCCCTTCGACCTGATCTCCTCGCCGTCGGTGTGCGAGCACTGCGCGGGCGGCTGCGCCATCCGCACCGACCACCGGCGCGGCAAGGTCATGCGGCGGCTCGCCGAGAACGACCCCGAGGTCAACGAGGAGTGGATCTGCGACAAGGGACGCTTCGCGTTCCGGTACGGGCAGCTCAAGGACCGCCTCGACACCCCGCTCGTCCGCAACGCCGACGGCGTCCTGGAGCCCGCCTCCTGGCCGGAAGCCCTGGAGGCGGCCGCGCGCGGACTCGCCGCCGCCCGCTCGCGGGCCGGTGTCCTCATCGGCGGCCGGCTGACCGTCGAGGACGCCTACGCCTACAGCAAGTTCGCGCGCGTGGCGCTCGACACCAACGACATCGACTTCCGCGCGCGCGTGCACAGCGGCGAGGAGGCCGACTTCCTCGCCTCCCGGGTGGCCGGCCGCGGCCGCGACCTCGACGGTACGGGCGTCACGTACACCGCCCTGGAGAAGGCGCCCGCCGTGCTGCTCGTCGGCTTCGAGTCGGAGGAGGAGGCCCCCGGCGTCTTCCTGCGGCTGCGCAAGGCTTGGCGCAAGCGCAAGCAGAAGGTGTTCGCGCTGGCCACGCACGCGACCCGGGGCCTGGAGAAAGCGGGCGGCACCCTGCTGCCGGCCGCGCCCGGCACCGAGACCGAGTGGCTGGACGCCCTCGCGAGCGGCGTCGGCCTGGAGGAGCCCGGCACGCTGGCCGCCGAGGCGCTGCGCACCGAGGGCGCGGTCATCGTCGTCGGCGAGCGGCTCGCCGCGGTCGCCGGCGGCCTCACCGCCGCCGTACGCGCCGCCACCGCCACCGGCGCCCAGCTGGTGTGGATCCCGCGCCGGGCCGGTGAGCGGGGCGCCATCGAGGTCGGTGCGTTGCCGTCGCTGCTGCCGGGCGGCCGCCCGGCGACCGACCCGCGCGCGCGGGAGGAGGTAGCCGCCGTCTGGGGGCTCGCCGAACTCCCGGGGCGCTACGGCCGCGACACCCACCACATCATCGAGGCCGCCGCCACCGGCGAACTGTCGGCACTCCTGGTCGCCGGGGTCGAGGTCGCCGACCTGCCCGACCCGGCACGCGCGCGTGAAGCGCTCGACAGCGTCGGCTTCCTGGTGTCGCTGGAGCTGCGGCCCAGCGAGGTCACCGAGCACGCCGACGTCGTCCTGCCGGTCGCCGCGGCCGCGGAGAAGGCGGGCACGTTCCTCAACTGGGAGGGCAGGGTGCGGTTCTTCGAGGCCGCCCTCAAGCCCGACCAGATGACCCGCCGTCTCGCGCCGACCGACACGCGCGTGCTGCAGATGCTCGCCGACGCCATGGACGTCCACCTGGGCCTGCCCGATCTGCGCACCACGCGCGCGGAGATCGACCGGCTCGGCCTCTGGGAGGGCCCGCGCGCCCTCGACCCCCACGAGACCGCGGGCGCGCTGCCCCGCCCGGCCGCCGGGGAGGCCGTGCTCGCCGGGCATAGGCTCCTGCTCGACCAGGGCGTCCTCCAGGAGGGCGACGAGGCACTCGCCGGCACCCGGCACGCCGCACACGCGCGCGTGTCCGCCGCCACGGCGGCCGAAGCAGGAGTCGAGGACGGCGAGGTCCTCGCCGTCACCGGCCCGGCCGGCGTCGTCGAACTCCCGCTGCGGATCACCGAGATGCCCGACCGGGTGGTCTGGCTCCCGCTGAACTCGGCCGGCGCGGGCGTCGCCTCCGACACCGGGGCACGACCCGGCTCACTCGTCCGCATCGGCCCGGCGGCATCCGCCGAACAGGCCCCCAAGGAGGTGGAGGGATGAGCCCGTACCTCGCAGCTGAAGACCTCTCGATGTTCGGCCGCGACCCCTGGTGGCTGGTCGTCGTCAAGGCCGTGTTCTGCTTCGCCTTCCTGATGGTGACCGTGCTGTTCTCCATCGTCTGGGAGCGCAAGGTCGTCGCCTGGATGCAGCTGCGCATCGGCCCGAACCGGCACGGCCCCTGGGGCATGCTCCAGTCGCTCGCCGACGGCGTGAAGCTGATGCTCAAGGAAGACATCATCGTCAAACGCGCGGACAAGGTCGTCTACGTCCTCGCGCCGATCGTCGCGGCCATCCCGGCCTTCATGGCGATCGCGGTGATCCCCTTCGGTCCGGCCGACAACGAGATCTCGGTCTTCGGCCACCGCACCGCGATGCAGCTCACCGACCTGCCGATCGCGATGCTCTACATCCTCGCCATCGCCTCCGTGGGCATCTACGGCATCGTGCTGGCGGGCTGGAGCTCCGGATCCACCTACCCGCTGCTCGGCGGCCTGCGTTCCTGCGCGCAGATGATCTCCTACGAGATCGCCATGGGCGCCGCGTTCGCCTCGGTGTTCCTGTACTCCGGGTCGATGTCGACGTCCACGATCGTGGCGCAGCAGCACGACCGCTGGTACATCCTGCTGCTGCCGGTCTCGTTCATCCTCTACATCGTCACGATGGTCGGCGAGACCAACCGCGCCCCCTTCGACATGCCGGAGTCCGAGGGCGACCTGGTCGGCGGCTTCAACACCGAGTACTCGTCCATCAAGTTCGCGATGTTCATGCTCGCCGAGTACGTGAACATGGTGACGGTCTCCTCCGTGTCGACCACCCTGTTCCTCGGCGGCTGGCGGGCACCCTGGCCGATCAGCACCTTCTGGGAGGGCGCGAACCACGGCTGGTGGCCGCTGCTCTGGTTCGTGATCAAGGTCCAGCTGCTGCTGTTCTTCTTCATCTGGCTGCGCGGCACGCTCCCCCGCGTGCGCTACGACCAGCTGATGAGGCTCGGCTGGAAGGTCCTGATCCCCGTCTCCGTGACCTGGCTGATGCTGGTGGCGACCGTGCGGGCCCTGCGCAACGAGCACTACGACTTCGCCGACATCGCCCTGCCCGTCGGCGGCGCGGTCCTCGCCCTGGTGGTGATCTCCTACCTCGTCGACATGTTCCGCGAGAAGGCCAAGGCGGCCGAGCAGCCCGCCGCCGAGCAGGCCGGATTCGACCCGATGGCGGGCGGGTTCCCCGTGCCGCCGCTGCCCGGACAGGAGCTGCCGCCGGTGCCGAGGCGCCGGCCGCGCCGCGCGCACGAGCTGATTGTCAGTGGCGGGTCGGACACTGTCAGTGACGGATCTTCGGAGGGAAAGGAGGCGTCCGATGGCTGAGGAGCCCAAGGAGACCAAGCCCGGTTTCCTGAACCCCGTGGCCGGCTTCGGCGTGACCTTCAAGGCCATGTTCAAGAAGCGGCTGACCGAGCAGTACCCGGAGCAGAAGAAGACCACGGCTCCGCGGTTCCACGGACGGCACCAGCTCAACCGCCATCCGGACGGCCTGGAGAAGTGCGTCGGCTGCGAGCTGTGCGCCTGGGCCTGCCCCGCCGACGCCATCTACGTGGAAGGCGCCGACAACACCGACGAGGAGCGCTACTCGCCGGGCGAGCGGTACGGCCGCGTCTACCAGATCAACTACGCCCGCTGCATCCTGTGCGGCCTGTGCATCGAGGCGTGCCCCACGCGCGCGCTGACGATGACCAACGAGTTCGAACTGGCCGACTCCAGCCGCGCCAACCTCATCTACACCAAGGAACAGCTGCTCGCCGGCCTCGAAGAGGGCATGGTCGACACGCCTCACTCGATCTTCCCCGGGACGGACGAACAGGACTACTACCGGGGGCTGGTGACCCAGGCCGCGCCCGGCACGGTCCGCCAGGTCGCCGTGTCCAAGGGCGAGGTCCCGCAGGAGGCCGCGTCCACCTTCGGCGAGGACGAGCCGGCCTCGGAGAAGGTGATCGGCCGATGACCGCGCAGCTCGCCGCCTACACCACCTCCACCGGTGAGGCCTTCCAGTTCTGGGTCCTCGGCACCGTCGCGGTGATCGGCGCCCTGTGCACCGTCTTCATGAAGAAGGCCGTGCACAGCGCCCTCTGCCTCGCCGGAACCATGATCGTCCTGGCGGTGTTCTACCTCGCCAACGGCGCCTACTTCCTGGGCATCGTGCAGATCGTCGTCTACACCGGCGCGATCATGATGCTGTTCCTGTTCGTGGTGATGCTCGTCGGCGTCACGGCCGCGGACTCCCTGAAGGAGACCATCAAGGGCCAGCGCTGGCTGGCCCTGGTGTGCGGGATCGGCTTCGGCGTCCTGCTGTTCGCCGGCATCGGCAACGCCTCCCTGAAGGAGTTCGCCGGCACCGGCCAGGCGAACGCCAACGGCAATGTGGAGGGCCTCGCCTCCCTCATCTTCACCAAGTACGTCTTCGCCTTCGAAATCACCGGCGCCCTGCTCATCACGGCCGCCGTCGGCGCCATGGTGCTCACCCACCGCGAGCGCACCGAGCGCGCCAGGACCCAGCGCGAGCTGTCCGAACAGCGCGTCCGCGACGGCAAGTACGTACCGCCGCTGCCCGCCCCGGGCGTCTACGCCCGGCACAACGCGGTCGACATCGCGGGTCTGCTCCCCGACGGCACCCCGTCCGAGCTGACCGTCAGCAAGACGCTGCGCGAACGCGGCCAGATCCGTGACGTGTCGGCCGAGGCGCTCAACGACCTGCGGGCGCTGGAGCAGCGCGCGGAGGAACGCCTGGAGCGCAGGGCGATCGAACCGGCGACGTTCAAGCGGCCCGAGGAGGCGTCGAAGTGAACCCGGTCAACTACCTCTACCTCGCCGCCCTGCTGTTCACGATCGGCGCCACCGGCGTACTGATCCGGCGCAACGCCATCGTGGTCTTCATGTGCATCGAGCTGATGCTGAACGCCTGCAACCTCGCGTTCGTCACCTTCTCCCGGATGCACGGCAACCTCGACGGCCAGATCATCGCCTTCTTCACGATGGTCGTCGCCGCCGCGGAGGTCGTGGTGGGCCTCGCGATCATCGTGTCGCTGTTCCGCACCCGCCACTCGGCCTCGGTCGACGACGCCAGCCTGATGAAGCTGTAAGGGGTCGGAAGAATCGTGGAGAACCTGATCGCGCTGCTCATCGCGGCGCCCCTGCTCGGAGCGGCCGTCCTCCTGGTCGGCGGCCGGCGGCTGGACGCCGTCGGCCACTGGATCGGCACGCTGCTGTCGTTCGTCTCCTTCGCCTTCGGTCTCGCCCTCTTCGCCGATCTGCTGGGCAAGGGCGCCGACAACCGGACGCTGACGCAGCACCTGTTCAGCTGGGTGCCGGTGGCCGGCTTCCAGGCGGACGTCACCTTCCGCCTGGACCAGTTGTCGATGACGTTCGTCCTGCTCATCACGGGCGTCGGCTCGCTGATCCACCTGTACTCGGTCGGGTACATGGAGCACGACGAGCGGCGCCGCCGCTTCTTCGGCTACCTGAACCTGTTCCTCGCGGCGATGCTGCTGCTCGTCCTCGCCGACAACTACCTGCTGCTGTACGTCGGCTGGGAGGGCGTCGGCCTCGCCTCCTACCTGCTGATCGGCTTCTGGCAGCACAAGCCCAGCGCCGCGACGGCCGCGAAGAAGGCCTTCCTGGTCAACCGCGTCGGCGACATGGGCCTGTCGATCGCGGTCATGCTGATGTTCACCACCTTCGGCAGCTTCGCCTTCGGCCCGGTCCTCAGCCACACCGGCGACACCTCCGAGGGCAGGCTCACCGCCATCGGCCTGATGCTGCTGCTGGCCGCCTGCGGCAAGTCCGCCCAGGTGCCGCTGCAGTCCTGGCTCGGCGACGCCATGGAGGGCCCGACCCCGGTCTCGGCCCTGATCCACGCCGCGACGATGGTGACCGCGGGCGTGTACCTGATCGTCCGCTCCGGAGCCATCTTCAACGCCGCCCCCGACGCGCAGCTCGCCGTCACCGTGGTCGGCGCGGTCACGCTCCTGTTCGGTGCGATCGTCGGTTGCGCCAAGGACGACATCAAGAAGGCACTGGCCGGCTCGACCATGTCGCAGATCGGCTACATGGTGCTCGCCGCGGGCCTCGGCCCCATCGGCTACGTCTTCGCGATCATGCACCTGGTGACGCACGGCTTCTTCAAGGCCGGCCTGTTCCTCGGCGCCGGCTCCGTCATGCACGGCATGAACGACGAGGTCGACATGCGCAAGTACGGCGGCCTGCGCAAGTACATGCCGGTCACCTTCATCACCTTCGGCCTCGGCTACCTCGCCATCATCGGCTTCCCGGGCCTGTCCGGCTTCTTCTCCAAGGACAAGATCATCGAGGCGGCGTTCGCCAAGGGCGGCACCGAGGGCTGGATCCTCGGCGGCGCGGCCCTGCTGGGCGCGGCCATCACCGCCTTCTACATGACGCGCGTGATGCTGATGACGTTCTTCGGCGAGGAGCGCTGGAAGGACCAGCCCACCCGCTCCCCGGAGGCCCCGAGCGCGGAGCCCGCCGCCGAGCACCGGGGCGAGCACGCCGAGCCGCACCCGCACGAGTCCCCGAAGGTCATGACGATCCCGATGATCGTGCTGGCCGTCGGCTCGGTCTTCGGCGGCGGCTTCTTCAGCATCGGCGACCGCTTCCTGCACTGGCTGGAGCCGGTCACCGGGCACAGTGAGGGCCACTCCCCGGTCGGCGCCGCGACGGTCACCGCCGCGACCATGGTCTGCCTGGTCATCGGCGTCGGCATCGCCTGGGCCCAGTACGGCCGCAAGCCCGTGCCCGCCGTCGCCCCGCGCGGCTCGCTGCTCACCCGCGCGGCCCGCCGCGACCTGCTCCAGGACGACTTCAACCACGTGGTCCTGGTGCGCGGCGGCGAACACCTCACGCGCTCCCTGGTGTACGTCGACCACACCCTGGTCGACGGCGTCGTCAACGGCACGGCGGCCGGCTTCGGCGGCCTGTCCGGCCGGCTGCGCCGGATCCAGAACGGCTTCGCCCGCTCCTACGCGGTCTCGATGTTCGGCGGTGCGGCACTCCTGGTCGCCGCCACCCTGCTGATGAGGGCGGTCTGATACCGATGTCCTTTCCTCTGCTGACAGCGACGGCGGCGCTCCCGGCCGTAGGGGCCGTCGCCACGGCCGCCGTACCGGCCGCGCGGCGCACCGCCGCGAAGTGGCTGGCGCTGCTCGTCTCGCTCGCCACGCTCGCCCTGGCGATCGTCGTCCTGGTCCGCTTCGACCCGGGCGGCTCCCGCTACCAGCTCACCGAGTCCCACGCCTGGATCAAGAACTTCGGCGTGCGCTACGAGCTGGGCGTCGACGGCATCGCGGTGGCGCTGATCGCCCTGACCGCCGTCCTGATCCCGTTCATCATCCTCGCGGGCTGGCACGACGCCGACCCGCTGGAGACGGGCAGCCGCCGCTGGCGGCCCACCCAGGGCTTCTTCGCCCTCATCCTCGCCGTCGAGGCGATGGTGCTCATCTCCTTCGAATCCACCGACGTCTTCCTCTTCTACATCTTCTTCGAAGCCATGCTCATCCCGATGTACTTCCTCATCGGCGGCTTCGGAGACCGCGCCCACGCGCAGGGCGAGGCAGCGGCCTCGACCCAGCGGTCGTACGCGGCGGTGAAGTTCCTGCTCTACAACCTGGTCGGCGGCCTGATCATGCTGGCCGCGGTGATCGGCCTCTATGTGGTCGCCGGGAACTTCAGCCTCCAGGAGATCGCGCAGGCCCGCGCCAACGGCTCGCTGCACATGGCGACGAGCACCGAACGCTGGCTGTTCCTCGGCTTCTTCTTCGCGTTCGCGGTGAAGGCGCCGCTGTGGCCGCTGCACACCTGGCTGCCCAACGCCATGCAGGAGTCCACCGCCCCGGTCGCCGTCCTCATCACCGCGGTCGTCGACAAGGTGGGCACCTTCGCGATGCTCCGCTTCTGCCTCCAGCTGTTCCCGCAGGCCAGCAAGTGGGCGACGCCGGTCATCCTGGTCCTGGCGCTGATCAGCATCGTCTACGGCGCACTGCTCGCCGTCGGCCAGCGGGACATCAAGCGCCTGGTCGCCTACGCGTCGATCTCGCACTTCGGCTTCATCATCATGGGCATCTTCGCGATGACCAGCCAGGGCCAGTCCGGCGCGACCCTCTACATGGTCAACCACGGCATCTCCACGGCCGCGCTGATGCTGGTCGCCGGCTTCCTGATCTCCCGGCGCGGCTCGCGGCTCATCGCCGACTACGGAGGCGTGCAGAAGGTCGCCCCGGTCCTCGCCGGCACCTTCCTGATCGGCGGCCTCGCGACCCTCTCGCTGCCCGGACTCGCCCCGTTCGTGAGCGAGTTCCTGGTCCTGGTCGGCACCTTCGCGCGCTACCCGGTCATCGGCATCATCGCCACCTTCGGCATCGTCCTCGCCGCGCTCTACACCCTCGTGCTGTACCAGCGGACGATGACGGGCCCGGTGAAGCCCGAGGTGTCGGCGATGCCCGACCTCCGTGTGCGGGAACTGGTGGTCGTCGCCCCGCTGATCGTCCTGCTGATCTTCCTGGGCGTCTATCCGAAGCCCGTCACGGACATCGTCAACCCGGCGGTCAAGCAGACCATGTCCGACGTACACAAGACCGACCCCAAGCCCTCGGTGGAGGCGGCCAAGTGAGCGCAACAGCCGTCCACAGCCTGTGGACAACCGCGGCCGACCCGATCACGAAGATCCCGGCACCCAAGATCGAATACGGACAATTGTCGCCGACGCTGATCGTCGTCGGCGCGGCCCTGGTCGGAGTGCTGATCGAGGCGTTCGTCCCGCGCAGGTCCCGCTACTACGCCCAGGTGTTCGTGTCCGTCGTCGCGCTGTGCGCCGCGTTCGCCGCGGTGGTCGCGCTGGCCGCCGACGGCTACGGCACCACCAAGGCGCACATCGCGGCCATGGGGGCGATCGCGGTCGACGGCCCGTCCCTGTTCCTGCAGGGCACGATCCTGCTGGCCGGACTCGTCGGCCTGTTCACCTTCGCCGAGCGGCGCCTGGACCCGGCCGCGCACGGCAACCGCGTCGACTCCTTCGCCGCGCAGGCCGCCTCCGTGCCCGGCAGCGACAGCGAGAAGGCCGCGGTGAAGGCCGGTTTCACCACCACCGAGGCCTTCCCGCTGCTGCTCTTCGCGATCTCCGGCATGCTGGTGTTCCCCTCGGCCAACGACCTGCTGACCCTGTTCGTGGCCCTGGAAGTCTTCTCCCTGCCGCTGTACCTGCTGTGCGCACTGGCCCGCCGCAAGCGGCTGATGTCGCAGGAAGCCGCCGTCAAGTACTTCCTGCTCGGCGGGTTCGCCTCCGCGTTCACCCTGTTCGGCATCGCCCTGCTGTACGGCTACGCGGGCTCGGTGTCGTACGCGCGCATCGCCCAGGTCGTCGACGGCACGGTCACCAACGTCGACCCGGCACTCGCGGGCACGATGGGCAACGACGCGCTGCTGCTGCTCGGCAGCGCCCTGATCGTGATGGGCCTGCTGTTCAAGGTGGGCGCCGTGCCGTTCCACATGTGGACGCCGGACGTCTACCAGGGCGCGCCGACGCCCGTCACCGGCTTCATGGCGGCGGCGACGAAGGTGGCCGCGTTCGGCGCGCTGATGCGCCTGCTGTACGTCGTCCTGCCCGGGATGCGCTGGGACTGGCGGCCGGTCATGTGGGCGGTGGCGATCGTCACCATGCTCGGCGGCGCGATCGTCGCGATCACGCAGACCGACATCAAGCGGTTGCTCGCGTACTCGTCCATCGCGCACGCCGGATTCATCCTCGCGGGTGTCATCGCCACCTCCAAGGACGGCGTCTCCTCGGTCCTCTTCTACCTGGCCGGCTACTCCTTCGTGACGATCGGCGCGTTCGCGGTGGTCACGCTGGTGCGCGACGCGGGCGGCGAGGCCACCCACCTGTCGAAGTGGGCGGGCCTGGGCCGCCGCTCCCCGCTGGTCGCGGCCGTCTTCGCCGTCTTCCTCCTCGCCTTCGCCGGCATCCCGCTGACCTCCGGTTTCGCGGGGAAGTTCGCCGTGTTCAAGGCGGCGGCGGACGGCGGCGCGGCCCCGCTGGTCGTGATCGGTGTGATCTCCTCCGCGATCGCCGCGTTCTTCTACATCCGCGTGATCGTGCTGATGTTCTTCAGCGAGCCCAGGCCGGAGGGCCCGACCGTGGCCGTCCCGTCCCCGCTGACCATGATGGCGATCGCCGTCGGCGTCGCGGTGACGCTGGTGCTCGGCGTGGCCCCGCAGTACTTCCTGGACCTGGCCAGCCAGGCGGGAGTGTTCGTCCGCTGACACCTCCCGGCAGCACGACGGCCCGGCACTTCGGGGGGTGCCGGGCCGTCGCGCTGCCCGCGGCAGGTCCGCGAGCCTGTGGATAACTCCGAGGCTGTCGGTCCGGACCCCTATGGTGGAGGCAGCGGTCGAGATACGACACACGGGGGACCGGCGGGGGACAGGACGATGGGTGCGACGGGCGGGATCAGCGAGATGCCACAGGTGACCGAAGGGCCGGACACGGCCGGCAGCGAGACGCTGGCCACACTGCACCGGGTCTTCGGATACGGCGCCTTCCGGGGCGAGCAGGAAGCCGTCATCGAGCATGTGGTGGCGGGCGGCGACGCCGTCGTCCTCATGCCCACCGGCGGCGGCAAGTCGCTGTGCTACCAGATCCCGGCCCTGGTCAGACCCGGCACCGGCGTGGTGATCTCCCCGCTGATCGCCCTCATGCAGGACCAGGTGGACGCCCTGCGCGCCCTCGGCGTGCGCGCCGGCTTCATGAACTCCACGCAGGACTTCGACGAGCGGCGCATGGTCGAGGCCGAGTTCCTCGCCGGCGAGCTGGACCTGCTGTACCTGGCACCCGAGCGGCTGCGCCTGGACGCCACGCTCGACCTGCTCTCGCGCGGCAAGATCTCCGTCTTCGCGATCGACGAGGCGCACTGCGTGTCCCAGTGGGGCCACGACTTCCGCCCCGACTACCTCACCCTCTCCCTCCTCGGCGAGCGCTGGCCGGACGTCCCGCGGATCGCCCTCACGGCCACGGCCACCCATGCCACCCACCAGGAGATCACCCAGCGGCTCAACCTGCCGACGGCCCGCCACTTCGTCGCCAGCTTCGACCGGCCCAACATCCAGTACCGGATCGTGCCCAAGGCCGACCCCAGGAAGCAGCTCCTGGCCTTCCTCCGGCAGGAGCACCCCGGCGACGCCGGCATCGTCTACTGCCTGTCGCGCAACTCGGTGGAGCGGACGGCGGAGTTCCTGACCGCCAACGGCATCGAGGCCGTGCCGTATCACGCGGGCCTGGACGCGGGCACACGCGCCGCCCACCAGTCCCGGTTCCTGCGCGAGGACGGCCTGGTCGTGGTGGCGACCATCGCCTTCGGCATGGGCATCGACAAGCCGGACGTACGGTTCGTCGCCCACCTGGACCTGCCCAAGTCGATCGAGGGCTACTACCAGGAGACCGGCCGCGCCGGCCGCGACGGACTGCCGTCCACGGCCTGGATGGCGTACGGCCTGAACGACGTCATACAGCAGCGCAAGCTGATCCAGTCCGGCGAGGGCGACGAGGCGTTCCGCCGCCGGGCCTCCGCCCACCTCGACGCCATGCTCGCCCTGTGCGAGACGGCCCAGTGCCGCCGCAGCCAGCTGCTCGCCTACTTCGGCCAGGACCCCGACGCGGCGGCCTGCGGCAACTGCGACACCTGCCGCACCCCGCCGGAGACCTGGGACGGCACGGTCGCCGCGCAGAAGGTGCTGTCGACCGTGGTACGGCTGCAGCGCGAGCGCGGGCAGAAGTTCGGCGCCGTGCAGATCGTCGACATCCTGCTCGGCAAGCGCACCGGCAAGGTCATCCAGTTCGACCACGACCAGCTGTCCGTCTTCGGCATCGGCCAGGACCTCACCGAGGCCGAATGGCGCGGCGTCATCCGGCAGCTGCTTGCGCAGGGGCTGCTCGCGGTCGAGGGGGAGTACGGCACCCTGGCGCTCACCGAGGCGAGCGGCTCGGTGCTGCGCGGCGAGCGCGAGGTGCCGCTGCGCAAGGAGCCGAAGAAACCGGCCGCCACCCGGTCGCGGCAGGCCGGCGCCTCCGGCGACCGCAAGGCCAAGGCGGCCGCCGCGGAACTGCCCGACGAGCTCCTGCCCGCCTTCGAGGCGCTGCGCGCCTGGCGCGCCGAACAGGCCCGCGAGCAGGGCGTACCGGCGTACGTCATCTTCCACGACGCCACCCTGCGGGAGATCGTCAGCCGCCGGCCCGCCTCGGTGCGCGAGCTGGGCACGGTCAGCGGTGTCGGCGAGAAGAAGCTGGCGACCTACGGAGAAGGCGTGCTGGCCGTGCTGGCCTCCCTGGACGGACCCGCCCCGGCCGCCGACGACACGCCGGCCGCCGACTGGCCGGAGCCCGACCAGGAGCCGGAGCCGGACGACTGGATATAGCGAGCCCGTCCGAGGGGACGCGGGGGACGGTCACAGACCCCGTGCCGCGTAAGCCCTGACGTCCGCGTCCGGGTCGGCCGTGGCCGTGGCGAGCGCCGCACGCGCCTCCTCGGCGGCCCGGTGCCGGGTCAGAGCCAGCACCGCCGCCTTGCGGACGTCGGCGTTCGAGTCGGCCAGGGCCTTGGCGAGGGCGGGGACCGCGGTCTCGGCGGAGGCGACCGACAGCGCGGTGGCGGCGCCCGCGCGCACCTGCCAGGCCGGGTCGGACAGCGCGGCCACGGCACGCCCGGCGAGCGGCGCCGGGCAGCCGGTACCGGCCAGCGCGGCGAACGCGGCGCCGCGAACCAGCGGATCACCGTCCTCGGTGAGCCGGCCCAGCGTGGCGGCCGGCAGATCACGGTCGGCAGAGGCCAGGGACTCGGTGGCGACGGCGGCCAGGGCCTTGGCCACCGCGACCCGGACCTCCCGGGACGGATCGTCCGCGGCGCGCGTGAGGGGCCGGACCGCATCGACGGACACGAGCGCCCGTACGGCCTCGGTGCGGACGGCGACGTCGGGGTCGCCCAGCGCCGCCGCGAACAGCCCGGCCTCGCCGAGCCGCAGCGCGCGCAGCACGTCGAGGGCGGCGGCCCGGACCACGGGGTCGGTGGCGGCGAGGGCCCCGGTCAGGGCGGTGCCCAGGGCGGGTTCCGGCGGCAGGGTCTCGACCAGTTCGCGCAGCGCGGCCGCGGCGGTCGCACGGACCTCGGCATCGGGGTCGAGGAGGGCACCGGCCAGGGCCTGTCCGGTGCCGGGCGGCACGGTCTCGGTGAGGACCGAGACCGCCGTACGGCGGACGGCGGGGTCGGAGTCGCTCAAGTAGTGCTCCAGCAGGACTAGTTCGGGTTGAGCCTCGGCCAGCTCCAGCAGTTCCAGCAGCCGGGGCGATGCGGTGCCGGGCGTCCCGGCCCGGTCGGCCGGGGCGGTGGCGCGCACGGACACCGGTCCGCCGGCGACCGGTGCCGCCTCGCGCGGCCCGGCCGTGGCCACGTCCTCGGCACGGACCTCGCCCAGGCGGCGGGAGGGACCGCCGACCGGCGTGAACTCCTCGACCGGGACCAGATAGGGAGCCACGGGACGAGCCGTGAACTCCATCGCACCAGAGGGGGACTTGTGCAGATCGAGATGGTGGAACCAGGACACGTCGTCGCGGCCGGGGTGGTCGAGACGGTCGTGGTAGAGGCCCCAGCGGGACTCGGTGCGGGCGAGCGAGGCACGGGCGGCCATCTCGGCGCAGTCCCGGATGAACGTCACCTCGGCGCAGCGCATCAGCTCGTGCGGGGTGCGGGCGCCCATGGCGGCGATGTCGGCGCGCATCCGCTCGAAGGCCTCCAGGCCGAGGGAGAGCCGGGCGCCGGACTTCGGCGGTGCCACGTAGTCGTTCACGAAGCGGCGCAGTTTGTACTCGACCTGGGGCTGCGGCGGGCCGTCCGGGTTGCGCAGCGGGCGGTAGATCAGCTCGTGCGCCTCGGCCACCTGGTCGCCGGGAAGCTCCCCCTCGTACGCCGTGTACTGGGCGGCGTCCGCGCCCGCGAGGTCGCCGAAGACGAAGGCGCCGATCATGTAGTTGTGCGGGACGCAGGCGAGGTCGCCGGCGGCGTACAGACGGGGGACGGTCGTACGGGCGTGGTCGTCGACGCGGACACCGGAGGCGGAGTGGCCGCCGCACAGGCCGATCTCGGAGATGTGCATCTCGACGTCGTGGGTGCGGTAGTCGTGCCCGCGGCCGGCGTGGAAGGTGCCGCGGGTGGGCCGCTCGGTGGAGTGCAGGATCGACTCCAGCGCGGAGACCGACTCCTCGGGGAGGTGGCTGAGCTTGAGGTAGACCGGGCCGCGGTCGCTGGCGACCTCGGCGGCGAACTCGGCCATCATCTGCCCCGACCAGTAGTCGGAGTCGACGAAGCGCTCGCCGTGCCGGTTGACCTGGTAGCCGCCGAAGGGGTTGGCGACGTAGGCGCAGGCCGGCCCGTTGTAGTCCTTGATCAGCGGGTTGATCTGGAAGCACTCGATGCCGGTCAGCTCGGCGCCCGCGTGGTAGGCCATGGCGTACCCGTCACCGGCGTTGGTGGGGTTCTCGTAGGTGCCGTAGAGGTAGCCGGAGGCGGGCAGGCCGAGCCGGCCGCAGGCGCCGGTCGCGAGGATCACGGCGCCCGCGCGGACGGTGACGAAGGCGCCGGTGCGCGTGTGGAAGCCGACGACGCCCACGGCCCGCCCCCCGGCGGTCAGGACCCGGACCGGCATCACCCGGTTCTCGATCCGGATCCGCTCCCGCATCTCGCGCCGCCGCAGCTGCCGGTACAGGACCTTTTTGACATCCTTGCCCTCTGGCATCGGCAGTACGTACGAGCCGGAGCGATGCACCTGGCGCACCGCGTACTCTCCGTGCTCGTCCTTCTCGAACTTGATCCCGTACGACTCCAGCCGCTGGACCATCGCGAACCCGCGCGTCGCGGTCTGGCGGACCGTGGACTGGTCGACGATGCCGTCGTTCGCGCGAGTGATCTCGGCGACGTAGTCGTCGGGTTCGGCGCGGCCGGGAACGACCGCGTTGTTGACGCCGTCCATGCCCATGGCGAGCGCGCCGGAGTGGCGGACGTGGGCCTTCTCCAGCAGCAGGACCCTCGCGCCGCGCTCGGCGGCGGTCAGCGCGGCCATGGTGCCGGCGGTGCCGCCGCCGACGACGAGGACGTCACAGGTCAGCTCCTCGGCGTCGGTGACGGCGGGAATCTCCAGGGAAGTGGACGCGGGCGTGGTCACCGGGGTGCCTTTCAGGAGCCGAGCGAGGAGAGGATGTCGCGGCGCAGGGCCACGCGGGCCGGATCGCCGAGGGCGCCGCGGTCGCGTGGCCCAGGGACGTCCCGTACGGCGGCCACCCGGCCGGAACCGAGCAGGGCCACGCGGTCGCCGAGGAAGAGGGCCTCGTCCACGTCGTGCGTGACGAAGACGACGGTCGCGCCGGTGCCGCGCAACACCTCGACCAGCAGGTCCTGCATGCCCGAGCGGGTCTGGGCGTCCAGGGCGCCGAAGGGCTCGTCCATGAGGAGGGCACGCGGACTGTCCGCCAAGGCGCGGGCCAACTGGGCGCGCTGGCGCTGCCCGCCGGACACCCGGTGCGGCAACTGCCCGGCCTGCAGGCTGAGTCCGACCCGGTCGAGCCACGACTCGGCGCGCGAACGCCGTTCCGCGCGCGGCACGCCGCTGATGGCGAGCGGCAGTTCGACGTTCCCGCGCAGGGTGCGCCAGGGCAGCAGCGCGTCCTCCTGGAACACCAGCGCACGGTCCGCCGACGGCCCCGCCAGCGGGACGCCGTCCGCCTCCACCGCGCCGCCCAGCGCAGACAGCAGCCCGGCGAGCGTGCGCAGCAGCGTGGACTTGCCGCAGCCGGAGGGGCCGACGACGGTGAGGATCTCGCCGGGGGAGACGTCCAGGTCGACGTCGTACAGCACCGGCGCGTCCGGACGGCCGAGCGTGGCGGCCCGGAAGGTGAGCCGGGTGCCGCGCACGGCGGCCCCGGAAACCGGCGCGACGGGAGCGGCGACGGTCTCAGACGAGGTGCTCATCACGGGCCTCCTCGGTGTCCTTCTCGCCCTGCTGCTCGCGCTGGGCCTGGTGCTCGGGATCGGGCTCGCGGTCGGTGGGGACGGTGGCTGTGACGGGCCGGGGCGCGCGGGTGCGGCCGGCGGGGACGTACGAGGCGCGGGGCAGCCAGTGGGTCAGGCGCCGTCCGAGGAGTTCCACGGCCGTGGAGGTGACCCAGCCGAGGACGCCGATGGTGACCATGCCGACGAAGACGCCCGGGTAGTTCACCACCGTGTAGTCCTGCCAGGTGCGGTAGCCGACCCCGTACTGGCCGGAGATCATCTCGGCGGAGATCACGCAGATCCACGACACACCGATGCCGACCGACAGCCCGCCGAAGATGCCGGGCAGCGCACCCGGCAGCACGACCGAACCGAGGATCCGCAGCCGGCCGCCGCCCATGGTGCGCACCGCTTCCTCCCAGACAGGCGGCAGCGCGCGGACCGCGTGCCGGGTGGAGACCAGGACGGGGAAGAAGGCGGCGGTGCAGGTGATGAAGACGATGCCCTGCTCGTTGGAGGGGAAGAGCAGGATCGCGACCGGGACGAGGGCGATCGCCGGGATCGGGCGGATCACCTCCAGGACCGGACCGAGCAGATCCTCGGCCAGGCGCGAGCGGGCCACCAGCACGCCGGTCGTCACGCCGAGGACGGCGGCCAGCGCGAATCCGGTGAGGATGCGGGTGAGGCTGTCGGTGAGATCGGTCCAGTAGTCGCCGCCGGAGAGCCGGCCGGCGAAGGCGCGGGCCACGTCGGCGACCGTCGGGAACTGCGAGAAGCGCAGCCACAGATCGACGTTCAGGCTGGTCAGCACCTGCCACAGCCCGAGAAGAGCGGCGAGGGAGCCCGTCCGGAGCGCATACCGTGCCAGGGGATGCCGGGTCATGAGGCATGCTCCAGGGCCTCGCGGTACGACACCGTGCGGGCGCCGCCGTGGGCGGTGACGTACGCCTGAGCCGTTGACGGGGCGACGAACGGCAGCAGGCGGTCACCGTCGGCCACCCACACCGCCTTGTCGGCGAACCAGAGAGTGCCGGTGGTGGCGTCCGGCACGTAGGCGGCGCGGATGCCGCCCTGGTGCGCGGCCACGTAGGTCAGCAGGTCGTTGGGCGACTTGAAGGAGACGGTCTTCTCACTGCCCTTGGGCCATACCTCGCCGGCGGCCGGCGCGGGTCGGGCGGCGAGCCGCCGGGTGTAGGACGCGCCGAGGGCCTTCTTGACGTACTGGTCGTCGACGAAGGAGTCCACGTCGATGTCACCGGTCAGTTTGGCGGCCTTCAGCACGGACACGTCCTGCTTCAGCGCGGAGACGAGTTGCGGTTTGACGGCCGGGTCGAAGGTGGCGATGCCGTGGGCGCCGTTGTAGAGGTAGACGACCTCGGCGGGCAGGCCGGTGGCCTTGGCGACCTTCTCGGCGGCGGCCACGGGATGGGCGTTGAGGTAGTCCGTCGCCTCCGCCTGAGCCTTCAGGAAGGCCTCCAGAACGGCCGGATGGCGCTGGGTGAAGTCCTCGCGTGCGGTGACGCCGTGGAAGGTGGGCAGGTTCAGCTCGGCGCCGTCGTACAGCGCCTTCGCCTTGCCCTGGTAGGCGAGCAGGCCCGGCCACGCCACGAACTGCGACAGGGCGTCCACGCCGCCCGAGGAGAGCGCCGAGGCGCCCACGGCGGGCTGCTGGTTGAGTTTGGAGATGCCCTTGTCCGGGTCGACGCCGGCACGCTGCAGGGCCCGTACGAGCGTGCCGTCGGCGGCGGACCCGATGCTCGTGGAGACCTTCTTGCCCGTCAGGTCCTTCAGGGTGGTGAGCTTGGCGTCCGGCGCGGTGACGACCGTGTTGAGTCCGCCGCGCAGGTTGTAGCCGGTCACCGAGACCAGGCGGGTGGGGCGTCCGAGCTGCTTTCCGCGCGCCGCGTTGAGCAGCAGCGGGAAGTCGCCCATCGAACCGATGTCGATCTTTCCGGCGGTCATCTGGGCAGTGATCGGGGCGCCGGTGGCGTAGTCCTGCCAGTCGACCTTGTAGGTGTGCCCGTCGTGCAGGGAGTCGAGCTGCTTCTCGAAGGAGCCCAGGGAGCGCAGCAGGGTGCCCGCGGTGACGGTGTTGATGGTCTTGGACTGGTAGCCGACGGTCACGGTGACCGTGGAGCCGCTGCCCGCCTCCGCGCTGCCGCCGCAGGCGGACAGGGGAAGCAGAAGTGCGACGGCGGATGCGGCAACTGCGGTTCGTTTCATGGTGGTTGTACCTCTCACCGGAGCAGGTAGGGCATGTTGACGGTGACGGCTCCGGTGGGGCAGCGGGCCGCGCACGGGCCGCAGTACCAGCACTCGTCGACGTGCATGTACGCCTTGCCGCTGGTCTCGTCGATGGCGAGGGAGTCCAGCGGGCACATGTCCACGCAGAGGGTGCAGCCGTCGATGCACTTCGACTCGTCGATGGTCACGGGCACGTCGGCCCGCTGGGGCGCCAAGGGCATGGCTGTCTCCAGGAAACGTGCAGGCAGGGGTGAGTGCGGCGGGTGTGCTACGACCGGTGGAGCAGGCCGCTCATGGTGATGCGGTCGCCGCGGAAGCGGATGAACTCCAGGTCGACGGGGCGGCCGTCGGCGAGGTGGGTGAGGCGTTCCAGCATGAGTACGGCGGCGCCGCGCGGGGCCTGGAGGACGGCGGCGGAGTGGGCGTCCGCCGTCACCGCCTCCAGGGTGATCTCGGCGTGGCCGAGGGGCTGGCCGGTGATGGCTTCCAGCAGGCGGAAGACATCGGTGTTCTCCAGGTCGGCGCCGAGCAGGGCGGTGCCGAGGTCGAGCGGGATGTAGGTGAGGTCGAGGGAGAGGGGCAGGCCGTTCAGGCGGCGCAGGCGTTCGATGTAGAGGACGTCGGCGCCGGCGGGAACGCGGAGGCGGTCGGCCACCGGGGCGGGTGCGGGGGCGGGGCCCATGGTGCGGACCTCGTTGGTGACGCGGCCGTGTTCGCGGAGGGTTTCCGCGAGGCCCATCAGACGGTCGAGCCCGTGCGGGTATTTGCGGGCGACGACCACGGTGCCGACACCGGGCAGCCGTTCCACGAGGCCCTCGGCCCGCAGCAGGTCCAGGGACTGGCGGACGGTGTTGCGGGAGGCGCGGTAGTCGGCGGCGAGGGTCGACTCGTGGGGGAGGGGGCCGCCGTGGAAGGCGCCGGTGAGGATCTGGTGGCGCAGCAGATCGGCGAGTTGCCGGGCCCGGTCCGCACGCAGCCGACGACGCGTGCGGTGGGCGGCGACGGTGGTCGCGGCGCCCTGACCGGCATGGTCGCGGGGACGGTCGGTGGCTGGCATGGCTGGAACCATACCGATGGGGTAGGGAAAGTGGTGTTGCCGCAGTGTTGCGCCGCCTGAGGGACCGTGGGATACGGCGCTGAGCTGCGCGTCTGCCGGTTCCGCCGGGTAGATGCGCCACCCGGCGGGCCGCTCAGGACAGTGCCGTCAGGCCCGGGGCGAACGTGATCAGCAGGGGCAGCAGGGGCACCAGCGCGGCCACCGTCGTCGTCAGGGCCCGGTGCCGGCGCAGCAGCCGGGGCGGCGGCTCCAGCAGGCGGTCCACGCGTTCGCCGAGGAGGCGCCGGCTGGAGGCGCAGGACAGCACGCCCCGGTGCTGGTTCAGCTCGATCAGGGCGAGGGCCGTGGTGAGGTGCCCGCAGCGCCGGGACGCGGCGTCGTCGGCGGCCAGCTCGACCAGGCGGTGCGTCTGGTCGCAGAAGTGCGCGAACAGCGGCACGCGCGGGAAGCCCGTGGCGAGCGCGGTGGACAGGTGCAGCAGCCAGTCGTGATGGGCACGCGCGTGCCCGCGTTCGTGAGTGAGGACGGCGTCCAGCTGGTGATCGGTGAGGCGTTGCAGCGCTCCCGTCGTCACGACCAGCTGCGGCGGGTGCCCCGGCATCCACCAGGCGTCCGGGTACTCGTCCTCCAGCACCAGCATCGGGCCGCGCGCCGCCGGAAGCCCGGCCGGCAGGTCGGGGGCGCGCTCCCGGAGCTGCGCACGGACCTGGCCGCGGCTGCGGCGGGCCTCCACCAGTTCCCGGGCCAGCATCGCCGTCGTCCAGGCGGCCCCGCACGCCAGCAGCATGGTGAGGGCGGTGGCCCACACCGGTGTGGAGGAGAGGTCGTAGGCGGCGGTGACGGAGGGCGGCGCGGGGGCGAACACCCGGTCGCGGACGGTGTGGAAGACGGCCGCCGCACCCAGGACCAGTGCGGCCAGGCAGCACAGCAGCACGGTGGCGACCAGGCACTGCCACACCCACAACGCGACCACCGGTTCCCGCTCGGGCCATGCGGCGCGGGTCAGCGCGCGCGGTGCCGGCAGGGCGGCGGTCAGGGCGACGACGCTCAGCAGGAGCAGGCAGACGGTCATGCCGGGGCTCCGGTTCCTGATCGGAGAGTTGTCGGGTGTCGGTGATGCGGAGCGATGCGCCGCGGGCGCGTCGCGTGGTGCGTGCCCGCCCAGTATGACGGTGAGGGGCGGCCGGAGTCAGGTCTCGGAGACGATCCGTTCCGCGGTTCCGGCCGCCTTTTCCCTTCGCGTCGGCGTGCCCGCCCCACCGGCGCGGCAGCGTCACGCAGCCACAGGGCGGCGGCGGGGGAGACGAGCGCCGGCGGTGGCGGGATCACCAGGACGCCGGCGCCCGCGTTCAGGCGGTGCCACTGTCCGTCAGCCCGCCGCGATCCGCCCGCTGACCTCCCCCAGGCCGACACGGAGACCGTTGGCGCCAGGGGCCCAGGCCGAGAGGGTCACCACGTCGCCGTCCTCCAGGAAGGCGCGTTTGCCGTCCGGGAGGTCGAGGGGGTCCCGGCCGTTCCAGGTCAGCTCCAGCAGCGAGCCGCGCTGGCGGTCCTCGGGGCCGCTCACCGTGCCCGAGCCGTACAGGTCGCCGGTGCGCAGCGAGGCGCCGTTCACGGTCATGTGGGCGAGTTGCTGGGCGGCGGTCCAGTACATGGTCGAGAACGGCGGCTCGGAGACCACGTGCCCGTTGACGGCGATGGAGATCCGCAGGTCGTAGCCGCCGGGTTCGATGCCGGGCGCCGAGTCGTCCAGATAGGGCAGCAGCGGGTGTGTGCGCTCGGGAGGCGCCACGCGCGCGTGCTCCAGCGCTTCCAGCGGGGTGATCCACGCCGACACGGAGGTTGCGAAGGACTTGCCGAGGAAGGGGCCGAGGGGGACGTACTCCCAGGCCTGGATGTCGCGTGCGGACCAGTCGTTGAGCAGGCACAGCCCGAAGACGTGGTCGCGGAAGCGGTCCAGCGGCACCGGGCTGCCCAGCGTGGAGGGGACGCCCACGACGAAGCCGACCTCGGCCTCGATGTCCAGCCGGACCGACGGGCCGAAGACGGGTGCCGGGTCGGCCGGGGACTTGCGCTGCCCGGACGGCCGTACGACGTCCGTGCCCGACACGACGACCGTGCCGGAGCGGCCGTGGTAACCGATCGGCAGGTGCTTCCAGTTGGGGGTGAGGGAGTCCTCGGCGTCGGGGCGGAAGATCCGGCCGACGTTGCGGGCGTGGTTCTCCGAGGCGTAGAAGTCGACGTAGTCCGCCACCTCGAAGGGCAGGTGCAGGGTCACCTCGGACAGGGGGTGGAACAGCGGCTCGACGGCCTCGCGGTGCGCGGGGTCGGTGACCCAGTCCGTGATCGCGCCCCGTACCTCGGACCAGGCCGGGCGGCCGGCGGCCAGCAGCGCGTTGAGGGTGGGCCGCGCCAGCAGTGCGTGGTACGGCGAGCCCAGGGCGGCTGCCGCGGCGCCCGCGTCGAGGACCTGGTCCCCGAGCCGGACACCGACCCTGCGCTCCGTGCTGCCGGAGGGCGAGAACACGCCATAGGGAAGGTTGTGCGGGCCGAAGGGGTCGCCCTCGGGGACGTTGAAGGGGGGCATGGGGTGCTGCCTCACTCTCATCCGGGCCGTGCATGGCGATCGTTCCATGTGGTCGGGCCACACGTTACGGCCGTGATGCGTGTCTTGGGCAGAGCCCCATGCCTAGCCCCGAGGAGTGTCCGGGAAGTGTCCGAAAGGTGCGTGTCGAGGGGTCTTCAAAAGGTTGCCCGCACCCCGCCTAAAGAGTTCGCAATGTCCGAATAGGCCTTGTCGGAGGCGGCAATTCCGGCTTAGCGTCCTTTGGGACACGGACGGGGTGGGTCCGTTCCATTGGGGGGACACGTGGGGGGACCCGTGGCCGGAGACACCGTCGGTGTGCCATTCGAGGCGAACCGGGACGTGCCGGGACTGATCGTCAAGTTCGGCGACTATCCGCTGCACCACGGCGGCGTCGGCGCCATCCGCAGCCTGGGCCGGCTCGGTGTGCCCATGTATGCCATCACGGAGGACGCGTACACGCCCGCGGCGTCCTCGCGCTATCTGAAGAAGGCCTTCGTGTGGCCGACGACCGGCGCCGAGAACCCTGGTCACCTGGTGGAGGGCCTGCTGCGCATCGGCCGCCGCATCGGCCGCCCCACCGTCCTCGTCCCCACGGACGAGGAGGCCGCCGTACTGATCGCCGAGCATCAGGACGAGCTGGCCGGTTCCTTTCTGTTCCCGCGCGTCGACCCGGGGCTGCCGCGCCGGCTCGCCAGCAAGCAGGGCCTGCACGAACTGTGCGTCGAGCACGGCCTGTCCAGCCCCGCGTCGGCGTTCCCGGAGTCGTACGAGGACATCGTCGCCTTCGCCGACACGGCACGCTTCCCGGTGGTGGCCAAGAACCGGGAGGCGTTCGTCCGGCGCAGCAAGCCTGCCGTCAACGGCACCACGAAGATCGCCACGCGCGCGGGGCTGCTCTCCCTCGCGCGTGACTGGGGCGAGAGCCCCGGCGTGATCCTCCAGGAGTACCTGCCGCGCGAGGAGGCCGAGGACTGGATCGTGCACGCCTGCTTCGACCAGGACTCCAGCCCGCTCGCGCTGTTCACCGGCGTCAAGGTGCGCTCCTGGCCGCCGCACGCCGGCATGACGGCCAACGCGTACGTCGTCGACAACCCGGAACTCACCGACCTCGCCGCGCGTTTCATCAAGCAGATCGGCTACAGCGGCATCATCGACCTCGACCTGCGCTTCGACCGGCGCGACGGACAGTACAAGCTTCTCGACTTCAACCCGCGCATGGGCGCCCAGTTCCGGCTGTTCGAGAACGAGTCGGGAGTGGACGTCGTACGCGCCATGCACCTGAACCTGACCGGCCGCCCCGTTCCGGAGGGGGAACAGCGGGCCGGCCACCGCTACATCGTGGAGAACATCGACCTGCCCGCCCTCCTCGCCTACCGCCGCAGCGGCTATACGACGCCGCACGCGCCGGCGAAGGCGAGCGGGACGGAGCTGGCCTGGTTCGCGGGTGACGACCCGCTGCCGTTCCTCACGATGCTCGCCCGCTTCGTGCGCCCGGGCGCGAAGCACCTGTACCAGCTGTGGCGGACCAACCGCCGCGGCAGCGGCACTTCCACGAAGTAGGCAAGGCCACCGCGCGTGGCACACCGTGTCCTGGGGAGGGACTTCGTGACTCGACCGGTTGCAGTGATCGGGGCCGGGCCGTTCGGCCTGTCCACCGCCGCCCATCTGCGGGCGCGCGGCATTGCCGTCCGCGTCTTCGGCGACCCCATGGTCAGCTGGCGCGACCACATGCCCGAGGGCATGCTCCTGAAGTCCACACCCGCCGCCTCGAACTTCGACTGCCCGCAGCACGGACACACCCTCGCCGACTACTGCGACGCGGCTGGGATCCGCCGCCTGGTGACCGACGAGGACATCATCCCGGCGGAGACGTTCATCGCCTACGGCGAGTGGTTCCAGCAGAAGCTGGTGCCCGGCCTGGAGCGGGTGCGGGTGGTCTCCGCGGACCGCGACAACAGCGGCGGCTTCGAACTGAAACTGGACTCGGGCGAGATGTTCACCGCGCGAGCGGTCGTCGTCGCCACCGGGTTGTCGGGCCTGGCGCATCTGCCGGCGGAGCTCGCGGGGGCCGCGGCCGACGGGCCGGCGCCCACCGCTGCGGTCTCGCACAGTTCCCAGCACCATGACCTGGGCTGTTTCGCCCGCAAGGAACTGATCGTGATCGGCGCCGGCCAGTCCGCGCTGGAGACGGCGGCGCTCGCGGCCGAAGCGGGGGCACGCGTGCGTGTCGTCGCGCGCGGCCGTGGCCGGGTCGCCTTCGGCGCCCCGCCCTGGGAGCAGCCGAAGCTGCGACCCGAGTCCCCGTTCGGCCGCGCCTGGTCGCTGTGGGCGCTCAGCTACTACCCGCACCCCTACCGCTATCTGCCCGAGGCCACCCGGCACTTCCTGGTCCGCCGGGTCCTCGGCCCGCTCGGAGCCTGGTGGCTGCGCGAGCGCTTCGAGAGCGCCGTACAGGTGCAGGACGTGCAGCGGGTCGTGGCCGCGGAGGCGCCGGACGGCAGCCCCGACCTCACCGTCCGCACCCACGGCGGGCGCACCGAGCGGCTCACCGCCGACCACGTCATCGCCGCCACCGGCTACCGCGTCGACATCGCGGCGATGGACTTCCTCGGCCACGGACTGCGCACCCGGCTCGCGGTGAGTCGCGGCGCCCCGAAGCTCGGCGCCGGCTTCGTGTCGTCCGTCCCCGGCCTGTACTTCACCGGCCTGCCTGCGGCGTCGTCGTACGGCCCGGTGATGCGTTTCGTCTGCGGCACGGAGTTCGCCTCCCCGCGCCTGGCGAAACACCTGGCGTCGGCCCACGGCTGACTTGGGCGCGCAAAACCCGGTCCGGATGTGTCACGTAACCGGCCCACGTCCGGTCACCTCCAAGTCGGCCAGCAGGGAGCCGGCGGGCGCCACTTGGGGCCGGTCAGCACGCAAGTGCGCAGCACGGCACGGTGAGTCGAGGAGGCGCGGTATCCGTATTCTCTGATCATGGCAGCCTCCCCCGCATATGCACTGATCGCCACCGACCTGGACGGAACGCTGCTGCGCGGCGACGACACCGTCTCCGACCGGTCGTTCGCCGCGCTCGCGCGGGTGGCGCGGGCCGGCGCCCGGCACCTGGTGGTGACGGGCCGCCCGGCCCCGCGGGCACGGCCCCTGCTCGCGCGCCTCGGCTGCACGGGGCTCGCGGTGTGCGGACAGGGCGCACAGGTCTACGACGCCGGGACCGGCCGGCTGCTGTGGTCGGTCCGGCTGGACCGGGAGCTGGCCGAGACGGCGCTCGGCAAGATCGAGGCCGAGGTGGGGCAGGTCTACGCCGCCGTCGACCAGGACGGCGTGGAGGGTCTCACGCTCATCGAGCCCGGGTACCGGATGCCGCACCCGACCCTGCCGGCGGTGCGGGTCGGCCGGCGCGACGACCTGTGGTGCGCGCCGATCAGCAAGGTACTGCTGCGCCACGCCGCCCTGTCGGACGACGAGTTGGCGGCCGTGGCGCGCGCGGTGGTGGGCTCGCTGGCCACGGTCACCATGTCCGGGCCGGGGACCGTGGAACTGCAGCCGTCCGGGGTGACCAAGGCGACCGGTCTCGCGCTGGCCGCCGAGCGGCTCGGGATCGCGGCGCGGGAGGCGCTGGCGTTCGGCGACATGCCCAACGACATCCCGATGTTCGACTGGGCGGGGCGCGGGATCGCCATGGCCAACGCGCATCCCGAACTCAGGGCGGTGGCCGACGAGATCACCCTGTCGAACGAGGACGACGGCGTCGCCGTCGCCCTCGAACGACTGTTTCCGGTCCACTGACCCTCGCGCACCGGACCGACTGACCGGCACATCGGTGCGCGGCCGCCTGGAGGAGGCCGGCACCGGCCGGGTGCGGCACGCGCGCGTGTGCGCCGGATGCCGACCGGCCGCCCGGTACGCCCCCGCTCGTCAGGTGCGGGGAACGTGCCGGGCGGCCGGGGTCGGGGCGGCCCGCGGCGTCGGCAGCGGCCGGGTCGCGGGACCGTTCAGGGGGCGTCCCGTGGGGGCGCGGCGGCCCTCAGGGAGCGGTTTTATGCGCCGCAGGGGTCCTTCAGGAGCGGTCCGTGGATCGCAGGGGGTCCTAAGGGAGTGGTCCGTGGCCGCAGGGGGCTCTCACGGAGTGGGCTGTGGCCACAGGGGGCCCTCAGGGAGCGGTCTGTGGCCACAGGGAGCCTCAGGGAGTGGGCTGTGGACTGTCTGGGGGGCGTCAGTAGGCGCTGTGGACGTTGTCGATCGACCCGTAGCGCGCGGCGGCGTAGTTGCAGGCCGCGGTGATGTTGGCGACCGGGTCGTACGGGCTGAAGGAGGTGCCGGCCACGTGGTACGCGTTGAACGTGGGGTCGATCACCTGGAGCAGTCCCTTGGACGGGATGCCGGCGGCGGCGTTGGAGTCCCACAGGTTGACGGCGTTCGGGTTGCCGGAGGACTCCCGCATGATGTTGCGGTAAATGCCGTTGTAGGTGCCGGGGATGCCCTTCTGGGACATGATCGCGAGCGACTGGCGGATCCAGCCGTCCACGTTGCCCGGGTGCCCCGCGGGGGTGGTGGGGGTCGTGGTGCTGCTCGTGGTGGCCGCGGAGGCGCTGGTGGCGCCGATGAGCGGCAGGGCGAGTACGGCGGCGCCGGCGCAGGTGGCGGCGAGGACGCGGGCGAGGCGGCTGTTGCGGGGTCGGCGGTGCCGAGCGGCTGCAGGCATGGGGACGTTCCTCTCCTACGCCTGCGAGGTGAGCTGTCGGGTTCGGGCGGGGAGGTGCCCGGCCGTGCCCGGAAGAGACACGGCTTCACCCCTAGCCGTACCGGTGCGGTGCGGTGCCGACCGGTCCGGCGACTTACCTGGGTCCCCCGCTCCTGCCGTACGAATGGTCCGTGGATGGGTGAGCGGGCGGCGGCAGGATTCGGCGTCCGCCCGACGGCCGGGAAGGTATGCGAGAGCACACGCCGGGAACAAGTGTCTGCGTCACACAACGCCCCATTTGACCTTGGCCGATGCCATATGTGGTACTTGATCCTTTGCGGTTGCCAAGCCTCAACTCGCCGGTCGGGCAAGGAGGGAGAGAGGCGTGGCGGGTTCCCGCGTGCGAGACCGCGCGTGACCCAACTCACGAAATAACAAAGTATGCCAAATCCGATATGGGGTATTTGCGCGGATCGGCTGAGTGGTGGAACCCGTGGCATGGTGCCCGTCGTTGTCGTGCTGATCGCGGTGTCTGTCGGTGTCGTAGGTGATCGCGGTGGCGCGGGGAGGGTGTGCGGGGTTACTCCGCCCGCCTGTCGTTCGCGACAAAGCGGGTGGGTTCCTGTTAAGTCGATGAATGTCCGTTTTTACCACTTGATCGAAAACATACCGGTCATGATCTGATAGCACCCGGGCTGGACCGGTGGGCGCTATCGGTGATCGAACAGGGACCGGATACGCTGACTTGAGTGATGGCAGCGACCTATCGACAAACCGTGTAATCGCCAGCAGACACCAGCAGACAGGAGACCCCTCGTGACCGTCGTCGGGCCGTTCGGGCTGAGCGTGCGGGACCAGGCTCTGGAAGCCGATGTCCAGGCCGGATTGACGGCTGTCGAGGAAGGCTTGCTCGAGGCCACCAAGAGCGAGGTCCCGTTCATCACGGAGGCAGCGCAGCATCTCGTACGGGCCGGCGGGAAGCGGTTCCGGCCGCTGCTCGTGATGCTCGCGGCCCAGTTCGGCGACCCCTACGCGCCGGGCGTCGTGCCGTCGGCCGTGGTCGTGGAGCTGACCCACCTGGCCACGCTGTACCACGACGACGTCATGGACGAGGCGGCCGTGCGGCGCGGTGTGGACAGCGCCAACACCCGCTGGGGCAACTCCGTCGCGGTCCTCACCGGTGACTTCCTCTTCGCCCGCGCCTCCCAGATCCTCGCCGACCTCGGCCCCGAGGCGGTCCGGGTGCAGGCCCTCGCGTTCGAACGGCTGGTCACCGGCCAGATCCTGGAGACCGCCGGCCCCTCGGACGGCCGCGACCCGGTCGAGCACTACCTGGACGTGCTCGCCGGCAAGACGGGCTCGCTGGTGGCCGTGTCCTGCCGGTTCGGGGCGATGATGTCGGGTGCCGACGAGACGGTCGTCGACGTGCTCACCCAGTACGGCGAGCGGCTCGGGGTCGCCTTCCAGCTCGCCGACGACGTCCTGGACATCGCCTCCGACTCCCACGAGTCCGGCAAGACCCCGGGCACCGACCTGCGCGAGGGCATCCCCACGCTGCCCGTGCTCCGGCTGCGCGAGCGCACCGCCCGCCTGCGGCTGCCCGAAGACGTCGCCCTGTGCGAGCTGCTGGACTCCGACCTCAGCGACGACGCCCGGCACGCCGAGGCGCTGGCCGCGCTGCGCGCCCACCCCGCGCTGGAGCAGGCCCGCCGGGACACCGTCCGGTACGCGGAGGAGGCCCGCGCCGCGCTCGCCCCGCTGCGGGAGTGCGACGCCAAGGCGGCGCTGCTGGAGCTGTGCGACGCGGTCGTCCACCGCGCCGGCTGACCCGGCCCTGCCCCACACGTCTCCGGCGGCCGCGCCACGGCGGCCTCCGACGGCCCACCACTCGTACGGCCACGCGCGCGTGCCCGTACGCCATCGCGCTCGTGCCCGCGCGACCCTCCCCGCCCCGTACGGCCCCCTCCGTTCTGATGAGACCCCTACGGGTCGGCGGAGCCGGGTGCCCTGCGCGTCATACCGCAGGAGTACGCGGAGTTGGCTCCGAGGTCTGACGCTTCCTCAAGGCCGATTTGGTGAGATGGAAACCACGGAAATCACCACTCCTCACCGATTCGGGTGAGAATGGCGGCTCGGGTGGACCAGCGTGAGAACAGCCGCCGCCGACGACGGAGGTAAGGCAGACATGGCACCGTACGAATCCGACGACGCAGTGGACGCCGCACGAGTGGACGCCACGCGGGACGAGGAAGCGCACGCCGGCCGCCGCAAGGCCGCCCGCTACGCGGTCCCGGTCGCGGTGGTGGGCGTGGCTGCGGCCACGATCGGTCTGGTCCCGGCGCTCGCCGCCTCCGGTGACCCCGACCTGCCCAAGATCACCGCACAGCAGCTCATCGAGAAGATCGCCAAATCGGACGTGCAGCAGATGTCCGGGACCGTGCGGATCGACACCGACCTCGGCCTGCCCGACCTCGGTGGCCTGGAGAACAGCCTGGCCTCCGGCGCCGCAAAGGGCTCCGGGGACGGCTCCTCCGCCGACCCGCAGTCCAAGCTCACCGAGCTGGTCTCCGGCACGCACACCCTGCGCGTCGCCGCCGACGGCCCGGAGAAGCAGAAGCTGTCGCTGCTGGAGAGCGGCTCGGAGTACAGCCTCATCCACAACGGCAGGAACGTGTGGGGCTACGACAGCAAGAGCAACGAGGTCTATCACGGCACCTCGGCCGACTCCGGCAAGGAGCACCGGGCCGAGCCCCCGGCCACGCCTAAGGACTTCGCCGACCAGGCGCTGAAGTCGGTGGACGACACCACGTCCGTCACCGTCGACGGCACCGAGCGGGTCGCCGGCCGTGACGCCTACAAGCTGCTGGTCAAGCCCCGCCAGTCCGGCACCACGGTCGGCGCGATCAGCATCGCCGTCGACGCGAAGACGGGCATGCCGCTGAAGTTCACGCTGACCCCGAAGAGCGGCGGCGCCGCCGTCCTCGACGTGGGCTTCGCCCAGGTCTCCTTCGCCAAGCCGGCCGCCTCCACCTTCGCCTTCACCCCGCCCAAGGGCGCGAAGGTGACGGAGCAGAAGCAGGACACGGCGCCCGGGAAGCACGAGCGGGCGGCCGGCGAGGGCTTCGGCAAGGGCATGAACGGCTCCGACGTCCTCGGCAAGGGCTGGACGTCCATCGCCACCTTCGACACCGGCGCCAAGGGCGGCCTGCCGACCGGGTCCAAGGCCGGTGACCTCGGCGGCTTCCTCGGCTCGCTGGGCGACAAGGTGTCGGGCGGGTTCGGCAAGGGCACGGTCTTCTCCACCCGTCTGGTCAACGCCCTGATCACCGACGACGGCAAGGTGTACGTCGGCGCGGTGACCAAGGACGCCCTGGTGAAGGCGGCCGACGCGGGAAAGTGATCCGCTTCGGGCACTACGGACCGTGACCGTGCGTTGACCCTTCAGAAGAGCACGCATCGAGGGGGAGCCGATGGACGGACCGTCCGCCACGCAGCGGGAGGCGGGGGACGCGGAGGAGCGTGCCCCGGGGCAGCCGGAGGAGCGTGTCCCGGGGGACGCGGAGGCGAGCGTCATCGCAACCCGTGGCCTGACCAAGCGCTACCGCGGCGGACAGCTCGCCGTCGACGGCCTCGACCTGACCGTCCCGGCGGGCAGCGTCTTCGGCTTCCTCGGTCCGAACGGCTCGGGCAAGACCACCACCATCCGCATGCTGATGGGCCTGATCGAGCCGACCGCGGGCACGGTCCGCGTGCTGGGCCGCCCGATGCCCCGGGCGGCCCGGTCCGTCCTCCCCCAGGTCGGCGCGCTCATCGAGGGCCCGGCCCTGTACGGCTTCCTCTCCGGCCGGGAGAACCTGCTGCGCTACGACGCCGCCGACCCGACCGCCGACCCCCGCACGCGGCGTGCCCGCGTCGCCTCCGCCCTGGACCGGGTGGGTCTCGCGGCGGCCGCCGGCAAGAAGGCGAAGGCGTACTCGCTCGGCATGAAACAGCGCCTGGGTCTCGCCGCCGCGCTGCTCCAGCCGCGCCGGCTGCTCGTGCTGGACGAGCCCACCAACGGCCTCGACCCGCAGGGCATGCGCGAGATCCGCGCCCTGATCCGTGAGCTGGCCGCCGACGGCACGACGGTCTTCCTCTCCTCCCATCTCCTCGACGAGATCGAGCAGGTCTGCAGCCATGCCGCGGTCATGGCACGCGGCAGGCTCATCACCCAGGGCGCGGTGGCCGACCTGGCCGCCGGGGCGCGCGGCCGGCTGGTGGTGACGACCCCGGATCCGGCAGAGGCGGCCAGAGTGCTGAAGGAACAGGGCGTCGCAGACGTCACCGCCGAGGGTGAGCGGGTCACGGGCGAACCGCCGGCGCGGGACCTGGCCGAGGTGAACGCGGCCCTGGTCGCGGCGGGGATACGGGTCCGGGGCTTCACGGTCGAACGGGCCTCGCTGGAGGACGCGTTCGTGGCACTGACGGGGGAGGGCTTCGATGTCGCGGGCTGAGACATTCCCGAGTGACGAGCCGGTCCCCGTGTCCGGGACAACTCCGGAGGCCGAGCCGGTCTCCGCGTCCGGGCCAGCACCAGGACCCGAGCGGGTCCCCGTTCCGGCCGCACGCAGGCCGAGCCCCCTGTGGACGCTCGGGCTGCTGCGCAGTGAGCTCGTCACGACGTTGCGCCGATGGCGCACGCTCGCGCTGCTCGGGGTGCTGGCCGCGGTGCCGGTGCTGGTGGGGATCGCGGTGAAGATCCAGACGCGGGGCGGCGGGACGGCGGACCACAGCGGCCAGGGCCCGGCGTTCATCACGCAGATCACCAACAACGGCCTGTTCCTGGTGTTCACGGCCCTCGCCGCGACGCTGCCGTTCTTCCTGCCGATGGCCGTAGGGGTCGTCGCGGGCGACGCGATAGCGGGCGAGGCCGGCGCGGGCACCCTGCGCTATCTGCTGGTCGCGCCGGCCGGCCGTACCCGGCTGCTGCTCACGAAGTACACGACGGTGCTGGCCTTCTGCGTGCTGGCCACGCTGGTCGTCGCCGTCTCCGCGCTGATCGTCGGTGCGCTGCTCTTCCCGCTGGGCGAGCTGACGACGATATCCGGTACGCGGATCAGCTTCGCCGAAGGCCTTGCCCGGGCTCTGCTGATCGCCCTCGTGGTCGCGGCCTCACTGGTCGGCGTGGCCGCCCTCGGCCTGTTCGTGTCGACGCTCACGAGCAGCGGCATCGCGGCGATGGCCACCACCGTCGGACTGCTCATCACCGTGCAGATACTCGACCAGATACCCCAGCTGCACGCCCTGCGGCCGTACTTCTTCTCGCACTACTGGCTGTCCTTCGCCGACCTGATGCGCGACCCCGTCTACTGGGACGACCTGACGAAGAACCTCGGCCTGCAGGCGCTGTACGCGGCCGTGTTCGGCTCGGCGGCCTGGGCGCGGTTCACGACGAAGGACATCAGCGCGTAGGCGTTCCCCGACTTGAAGAGCGTGCTAGGCGGTCTGGTACGGGAACCGCGCGAGGGGCGCGTCCTGTGCGAAGAACGTCTTCGCGCGGGCCAGCGCGTCGGCGTCCTTCAGCACGTCACCGGGCGCGCTGCCGTTGCCGAGCAGCACCCCGCCGAAGCGCATCCCCAGGTAGGCGGCCGAGTTGTTGAGCGTGCCCACGTAGGGGTCGGCGACCGAGGGCTCGGAGTCGGCGAGCGCGGCGACGCCCCAGAGCGTGCGGCCGGCGAGGGTCGCCCTGAAGTCGATGCCGGGGGTGCGCAGCCAGGCCGACCAGTAGTCCAGGTAGCGCTTGGTGAGGCCGGACACCGAGTACCAGTACAGCGGCGAGGCGATCACGATGTCCGTGGCCGCGAGGGTGGCGTCCAGCAGCAGACCGGTGGTGCCGTCGGACGGCGGCCGCACGTGGTCGCTGTCGTGCCGCAGGTCCACGAAGTCGGGCATGGGATGCTCGGCCAGGCGGATCCAGCGCTGCTCGACGTCGCCGGGCAGTTGCTCGGCCGCCGCGCGGGCCAGCAGCTCGGTGTTGCCTTCGGCACGGGCGCTGCCCAGGACGAAGAGGAAACGACGGCTCATATGGGTCCCCCAGGGTGTGCTGCCGTACGACTGATAAAGGCGCATGCATTTTATGCATACGCAAGCAATGCGCGCCAGGGGTGGCACCGCGCCGGGTGCCGGGGTGCGGCTGGTGCGAGGCTGTGACGCTGCGGTGACGCGGAAGCCGAAGCGGGCCGACACACTGGTTGGCAGGACGCTTACGACCGGATCGCGACGCCGGGGGAGTGAGGGAAAAACCGATGTCTCGACTCAGCTTCGAGAAGAAGCGGGCGCAGCAGCCCGCGGCGCATCCGGCGGTGATACCGGTCCGGGTGTTCGGCGCGGGAGGCGCGTCGGTGGGCGGGACGTCGGTGGTGGCGGCGCCGGGCGAGGAGATCCAGCAGGCCGTCCTCGACCACCTCCAGCGCCTGGCCATCAGCGTCGGCGCCCCCATACGCGCCACGATCCAGGACGACCGTGAGGGCTGCGTGGTTCCCTTGGAGGTCTCGACGGACGGCTCCAGCCGGGTCACGGGGGAGGCGGTCCGGGTGGCCGCGCCGGTGAACCCGAGCGCGGCGGACGCAGCCACACAGGCGCAGTCGGGGACGGCGGCCGGGGTGTCGCGGGGCGAGCCGGCCAGGGTGTCGCCGGAGCAGCCTGCCGTCGCGGACGCCTCCTCGCCGAAGGGCGTGCAGGACGCGCCCCCCGCGACGCAGCCGCAGCCGCAGCCGCAGCCCGTTCCGGCCGGTACCTCACAGGCGCCGACGGGACAGTTCGGCCCCGCGCCGGTCATGCGGGCCGTGCAGCCCCCGGCACCCGTCGCGGCCGTCCCGGAACCCGACCCCGTCTCCATGGCCCCGACCACGGCCACTCCCACTCCTCCCCGGGGCTTCGACGCCGTGGCGGAGGAGGTACTCGGGGACGGACCCGTGACCGAGACCGCGGAGGGCGCCGAGCTGCTCGCCGAGCCCATGACGCGGATCAACGAGGCCGTGCGGTCCGGCCGTATCGAGGCGGCGGCGGAACTCGCCGACCGTACCGTCACCGAGGCGACCACCGTGCTGGGCCCCCGCCACGCCGAGGTGCTGCACCTGCGCGAACTGTCCGCCTACATCGCCTACTTGGGAGGCGACCCGGTCCGCGCCTGCCGGCAGTCCCTGGACCTCGCCCGGCTGCGCCGGCAGGCGCGGGACGCGGAGGCCGCCTACGGGAACGTGCAGAGCGCGGCGACGGCGTGGCGCGCGGTGCGCGACCCCGAGGAGGGCCTGCGGCTCGGCCACGACCTGATCGAGCTGTGGACGGACCTCACCGCAGAGCCGGGCCCCGCCGCCGACGACCCGCGCCCGCTGGAGTCGGCCCGCGCCCGCATGGTCCGCCTCGCCGACCGGGCGGCCCGCGCCGCGCGGCCGTAACCGGCGGCACCCGCACAGTCCCGCCCACTGCAGGTCAGCATTCCTACTGCAGGCAGAATTCGTTGCCCTCCGGGTCCGTCATCAGCAGCCACTGCCCGGCGGGCTCCTTCACCTCGCGCACCACGCGCGCGCCCAGTGCCTCCAGCCGGGCCGCCTCCGCCGCGCGCTGCTCCGGGCCGACGTGCAGGTCGAGGTGGAGCCGGTTCTTGACGGTCTTCGCCTCCGGCACGCGCTGGAACAGCAGCCGCCGCCCGAGCCCGGTGCCGGTCTGAGGGTCGTACGGGTCCTCGGGATGCCGTACGGCGATCAGATCGCGGAAGGCGGGCCGGCCGCGGTACTCGACCGTGGCCTCGACGGGCAGCGCGCCGAGGGACAGCAGCCGCTCGACCAGGGCGCTGTTGTCCTCGGCCGTGTAGTGCAGCGCGGCGGCCCAGAAGTCGGCCTGGGCGTGCGGGTCGGCCGCGTCGACGACGAGCTTCCAGTGCAGCGGCGCGGGCGTCGGCGTGGCGCCGGGTGTCGGGGTGGTCATGGTGACCACTTATAGCCGTGCCCGCCTGCCGGAGGAGGCAGTTCCGCGCAGGCTCCCGATCACCTCTGCTCAGGACTCGGTCATCCCGGCTCAGCTCCCGGTCGTCTCCGCGCAAACACCCCCGGCCGGTTCCGCCCTCACGGCCTCTTGACGACGCCCGGCTACGGCTACGGCGTCGCGGCTTCCGCCTCCGGATCAGGTCCGGGGGTCACGTTCTCCGCGTCCGGGACGGGCTCGGGGTGCACGCTCTCCGCCGTGCGTACGGCCCCGGCCGTGCCGGTGGGCAGGCCGTTGCCCGGAGCCGCGGTCGCCCTGGCGAGCGCTCGCGCACCCCGGCGCGCGGAGCGCAGCGCGTCGCCCGTGAGCAGCATCAGCGCCAGCCAGACCAGCGCGAACCCGGCCCAGCGCTCGGGCGGCATGGCCTCGTGGAAGTAGAAGATGCCGAGCAGGAACTGGAAGACGGGCGCCAGGTACTGCAGCAGGCCCAGCGTGGACAGCGGGACGCGGATCGCCGCCGCGCCGAAGCAGACCAGCGGTACCGCGGTGACGAGACCGGTGGAGGCGAGCAGTGCGGCGTGCCCGGCGCCCTCGTTCACGAAGCTCGCCCTGCCGTGCGCGCCGAGCCACAGCAGATAGCCGAGCGCGGGCAGGAACTGGATCGCGGTCTCGGCGGCCAGCGACTCGACGCCGCCGAGGTCGACCTTCTTCTTCACCAGGCCGTAGGTGGCGAAGGAGAACGCGAGGATCAGGGAGATCCACGGCGGGCGGCCGTAGCCGATGGTCAGGACGACGACGGCGGCGAGGCCGGTGGCGACCGCCGCCCACTGCACGGGCCGCAGCCGCTCCTTCAGGAGCAGCACGCCCATCGCGATGGTCACCAGCGGATTGATGAAGTACCCGAGGGAGGCCTCGACCACGTGGCCGGCGTTCACGGCCCAGATGTAGACGCCCCAGTTCACGGTGATGACGCAGGCGGCCACGGTGACCAGCGCGAGCCGGCGCGGCTGGCGCAGCAGCTGCCCCGCCCAGGCCCAGCGCCGGACGAAGAGCAGGGCGACGGCGACGACGAGCAGCGACCACACCATGCGGTGGGCGAGGATCTCCATCGCCCCGGCGGGCTTCAGCAGGGGCCAGAACAAGGGCACCAGGCCCCACATGCCGTAGGCGGCGAAACCGTTCAGCAGGCCTATCCGGTGCTCACCCTTGGACTTCTCGGCCACCGGCCCCTCCTCTCGCAGTCAGACACGCGAGAACGAAGGTAGCGCCGAGGACCCCCGGCTGTCATGCGCGTATCGCCATACGGTCATGACAGCCGGGGTGGCCAAGGGGTGACAGCCAGGGTGGCCAAGGGGTGACGGCCGGGGTGGCCAAAGGGTGACAGCCGGGCGGGATCCGGGATCAGCCCTTGAGGGCGGCGGTGACCGCCTCGGCCAGCGGAGTGGTGGGGCGTCCGATCAGCCGCGACAGGTCGCCGGAGGTGATCGCCAGCTCGCCCTTCTCGATCGAGGCGTCCACGCCGGCCAGGATCGCGGCGAGCGGCCCGGGCACCCCGGCGCCGGTCAGGATGCCGGTGAGGGCCTCGACCGAGACCGGGGTGTAGGCGATCTCCTTGCCGGTCTGCCGGCTCAGCTCGGCCGCGTACTCGGCGAAGCTCCACGCCTCGTCGCCACCCAGCTCGTACGTCGTGTTCCCGTGGCCCTCGCCGGTGAGCACCGCGACCGCCGCGGCGGCGTAGTCGGCGCGGGCGGCCGAGGAGACCCGGCCGTCGCCGGCGGCCTGGACGACCGCGCCGTGCTCCAGCACCGGGGCCAGGTTCTCGGTGTAGTTCTCGTGGTACCAGCCGTTGCGCAGCAGGCTGTACGGCAGGCCGGAGGCGAGCAGCGCCTCCTCCGTCGCCCGGTGGTCGTCGGCGAGCGCGGCGGTCAGGCTGCCCGGGGCGCTGGTGTACGCGAGCAGCGCCACGCCGGCGGCCTTCGCCGCGTCGATGACGACCTGGTGCTGCCCCACCCGGCCCTTGTCGAACTCGTTGCCGGAGATCAGCAGAACCTTGTCGCCGGCGGCGAACAGGTCTTCGAAGGTCTCGGGCGTGTTGTAGTCGGCGACGGCCAGCTTGACCCCGCGGGCGGCGAAGTCGGCGGCCCTCGCCTTGTCGCGCACGACGGCGGTGATCTGCTCCGCCGGAACCTTCTCCAGCAGCTGCTCCACGACATGGCGGCCGAGGTGGCCGGTGGCTCCGGTGACGACGATGCTCATGGTTCACGACTCCTTGTGTGGTGGGTATGCCACTCACCCTAGGAATTGCGCTAACTTCTGGAAAGTACCCACTTTGAAGTAAGGTACTAGCATGTCGGTAAGTGATCGGTTGGGCGACGCCGAGGCCATGTGCCCGCACCGCCTGGTCCTGGAGCACGTCACCAGCCGTTGGGGGGTGCTGGTGCTGATCCAGCTCCTCGACCGCCCCTACCGGTTCAGCGAGCTGCGCCGGGCGATCAGCGGCCTCGGCGGACGCGGCGTCAGCGAGAAGATGCTCACGCAGACTCTCCAGACCCTGGAGCGCGACGGTCTTGTGCACCGGGACGCCAAGCCCGTCATCCCGCCGCGCGTCGACTACTCGCTGACCGACCTCGGCCGTGAGGCGGCGGAACAGGTACGGGCGCTGGCCCGGTGGACCGAGCGGCGCATGGACGACGTGCTCAGCGCCCGCCGGGCATACGACGAGGCCCGGGACGCTCGGTCCCGGGCCTCGTGACGGAAGGGCGTCGTCAGCCGATGACGGTCCAGGTGTCGCCGCCGGCGAGGAGGGCGGCGAGGTCGCCCTTGCCCTTGTGTTCGATGGCGGTGTCGAGCTGGTC
>NZ_JBEYEY010000022.1:0-136169 GCF_040703635.1 Streptomyces sp. NPDC007189
AGCCGCGCATGTACTCGTCGAGGCCGCGCATCTCGAAGGAGACGTGGTGCAGGGCCGTGTGGGGTCCTGGGCGCCGCGGTGTTCACCGCGGACGCCGACGGGGAGCCCCGCCGGGCGGTCGTCGCCCGGCAGGACTCCCCGTCAGTCACCCGCGCGCTGCCGCTAGTTGCGGCGCCCCGCGGGGTCGTGGGCGGCCGAGTAGTCGTCGGTGCCCGCGCCCGGGGCGGAACCGCCGGCCCCGGTGGTCGTCACCTCCGCCCGGTCCCCGTGCCCCGGCCACCACGCGGCGTGGCCGATCAGCGCGGTGAGGCTCGGGGTGAAGAACATCGCCATGACGAAGGCGGCGACGGCGATGCCGAAGGAGACCGCGAAACCCATCTCCGTGAGCAGCGAGTTGCCCGCCAGCATCATCGTGGCGAAGGTCGCCGCCAGGATGAAGCCGGCCGCGGCGACGGTCGGCCCGGCGTGCCGCAGTGCCATGCCGGCCGCCTCGCGCGGCTCGCGGCCCTCGCGGGCCTCCTCCCGGAGCCGGGCGATCATGAGGATGTTGTAGTCGGTGCCGATGGCGACGACGAACAGATACATGATCACCGGGAGCATGAACATCAGCCCGGAGTGGCCCTCGCCCTTCTGGAAGATCCACACGGTGGCACCGAGCGTGGCGCCGAACCCGAGGCCCACCGAGGCCATCAGGTACCAGGGAGCGACCACGCTGCGCAGCAGCAGGCCCAGGATGATCATGATGAGGACGGCGGCCACCGGGAAGACCGTCTTGTAGTCGTGGTTCACCGCGGTGTTGATGTCCTTGTAGATCGAGGACATGCCGCCGACGACCGCCTTGGTGCCGTCCGGCGCGTTGGCGTGGGCGACGTCGCGCACCGTGCCCACCGCGTCGATGGCCTTGTCCGTCGACGCCTCGTACTTGAGGGTGACGGTGAAGTCCGCGGTGGTGCCGTCCTTGTTCAGCTGCGTCAACCGGGCGTTGGCGACGCCGTCCACGGCCCCGAGCTTCTGCGCGTACGCGGCGAAGCCGGACTTGTCCAGCGGCTTGCCGTCGGTGCTGGAGAGGTAGACGTCCGTGGGCGCCGCCGCACCGGCCGAGTACGCCTTCTGCATCTGGTCCTGGACGACCATGGACTCCTTGGTCTTCGGCATGGAGCCCGAGGCCAGGTCGAACGTGGCGTGGTAGCCGAAGATGCCGAGCGACAGCGCGATCAGGACGAGACCGGACAGCCCGGCGGTCAGTGCGGGGCGGCGCTGCACTCCGCGGCCGAGGGCGGCGAAGCGTGCGTTCTCCGGTTCCCTCTGCCAGGACTTGGACGGCCAGAAGACCTTCGGCCCGATCAGCGACACCACGGCCGGGATCAGGGTCAGGCCGGCGACGAGGGTCGCGCCGACCGCGATGGCGAGCGCCGGACCCATCTGCTTGAGGAAGCCGAGGGTGGACAGCACCAGCGCGAGGAAGGCGATGATGACGGCCCCGGCCGCGGAGGCGATGGCCTCGCCCACCCGGCCGACCGCGTTGATCATGGCCTCCTTGGCCTCGTCACCGGCGCGCAGACGTTCGCGGTAGCGGAACATCAGGAACAGGAAGTAGTCCGTGCCCACGCCGAAGAGCACGACGATCAGGATGGACGAGATCGAGCTGTTCGCCTGGAGGTCGAACAGCTTGGTGGCGTAGGCGATCAGGCCGTTGGCGACGGCCGACACCAGGCCGATCAGCACCAGGGGCAGGATTGCCAGGATCGGCGCCCGGAAGATGATCAGCAGGGTCACCAGGATGATCGCGAAGGTGCCGAAGCCGATCAGCGCCTGGCCTCGCTTGGACGAGTCCTGCTGGTCGAGGGCCTGGGCGGCGGAGCCGCCGAGCTTGACGTCGAGATGCGTGCCCTTGGCCAGCTGCTTGACGTCGTCGCGCAACACCTTGGCCGCGTCGGCCTGTTTGGGCTGACCGGCGTTCTTGCTGTCCATCTGCACCAGGGTGAGGGCGTACCTGCCGTCCTTGGACGGCGGGCCGGGGACGACCTTCTGCACCTGGTCGATGTGCTTGCCGCCCAGTTCGGTGGTGATCCGGGCGACGTCCTTCTTGTCGGCGGCGGTCAGCCTGCCGCCGTCCGTGCGCTGGTACAGCGCGATCGCGGACGGCGTGAAGGCGCTGGGGAACGCCTTCTGCTGGAGATCCGCCGCTTTGATGGACTCGTAACTTTTCGGCAGGAAACTGCTCTCGTCGCTGTTCGAGGGCAGACTCGGCGCGGTGGCGACGATCGCCACCGCGGCGATCAGCCATGCCACGATCGTCCACACGGGATGTCGGACGACGGTGCTGCCAATTCGTCGGAACATGCGGAAGGTCCTCCTGGGCAGGAAGATCACCGCAGCCCGGGGAGCGGTCCCTGGCATCGGCGACCCAGAACGGCACGTATGTAACGGACCGGTTGGATGGTTGTCTTGTGGGCCACATGGTAGTGACCCGATGCGAAGATCATCTCATCAGGTGGGCCCGGGTTCGAGCGAGTTTCGAGCGCTCGGCAGGTCGGGGCGCACAGAGGGACGCACGAACACCCAAGGGGCACGGCGGTTTTCGGCGCTGGAGACGATGGAGCGGACGGCGGCCGCTCAGCCGAGGACGAACGGGAGCCGGCCGGCCACGTCGCCCAGCGCGGTCTGTTCGGCGTCGCTCGGCGCGCGGCGTCCGGTGCCCACCAGCAGCGCGTCCGTGTCGGAGAAGGAATCGGGGAACGCGGTCCCGGCGATCTTCTCCAGCGCGGCGCGCGCCGCCGCGAGGGTCTCGGCGGGCGGCCCGGCGGCCGACCCCGGCGGCAGCTGGGCGATCAGGTCGAGGTGGTGCAGGGTCCACTCGAGCACGTACGCGGACAGGTAGTCGCCGACGGTCAGGACGTCGTCACGGGTGCGGACGCGGGCGGCCGGGTCGGCGAGTGCGGCGGCGCGGCCCGCGGCCGAACCGACGTCGTCCAGGTGGAACTTGAGCAGCCGCGGCTCGCCGTAGGCGGCGGCCAGCCGGGGGATCAGCGCATCCAGCGGGTCGTCTCCGGTCGGCGGCTCGACGAGCTTCCAGTAGGTGGCCGCGTCCACGGTCGGTTCGGTGTCCGCCGGCGTCACGAGGGTGATCAGGACGTCCTGGGCGTCGATGACCAGGTGGCACACCAGGTCCCGTACCAGCCAGCCGGCGCAGCCGGACGGCCGCTCGAAGTCCTCGTCCGGGAGTTCCGCGACCGCGGTGCGCAATGCCGTCCAGGAGCGTGAGAAGAGGTCCACCGGCGGCACGCTAGTGCGGCCCGGTGCGGCGGACAACCGAATTCGGGCCCCTCCGGGCCGGCTCCGGCGGCCGGCTCACCGCGCCGACGGAGACAACCGAATGCGGGCCTCCCCGGCCCGGCTCCGGCGGCCGGCTCACCGCGCCGACGGCGCGAGCCGGTAGGAGGCGGCGAGGTCGCGCACCTCCACCGAGAGGAACACCCGCTCGCGGTCGCCGTCGTCGGCGGGCAGATGCTTGGCGAGCAGGGCGAGCACGCTCTCGGACAGCCGCGCCTTCTGATCCTCGGGGCGGCCGGGCATGAGGCCGACTTCCACATGGACGAAGACGGCGTCCGTACCCGGTCCGTCCCCGACGTACGTCCCGGCCGGCCGCAGCAGCGTCTTGCACACCCCCGAGGTGCCGGACTCCTCGACCACGAGCGGGTGCAGCTCCTCCACGAAGGCGCGGGCGTCGAACGCTCCGGCCAGCCGGGAGGAGTAGTCGATGGTGAGGTGCGGCATGGAGGGCGGCCTTTCACGGTTCCCCGTAGTTTCTTCGGGCAACTATTTTCCCTCATGCCGCGAGGCGTCGTACGGCGGGTCCGGTTCAGCGGGTGGTGTCCATGCGCTGGGTGCCGAGCACCGCCAGCAGCCGCAGCGCCTCCTCGGACGGCGTGCCGGGGACGGCGGTGTAGATCACGACCTGCTGGTCCCGGCCGGTGATGTCGAGGGCGTCGCAGTCGACGGTGACCGGCCCGACCAGGGGATGCCGGAACGTCTTGCGGTGCGCGGGCTGCGCGTCCACGTCATGGGAGTCCCACAGCCGGGCGAACTCCTCGCTGCCGGACCGGAGTTCACGGACCAGCCCGGTCACCTCGGGGTCGTCGGGGTAGCGGGCGGCGGCCGTGCGCAGCCGGTGCACCGCGTGCCGGGAGAACGCCGCCACGTCGGACACGCCGTACAACAGCCGCTCTCCGGAGCGCGGGCCGAGGAAAGCGCGGCGCGCGAGGTTGCGGTCGCGGCGGGAGAGGGCGGAGAAGTCCTCCATGAGGGCGGCGGCCAGCTCGTTCCAGGCGAGCACCTCCAGGGTGGCCGAGGTGACGAAGGCGGCGGACTGCGGCAGCCGGTGCACCAGGTCGAGGATGCTCTGCCGCACCTCGCGGCAGGGTCCGGGCGCCGGGGCCGGCGGGGTCCCGGCGAGGAGGTGCAGGTGCTCGCGCTCGGCGTCCGTGAGCCTCAGGGCGCGGGCCAGCCCGGCCAGTACCTCGCGGGACGGGCGCGGGCCGCGGGCCTGCTCGAGCCGCGTGTAGTACTCGGTGGAGATGAACGCCAGCTGCGCCACCTCCTCGCGGCGCAGGCCGGGTGTGCGGCGGCGCGGCCCCGCGGCCATGCCCACGTCGGCCGGGCTGATCCGCTCGCGCCTGCTGCGCAGGAAGCCCGCCAGTTCTGCTCTGTCCACACCCCCAGTGTGCGCGGGGGCCGGGCGGGTGATCCAGGTACTGGCGGTGCCTGGATGGCTCCCGCCCGCGGACGCAGGCTCGCTGCCATGGACAACACACCGAGCAAGGACACGACCGGGCGGGGACTGCTGGCCGGCAAGGCCGCCTTCGTCTCCGGCGCCGGGCGCGGCATCGGCGCCGCCGCCGCGCGGCTGTTCGCCCGGGAAGGCGCCCGGGTCCTGCTGGCGGCCCGCACGGAGGCGCAGCTGAAGGCGGTCACGGAGGAGGTACGGTCCGCGGGCGGCACCGCGGACTACGTGGTGTGCGACCTCGCCGACACCGCGAGCGTGCGGGCCGCCGTGGACCGTGCCGTGGACCTCTACGGCCGCCTCGACATCGCCTTCAACAACGGGGCGGCCATCCAGCCGCCCGGCCCCATGGACCAGTTGCCGGAGGCCGTGTTCGACCATCTGTACACGGTGAACCTCAAGAGCGTCTGGCTGGCCATGGTCGCCGAGGTCGCCGCCATCCGCGCCACCGCCGGGACCGGCGCCATCGTCAACAACTCCTCCATCGGCAGCCTGCGGGGCAACCCCGAACTCCCGGCGTACGGCGCGATGAAGCGGGCGGTGAACAGCCTGACCGAGTCGGCCGCCGTGACCTACGGTCCCGAGGGCATCCGCGTCAACGCGATCGCGCCCGGCAACACGCTGACCGAGATGATCCGGACCTGGGAGGCGGAGTCCCCCGGGCTGCAGGACCGGCTCACGGCGCTGACCCCGCTGCGTCGCGGGGCCGCGCCGGAGGAGATCGCCGAGGCGGCCGCCTGGCTGCTCAGCGACCGTGCCTCCTTCGTGACGGGGACGGTGCTGCGGGTCGACGGCGGCGCCCGGGCCTGATCACGCCCGGCGCCTGCGTCAGCCCAGACCGAGCACGCTCATGGTGCGCTCCGCCATGCGCTGCTCGCCGAGCGCGTTGGGGTGCACCGGGACGAGGTTCTGCCCGAACAACAGCGGCTCGATCCACCGGGTGCCGACGGCCTGGCACGCGTCGTGACCCTCGGACGCCTGGGAGAAGTCCACGAACCTGGCGCCGCTCTCCTCGGCGGCGCGCTGCACGACCGCGTTGAGATGGGCCTGGAGGGCGTGCACGTACGGCACGTCGCCGGAGGCGATCGGCAGCTTCGCGAAGCAGGACGGGTCCGCCTTGGCGGGTGTGATCCACGGGTAACCGAGCACGGCCACCCGCGCGTTCGGGGCCTTGGCGCGTACGGCGCGCAGCGCGTTCTTCAGCGCGGGGTAGGTCTTGGCGTCGATGGCGTCGTCGAAGGAGCTGCCGTAGGTGTCCTTGCAGGGGCTGCCCTGTCCCGCGGTGAGGACGCCCGCGCTGCCGCAGGCCAGCATGGCGTTGATGAAGGTGCCGTTGTCGTTGCCGCCGATCGTCAGCGTGATCAGGTCGGTGTCCGCGCCGACCGCGTCCGCCTGCGGGGCGACCCCGGGGTACTGCGACGCGGTGAAGTCCTTGGTCTGGGCGGCGCCGCAGGTGACGTCCGTCAGCCGGGCGCCGGTGCGGGCGGCCAGCACGTGCGGGTAGTTCGCCGTGGAGCGCAGACAGACCAGGTTGCTCGTGTCAATGGGCAACACGCCGGAACCGGCGCTGTAACTGTCACCCAGGGCGGCGTAGTTGAGGGTGGTGGACGCCTGGGCGGGGGCGGCGGTGACGCCGAGGACCAGCGCGCCGGCGAGCGCGGTCGTCGCGGCCATGACACGGCGCAGGGCGGACTTGGGCATGGGTGTAGGGCTCTCTCTTCTCGGGATGGGGACACCGGAGTGGCGGGCACGGGGATGCCCGCACGGGCGCCGGTGCGGGAGAACGCGGCGGCTCAGAGCGTGCGGAGGTGCCGGCCGTTGCGGCGTGGGCGTGGGGCACCCGCCACAACGGCCGTGACGTGCTGTTTCGCGGGGTTACCGCTGGTACTACCGATAAGTAATGTGCGGGCGCCGCACCGCGGAGTCAACGCTGTTGACAGAGATTCTTAAAACCCCGCCAGTCACTGTGACCCAGATCACTGGGTAAATAGGGCCAAAGACCGCTATTTCACCCCTGTGGGGGAACGCGTCGTGGCACAAGGACCCTACGGACATGCAGAGGAGGCGGCAGAGATGTCGTATCCGCAGCACTCCACCGGGATGTCCGGGCACCCCGAGATCGCCGAGATGCGGGAACGGCTCGAGCGTACGGCGTCCAGCAGACAGGCGATCATGGTCGAGGGCTTGATCCTCCTGGCCGGTGTGTACGCCGCCATCTCGCCCTGGGTCGTGCACTTCGCGGCGACCAACCCGAACATCACCGTCAACAACCTGATCGTCGGCATCACCGTGGGCCTCATCGGCCTGGGTCTGGCCCTGGCCCCGGAGCGGATGTTCCGCATGGCCTGGGTGGTCGCCCCGTTCGGCGTGTGGCTGATGATCTCGCCCTGGGTGGTGACGGCCGCCCACGGCGCACGCGCCGGCATCATCTGGAACAACTGCTGGCTGGGCGCCATCACCTTCCTGCTGGGCTGTGCGGCCATGGGACTGACCGTGGGTCTCGCCCGGCGCGCCCCCCGGTGACCATCTGAAACCGACGGCGTGCCGCGGTGGTGGACAGGCGGCACGCCCGGCCCGTCCCCCGGGCCGCCGGGGGCCGGGCCGCAGCGACCGAGGGAGTGGAAGCGTTGAAGAGGCCTCGGAGCGTGCGGATGCGCGGCTGGCGGTGGCGCCGGAACCCGCTCCGGCGGCGCAGTGATGTCGTCGAGGCCTGGCTGCTTCTCGGGGCCTGGACCATCGCCCTGGTGTCGGGCCTCATCGTGGGACTCCTGACCGCGGACGCCGTGGGTCACGTGACGCCCCGCTCGGCCCCGCCCGCCGCCACGGCGGTGACGGACCCCGAGAGCGCGCAGCCCCCGAGCCCCGGGGCGGCAGACGACGCAGCGAAGACCAGCCGTCCCGTCGCCGAGCAGTCGCCCGGCGCGAAGGCCGTCGTCGCCATGATGGCGGCAGCGGCCACAGGCGGCCTGGTGTGGGCCGGGACCCGGGCGGTGCGCAGCCGGATCGACGAGCGGCGCATGGAGCAGTGGGCCGCGGAGTGGGAACGGTTCGACGCCCACCGGGGGCCCAGGACGGGCTGAGCCCACACCTCTTACGGAGTCATGACGCACCGGCCGCGCCGCCCGCCGCCGGTGCCGGCCACGTCTAGCGTGGCCGTATGCGTGTACTGGTCACCGGCGGTGCCGGGTTCATCGGGTCCCATGTCGTCGAGGCGCTGCAGGCGAGCGGGCACGAGCCGCTCGTGTACGACGTCCGCGACGATCCCGGCGCGGACGTCCGCAACCCGGCGGCCGTCGCCCGCGCGCTGGCCGGCGTGGACGCCGTCTGCCACCAGGCGGCGATGGTCGGCCTCGGCGACGGTGTGGCCGACGCGGCGGAGTACGTCTCGCGCAACGATCTCGGCACGGCCGTGCTGGTCGCGGCCATGGCGCAGGCGGGGGTACGGCGGCTGGTGCTCGCGGGCTCGATGGTGGTCTACGGGGAGGGGCGGTACGAGTGCCCGCGGCACGGCGCCGTACGGCCGGGCCCGCGGGCCGTGGCCGATCTCGACGCGGGCCGGTTCGAGCCCTCCTGCCCGCGCTGCGGGGCGGAGTTGAGCGCCGGCCTGGTGGGCGAGGACGCCGCGCCCGATCCCCGGAACGTGTACGCCGCGTCCAAGCTGGCCCAGGAGCACCTGGCCGCCGCCTGGGCCCGCAGCACGGGTGGTTCGGCCGTGTCGTTGCGCTACCACAACGTGTACGGGCCCCGGATGCCCCGGGACACCCCGTACGCGGGTGTCGCGTCCTTCTTCCGCTCGGCGCTCGCCCGCGGCGAGGCCCCCCGCGTCTTCGAGGACGGCCGGCAGCGGCGGGACTTCGTGCACGTCCGGGACGTGGCCGCGGCCAACGTGGCCGCCCTGGAGGCGGAGCCGGCACCGGGTGTGCTCACGGCGTACAACACCGGCAGCGGCGAGCCGCGCACCGTCGGCGAGCTGGCGTGGGCCCTGGCCGGCGCCTGCGGGGGCCCGGAGCCCGTGGTCACCGGGGAGTACCGGCTGGGGGACGTACGGCACATCACCGCCGACTCCTCGCGGCTGCGGGCCGACCTGGGCTGGAAGCCGCAGGTCGGATTCGCGGAGGGCATGCGGGAGTTCGCCGAGGGCGCCGTACCGCGCGAGAAGTGACCACTGCGGAAAAGGGAACGGCGCATGGGCCTCAGGACACCGGCACCACAGGCAGTGTCACCTCGAAGCGGCACCCGCCCGGGATGTTCTGCACGCTGGCCCGGCCCTGGTGGGCCTCCACGATGCCCCGCACGATGGCCAGGCCGAGGCCCGCGCCCGCCGGCGGGGTGCGGGCGTCGGTGCCGCGCCACCCCGTGTCGAAGACGCGCGGCAGGTCGTCCTCGGGGATGCCGCCGCAGCCGTCGGTGACGGACAGGACCACTCCGTCGGCGGTGCGCTCGGCGGCCACCGCGACCGTGCCGTCGGGAGGGGTCCGGCGGATGGCGTTGACCAGGAGGTTGCCGAGCACCCGGGTCATCTCCTTGCCGTCCACCTCCACCGGCACGGGTTCGACGCGGTCGCCCACGAGACGTACGCCGTGTTCCCGGGCGAGCGGGTCGGCGCCCGCGAGTGCGTCGCCGACCAGGTCGTACAGGGAGATCCGGGACGGGCTGAGCGGGAGGGTGCCCGCGTGGATGCGGGAGAGTTCGAAGAGGTCGCCGACCATGTCGTTGAGCCGTTCGACCTCGGTGCGGATCTGCTTGAGATAGCGGCCGGGGTCGGCGGCCACGCCGTCCTCCAGCGCCTCCGACATGGCACGCAGTCCGGCCAGCGGGGTGCGCAGGTCGTGCGAGATCCAGGCGACCAGCTCGCGCCGGGACTTCTCCAGCGCGCGCTCCCGCTCGCGGGATTCGGCGAGCCGCGCGCTGGTGGCGGCCAGCTCGCGGCTGAGCGCGTCCAGTTCGGCGGTGGCCGGCCCGTGCGGGGCGGCGAAGGCGCCGGCGTCGCCGAACGAGCGGGCCGCGTCGGTCAGTTCACGGCTGCGGGCGGCCACCCAGCGGCCCAGGAGCAGCGCGGTGACGAGCGAGACCACGGCCGCCATGGCGACGACGGTGGTGACCACGCTCAGGTCGTGCGAGGACAGGAACATGGCCCAGGCGACGGCGAGCGTGCCCGCGAGCATGGCGACGACGCCGACCGCCGCGACCACGGCGATGGAGGCGGTGAGCGAGCGGCGCCGGAGCAACCGCAGCAGGCCCGCTCCGGCGGCCCCCGCGGCCGCGGCACCGGCGAAGGCGTACAAGGCGATGAGGAGAGTGGCACGCATGGTCAGTGCACCGCCTCACCGGGACGCAAGCCGCGCTGGGGGCCGGGTTCGGGGCCGGATTCCCTGCCGGGCTCGGAGCCGGTTTCGAAGCCGCGCTCGGCGCCGGGTTCGGAGCCGCCGTCGAAGCCTCGCTCAGGGCCGCCCCCGAAGCCGGTTCCGGAGCCGCGCTCGGAGCCGGACTCGAAGCGGGGTTCGGGGCTGGACTCGAAGCGGGGTTCGGAGCCGGACTCGGAGCCGCACTCGGAGCCGGTTTCGAAGCCGCGCTCGGCGCCGGGTTCGGAGCCGCCGTCGAAGCCTCGCTCAGGGCCGCCCCCGAAGCCGGTTCCGGAGCCGCGCTCGGAGCCGGACTCGAAGCGGGGCTCGAAGCCGCGCTCGGCGCCGGGTTCGGAGCCGCCCTCGAAGCCTCGCTCAGGGCCGCCCCCGAAGCCGGTTCCTGAGCCGCGCTCGGAGCGGGGCTCGGAGCCGGACTCGAAGCGGGGCTCGAAGCCGGACTCGAAGCGGGGTTCGGAGCCGGATTCGGAGCCGCACTCGGATCCGGTTTCGAAGCCGCGCTCGGCGCCGGGTTCGGAGCCGCCCTCGAAGCCTCGCTCAGGGCCGCCCCCGAAGCCGGTTCCGGAGCCGCGCTCGGAGCGGGGCTCGGAGCCGGACTCGAAGCGGGGTTCGGGGCTGGGTTCGGAGCCGCACTCGGATGCGGTTTCGAAGCCGCGTCCGGGGCCGCGCCCGGGACCGGGTTCGAAGGCGGGCACGGAGCGGGGCTCGGAGCCGGTTTCAAAGCCGGGCTCCGAGCCAGATCCGAAGCCGGTTTCCGCGCCGAGCTGGGAGCCTGGCTCGGAGCCGGATTCCAAGCCGGATTCCCTGCCGGGCCCGGAGCCGGTTTCGAAGCTGGATGGGGAGCCGGATTCGAAGCCAGGCTCGGAGCCCGTTTCGGTTCCGGGTTCGGAGCCCGGGTCGAAGCGGTAGCCCACGCCCCACACCGTCTGGATCAGCCGGGGCCGGGCCGGATCGTCCTCGATCTTGCCGCGCAGGCGCCGGACATGGACGGTGACGGTCGACAGGTCGCCGAAGTCCCAGCCCCACACCGCGCGCATCAGGTCCTCGCGGCTGTAGGCGCGGCCCGGGTGCCTCAGGAAGAACGCGAGCAGGTCGAACTCCCGAAGCGTGAGGGCGAGTTCATGGCCGTTCTTGGTGGCCCGGCGGGCATCGGGGTCGACACGGAGCCCTGCCGCGGCCAGCCGGTGCCCGGTGGCGGCGGGGCGGCTGCGGCGCAGCACCGACTCCACGCGCAGGACGAGTTCGCGCGGGCTGAAGGGCTTGGTGACGTAGTCGTCGGCGCCGACCTCCAGGCCGAGGATGCGGTCGTCCTCGTCGCCGCGGGCGGTGAGCATGATGACCGGCACGGGCCCGCCGTCCCGCATCCGCCGGCACACCTCCAGGCCGTCCATGCCGGGCAGCATCAGATCGAGCACCACCAGGTCGGGCCGGTGCGCGGCGGCGCGGGTGAGGGCGGTCGGGCCGTCGTCGGCGCGGTCGACCACATAGCCGGCGCGGTGCAGATATCCGGTGACGATCTCGGCGACGGTCGGATCGTCGTCCACGACCAGGATCCGGGCCGTCGCGCCGGCGGCGTCGGTCCCTCGGGGCTCGTACGGCGAGTGCATGCCTCCAGCCTCGCACCACGCGCCCGCCGCCGGTGGGCCGCGGGTCGGGCGTCCGCGTTTCGTAAGGACCATGAGTCCGATTTGCCCGATCCGCGTTCGTAGGGTGAAACCGTGACGACCACTTCTGCGGACGTCGACGTGGTGCTGCCCTGCCTGGACGAAGCCGAGGCCCTGCCCTGGGTGCTCGGCCGGATCCCGGCCGGCTGGCGCGCCCTCGTCGTCGACAACGGTTCCACCGACGGCTCCCCCGGCATCGCCCGCGCACTCGGCGCCACGGTGGTGCACGAACCGCGCCGCGGCTTCGGCGCCGCCTGCCACGCCGGGCTGACCGCGGCCACGGCCGACATCGTGTGCTTCTGCGACTGCGACGCCTCCCTCGACCCCGCGCTGCTCGTGCCCTTCGTACGGGAGATCCGTCAGGGCGCGGCCGACCTGGTCCTCGGCCGGCGCCGCCCCGAGGGCCGGGGCGCCTGGCCCGTGCACGCCCGCGCGGGCAACCTGGCGCTGGCCCGGATGCTGCGCCGCCGTACCGGACTGCGCCTGCACGACCTCGGACCCCTGCGGGCCGCCCGCCGCGAGCCGCTGCTCGCGCTCGGCCTCACCGACCGGCGCAGCGGCTACCCGCTGCAGATGGTCGTCCGCGCGGCCGACGCCGGCTGGCGCGTCACCGAGCACGACGTGCCCTACCGGCCGCGCACCGGCGCCTCCAAGGTGACGGGCACCTGGCGCGGCACCTGGCAGGCCGTGCGGGACATGAGCCGCGTGCTGGCGGAGACCCCGGCCGGCGGGGAGCTCGTACGGTGACCACGCTGCTCGTCATCGCCAAGGAACCGCTGCCGGGGCGGGTCAAGACCCGGCTCACCCCGCCGTTCACCCCGCAGCAGGCGGCACGGCTCGCGCAAGCGGCGCTCGTGGACACCCTGCACGCGGTGGCGGCGGCCCCCGCGACCCGGCGTGTCCTCGTCCTCGACGGCACGCCCGGCTCCTGGCTGCCGCCCGGCTTCGAGGTGCTGCCGCAGTGCGCGGGCGGTCTCGACGAACGGCTGGCGGACGCCTTCGCGCACTGCACCGGCCCGGCGCTGCTCATCGGCATGGACACCCCGCAGGTGACGCCCGAGCTGCTCACCGTCGACTTCGTCGGCTGCGACGCCTACTTCGGACCGGCCGAGGACGGCGGCTTCTGGGCCCTGGGCCTGGCCCGGCCCGAACCCGCGCTGCTGCGGGGCGTGCCCATGTCGACACCGGTGACCGGGGCCGTGCAGCGGGAGCGGCTGCTCGCGGCCGGGCTGCGGGTGCGGGAGCTGCCCCGGCTGCGGGACGTCGACACCGCCGACGACGCCCGGGCCGTCGCCGCACTCGCCCCCCACGGCCGGTTCGCGGCACAGCTCGCCGGCTGCGCACCGGTCGGCCCGCGATGACGGGCAGCTCGGTCGCCTGGGCGGCCGCCGACCCCTACTCCACCGCGCTGCGCACCGGCCGCGGCCCGCTGTTCCTGCGCCGCACCGACGGCTGGCTGCTGCCGCTGGAGGTGGAGCGCTGGTGCGCCCGCGCGGACGCCGTGGACCGGGCGGTACTGGACCACTGCGAGGGCGCCGTCCTGGACGTCGGCTGCGGGCCGGGCCGGCTGGTGGCGGAACTCGCCGCCCGCGGCCGTACGGTGCTCGGCATCGACGTCAGCGAGGCCGCCGTGGACCACACCGTCCGGCTCGGCGGACAGGCGCTGCGGCGCTCGGTGTTCGAGCCGCTGCCCGGCGAGGGCCGCTGGGACACCGTGCTGCTGATGGACGGCAACATCGGCATCGGCGGTGAGCCGGCCGCCCTGCTGCAGCGGGTCGCCGCGCTGCTGCGCCCCGGCGGACTGCTGATCGCCGAGACGGTGCCGGGGCACGTCGACGAACGCGCCCGGGTGCAGGTGGTCGACACGGTCGCCGGCGCCCGGGTCGCCGGCGCCCCGTTCCCGTGGGCGCGCCTGGGCACCCCGGCCCTGCTGCGGTACGCGCGCAGGGCCGGGTGGTATCCGGTCGCTCAGTGGTCCGCGGGCGGCCGGTGCTTCGCCTCCCTGCGCACCCGAAGCACCAGCAGCAGCGCCGAGCCGCCGAAGAGCACGGCGGTGATCAGCAGCCAGCGGGTGAGGAAGCCGTCCGGGGAGAGTCCGGTCGCCGACCGGTAGCGCCGGGTCGTCATGCCGCTGATCAGCGGGAACCAGACGAGCAGGAGCAGCCCGGACAGCAGCGCGGGGACGCGCACGTACAGCGTCCGGCCGCGCCGTCCGGCCGCCCCGAGACCGCGGACGACGGCCCGGTCGGCCACCGTGTACAGCGGCACCAGCACGAGGTCGTGCAGCAGGGCGGCGCCCACGATCCACAGCGCCACCCCGAACCAGTCACCGGCCAGCAGCCGGATCCCGGCGTAGGCGGCGAGGGCGAACGAGCAGGCGAGCAGCAGCAGTTGGAAGGGGCTGCCCAGGCTCAGGCGTCGCGGCATCACAGGTCTCCGAAGGTCAGTCGGGCCACCCACTTGGTGTTCAGCACCCCGGGCGCCGCGGGGACGATGATCCGCGCCGGGCGGCCGTGGTCGGGGGAGAGTTCCTCGCCGTTGACGAAGAGCGCGAGCAGGGAGCGTCCGTCGGCCACCTGGTTGGCGCGCAGGGCCGCGCGGCGGAACGCGCCGTGCCGTTGCAGGGACTCCACGAGGACGTCCGGCGGATCGCCGTCGTACCCGACGAGCGCCGCGAGGTCGCGCAGCCGCACCCCGCGCCACCACTGGTCGGCGGTGGACCAGCCCTCCACGCAGGCGATCGGCAACGACGCGCTGTGCTGCGGCAGTTGGAGCAGCTGGGCGCGGCTGAGCCGGACGGTTCCGGTGCGGCCGGTGACGACGAGCCGCCAGGCGTCCTCGTGCGTGTCGGCCGCCGTGATGCCGGCGTAGGCGGCGGTCTTGTTGATCTGGAAGCCGTTCGGGCCGCCGCCGGGGTCGGCCGTGCCGTGCGGCGCGAGCAGGGCCGTACGGCGGAAGGGGCCGCCGAGGCTCTGCCCGACGGTGGTCAGGAACAGCAGCAGCGAACCACCGCCGACCAGCCCCAGCGCGCCGCGCCGGGAGGTGGTGGGCGCGTCCGGGCGCGGGGCGACCAGGTCGCCGGCCTCCGGCCGTCGCCTGCCGCGTACGGTGCGCACCGCGGCCGGTGTCTTGAGCGCCGCGTGGGCCAGGAACGCGGCGAAGAACACCCAGGCGCCGTAGAAGTGCAGCGGGTAGAAGGAGCCGGGGAAGACGTAGTCCAGCTGGACGTTGAGGACACCGGTGGTGAACTCGAACAGCCCTCCCCCGACCAGCAGCACCAGGGAGAGCCGCTCCAGGGCGTGGGCGAGGGAGCGGGCCGGCGGCAGGGTGAACAGCCTCGGCACCACCGACCACAGCTTGGCCAGCAGGACGGGGATCAGGGTGATGCCGAGCGTGACGTGGACGCCCTGGGTGAGCCGGTACAGCCACACCGGGTCGGTGGGCCAGGCGAAGAGGTAGAAGCCCAGGACGCCCTTGTCCGGTGTCTGGTCGTTCACCCGTGCCAGGCCGGGGTTGTACGCGGCGTACGACACCAGGCCGGTCACGAACAGGACGGTGATGCCGGCGAGCAGCACGAGGCCGAGCACGGAGGTGAACCAGGGGCCGCGCAGCGGGCTGCGCCAGAAACCTGGGGAAGTGGGAAGCCGGGGATGATCGCGCATGTCCCGACCGTAGGCCGGGACACCCCCGCGAAAGGGTGCGCGACCGGTGACGAAACGCTGACGTCCGGCCCGCACGGCGGCCGCATGCCGCTCGCCCGGCCTAGCGTGCCGGTGTGACCCGATCTCTCCGCCGTGACCTGTACGCCGCGTGTGCCGCCGCCCTCCTCGTGACGGCGGCGGTCCTGGTCGGCCGGCACATCCAGGACACCCGCCACACCCTGTTCGTGCACTGGCCGCCGCTGTTCGCCGACTGGGACCCGCATCTCGGGCCCGGCACGCCGGCGGCCCTGGCGGTGGCGGCGGCCGTCGTCGCGTACGGCCCCGCCGTGGCGGCCCGGCTGCCCTGGCGCGGGCTGCTCGCGGCGGCCTGGGCGAGCGCCCTGGCCTGGATCGTGTCCCTCGCCCTGGTCGACGGCTGGCGCCGGGGCATCGCGGGCCGGCTGACCACCCGCAACGAATACCTCCGGGTCATCGGCCGCTTCCACGACATCCCGGCCGCCCTGCGGGACTTCACGCACCACATCGTCAGCGGCACACCCGACCCGTGGCCCGCCCACATCGCCGGCCATCCGCCGGCGGCGACGCTCACCTTCGTGCTGCTGGACCGGATCGGGCTGCGGGGCGGCGGCTGGGCCGGAATGTGGTGCATCACCGTAGGCGCGACAGGGTGCGTGGCCGTGCTGATCGCGCTGCGCGCACTGGCCGGCGAGGCGCTCGCGCGCCGTGCCGCGCCGTTCCTGGTGCTCGCCCCGGCCGCGGTGTGGCAGGGCGCCTCCGCCGACGGCTACTTCGCGGCCGTCGCCGCCTGGTCCCTGGCGCTGCTCGCCCTGGCCGTGACCCGGCGGTCCCACGGGTGCGCGGCGGCCTCGGGGCTGCTCTTCGGCCTGACCTGCTACCTCTCCTACGGCCTGACGCTCTTCGCCCTGATCGGCGCGGCCGTCGTCGTCCTCGCGCGCGGCGGACTGCGAGAGCGCCCCGCGCTCGTGCTGTCCCTGCTCGCCGGACTGGCCGTGTTCCCCGTGGTGTTCACGCTCGCCGGTTTCGACTGGTGGCACGCGTACCACCTCCTCGTCACGCGCTACTACCAGGGCGTCGGCGGCACCCGCCCCTACGGCTACTGGGTCTGGGCCAACCTCGCCTGCACCGCCGTGATCACCGGCCCGGCGACGGCGGCGGGCCTGCGCCGGACGACCACGGCCCTGCTTCCCGGGTCCGGCCCCAGGCGCCTGCCGGAGACAGCTCTCGCTCTCCTCGTCACCGCGGCACTGCTCGCCCTGCTGATCGCGGACCTGTCCGGCATGAGCAAGGCGGAGACGGAGCGCATCTGGCTGCCCTTCGCCCTCTGGCTCCTCCCCGCCTGCGCCCTCCTGCCCCGCCCCCGCCCCTGGCTGGCCGCCCAGGCGGTCCTGGCCCTGCTCCTCAACCACCTGCTGCTGACCGGCTGGTGAGCCTCCCGGCCGCGCCTGGCCGCACCTGGCCGCAGGAGTGACGCCCCGTGACCGCCGTTCCGGTGCGGGCGTTGCCCCGGGCGTGGCACGAGTCCGGTCGTGGCCGGAATCGCGTACTGGTGCGGGACGTACCGCTGCCACTTCGCTGAACGGGGACGGCAGGAAGGACAGGGCATGGCTTTCGGCAGGATCGGCCGGCGCGGGTTTCTCGGTACGGCGGCGGCCGTGGTCACGGCGGTCTCCACCCGGGCGGCGGCAGCGGTGCCCGTGAGGGACGCGGGCGGCGGTGCACGCTACGTCACCCACACGCAGATCACCGGGGGTTCGGTGACCGGCAGCCGGGCCGGCGGTGATCTGATCGCCGAGGTCCAGGGGGTGCTGTGGCGGGTGCCGCGGGGCGGCGGAACGGCCGTACGGGTGACGGACTGGGAGCTGGAGGCCACCCGCCCCGCGCTGTCGCCCGACGGCAGGACGCTGGCCGTGGGCGGGTATCGCGGGGGCGGCTTCCATCTGTGGGCGCTGCGGCCGGACGGCGGCGGACTGCGGCGGTTGACGGACGGGCCCTGGGACGACCGCGGGGTCGCCTGGTCGCCGGACGGCACGCGGCTGGCCTTCTCCTCCGAACGCGGCGGCGACGCCACGACCGGTTCCTCGTACGGGCTGTGGGTGCTGGACGTGTCCGACGGCCGGCTGCGGCGGCTCACCGGCGGGGACTTCGAGGACTTCGATCCGGCCTGGTCGGCGGACGGGCGCTCGCTGGTGTGCGTGCGCGCCGCGCACACGCCGGGCGGCGGCAACGACGGCGGGCGGTCGCTGGTCCGGGTGCCGGTCTCGGGCGGCCCGGCCGAGGTGCTGCGCACGGTGACCGAGGGCCGGCTGCTGTGCCCCTCCGTGTCGCCCTCCGGGCGGATCGCCCATCTGCACCTGACCGGCGCGGGCAGCCCCGCGCTGCCGGCCGACGCGGCCTGGCTGATGGTCGACGGCCAGGCCGTCTCGAAGGACGAGGACCTGGCGGCCGCCCCGCCGTGCTGGCTGAGCGAGGACGAGCTGCTGTACGTCGGTGACGGCCGGATCCGCGTCCGCTCCCTCGCCGGCTCCTCGGTGCGGGAGGTGCCCTTCACCGCGCGGATGCCGGTCCCCGCTCCGTCCCGGCGACGCCGCCGGGCAGCGCTCGCCCCGGAGTCGCCGGCGCCGGTGCGCGGTCTGCACCGGCCGGCCCTGTCCCCGGACGGGCGCAGCGTGGCCTTCGTGGCGCTGAACGCGCTGTGGCTGATGCCCGTCGGCGGCACGCCGCGCAAGCTGCTGCAGGCCGCCGACGTCCACCTGGTCCAGATGCCGGCGTGGGCGCCGGACGGGCGCAGCGTGCTGTACTGCACCGACCGGGACGGGCTGGTCGCCGTACGGCGTCACCACCTTCACGGCGGCGCCGACGAGCCGTTGACCGGGGACGGCCGGCTGTATCCCGCGCTGTCACCGGACGGCGCCCGGCTGGCCTGCCAGGACGTGACCGGGAACCTGCTGGTGCGCACCCTGGCCACGGGCGCCGAAGAGGTGCTGGCCCGGCCGCTGGCCACCGACGGTCCGCCCGGCGCGCCCACCTGGTCGCCCGACGGACGGTACGTGGCGTTCTGCGACCGCAATCGGCTCAACCAGCGTTTCCGCGAGGGATACAACCTCATCCGCGTCGTCGACACGCGCACCGGCGGCGAGCGCCGTCACCTGCCCGCCGAGCACCAGTCGCTGTCCGACCGGGTCGCCGCGGGGCCGGTGTGGTCCCCGGACGGGCGCTGGATGGCGCTGGTGGCCGAGTCCGCCCTGTGGCTGCTGCCGGTGACGGCCGACGGCACCCCGGCCGGCCCCGCCCGCCGGCTCACCGACGAGCCGGCCGACCACCCCAGCTGGTCGGCGGACTCCGGCGCCCTGCTCTACCTCTCCGCGGACAGGCTGCGCCGGCTCTCCGTCACCACGTCACGCGCCCGCACGCTCCCGGTACGCCTGACCTCGCGGCGCGGCGCGACCGTCCCGGCGGAGCCGCTGCGGATCCACGCCGGGCAGCTGTGGGACGGCACCGGCGCACCGCCCCGGCACGACGTCGACGTCCTCGTCAGCGGCACGCGCATCACCGGCGTGGAGCCGCACCGTCCCCGGCGTCCCGGACACCGCACCCTCGACGCCTCCGGCCGGACCGTCGTCCCCGGTCTCGTCGACAGCCACACCCACCCGTACGCGGCGACCTACGGCGCCCGGCAGAGCCTGACCACGCTCGCGTACGGCATCACGACCACGTTCTGCCTGGGCGGGCCGCTGTACGACGCGGTCCGGCTGCGGGAGGCGGCCGCATCCGGTGCTCTGCTCGGCCCGCGGCAGCTCGCCTGCGCCGAACTGATCGACGGCGCGCGCACCGCGTACAGCATGGGCCGCGCCCACCGCACCCCGGACGGTGTCCGGCGCACGCTCCGGCGCGCCGCCGCCCTGGACGTCGACTTCGTGAAGACGTATGTGCGCGCCCCGGGCGAGGTCATGGCCGAGGCGGCCGCGACTGCCCACGCGCTGGGCGTGCCCAGCGGCAGCCACCTGTGCGCGCCGGGGCGGGCGGCGGGCCAGGACCTGACCACCCATCTGCAGGCCACCCAGCGCCTGGAGTACGGGCACGCCGTGACCCCGCTCGGCCGCATCGGCCAGGACGTGGTGCGCCAGTACGCCGACGGTTCCTTCGCCCTGATCATCACGCCGTTCAGCGCGCAGATCCTGCTCGCCTCCGATCCCCGGCTGGCCGAGGATCCACGGGTGACGCGCCTGATGCCGCCGTGGGACACGGCCGCCGTCCGCGAACGCGCCCGGACGGCGCCCACGCAGGCGCAACAGCGGGCCCTGGCCACGGAGATGGCGGACTACCGGCGGCTGGCCGCGCACGGCGCCCGTATCGCGCTGGGCACCGACGCGCCCCTGGTCCCCGTCGGCCTCTCCCTGCACCTGGCCCTGCGAGCCCTGCACGCGCACGGCTTCACGGCCGCCGAGGCCCTGCACACCGCGACTCTCGCGCCGGCCCGTCTCTTCGGTCTGGACGCCGATCTCGGCACGGTCGAGGAGGGCAGGATCGCCGACCTGACGCTCGTCGACGGCGACCCGTTCGCCGACTTCGACACCCTGATCGACGTGCCGGTCGTCGTACGCGACGGAGTCCCGTACGCGCAGGCCGACTTGGCGTCGGCCCACCGGTCCGTCTCCGCGCACGAACCTCCCCGGGACATGTCCTGGCTGGAGGTGGCCGACCGGCTCCGGCGCGGCTCGTGCTGCCATCCCGGCGCGGACGGCTAGGGCGCCGCCGGAAGCCGGTACACCGAGACGTGCGAGCGCGACTCGGCGGTGAACTCGGCGCCGGACCAGTCGGCGTGCCTGGACTCCAGCTCGAGTCCGGCCAGCTGGGCCATGAGGTCGAGTTCGGACGGCCAGATGTAACGGTGCGGGCTGCGGAACAGCCGGGCCTCCGGCGTCCCTTCGTCCCTGTCGAAGTGGAAGTGGTGCGACACGACACGCTGGTTGAGGAGGTCGTAGGTGTCCAGCCCGATGTACCCCGGGTCGGCGCGCCACACGGTGGCCTCCTTGCCCGGGGGAAGTGTGCGCAGCTCGGGCACCCACAGCTCGATCACGAACCGGCCGCCCGGTGCGAGATGGCGGGCGGCGTTCCGGAAGCACTCGACCTGCTCGGCCTGCGTGAGCAGGTTGGAGATCGTGTTGTAGACGAGGTAGACGAGGCTGTACGTCCCCGGGGCGCGCGTCGTCGCCATGTCGCCCATGACGACGGGGATCGTGGCTTCGTCGGCCTTGGTCCGCAGTTGCTCCACCATCGGCCCGGACAGTTCGATGCCGGTGACGGGGACGCCCCGCTCGGCGAGCGGGACCGCGACCCGGCCGGTCCCGATCGCGAACTCCAGCGCCGCTCCGCCCTCCGCCAGCTCGGCCAGACGGGTCACCGTGGGCGTCAGCACCTCGGGCGCGAACATGCCGGTGCCGGGCGTGTCGTATCGCTGGGCCACGGCAGCGTCCCAGATCCTCTCCTGCTCCATTGCGCCAACGCTCGCCGCGTTCGGGCGAGTTGTCCAGTGAATTACCGGCGGGCCCCTCCGGTCCCTCGGCAGGACCCTGACCGCGGCCGAGGTCGCCGCCCTGGCCCAGCCCTCCTGACGTCCGGCCGCCGCCTCCGCTCCATTCCCCTTGCACGCCCGCTTGCACCCCGCTTTTGAACGCGTTCAAAAGCGGGGGTAGTCTGGGTGCACCAACCTAGGGGGCTCGATGAAGGTGATTCTGCCCGGGGGAACCGGACAGGTCGGGACGCTTCTCGACCGTGCGCTGACGGCGGCCGGCCATGAGGTCACCGTGCTGACCCGGCATCCGACGCGGGAGCGGCAGGTCGGCTGGGACGGCGCCACGCTCGGCCGCTGGGCCGAGGTGATCGACGGCAGCGATGTCGTCGTCAACCTGGCCGGGCGCAGCGTCTCCTGCCGCTACACGCCCGAGAACCTGCGGGCCATGATGGATTCGCGGGTGGACTCGGCGCGCGTGGTGGGCGAAGCGATCGCCGCCGCGTCGCGTCCGCCGCGGGTGTGGCTGCACATGAGTACGGCGACCATCTACGCCCACCGCTTCGACGCGCCCAACGACGAGGCGACCGGCGTCATCGGCGGCTCGGAGTCCGGCGTCCCCGGCTACTGGGCCTACAGCATCGACATCGCCAGGAACTGGGAACGCGCCCAGGCCGAAGCGTCCGTGCCGGCGACGCGGAAGGTGGCCCTGCGCACCGCGATGGTGATGAGCCCCGACCGCGGAGGGGTCTTCGACGTCCTGCTGGGGCTGGTACGGCTCGGGCTGGGCGGCCCCGTCGCCGGTGGTGCGCAGTACGTGTCCTGGATCCACGACGCCGACTTCGTACGGGCGGTGGAGTTCCTGATCGACCGGGACGACCTCGAAGGGCCGGTCAACCTCGCCTCTCCCGGCCCGCTGCCGCAGCGGGAGTTCATGCGGGCGCTGCGCGCGGCGCGGGGCGTTCCCGTGGGCCTGCCGGCGACCCGGTGGATGGCGGAGCTGGGGGCGTTCGCGCTGCGCTCGGACACCGAGCTGCTGCTCAAGAGCCGCCGGGTGGTCCCGGGCCGGCTCAGCGCGGCCGGGTTCGACTTCGCGTATCCCGACTGGCCGCCGGCCGCCGTGGACCTCGTACGCCGGGTGAAGGCGTCCCGGTGACGCGGGCGCTTCCTTGAACCTGCAAGCAACTGGGGTATCGTGCGGCACACCAGGCAGGTGAAGCACGCACTCCTCTGGAGGACGCCATGCGCGTCGCGGTCACGGGATCGACCGGGCTCATCGGCTCCGCCCTCACCCGTTCCCTCCTCGCGGACGGCCACCAGGTGGTCCGCCTGGTCCGTGGCCGCTCCGGCGCCGCCCCGCACGACGGCAGCGTGTGCGCGCACTGGGACCCGGTCGCGGGCCGCGTCGATCCTGGCGCGCTGGACGGTGTCGACGCGGTCGTCCATCTCGCCGGCGCGGGAGTCGGCGACAAGCGGTGGACCGCCGCCTACAAGCGGGAGATCCGCGACAGCCGGGTGCGCGGCACCGACGCCGTCGCGCGGGCCTGCGCCGCGTGCGCCGACCCGCCGCGCGTCCTGGTCTCCGCGTCCGCGACCGGCTACTACGGCGACACCGGCGCACGCGTCGTGGACGAGAGCGAGCCGGCCGGGGACGACTTCCTGGCCGGCGTCTGCGTCGCCTGGGAGGCGGCCGCCGACCCGGCCCGGCAGGCCGGCATCCGGGTGGTGCACCCGCGCACCGGTCTCGTCGTCGCCGCCGAGGGCGGTGCCTTCGGCCGGCTCTTCCCGCTCTTCCGCCTCGGTCTGGGCGGCCGGCTCGGATCGGGCGACCAGTACTGGCCGTTCATCTCGCTGACGGACCAGATCGCGGCGCTCCGCTTCGCCCTCACCGCCGGGGAGCTGTCCGGGCCGGTCAACTTCACGGCGCCCGAACCGGTCACCAACCGCGAGGTGACCCGGGCGCTGAGCCGTGCCCTGCACCGGCCCGCGCTCGCCGCCGTACCCGCCTTCGCCCTGCGCGCGGCGCTCGGCGGGTTCGCCGAGAGCATCACCTGCAGCGCACGCGTCGTACCGGCCGCCCTGCAGAGGGCGGGCTTCGTCTCCGCCCACCCGACGATCGACGGCGCGCTCGACTCGGCGCTGCGAACGGCCGGTTGACGAAGCCCCGGCGGGAGCACAGCCAGGCGCGCGCGAAACCGGACTCGCCCGTGGCAGTGCGTGCGGGAACGTCCCCGGCGCGGGACCATGGTCGCCCGGGCGTGGCCCGGATGACGGGCCCGGCGGAAGACGGGCGACGAGGAGGACGCCGTGTGCCGACTGTTCGGGCTGACCAGCTCCCCGCTCCGCACGCACGCCACGTTCTGGCTGCTGGACGCACCCGACAGCCTCAGCGCGCAGAGTCACCGCGAACCCGACGGCACGGGTCTCGGGTTCTTCGCGGCGGACGGCACCCCGCAGGTGCACAAGGCGCCGATCGCCGCCTACGAGGACCGCGCCTTCGCCCGGGAGGCCCGGGAGGTGGAGTCGGCCACCTTCCTCGCCCATCTCCGGTACGCCTCGACCGGGGGCCTGGACCTGCGCAACACCCATCCCTTCGAGCAGGACGGGCGGCTGTTCGCGCACAACGGGGTGATCGAGGGGCTGGACGAGCTGGACCGGCATCTGGGCGAGGATCTCGCGCTCGTGCGCGGGGACACCGACTCCGAGCGGTTCTTCGCCCTGGTCACGCGGGAGACCGCGGCGCACGGCGGGGACGTGTCCGCCGGCCTGGTGGCCGCGGCACGCTGGGTCGCCGGGAACCTGCCCCTCTACGCCCTCAACGTCGTCCTCGTCACCGCCCGGGAGCTGTGGGCCCTGCGCTATCCCGCCACCCACGAGCTGTACGCGCTGCGGCGCCCGGCCGGCGGCCCGCACGGGACGCGGCAGCTGGACCACGCCGGCCGGGACGGTCATCTGCGAGTGCGCTCGGCGCATCTGGCCGACCGTCCGTCGGTCGTCGTGGCCAGCGAGCGCCTGGACGAGAGCCCCGACTGGCGGCTCCTCGCGTCCGGCGAGCTGCTCCACGTCGGCCCCGATCTGCGGGTGACCTCCCGCATCGCCCTGCCCGATCCCCCGGCCCATCCCCTGAGCCTGTCCGACCTGCACCCCGCCGCGGCCGCCTCCCAGCGGCCCGCGTAGCCGCAGGGACACAGGTGCGTGCGGCGGACAGCCGGTGACCCGGCTCACCAGGCCGAAACGCGCGCAAGCCCTAAACTTTGCGCCGTGGAGACTACCGAGGTGACGGGTTGGGAGACCGCCGTGCTCGAGGGAGGGCCGGCGGCCGGGCTGCGGATGAAGGTCTCCGGCCGGCCGCGCGTGATCCAGGTCACGTACCCCTGCCGGATCGAGGCCGCACCGCCCGGCGGCGTACGCGCCGAGGCGGTGTACCTCTACCGGCGTGACTACGGCGTCACCAGCGAGCCCCTGCGGTACGGCTTCGACATCGCCAGCCCCTGACGAGCGCGGCGGGCTGCGCCGCTCAGTCGTCGGAGTCGGGCTTGCCGCGCGCCGCCGCGTACGCCTGGGCCGGGGTCATGGCGACGCCGTTGAGGCTGACCGTCTTGTACGGGCTGACCTTGGCGCAGGTCTTGGCCTGGTCGGCGGTCGAGGCGTGGGCACCTCCCACGGCCGTCTTGGTGTCGGCCGGCGCGGCCGAGGAGCTGCCGCCCGGGTAGCTGGTGCCGCTGGCCCAGTCGCTGCCGATGACCAGGGTCAGACCGGTGCCGGTGCCCTGCTGCAGATGCGAGGTGGGCAGTCCGAGCGCCTTGGCGACGGTCGTGGCCTGCGCCTTCTGGTCCGTGCCGTAGGTGAGGGTGGTGGTCGTCGCGGGGCTCGGCGCGTTGGCCGTGGTGGTGCCGGAGCTGAAGCCCTGGTCGGTGAGCGCGGCCGCGATGGCCGAGGCGCGGCCGGTGACGGCGGTGCCGTTCTCGACGGTGACGGCGATCTGCGAGGCGGGCACGGCCGGGGTCGTGGCCTTCGCGGTCGCCGAGGCCGCCGTGGACTTCTTGCCGGAGCCGGTGGTCAGCGACTGGTCGTTGGCGATGGTGGCGAACAGGGTCTTGGCGCCCGGGCCCACCACCACCCGGTCCTTGTTGTCCGGATCGGGGGCCGTCTGCATCGTCGTGAACGTCATCCGCTTCGTCGGCACCTTGTTCACGTCCGCCGCGAGCGAGATGAGCTTCTTCACGCTGCCCAGGCCGTCGTCCACGGTCAGCGCCTTGGTGGCGGCGTCGGCCAGACCGTAGACCGCGGTGGGGTCGGTGAGGGTGCCGGCGCTCTTGAACTTGCGGATCATCGCGCTGAGGAAGATGTGCTGCGAGATCGTGCGGCCGAGGTCGCTGCCGTCGCCGAAGCCGTGCCGGGAGCGCACGAACTCCAGCGCGCCCTCGCCCTTGAGGGTGTGGGTGCCCTTGGACAGCTTCAGGTGGGAGTAGGTGTCGTACACGTCGTCGCTGACGCAGACGGGGACACCGCCGACCGCGTCGGACATCTTCACGACACCGGAGAAGTCGAGCTTGACGAAGTGGTCGATGGGGATGCCGGTGAGCTGGTGGACGGTGGCCACCTGGCAGGCGGGACCGTACTGCAGGGCGCTGTTGATCTGGCCGTAGTAGCCGGACGTGGACTGGCCGGACTCGCTGTCCTTGCAGGCCGGGACCTGGGTCATGGTGTCGCGGGGGATGCTCATCACCGTCGCGTTGGAGCGGTCGGCGGATATGTGCACCACCATCTCCACGTCCGCGTTGCTGCCGGTCTGCACCCCGGTCTTCGAACAGCCGCCGCCGAGCTTGCAGTCGGCCGCGTTGGTGCGGCCGTCCGAGCCCATCACCAGGATGTTGATCGGGGTGCGGCCGAAGGCGTCGGCCTTCTCGCTGCCGCCCTTGCCGTCGAGCGAGAGGCTGTGGATGTTGCCGTTCAGGTGCTCGTAGAACCACCAGCCCGCGCCGGCCGTGACCACGATGACGACCGACATGCCGATCCCGAGGCCCTTGAGGACCTTCTTGGCACGGCCCACCGGGCGCGCCCGGTGGCCCCTTGTGCCGCCGCGCCCGCGGGCAGCCGCCCGGGCCGCCGCCCGGCCGCCCGGCTGGCGCGTCCCGTCGGGCTCGGCCACGCGCTGCCCCGGCACCCGCGCGCTACGGCTGCGGGTGGCCTGCCCGGCGGGCCCGTCCCACGGGTCGCTCATCTCCCACTCCCATGAACGGTCCGGCGGGGCGAAGCCCGTGGCTCCGCCTTGCTTGCATGGTTGCGCAATCTAACAAACCTGGGGCCCGAACAGCACAAATACACACACGCTTCACAGGCGGGGCACCTCATGGAACCGCCGTGCGGACCGCAAACGGTATGGCAGCCGGAGTGTACGCGCCTTATATAAGTGTTCTGTATGAAGGTGTGGGGCTCATCACACTGACGGCACCCGGCACCGCATCGGCAACGGCCCGGCCCCGGGCACGGCGTTGTCAGCCACCGCTCCCCCGCAGAGGGCGGACCGGGACCGGCGCCTGCGCGGAGCGCGCGGTCAGCTGCTCCACCATCACCCGGACCAGCGCCACGACGTCCGGGTCGCCTATGTAGTAGATCTGCCGCCGGCCCTCCCGGCGCGAGCCGACGAGCCCGGCGAGCTTCAGTTTCGCCAGGTGCTGGCTGACCGCGGGCAGGGCTCCGCCCACCCGGTCGGCGAGATGCGTGACATCGCTCTCGCCCTCCGACAGGGCCCACATCAGATGCAGCCGGGCGGAGGAGGCGAGCAGCCCGAACGCCGCGGCGGCCTCGGCGAGCACCTCGGCGGACGGGTCCTCGAAGCCCGCGGCGTTCTCCGGCACAGCCCTCTCCCGTCCCCGCCCTCGCCGTCACCGGCGACTCATGTGCGCCCACCCACTGTAGGCGTCCGGTCGCGCGCACGGGCCTCGCCGGGACGGTCCGGCCGTCGTCGCCGGACCCGACGCATCCCCGCGGGGGGACGGGAGAGGCCGTCCCCGGAGTCCCGAGGACTCAGTCCTCGTAGAAGTTGTTGACCACGACGTCCGGTTCGTCGTCGTCGAACGCCTCGTTGAGCAGCGCGCCGCCGATGAGGCCCGCCGCACCGGCGCCGATGAGCGCGCCCGCGCCGAAACGCCGGCCGCCGCCGTCGTGGTGGTGATGGTCGTGGTCGGCGTACGGCTGCGCGTATCCCTGCTGGGGGTAGCCCTGCTGCGGATAGCCCTGCGGCACGGGCTGCGGATAGCCCTGCTGGGGCGGGGTGTAGAACGGCGGCGCCGTGGTCTGCACGCGCTGTGCGCAGGCGGCGCAGGTCTGGACCGGCCGGGGCACGCCCCACTGCGGGGACCAGGTGACGGTCGTCGTGCCGGGGCCGTGGTGGGGGTCGAAGAAGCAGGTCACGCTGGAACTCCCGGTGGTGTACGGGGATGTGGGGGACGCCGGGTCCGGCGCGGGGGCACCGGCGGCCGGCGGGTTCGGTGGAACGGGCGACCGGTACGGATCGGCGGGCGTGTGCGGTACGGACGGCTGGTACGGATCAGCGGGCGTCTGCGGTGCGGACGGCACGGGCGCAGCCGCGTGCGTCCCCGGTAGGACGGCGGGGGTCGGCGCCGGGGCCGGGGAGGTGTCCTTGAGCACGGCCACGCCGTAGTCGGCGGCGATGCCGGCGAGTCCCGAGGCGTACCCCTGCCCGACGGCGCGGAACTTCCACCCCGCGCCGTGCCGGTACAGCTCGCCGAAGACCAGCGCGGTCTCGGTGGACAGGCCGCCGGTGGCCAGGTCATAACGGGCCAGCTCGGTGCCGCCCTCCTGGTCGAGGACGCGGATGTGCGCCCGCCGCACCTGGCCGAAGGACCGGCCGCGGCTCGCGGCTTCGTAGAGCGACACAGGGAAGACGATCTTCTCAACCTCGTCCGGAACCCTGGTCAGGTCGATCTCGATCCGCTGGTCGTCGCCGTCGACGGGTGCGCCGCTGCCGCAGTGGCTGACCGAGCCGTCGGGGCTGGTGAGGTTGTTGAAGAAGACGAGGTGCTCGTCCGAGAGCACCTTGCCCGTGCGGTCGCACAGCAGGGCGCTGCCGTCCAGCTCGCAGCCGGTGTTCGCCTGCCAGCCCAGCCCGACCGTCACCGCAGTCAGACCGGGGGCCTGCTTGCTCAGCGACACATTGCCGCCCTTGGTCAGGGCCACACCCATCGACGTCCTCCGCAGCCGTTCACACTTCGCGCGTCCATCATGATCGACGTTCCGGGACCCCTTCGAGTTCCCGGTTGCGCCATGTCTTGATCATGTACCAGTACCTCGACGGTCGTCACCAGAGACCGGCGTCTGGCCCACCGGCTGTGGGCGAGAAGGAGCGGCGCCGCCGGACGTGGGGTCCCCCACTGATCCAGCGGCGCCGCTACCTTGCTGTCAATGACCTGCTCGGCGTGAGGCGTTGGCCGTCAGGGCAGCTTCACGAACGGCGCCAGGAAGGACCGGGCTCCTGGCGTGTCGAGGCGGTAGGCGACGTTGGTGGCGTAGCAGGGGGTGTCGCCGGTGATGGTCGTGGCGGCGAGGACGTTCCTGCCGCCGATGACCGCGAAGTTGGGCCCGCCGGAGTCGCCGTAGCAGGCACCGCCGTTGCCCTGCGGGGCCGTCATGGCGAGCCGGACCCAGGCCGGGTTGAGGGCGTCGAAGGTCAGGGGCGCCTTCATGCGGACGCCGCCGCCGGGGTGGGTCTGGCCGCCGGGCCCGTTGGCGGCCTCCTGGGTGCCGTACCCGGCCACGAACCAGTCGGTGGAGTTCAGGCCCTGCGGTGCGAGCGCCCCCAGTTGATCGGCCGTCGGCAGGGTGGCCGGGGTGAAGGACCAGCGGGAGGCGACCTTCGCGGCGGGCAGTTCGATCACCGCGATGTCGTGCGGGTCGGAGGCCGGGCCCGGATAGTCGGGGTGGGTGTGCGCGACGCCTTCGACGGCGACGGCGTTCGCCTGGGCGGCCGGGTCGCCCGGGTACTTCTTCGCGGCGGCGTCGAGCCCGGACTGGACGTCCTGGTCGAGCGAGACGTAGAAGCGGACGCCGGCCGGCCAGTCGCTGGTGCAGTGCGCGGCGGTCAGGAAGGTGTCCGCGTCGATCATCGTGCCGGAACACACCCAGTCGACGCGGTCCGGGGTCGCCGGGTCGTTGTCGTCGTCCCAGGTGGCCACGAGCGCCCCGACCTCGGTGCGTTCGGGTGCGGGTGTGGCGTTGTAGGAGTTGATCGCGGAGGAGGGCAGCGCGACGGCGAGCACGGTGGCGCAGGCCGCCGCGGTGACGGCGGTGACGCGTAGAGCGGTCAAGAAGAACCCCTTCACTGGATGTGGTGGGACAGGTGTTCTCCTGTGGGAGGTAGGAGCATTGAAGTGGGCGGGGCGGCCCGGGGCAAGACGGCGTTCCTCCTGACGTCGCCGCGGGGACCGGCGAGTTGCTAGCGGTCGCGCGGGGCGTCGGCCTCGACCACCCGGAAGCGTTCGGCGACGACGAGGGTGTCGTCGTCGATGACCGGCGTGTGCCCCAGGAACTCGCTCACGCCGGCGCTCCGGAAGAACTCCTCGTGGGCCGCCCGCCACTCCTTCGCATCGCGGTAGCCGCGCCCTTCGGCGTGCGCGAAGTCGTCGTCGATCTCCTTCATGGGAACGACCTGTACGTCGACGACCTCGATGGTGACGGCCGGACGCCCCTCGGAGTCGAGTACCGAGAACCGCTGGCCGGTTCGGGGCACCGCCTCTCCGGCGTGCTCGTAGATCTCCATGAGGCCCGTGAGCGCGGTCTTCTCCCCGTTCAGGATCGCCGCGACGCCACGGTCGCGTTCCGGTCCGGGAAAGGCGAGTTCGAGCATCGGAAGGTCGTCGTGTCCCATCGGGAGAGCGTACGAAGCCCGGTCGTGGTGATCAACGGGTGGGCGAAGCCCGGGCGATGCGCGGTCGGCTTTCGGTCTGAACGGCGCGCTCTTGCACTCTTCCGGCGGCCCATGGGACGGCAGCACCACTTTTCATCCCTACGGGTGAATCGGCGGATGGATGTCCGGACTCCTCCTGCGCTGTGCGGTGTGCTGGCCACGCGGGCCTGACGCCGTCGCAGGCCGGTCGGAGACAGGACAGGGGGCGGGACGCATGCGTGGCTTCGTTCTGTGCGCGTGGCTGCTGACCGCCGGGCTCGGCGGATACCTCGCCACGGTCTGGGTGCGGCACGGCGGTCTGCGGCAGCGCACGCCCGGTGTGACGCGACTGCCGCTGTGGCTCGTGCTCGGGCATGTGGCCCTGGCCGTGGCCGGGCTGGCCGCCTGGACCGCCTATGTGGTGGGAGGGGTGCGGAGTTCGGCCTGGGCCGCGTGCGCGGTGGTGCTGATCGTGGCCGCGTTCGGCTTCATGATGCTGCTGCGCTGGCTGCCCAGTTCCGGCCGCCACTCCCACGGGGCCGCCACGGCCGAACGGCACTTCCCGCTCACGGCCGTGGTCGCCCACGGCACGGCCGCCGGCGCGACCGTGCTGCTGGTGCTCCTCGTCGTCCTGCGCAAGGCGTGAGGCGTACGGCGGACTCCCCGGCCGGGTTCACTTTCCGGCCGGCCGGCGGCGTACGGCCGCCAGCACCAGGCCGCCGATCGCCGTCACGGCCACCGCGCCCGCGGCCAGCACCGGCATGTCGTCGCTGCCCGTCGCCGCGAGGCTGCCGCCGGAGCCCGACGCACCCGACGTTCCGGACGTCCCCGAGGCGCCGGTCGTCCCCGTCGTGCCTGTCGCGCCCGTCGTGCCGGTGGTTCCTGTCGTGCCCGTGGTTCCCGAGCCGCCGGTCGACTGGCCGTGCGGGTCGTTGCCCCCGCCACTCGAAGTGGTGCCGCCGTCGCCGGAGTCCCCGCCGTTCGTGCCGCCGCCGGAGGTGCTCGTGCCCGGGTCGCCGTCGCGGGTCACGTCGACGTTCAGGTAGGCCGTGTCGTTCGCCGGATTCTTGTCGAAGTCGGGGTGGATGCCGTACACGGAGCTGACCGTCACCGCGCCCTGGGTGTCCTCGGCCTTCTTGCCGATCTTCAGCACGAAGGGGTAGTCGAGGGACTGGTCGACCTCGAAGGTGTGGTCCGCGGGTGAGCACACGTACACGGGATGCCCCGGCTCGGACGGTCCGGTCGGGCCGTCGATCCCGAACGGCTGGCAGTCCTCGGGCACTTCGACGGCCACGGTGCCCTTCGGGATCCGTACCATGAGGGCCGGCTGGTCGTCGCTCTGCTGGTTCCGGATCCAGCCGGGGCCGTCGTTGCGCAGCGTCGCCGTGACGGTCACCCTGCTGCCGGGCGCGCCCTCGGCCAGGTCTCCCTCTGCGTGAAGGTCGGCCGTGCTGTCCGCGGTGAGGTTCAGCAGCCGGTAGCTGTCGTCGTAACCCTCCCCCGGAACCGCGCCGGTGGGGCTCGTGCCGTACTCGACGGCCTCCATCAGGGCCTTCGGCAGCGCCTTGAACCGTACGGGCACGGTGACGGACGCGCCGGGCTCGACCACCGTGTCCAGCCGGCACAGCGCCTGCCCGACCTGGTCGGCGTCGGTGGAGTACGTGCACCCGTCGACGTGCGCCGGGAAGTCGAGGCCGCGGGTCAGCCGGATCCGGAAGGTCAGCCCGTCCGCGGCCGCCGTGCCCTTGTTCGTGACGGTGACGGACCGGTCGTACACCTCGCCCGGCTTGGGCGCGGCGGCGGGCAGCGCGGAGACCACGAGATCGGGGGCGGGGTCCTCGGCGTGCGCCACGGGTGCGGCGAGCAGGGGGAAGCCGATTCCGATCGCGGTGGCGGCCACGCAGGTCGCGGCGGGGCGGAAGGCTGAGCGCACGATGGGTGTCTCCTCGGAAAAGGCGCAGGACACGACCCGGCCCGTTACGGCCGGCTGATCATGTACTGGACACGCGAGGAGGGCCAGAGGTTGTACGGGGCACCGGAGCCGGGCCGCACAGGGTGCGCTCCGGCTCGTCGGTCACGGGGCCCGGTCGTCGCGGAGCGCGCTGCCCCGCGTCCCGGCGCACGGCGCGTCGCGGTGGGCGGGGCGGCGTACGACCAGGCTGCTCACCTCGAAGGACATCTCGGTCGTGTCGGCGGCGGGCGCCGGGTGGTAACGGCCCGCGGACACTGACAGGTTGACGATGAGGTAGGCGTGCCAGCCGTGGCCCACGCCGCGGTGGTCCGCGAAGACCGGGGCGCCGTTCACCGACCAGACGACCGAGCGCGGCCCGAACTCGGTGCGCAGGTCCAGCCACGCGCCGGGGCGGACGGCGGCGTCCTGGAAGGAGTGGCCGGCGCCGCGCACGTGGTTGCCGAACTCCAGCAGGTCCGGGTGGTCGGGGTGGTACTCGAACACGTCGATCTCCTGGTCGCCGTCGCGCCAGGTCCAGATCGCCGGCCACGCCCCGGCCTCGCCCGGCAGCCTTACCCGCGCCTGGAGGATGTCTCCCGAGCGGACGGTGAACGCCTCCTCGCTCCCCTCGGTGGTCAGCAGGCCGGTGTCCCAGTAGCCGTCCGCCCGGCGAGTGGCCCTGAACACGCCGGAGCGGGAGTAGGCGGCGTCGGGCACCAGGTGGTCCAGCTTGTCGTCGCCCGGGTTGACCGGGCCTGAGTCCGGATACGCCCAGGTGCGGCCGGCCACCCATTGCCGGGTGGAGCCGAAGTCCGCCGTGAACACGACGTCGGCGTGCGGCGGGACGCGCGGGGGCGGCAGCGGGTTTCCGGGAGTCGGTCCGTCCATGACGGATGTCTGACCTGCCCGGCCCCGAACATGCGCCGGGGCGCCCCGCGCGGCGGCGGAACGACCCTTTCGGGTGACGGTCCCTGCGGGAGTACGGCCGTGAAGGGGCGCCAGGCCTGGTGGGACGGCGGATTCCGTGGTGTGCTGGTGGTGGCGGGAAGGACCGAGAACAGACGCGGGGAAGCGGCTCGCAGCCGTGCACCGCGCAATCCGGATCCGCGAGAAGCGGGTGGCCCTTCCCGCCCCGGCACGCAGCCATCCGCCGTGCCGTCCTCGCGTCTGGCCTGCACCTTGCGGCGACTCTGCGCAGGCGCAGGTCAGCCGCGTCCCCCGCTGAGGTTCCCCCACCGGGGTCCGATCTGCTTCCACTCCTCGTCCCACTCGGCCATGCGCCGCTTGATCAGCCGGCCGCGGACCACCCATCCCGCGCCCCAGACCGCCGCACCGGCCGACGGGGCGACGAGCACGCCGGTGAGGGCCGCCTGCAGGTCCGCCGCGGCGCCGGTGACGGGCGCGGAGACCACATGCCCCGCGCGGTCGGTCCACACGGTGACCTGGGATCCGGCGGGGACGCCGGGCAGGACCTTCGCCCGGTCGGTGTGCACGGCGCCGTGGGCGTCCGTCCAGCGCACGGTGGCCCAGACCCGCCCGTCGGCGTAGCCCGACCCGGAGGCCGAGGTCCGCGCCACGCCGTCGGTGACCACGGCGGACACCGCGTGCACCTGTGCCTGGCGGGCGGAGAAGGCCGCACCCGCGGTCTCGGCCGCGGCGAGCCCGGCGGCGGCGCCGCCGAACACGGCGAGCACCCAGGTGGCCAGGACGATCCAGGCCTCGACGACGTCGCTGTGCCGCCTGAGCGGGTTGCTGTGCCAGCGCCACAGCCGTACAGGTGTGACCGTCGTGGGAGGTGTCCGGGTCATCGTCACCGCCTCCTCTCGCGCACCGGCGGCTTCGTCGCCTCCACTCCACGTACCCCTCGCCGGGCAGGAGTGCGCCGGGCGGGCGGCGAGCGGGCTCGGGGCGGTCTCCCGGGCCCGGCCGTCGAGTGTCACCCCACCATCGTGCACCTCAATGCGGATGTCGGCGGGCTGAGTGCCCAAGAGGCTCGCGAGAAGGTGTCGCCGGGCCCCGCCGACCAGAGGAATCGGCGGGCGGTGCGTAGAAGAGCAGGGGGCCGGTGGCTCTTCTCACAATTCGCCCGGAACGCGCGTGATGGTGACCGCCGCCACGTCGGCGGGCGCACGTTTTCTCTACGTTCGTGGCCATGCCGTTTCACCTCTCCCCCGCCTCCGCACGCTCACGGGCCGGTGCCCTCCTGGCCTCGGCCGCGGCCCTGGCCTCTCTGGCCGCCCTGCACCCCGCACCGGCCGCGGCCGCCCCCGCGCCGGCCGCCTCCCCGCACTCCACGGCCGCCGTACTGGACCTGGACGCAGCCGGCCGCACCCCGGTGGTGCGCGGAACGGACAGCGCGTACGACACCGCGAGCATCGTCAAGGTCGACATCCTCGCGGCGCTGCTGCTGAAGGCGCAGGACGCGGGGCGGCAGCTCACCGCCGAGGAGCGCGGGCATGCCGAGCCGATGATCGAGCGCAGCGACAACACGGCGGCCGACGCGCTGTGGCGGCAGATCGGCCAGGCCTCCGGGCTGGCGGCGGCCAACAAGCGGCTGGGGCTGACCTCGACCACGGCCGGGTCCGGCGGGAAGTGGGGCCTGACCCGCACGACCGCGAGCGACCAGATACGGCTGCTCAGGGACGTGTTCGACGGCAGCGCGACGGCTCCTTCCGGCGCCACCGGCCTGAACGCGCGCTCCCGGGCCTACATCCGCACGCTCATGGGCCGGGTCGTGCCCGAGCAGAGCTGGGGCGTCTCGGCCGCGGGCGCCTCCGGGACGCCGCGGGCGCTGAAGAACGGCTGGCTGCAGCGCACCACCACCAACCTCTGGGACGTCAACAGCATCGGCCAGGTCACCGTCAAGGGACACCGGTACCTCGTCGCCGTCCTGTCCAACGGCAGCGCCTCGATGAGCGAGGGCGTCTCCCTGGTGGAGCGAACGGCACGCGCGGCCGTCGCCTAGCGCCTCGGCGGACGTGCCCCTCGGCTCCCGCCGCGCCGCACTCGACATCACCGCCGGCGACACGGGGGGGGACTTTTCGGGCGCCGTGGACGGGGCACGCGGTCGGGGTAGGACTCCCGAGCGGAGGGCGGTATCAGCATGAGCGAGTACGAATGGTCCCGCACGATGCCCGCACAGCCCGAGCAGGTCTTCGACCAGGCGGCCAACATGGGCCAGCTCGACGCATGGCTCCCCGACGCCGTGCACGTGGAGGCCGAGGACCCGCCCGCCGTCACGGTGCACGAGGACCGCTACGGCCACGACATGCCCGCCCTGCTGCGGGCCGAGCCCGACCAGATGCGTCTGGAGTGGGGCACGCGCGAGCAGGGCAGCTACACCGGCTGGCTGCAGGTGTCCGGCATCGGCAGCGGGGCCAGCGAGGTCACCGTGCACCTGTCGTTCTTCGACACCGATCACGATCCCGGCGAGGAGACGGTGTTCGGCGCACTGGACAGCAGTCTGCGGCGCCTCGAGGAGCAGGTGCGCCTGCGCGTGGACAACCCCTCCGGCTGAGGTCCCGGCCCCGGCGCGGGACCCCCGTTTGCCGTCGGAAAACGCTGGGGACCCGGGAAGCGGAGGTGATCGTCGTGCCTGAACCCGGCAGCAAGAAGTACGACACCCGAAGGGCGCGGCTGCGCAAGGACGCCGAGCGTTCCGGCCTCTCCGACCAGGACGCGAACGCCGTCGCCAACGAGTCCCTGCAGGAGGACGAGCGGTGGCGGAGCCGGGGCCCGAGGACGGAACGCGGCCGCGGCCCCAAGGGCGAGCGCCCGGAGAACGAGTAGGCGTGCTCAGGGCCTGCCCGGACACACCGGGGAGGCCCTGAGTCGTACCTGCCGCTGACGGCCTTCCGTCAGTAACCGGATCCGAACGTCTGGGTCGTGTAGGCGCACTCCGTGTAGATGTACCCGGGTCGCAGAGCGGCCGTGTCGGAGGCCGGGGTCGCGGTGCTGGTGCCGTTCGGCTTGTGCACGAAGTAGGTGGTGCCCGCCGGGAGGCTGATGGTGCGCTGCGGATAGTGCCTGGAGCTGTCGCTGCACGGCTTGAAGCCGGTCGTCAGGGTCTCGGCGAGGGTGTACGCCTTGCAGCCGCCGCAGGCCTTCAGGGTGAAGCTGCCGGTGACCGGGCCCGTGTAGAGCACGGTGATGTCGTGCGGGCTCGCGTTCTTCACCGTGACGGAGATGCCGCCGCCGGAGCCGGTGGTGGGCAGCTTCTTCCCGGCCTTCGGGAGCGTCTGGGCGACCTCGGCGGCTATGGCGATCTTCTTGGCGCGGGCGGCGTTCCGGGCGTTCTTGTTGTCGGCGACGAACTGCTCCATGGTCTTCTGGGCGGCGTCGAAGTCGCCGTCCTTGTACTGGTCGACGCCGCAGGCGTACTCGCCTGCGTCGCCGCTGCGGCCGGCCTGCCCGGCGGCCTCGGCCAGCGTGCCGTCCGCGTCGCCCGACGACTTCGCCAGTGCGCCGATCCGGGTGTCGAGGTCGCGCAACTGCTGGACCGCGGCGCAGGGTTCGCTGCCGTCGACGGCCTTCTTCGCCCGCCGTACCGCCGCGTCGACGGCCGGGGACACCTTGGCCGCCGCCTCGGAGCGCGGGAAGGTGTCCAGCAGGTCGCCGAAGCGGGCGTCCCAGTCCGTCCCGCCGGCGGTCAGGCGCTGTGACCCGCACTCGAACAGGGAGTTCGCGAGCCGGTCGTCGGGCCAGCCCGCCAATGACCCGAGCCGGCCCTTCGGCAGGGTGCCGGGCACCGTGCGCAGGTACTTCAGCGGCTCGACGGCGTCGCAGTAGTCCTGGTGGCCGTAGGCCGCGCCGACCGTCGTGTAGTAGATCCGCAGGCTGTCGGGCAGTCGCCGGGCCGCGCGGGAGCCGGCGTGGTGCTCGGCGAGGTCGCGGTAGACCTCCAGCGCCGACCGGTAGCCCGGCTCGGCGGACGTGAACGGCCGGCGGCCGCTCGTCGCCACCAGCAGGTCGGCCTTGTCCAGGCGGGCGAGGAGCGCCTGTTCCACGGCCTCGTCGTGGGCGTCGCGGTACCAGAGCGCGCCGCCCGCCGGCACGGCCAGCAGCACGATCCCCAGCAGCAGGGCCAGCGGCGCCCTGGGCGGCCAGGACAGCCGGGTGCGCAGTCCGGCGATCCCGCCGTGGAGGGCGGCGAGCAGCAGGACGACGGCGTAACCGGCGAGGGCGGCTGACGGGACCCCGTCGGCGTCGGCGGGCAGCGCCACGAGCAGCAGGACGACGGTCGCCGCCCAGCACACGGCCATGAGCACCCACCGCCGCAGCAGCGCGTATCCGAGCCCCAGACCGCTCAGGTTGAGCAGGGCGACCGCGGCGGCGCGCCATCCGTCCGGCGGCGCGGGCGGCGGGCTCGTCGGCATGGGCGGGACCGGCGGCGGCACCGCGAACCCCTGGCTCGGACCGTACGGACCTCCGGACATGCTCACTCCCCCCGTCAGCGGCGCCCCCCATGGCCGCGGATCCGCAGTGTACGGGCCCGCGTGCCGACTGGACAGAGGCCCGAACACGCCCCACACGGTTGAGAATTGAACAGGTTGCGCATAAGGCGGCCCTTGGCCGTCTCTTCCTACTTCTTATTTGCCTCATGCCCCTTTTGTCCGATTATCCTGGGCGGCCGTGCCCGGTCGGAGAGGTCCGGCGGCATCCGATGACATCGACGGCATCCGAGGGAAGGAACGGACGGGACATGCTCAGCGCGCGGTTGCCCGCTCTCCTGGCACGGATCGGACGGGCCGGCGGCGCCGAGGCCGCACGGGCGGCCGTGGCGGCGGGGCTGACCTGGCAGGCCTGCGCGCGGCTGCTGCACATCCCCGCGCCCTGCACCGGTGCCGTCGCCGCCGTCCTCATCGTGGAGACCACGGTGGCGGCCACGGTCTCCGCCGCCACCCGCTACACCGCCGGATGCCTGCTCGGCGCCCTGCTCGCCGTGCCCGCGGCGCTGTACGCGAGACCCCCCATGGCGGGTCTCGCCCTGGTCGTCTTCGCCTCCGCGCTGCTGGCCCGGCACGGATTCCTCGGGCACCACGGACTGCATGTGCCGATGACCGCCCTGCTCACCTTCGCCCTGGTGCGCGGCGGCCACCCCGACGAGCTGGCCGCCCACCTCGCGGAGATCCTGCTGGGCATCGGCTCCGGGCTGCTGTGCAGCGTGCTGCTGTTCCCGGCCGTGCGCGTACGGTCCGCCGAGCGGGCCCTGGAGGACCTGCGGCTGCGGGTCGCCCGCTGCCTGGACGGCCTCGCCGACGCCGTCGTACGCCGCGAGCGGCCGCGGGGCGTCCTCGGGCCGGCCTGGGAGGACGACCTCGGTACGGCCCTGATCCGGGCCCGTGCCGCCGTGGACGAGGCGCACGAGAGCCTGCGCTGGAACGTGCGGCCGGCCGCCCGGCGCCGCCGCTGGCACCTGGACCACCGGGTGCTGCGCACGCTGACCGACGTCGCCGGGCAGGTCACGGCGGCCGGCCGGCTCCTCGACGCCCACCCCGGCGCGGCCGAGGGCTCCCGCCCCGGCTCCGCCTTCGCGCAGCCGTACGCCCGTCTGCTGCGGACGACCGCACTGTGCGCCTACTCCTGCCGCGGCGGCCGGCCGCACCCCGCCCTGCCCGCCGCCCGCCAGGCCCTCGCCCGGCTCGGCGCCCATGGCTGTGATCCGCCGGACGGCACCGGCGGCCCCGACCAGCGTCTGCTGCGTCCTCTGTCGTCGGCGCTGACCTGCCTGTCGGCGCCTGCGCCGGCTCCGCCCGCCCGGTCCCACCGGCTCCTCGACCCGCTACGGCACGCACCGCGACGATGACCACACACACCTCCCAGCTCCAGGACGCCCCCACCGGATCCGGACACACCCCCGACCCCGCGCGCCGCGGCACGGCCCGGGCTCCCTGGGGCCGCGCCACCCGAGCACTGCCGGCCTCGGCCCCCGTGCTGCTCATGGTGGTCGTCGCCGTCACCGATCTGCTCACCCCGGACTGGCTGCACGTCTCACCGGTGATGGCCGCCGTCCCCGTGCTGGCGGCCGTGCTGCTGCCGTGCTGGGCGACGGCGGCGCTCGCCGGCGGGGTGCTCGTGATCACGGGGCTGCTCCAGTGGGACGCCGGCAGTTGCGGGCACCCGGACGCGGACGTCACCCTCGGCAGCCTGTTCGTGGTCGGCCTCACCTCGCTGGCCGCGTGCTCGCTCAGACAGCGCCGGGAGCGGCAGCTGCGCCAGGTCCGCTCGGTCGCCGAGACAGCGCAGCGCGCCCTGATGCATCCCCTCCCGCACCGCATCGGCTCGCTCGCCCTGAGCGGGGTGTATCTGCCGGCCGAGTCGGAGGCGCGGATGGGCGGTGACTTCTACGAAGCGCTCAGCACGCCGTACGGAACCCGGCTGGTGATCGGCGACGTACGGGGCAAGGGGCTCGAGGCCGTCGGCGCCTCGGCGACGCTGCTCGGCGCGTTCCGTGAACTGGCGTACCAGGAGCCGTCCTTGACGAAGGTGGCGGAGCAGCTCGACGAGCGGGCCCGCCGGCGGATCGCCGCCCTCGACGGCACACCGGACGGGCCGGGCCCCGACGGCCCGGGCGCCCTGTTCGCGGAGCGGTTCGCGACGGCGCTCCTGGTGGAGTTCCCGCCCGGCGAGAGCGTGGCCCGCATCGTGCACTGCGGCCACCCCGAGCCGTATGTCGTCCACGCCGGCGAGGCACGGCCGTACGAGCCCGAGCAGCCCGGCGCGCCGCTCGGCCTGGGCGACCTGCTGGCGGCCCAACCCCCGTCCCAGGCCGTGCCGTTCGGGCCCGGCGACCGTCTCGTGCTGTACACCGACGGGTTCATCGAGGGCCGCGACCGTCGTGGCCGCTTCCACGACCTGGCCGCCTCCGTGCGCGCGCACGCCGGCCGGCCGCTGGAGGCGATGGTGGCCGCCCTGCGCCGCGGCCTGCTGCACCACGTGCACGGCGACCTGGGCGACGACGCGGCCCTGGTGGTCCTGGAACGCCTGCCCTGAGAGGCCCGGCCCGCCGGTTCAGCGGACGGCCGCCGGCGCCAGCGCCCCCGCCGCGAGCAGGTGCTCGGTGACCGCGCCGATCCGGACCGGCCGGCCCTCGCGCTCGTCTGCGGCCAGCCAGTGATCGCGCCAGGCGCCGGTCGTGCCCCGCGCGTGGCTCCCCGCCCTGGCCCTGCTCAAGGCGGTGGGAGCGGCCGGACTGCTGCTCGGGCTGCTCGACGCGAAGCCGCTGGGGCTCGCCGCCGACACCGGACTGGTGCTGTTCTACGTCGGCGCCGTGCTCGCCCCGACGACTGGCTGAGCGCCCTCGCCAACGGGTACGGGCACGACGGCCCTGAAGGGAGGGGTGTCCTCCGGGTGCCCGGCCAACGCGTCTTCACCCTGCCCGACTGTCCCGGCTTCGCCGCTCCAGCAGTCCGTGCGGGCAGCCACCGCCTGCTCCCGTCACCCAGCGTGTCGACAGGCCCTGACGGGCTCTCGTTTTCCCCCGCGCGGCGCAATGGCGGTGCGCCGGAGGGGCGCGGGTCTGTGACCGGTGTGACCGTGGTGGAAGGAGTGGGCCGGCAGACCTGCGACGAGGAGGCGGCATGCCCGACGGAAGCGGCGAGGGCGGAGCGGCGCGCGCCGCCGTGCTGGACGACCGGTGCGCCGGTGCGCCGCGCGGCCCGGCCGGTGACGCCTTCGAGCAGATCGGCGCCGTCGCGGACGCCGTGCTCTACGAGGGGTACCTGCTCTACCCCTACCGCCGGTCCTCGCCGAAGAACCGGGTCCGCTGGCAGTTCGGCGTCCTGCTGCCCCGGGACTGGGTGGAGCGGGACGGACCGGTCACGCCGGGGATCTCCGGCTCCGCGGACTCCTGGTACCAGCAGACCGAGTGCCTGCTGCGCGCCCGGGACGCGGACGCGGTCGTACGGGTGCGGGTGCGGTATCTGCAGATGCAGGACAAGCAGATCGAGGCGGCCTGCCCGGACGGGGAGCACCGGCCGGTCGAGTCGTTGCGCACGGCCGACGGCGCCGCACACCTGTCGTTCGAGGAGGCGGTGCCCCGCGAGAGCGAACTCGCGCTGCCGCTCAAGGAGTTGACCGGCAGCGGCCGTACCGCGCTCGTCGCGGCGGCGGCCGGCACGGACACCGAGCCGCTGCCGGACGGGGCGGGCCGGACCGTGCGGCGGCGCCGTCAGGTGCGGGGCGCCGTCACGGTCGTGGCGGAGCCGCTGGCGCCGGAGCTGTACCGGCTGCGGGTCCGCACCGAGAACACCGGCGAGGCGGCGGACCCGGACGCCCCGCGCGGCGAGGCGCTGCGGCAGGCGCTGATCGCCACCCACACCCTCCTCGGCGGGGACGGCGTGGAGTTCGTGTCCCTGATCGATCCGCCCGAGGCGCTCGCCGATCAGGCGCGGGGCTGCCGCAACGCGTTCACGTTCCCCGTGCTCGGCGGCGCCGCCCAGGAGGGCTCGACCGGCGCCGCCGCGCTGTCCGCCCCGATCATCCTGCCGGACTGGCCGCAGGTGGCGCCGGAGAGTCCGGGCGACCTGCACGACGCGGCGGAGATCGACGAGATCCTCACGCTGCGCACCATGCTGCTGACCGACGAGGAGAAGGCCGAGGCAAGGGCCACCGACCCACGGGCCGCGCAGATCGTGGACCGGGTGGAGGCCATGCCCCGCGAGGTCTTCGAGCGGCTGCACGGCGCGATCCGTTCCCTGACGCCGGCGGCCCCGCCCGCCGACCGGCCCGCCTGGTGGCAGGAGGGCGGCGACGACGGCCTGTCCCCGGCGACCGACACGGTGCTCGTGGACGGGGTGCGCGTCGGCGGCGGCAGCCGGGTGCGGCTGCGCCCGCGCGGCCGGGGCGCCGACGCGCAGGACATGTTCCTGGCCGGCCGCACCGCGCAGGTCGCGGCGGTCTTCCACGACGTGGACGGCAGCGTCCATCTCGCGGTCACGGTCGACGACGACCCGGCCGCCGAACTGCACGGCTGGTACGGCCGTTTCCACTACTTCCGGCCCGACGAGGTCGAACCCCTCGGCCCCGCCGGCCCACCGGGCCCGGGCCGGCCACTGCGGCCGCAGCCCCCGCGGCCCCCCGAGCGTCCGGCCGGCCGGCCGGAGGAGGGACGGTTCGATGGACGCCCTTGACGTCCTCACGCACGACCACCGGATGGTCGAGCAGTTGTTCCGCGACTACCAGGCCGCGGCCTCCGACCGGCAGCGCCGCGGCGTCGTGGAGCTGCTGGTGCGGGAGCTGTCCAAGCACGCGGCGCTGGAGGAGATGCATCTCTACCCGCTGGCCAGGAAGGTGCTGCCGGACGGCGACCGGGAGGTCGACGAGCACTTGAGCGAGCACATGGGGGTCAAGCAGATCCTCCTCGAACTCGACCGGCTCGGCGAGGGCGACCAGCGCACCGGCGAACTGGTCGAGCAGCTGCGGCACGAGGTGGCGGAACACATCCGGGAAGAGGAGGGCACCCTCATGCCACAGCTGCGGCAGCACGTCTCGCAGCCGGACCTGGACCGGCTGGGCCGGCTGATCGCGCAGGGGAAGGCGGGCGCACCGACCCGCCCGCACCCGAGCGCCCCCGACCACCCGCCCGCCCTGACCTTCGCGGCCCCGGTGGCCGCGGCCTACGACCGACTCCGGGACCGACTGCAGCGGAGGCCGAGGACATGACCACGCAGAGCGGCACCACCGAAGTGACCCGCGAACCCAGCCGGGCGAAGGCGCGCGGGGACGGATTCGACGAGATCCACATCCTCTGGATCTCCGAGGGCATGAGCTGCGACGGCGACACCGTGTCCCTGACGGCCGCCGGGCAGCCCGCCATCGAGGACCTGGTGCTCGGGCTCATCCCGGGCCTGCCGAAGGTGAACCTGGTCAACAAGGTGCTCTCCCCGAGCCTGGGCGGCGAGGACTTCCTGGCCCCCTACCGGGCGGCGGCGCGCGGGGAGCTGTCGCCGTTCATCCTGGTCATCGAGGGCTCGATCCCCAACCAGAACATCATCGAGGGCGACGGCTACTGGACGTCCTTCGGCAACGACCCGGACACCGGCGAGCCGCAGACCCTCAACTGGTGGATCGACCAGCTGGCGCCCAGAGCCTGGGCGGTGGTGGCCGCCGGCACCTGCGCGGCGTACGGCGGCATCCACGCCATGGCCGGCAACCCCACCGGCTGCATGGGGCTCGCGGACTATCTGGGCTGGGACTTCAAGTCGCAGGGCGCGCTGCCGGTGGTGAACGTGCCCGGCTGCCCGATCCAGCCGGAGAACTTCATGGAGACCCTGATCTGGGTGCTCTACCACGCGGCCGGAGCGGCGCCGCCGCCCCCGCTGGACCACATGCTGCGTCCGCAGTGGCTGTTCGGCAAGACGGTGCACGAGGGCTGCGACCGGGCCGCGTACTACGAGCAGGCCGACTTCGGCCGGGACTACAACTCCCCCAAGTGCCTGGTGAAGACGGGCTGCTGGGGTCCGGTCGTGAACTGCAACGTGCCCAAGCGCGGCTGGATGGCCGGCATCGGCGGCTGCCCGAACGTGGGCGGCATCTGCATCGGCTGCACCATGCCCGGGTTCCCGGACGCGTTCATGCCGTTCATGGACGAGCCGACCGGCGGTGCGCTGTCGTCCGCGCTGATCAAGCCGTACGGGGCGGTCATCCGCCGGCTGCGCGGGCTGACCAGCATCGCGGTCAACCGCGAACCCAAGTGGCATCACAACGGACCGGAACTGACCACCGGTTACGACCCCCACTGGCGTCCCTGACGGAAGGCCACCACAGACCCATGCGTACGACGAACGAGGGGCAGGAACCAGGATGACCACCACCGACACCACGCGGGCCGGTGCGCGCAAGCCCGCGCAGATCGTGGACATGTCCTGGGACCCGATCACCCGGATCATCGGCAATCTCGGCATCTACACGAAGATCGACTTCGCCAACCAGGAAGTCGTGGAGTGTCACAGCACCTCCTCGCTCTTCCGCGGCTACTCGGTGTTCATGAAGGGCAAGGACCCGCGCGACGCCGGGTTCATCACCTCGCGGATCTGCGGCATCTGCGGCGACAACCACACCACGTGCTCCAACTACGCCCAGCAGATGGCCTACGGCGTCAAACCGCCGCGGATGGCCGAGCACATCACCAACCTCGGCGAGGCCGCCGAGTACATGTTCGACCACACGATCTTCCAGGACAACCTGGTGTTCGTGGACTTCTGCGAGGCGATGGTCAAGGCCACCAACCCGGGGCTGCTCTCCCGCGCCGAGCGCACCGACGCGCCGCGCGGGGACATCCACGGCTACCGGACCATCGCCGACATCATGAAGGCCTTCAACCCCTTCGAGGGCGAGGTCTACAAGGAGGCGCTGAAGGTCAGCCGGGTCACCCGGGAGATGTTCTGCCTGATGGAGGGCCGCCATGTGCACCCCTCCACCATGTATCCCGGCGGGGTCGGCACCATGCCGCAGCCGAACACCTTCACCGACTACCTCGCCCGGCTGATGCGCGTCATCGACTTCGTGAAGAAGGCGGTGGCGATGAACGACGACGTCTTCGACTTTTTCTACGAGGCCCTGCCCGGCTACGAAGAGGTCGGCCGACGCCGGATCATGCTGGGGTGCTGGGGCGCCTTCCAGAACCCGGACGTGGTGGACTACCGCTACGAGAACATGAACCGGTGGGGCAAGGCGATGTACGTCACCCCCGGCATCATCGTCGACGGCAAGCTCGTCACCAACAACCTGATCGACATCAACCTCGGCCTGCGCATCATGCTGGGCAGCTCCTACTACGAGGACTGGGTCAACGAGCAGCCGTTCGTCACCCACGACCCGCTGGGCAACCCCGTCGACATGCGCCACCCGTGGAACCAGACCACCGTGCCGGTGCCGCAGAAGCGGGACTTCGGCGACAAGTACAGCTGGGTGATGAGCCCGCGCTGGTACCACCCGGAGACCGGTCAGCACCTCGCCCTCGACACCGGCGGCGGCCCGCTGGCCCGGCTGTGGTCCACCGCGCTGAGCGCCCTGGTCGACACGCCGTACATCAAGGCAACCGGCAGCAGTGTGCGGATCACCCTGCCGAAGGGCGAGTCGCTGCCGGAGACCACGCTGGAGTGGCACATCCCCAAGTGGAGCAACACCATCGAACGGGACCGCGCCCGGCCCTACTTCGTCGCCTACGCCGCCGCGATGGCCCTGCAGTTCCTCGAGGAGGCGATGGGACTGCTGCGGGCCGGCGAGACGAAGATCTTCACGGACTTCGAGGTGCCGGACGAGGCGATCGGCTGCGGTTTCCACGAGGCGGTGCGCGGTGTCCTCTCGCACCACCTGGTGATCAGGGACAAGAAGATCGCGAACTACCACCCGTACCCGCCGACCCCGTGGAACGCCAGCCCCCGTGACAGCTTCGGCACCCCGGGCCCGTACGAGGACGCCGTGCAGGGCCAGCCGATCTTCGAGGAGAACGGTCCGGACGACTTCAAGGGCGTCGACATCATGCGCACCGTGCGCAGCTTCGACCCGTGTCTGCCCTGCGGGGTGCACATGTACGTGGGCAAGGGCAGGACGCTGACGACGGTGCACTCGCCGACGTACGGGGCGAACCATGGCTGACGCCGGGCGTCTGGCGGATCCGGAGGTGGAGGCGCGGCTGGCCCGGCTGGACGAGCTGCTGGCCGGTCTTGAGTCCGCGCCGGGTCCCGCCGGGACCACGGCCGTCGAGGCGGTCCGGGTGCTGACCGAGGTGTACGGCGAGGCGCTGGCCCGGGTGCTGGATCTCGCCGCAGAGCAGCTGTCCGGGCAGCTGGCCGGGGACGAACTGCTGGGGCACCTGCTGGTGCTGCACGGGCTGCACCCGGAGCCGCCCGCCCGCCGGGCCGAACGCGCGGTCGACCGGCTCCGGCCCGCCGTGCGCGAGCGTGGCGGCGACGTGGAACTGGTCGGCGTCGAGGGCGAGGTGGCCCGGGTGCGGGTCAGCGAGGGAGGCGGCTGCGGTTCCGGCTGCGGTGGCGGGCCCACGGTTGCGGACGCGGTCCGGGAGGCGGTGCTGGCGGCCGCGCCGGAACTGACGGCGGTCGAACAGCTGCCGGCGCCGCCCGCCCCCGCCTTCGTACCGCTCGACTCCCTGCTGGTACGGGAGGCGCGGTGAGCGTGGACGGCGCGCTGGCCCGGGTGATCCGCTCCGCCGCCGAACGGGACGGCCCCGAGCGGTGCGAGCTGTGCGCACAGCCCGTGCCGGAGGAGCACCGCCATCTGTACGCCGCCGAGCGCGCGGAGCTGCTGTGCGCCTGCGGGGCGTGCGCGGTGCTGTTCGCCGGGGACGGCGCGGGCGGCGGCCGGTACCTGCTGGTGCCGCGCCGGCGGGTGCGTCTGGAGCCGGTGGACACCGCCCCGCTCGGGGTGCCGGTGGGGCTGGTGTTCTTCGTGCCGCGGGCCGACGGCACGGTCACCGCGCAGGGCCCGAGCCCGGCCGGCGCCATGCGCTGGGAGGTCGACGCCGGCCGCTGGGCGGTGATGCGCGCGGCCTGTCCACCGCTGGCGACCATGGCGCCGGAGGTGGAGGCTCTGTTGGTGAACACCGTGCGGGGCATGGACCACCACTGGATCGTGCCGGTCGAGGACTGTTTCCGGATGGTCGCGCTGGTCCGCCGGGAGTGGCGGGGCCTCGCCGGCGGGGGCCGGGTGTGGCCGGCCGTCGAGCGGTTCTTCACCGAGCTGACCGAGCGGTCGTGAGGACCGGAGAGGAGAACAGTCATGAGCGCCATCCGGGTGGGCCGCCCCCAGGCGAAGCCCGACACACCGACACACGTGCCCGGGCTGCACCAGGGCAACAAGGGCCCGTACCAGCACCAGACCGGACACCACAGGGACGGCACCTCCGACGCGCGCCGCTCCACCGGGATCCACTGGAAGCGGCACAACGCCATCATGAAGATCATGCCGAACATCTCGCCGGGATGACCGGCGGGATGCGCAAGCGGAAGGGCATCGGGATGGGAAAGCGACCAGCGGCAAGGAGTTGCGGCGCGGCGCGCACGGGGACGACGGCACAACGGGTGCTGATCGCCCAGGGTGTGCTGGTCGGCGCTGTCACGCTCGCGCTGCTCGTCCGGGAAATGCCGGGCATCGTGCGCGAGGTGCGCATCTGGCGCATGAGCAATCTGCGCTCCGGCGCCAAGCGCCCGCGCTGAGCCGGCCGTGCACGAGCTGTCGATCGCGACCGCGATCGTGGAGCAGGCCGGCGAACTCGCCCGCGCGGACGGGACGGACACCGTCTCGGCGGTGACCGTCCGCGTGGGCGAGCTGGCCGGTGTGGTGCCCGACGCACTGCACTTCGCCTTCGAGGTGGCCCGGCAGGACACGGCACTCGCCGCGGCCGAACTGGTTGTCGAGCAGGTCACGGCGCGCGCCTGGTGCGCGCCGTGCGCCGAGGAGTTCGCGGTGGGCATGCCGCCGTTCTTCTGGTGCCCGCGCTGCGACCGGCCCTCCCAGGAGCTGCGCAGCGGACGGGAGTTGGAGATCACGGAGGTCCGGCCGGCCGAACCGGACCCGGCCCCGCGCTGAGGACGGGCCCGGGGCGCGGCTCAGCAGATGCGGGGCAGTTGCTCGCCCAGCGGCAGGTCCACCACCCGGGTGCCGCCGAGACCGGTGGCGACGACGACCATGCCCGGGTGGTCCGCCACGCACTCGCCGATGAGGGCGGCGCCGGCGCCCTGCGGGTGTGCCCGCATCGCCGCCAGCACCGCCTCGGCGTGCTCCGGGGGCACGAAGGCGACCAGCCGGCCCTCGTTGGCGACGTACAGCGGGTCCAGGCCGAGGAAGCCGCAGGCGTTCTGCACCTCCTCCGGGACCGGGACGGCCCGCTCGCGCAGGCGGACGCCGGTGCCGGAGGCGTGGGCGATCTCGTTCAGGGAGGCGCCGAGGCCGCCCCGGGTCGGGTCGCGCAGCACGTGGATGTCCTTCGTGACCGCCAGCATCGCCGCCACGAGGTCCGCGAGGGGCGCGGTGTCCGAGGCGATCTCGACGCCGAACTCCAGGCCCTCCCGCACGCTCATGACCGCCACGCCGTGCAGGCCGATGGGCCCGCTGACGATCACGGCGTCGCCGGGCCGGGCGCGTTGCGGGCGGATGTCGACCCCGTCGGGTACGAGTCCCACGCCTGCGGTGGTGACGTAGACGCCGTCGCCGTGTCCGGACTCCACGACCTTGGTGTCGCCGGTGGCGACGGTGACGCCCGCGGCCTTCGCCGCCGCCCCGACGGCCCGCGCCACCCGGCCGACGACCTCCAGTTCCACGCCCTCCTCCAGGACGAACGCCGTCGACAGGTAGGCGGGCCGGGCGCCGCTCATCGCGAGGTCGTTCACCGTGCCGTTGACGGCGAGGTCGCCGAGGCTGCCGCCGGGGAAGAACAGCGGCCGTACGACGTAGGAGTCGGTGGAGAAGGCGAGCCGGGCGCCGCCGAGTTCGAGGACGGCCGAGTCGGTGAGGGCGGCGAGGACGGGGTTGCCGTAGGCGGGGGCGAAGACGTGCTCGATCAGCTCGGCGGACAGGGCGCCGCCTCCGCCGTGCCCCATGACGACGACCGGCTGGTCGCGCAGGGGTGCCGGGCAGCTCCAGTTCGCGGGGTCGACGACCTCCGTCCCGGGCGTGGCGATGTCAGCCAACGGGGTTCATCTCCTCGTGCGAGACCTGCGGAATCTCAGATACCTGCCGGACCTGCGGTTCCTGTGACGCCGGGGTGTTCATCCGGCGGTACAGGTAGTAGGCGGCGCAGGCGCCCTCGCTGGAGACCATGGTGGCGCCCAGCGGGGTGCGCGGGGTGCAGGCCTTCCCGAACGCCTCGCACTCGGTGGGCTTGATCAGTCCTTGCAGCACCTCGCCGGCGCGGCACACGGCGGGCTCCTCGGTGCGGATGCCGGTGACGTCGAAGCGGTGCTCGGCGTCGTAGGCGCGGTAGGCGTCGGACAGCCGCCAGCCGCTGGCGGGGATGCGGCCGATGCCGCGCCAGTTGCGGTCGGCGACCTCGAACACGTCCTCCAGCATGCGCAGGGCCGCCGGGTTGCCCTCCTCGCGCACGGCGCGCTGGTAGGCGTTCTCCACCCGGTGCTCGCCGCGCTCCAGCTGGTGCACGGCGCGGCGGATGCCCTCGAGGATGTCCAGCGGCTCGAAGCCGGTCACGACGATCGGAACCCGGTGCTTGTCGGCCAGCCCGGGGTACTCGGCCGTGCCCATGACGCTGCACACGTGCCCGGCGGCGAGGAAGCCCTGCACCCGGCACTGAGGCGCCGTCATGATGGCCTCGATCGCGGGCGGGACCCGGACGTGGGAGACGAGCAGGCTGAAGTTGTCCAGACCCAGGCGGCGCGCCTGGTGGACGGCCATGGCGTTGGCCGGGGCGGTGGTCTCGAAGCCGATGGCGAAGAACACCACCTGCCGGTCGGGGTTCTTCCGGGCGAGGCCGAGGGCGTCCAGCGGTGAGTAGACGACGCGTACGTCGCCTCCCTCGCCCTTGACCCGGAACAGGTCCCGGTCGGTGCCGGGCACGCGCAGCATGTCCCCGAAGGAGCAGAAGATCACCTCGGGCCGGGCGGCGATGTCCAGGGCCTTGTCGATGACCTCGAGCGGCGTGACGCACACCGGGCAGCCGGGGCCGTGGATCAACTCGACCTGTTCCGGGAGGAGTTGGTCGATGCCGTGGCGGATGATGGAGTGGGTCTGGCCGCCGCAGACCTCCATCAGCGCCCAGGGCCGGGTGACCGTGGCGCCGATCTCGTCCAGCAGCCGGCGCGCCAGCTCGGGGTCGTTGAACTCGTCGATGTACTTCACCGCGCCTCACTCCCGCTCTCCTGCCGGGCCGCCTGCTCCCAGGCGTCCCCGAACTCCTCCTCCAGCAGCCCCAGTTGCTCGAACAGCTCCAGGGAGGCGCGTGCCGACTCCTCGTCCAGGCGCTGCAGCGCGAAGCCGACGTGGACGATGACGTACTCCCCCACCCGCACATCGGGCAGGTACTCCAGGCACGCCTGTTTGCGCACTCCGCCGAAGTCGATCAGCCCGGTGAGGGGGTCGGCGCGATGGTCGATGGACACGACCTTGCCGGGCACTGCCAGACACATGGGGTCACTCCGTCTCGTGGTGGGTTGCTGTTCCCGCGACCATGAGCTGACCGAGCGCCAACCCGCCGTCGTTCGGGGGGACTTCGCCGTGCCGCAGGACCGTGAAGCCGTCCCCGGCCAGCAGCGCGGTGCACTCCTCCTCCAGCAGGCCGTTGGCGAAGACGCCTCCGGTCAGGGCGACCGTGGTCAGGCCGGTCTCCGCGCGGGCGCGCCGGCAGATGCCGGCGACGGCCCGTGCGGCGCCCCGGTGGAAGCGGGCCGCGAGGAGCGGTGCGGGGGTGCCGCGCCGCCGGTCGTCCAGGAGGGCGCGGAGCATGGGCGCCGGGTCGATGTGTCCCGGCCGGGAGAGTCCGAAGGGGTAGGCCCCGCGGTCCGCGTCCACGGCCTCGAGCGCGACCGCCTCCAGCTCCATCGCGGCCTGCGCCTCGTACTCCGCCCGGTGGCACACGCCCACAAGCGACGACACGGCGTCGAACAGGCGGCCCATGCCGGACGTCGGCACGCAGGCCAGCCCCCGCTCCAACTGCCGGTGCAGAACGGTGCGTTCGGTCCCGGTGCAGGCCCGCACGCTGGGCAGGTCCGGCTCCCACGGCAGGCCGGCCGCCCACAGCCGGGCCAGCGCCAGCCGGCAGGGGTTGGCCACACCGGCGTCTCCGCCGGGCAGCGGGGCGGGGGTCAGATGGGCGAAGCGCCGGTAGCCGGTGTAGTCGGCGAGCAGGATCTCGCCGCCCCACATGGTGCCGTCGTCGCCGTATCCGGTGCCGTCGAAGGCGACGCCGATCACCGGTGTGGTGCCGTCCAGGCCGCCTTCGGCCATCGCGGAGGCGATGTGGGCGTGGTGGTGCTGGACCAGCCGCAGGGCGCCGTCGGGCAGCCGGGCGGCACGGTCGCGGGCCCGCCGGGTGGAGTGGTATCGGGGGTGCCGGTCGGCGGCGACCAGCGCCGGCGTGACTCCGGTCAGCCGGGTCAGGTGCCGTTCGGCGCGCTCGGCGGCCTCAAGGGTGGCCAGCTCGCCCATGTCACCGATGTGCGGCCCGAACCAGGCGTGCTCGCCCTCGGCCAGGCACAGCGCGTTCTTCAGGTCGCCGCCGACCGCGAGCACGGGCGGGACGGGCACCGGCAGCCGCAGGGAGCGGGGGACGTAGCCGCGGGAGCGTCTGAGGACCTGTTCGGTGCCGTCCGGGCGGACCCGCAGCAGCGAGTCGTCGCACGGCGAGGCGATGGGCCGGTCGTGGGTGAGCCAGGCGTCGGCCAGTGAGGCGAGCCGGTCCAGGGCCTCGGCGTCGTCGGTGACGATGGGTTCGCCCGAGCGGTTGCCGCTGGTCATCACCAGCACCCGGGGGCCGGGCGGATCACCGGGCAGGCCCAGGAGCAGGGTGTGGACGGGGGTGTAGGGCAGCATCACGCCCACGTGCGGGCTGCCCGGGCAGACCTGGTCCGCGAGGCGCAGGCCGTCGGCCGGAGTGCGCCGGCGGAGCAGGACGACGGGGCGCCGGGGGCTGGTCAGCGCGCGCCGTTCGGCGGTGGAGACGGCCGCGATCCGCTCGGCGGTGGCGAGGTCGGCGCACATCACCGCGAACGCCTTGCCGCCGCGTTCCTTGCGGGCGCGCAGGGTCGCGACGGCCCGGTCGTCGGTGGCGTCGCAGGCGAGGTGGTAGCCGCCGACGCCCTTGACGGCGACGATCCGGCCGGCGGCCAGCAACGCCCGCGCCGTGGCGAGGGCGTGCGCGTCCCGGGCCGGGCGCAGGCCGCCGAGGCCGGGGACGAGGGTGAGCCGCGGCCCGCAGCCGGGGCAGGCGACGGGCTGGGCGTGGAAGCGCCGGTCGGCGGGGTCGCCGTACTCGTGGGCGCACGAGGGGCACATCGGGAAGCCGGACATCGTCGTGGCCACGCGGTCGTACGGCATGCCGGTGGCGATGGTGAAGCGCGGGCCGCAGTGGGTGCAGGTGACGAACGGGTGCCGGTGCCGGCGGTCGGCCGGATCGGCCAGTTCGCGCAGGCAGTCGGCGCAGGTCGCGGTGTCGGGCGGCAGCTCGGTGCGGCCGCCGGCCCGCTCGGTGGAGCGGATGGTGAAGAGGCCCGCCTCGCCGGTCGCGGGCAGGTCCTCACCGGCGATGCCGGTGACGGTGGCCAGGGGCGGCGGCTGTTCCGCCAGCGCGGCGCAGAACCGCTCGACCTCCTGCGCCGGGCCCTCCACCTCGACGATCACTCCGTCTCCGGTGTTGCCGACGAATCCGGCCAGGCCCAGGCCCGCGGCGAGCCGGTGCACATGGGGCCGGAAGCCGACGCCCTGCACGGTGCCGCGCACGGTGAGCCGGCGGCGCACCAGGCCGGTGGCGGGGGCCGTCATACGGCGGAGGCGGGCGCGGTGTGCTGGTGGCCGTGCGGACGGGGCGCGAGGGGCGGGCGGTGGAGCGTGCCGTCCCGGGCGGCGAGGGCGCGGTCGAGGAGGGGGCCGGCGCCGGCGCCGGTGCGGGCGCAGGACCGTACGATCTCCACGCCCGGGTTGACGCGGTGCACGTTCGCCCGGAAGGCGGCCTCGTCGAAGCCGGCCGGCTCGGCGAGGTCGGTCTTGGTGACGACGACGAGATGCGCGGAGCCGAACGCGGTGGGGTACTTCAGCGGCTTGTCCTCGCCCTCGGTGACCGCCATCAGCACGACCCGCAGCGTCTCGCCGAGGTCGTAGGCGGCCGGGCAGACGAGGTTGCCGACGTTCTCCACGAAGAGAACCCTGGTGTCCTCGGGCAGCCAGCCCGCCAGCCGGTCCCGCAGCTGCCGGGCCTCCAGGTGGCACAGGCCGTCGGTCAGCAGCTGCTGGACGGGGGCGCCGGAGCGGGCCAGCCGGACGGCGTCGTTCTCGGTGGCCAGGTCCGCGGTGAGCGCGGCCACCGGCACCTCGCGCTGCACCGCGCGGGCCAGGACCCGGCCGAGGAGTTCGGTCTTGCCGCTGCCGGGGCTGGACAGCAGGTTCACGACGGTCACGCCCTGCCGGGCGAGATCGGCGCGCAGCTCGGCGGCCAGATCGTCGTTCTTCGCGAGGACGGCCTGCTTGACGTCGGACCCGCACATGGGCGCTGCTCCTCGGATGCGGTGGTGGAGCCCGGCCGCGTGCTGCGGCGCGGGTTCCACCGATCTTCCGCTCAGCCGGCCGCCGTACCGGGCAGCGCAGCCGGGTGCGGGGGCCCGGATTCCACCGGGCAGCCCAACGGGGGCGCGGGCGCGCGGGGGTCGGCGAGCAGAGCCGGGACCAGGGTGTGCAGGGCGTCCACGGTCCGGGGGACGGCTTGTTCGACCGGTGCGCTGAGTCCGGGCAGGATGTCCTCGTCGCCGTCGGGCAGCACCTCGGGCTCGCAGGCCAGCACCAGGACCCGGGGCAGGGGCTCCTCGCCGAGGTGGGCGGCCAGGGCGAGCACCTTCGCCGGGTCCATGCCGTGGGCCTCGGGTACGACGTCGCCGCCGGGCGGTTCGGCCTCGATCAGAACGAGGGTGCCCGGGGGGTGGCCGTGGCGCGCGGTGTCGACCAGGACGGCGGTGTCGTACCCGTCGAGCAGGTCGTAGGCGAGGTCCATGCCGCGGATGCCGTAGTCGCGCACCCGTACTTCGGGCGGCAGCGGGCGCCGGGCGAGGGCGCGGATCACCTCGGGGCCGAAGGCGTCGTCGGCGAGGAAGATGTTGCCGACGCCGGCCACCAGCAGCCGCGCCGTCACCGGAGGGCTCCGGCGGGCGGGGTCAGGGGCCGGGGCGAGCCGGACGGGGTCTTGCGGACGAAAGCCGAGCGCAGGGCGTGATAGGGGGCCTGGGGGTCGTGGAAGATGGTGTGCATCCGGGCCAGTTCGGCCTCGCGGTAGGCGGCGAGCGGAGGTTCGCGCTCCTCGTCGGCGCGGGCGGCCTTCGCGGCGATCCGCGCGTCCAGGAAGGGCGAGGCGGCGAGTTCGGCCGCCAGCCGCCGCACCTCGGCCGGGAAGGCGCCGGGCGCGGCCGGTACGAGGCGGTCCACGAGCCCCAGCCGCTCGGCGGACGCCGCGCTCACGGGCAGGGCCTCGGTGGTCAGCCGGCGGGCGGCTTCCGGTCCGACGCGGCGCGGCAGGCTGTACGTCCAGAACTCCGAGCCGTACAGGCCCATGCGCCGGTAGTGCGGGTTGAGGACGACGCCGGTGCGGCACCACACCTCGTCGGCGGCGAGGGCGAGCATGACGCCGCCGGCCGCCGCGTTGCCGGCGAGCGCCGCCACGACCAGCCGGTCGGTGGTGCGCAGCACCGCCTCGACCAGGTCGTCGATGGCGTTGAGGTTGACCCACGACTCCTGGGCGGGGTCGGGGGCCGCCTCGATGACGTTGAGGTGGATGCCGTTGGAGAAGAAGTCACGGGCCCCGCCGAGCACGAGGACGCGGGTGGGCCGGGACAGCGCGTGCCGGTAGGCGGCGAGCAGCCTGCGGCACTGGTCGGTGCTCATCGCACCGCCGGGGAAGGAGAAGCCGAGGAGGCCGACCTCGCCGTGCTCCCGGTAGCGGATGTCGGTCCAGGTCCGCCGCTCGTCCGGCAGCTCCAGGGGGGCGGGGTCCTCCGGGAGCCGGAGGGAGGGTTCCCAGGCGGCGAGCACGGAGGCGGCCGGGCGGCGGAAGGGCGCCGGGTCGCCGGAGCTCTTGCGGGGGCGGAGTTCCGGGATCCACACCGCGCCGTCGCGGGTGGCCCGGCACACGGCGCCGGTCCGCTGGGCGAGGAGGTCGCCGGGACGGCCGCGCAGCCGGTCCTCGGGGTGCCCGCCGTGCAGGAACACCTCCCGGCCGAGGAGGTCGTCCAGGACGCCCGGCTGGGAGTCGGCGCCGCGGAGTTTGCGCAGGACGGTCGCGGTGTCGTCGCGCTCCCAGTCGATCCGCCGCCGCTCCTGCCGGAAGACCTCGCGCCAGACCACGCCGACCGAGTCGTCCGTCTGCGGCCGGGGCTTGTAGGAGCCCTCGGCGTAGCGCCGCACGGCGGTGAGGACGGCGGTGACGGCGGCGTCGGAGGCCTCGTTGCGGTACAGGTCGCTCTTGCCGACGGGCGGTACGGGGAACGGCTCCGCCGCCCAGATCGGGCCCGCGTCCATCGCCGCCTCGGCCTGCAGGACGGTCACACCCCACTCCTCCGCTCCTTCGGCGACGGCCCAGTCCAGCGAGGACGGGCCGCGGTCGCCGGGCGGCCCCGGGTGCACGATCAAACAGGTGTGGTCGCGCCACAGGTCCTCGGGCAGCGCGGTCCTGAGCATCGGCGCGACGACGAGGTCCGGCCGCAGTTCGCGCACGGCGGCCCGGACGGGGTCGGGGCCGTGCGAGGCGAGGACGACGTCCACGCGGTGCCCGTGGTCCGTCAGTTCGGCGAACACCCGCTGGGTGAGGCTGTTGAACGCGCTGGCGACGAGCAAAATGTCCATGACACGGCATCGTCGTCCCTGTCCGGGGCGGCGTGAAGCACCGCCGCGCCGTTTCGTCCCCCTCGCTCAGGTCTCTTCCTCCATGCGGATCGCGTTCCGCAGGTCCTCATAGGCCCGGCTCCGGTCGTCGGCGTGGGCTTCCAGCAGGGCCCGGGCGATCGCGTCGAGCTTGCGCTGGATGGCGTGCTCGGCCCGCATCTCGGCGTTCTTCAGCAGGGCGAGGAGCAGCAGGGTGACCGCGGTCATGGACTCGCCCGCCAGCAGCAGCAGTTCGAGGCGCAGATGCGCGACGTGCGCGGCGACGAAGAAGCCGACGAGGGCCAGGCACAGGAGGAAGAACACCGGCGAGCTGGTGAAGTTGGAGGCGTACTCGGCGAACTGCTCGAACGGGCCGCGGCGCGGCCCGCCACGGTGCACGGGGTTCTTGAAGGTCATGGCCGGGCCTCACCTCACGGCGCACGGATCCGGACCAGCTCCGCAGTACCCCCGGGGAGGGCGTACGACACGGCAGGCGGCCCGACGGGCGCGTACGGCACCGGGGGCCGTCCGGCGCCGGGCCGGGCGCTCAGGCGGCGAGGGCCAGGCCGGCGGGCCGGATGCTCAGGCAGCGGGGGTCCGGCCGGCGGGCCGGATGCTCAGGCGGCGAGGGGCCGACCGGCTCGGCCGGGCGCTCAGGCGGCGAAGGTCCGGTCGGCGAGCCGGATGCTCAGGCAGCGAGGGTGCGGCCGGGGCCCAGGCGGTCCAGGAACGCGTCGAGGTGCAGCTCGGCCACGGGGGCGAGGCGGTCGGGGTGGCGCACCAGCGCGGCAGCCCGCCGGTCGCCGTCGTCGAGGGCGAACAGACGGCGGAACCCGCCGGATACTCAGGCAGCGACGGTCCGGCCGGCAGGCCGGATGCTGAGGCGGCGAGGGGCCGACCGGCTCGGCCGGGCGCTCAGGCGGCGAAGGTCCGGCCGGGGCCCAGGCGGTCCAGGAGCGCATCGAGGTGCAGCTCGGCCACGGGGGCGAGGAGGTCGGGGTGACGCAACAGCGCGGCAGCCCGCCGGTCGCCGTCGTCGAGGGCGAACAGACGGCGGAACCCGCCGAATACTCAGGCGGCGACGGTCCGGCCGGCGGACCGGATACTCAGGCAGCGACGGTCCGGCCGACGGGCCGGATGCTCAGGCAGCGAGGTACCGACCGGCTCGGCCGGGCGCTCAGGCGGCGAGGGTGCGGCCGGGGCCCAGGCGGTCCAGGAGCGCATCGAGGTGCAGCTCGGCCACGGGGGCGAGGAGGTCGGGGTGACGCAGCAGGGCGGCAGCGCGCCGGTCGCCGTCGTCGGGGGCGAGCAGGCGGCGGAACTCGGCCGTCGTGCCCGCGGCGTGCTCCCCCTCGGCGAGCGCGGCGACGGCCAGCCGGGCCAGCTCGGGGTCGGTCAGCAGGCCGGCCGCCCAGCTGGCCACGACCTCGTCGACCCAGGTCCGCCAGGCCCAGTCCTCGTCCGCGCCGTGCTCGCCGGTCCGCTCGGCGCCGGTGATCCAGTCCAGCCGGGCGGCGCCGCCGGGGCCGGCCATCGTGACGAGGGCCGCGTCCATGTCGGTCGGGTAGCGCAGCCATGCGGCGACGGTCACGGCCTGCCGGGCCTGCACGTCGCACAGCGCGGCGGCCAGCGCGCCGCCGCTGGGCGGATAGGCGCCCGTCAGCCAGCGCGCCGTCGCGGCGATGAGGGGGGACAGATCTGTGAGCACAGCCGGGCCGTCCGAGAGGCGATGGGGAACAGAAGCTCCACGCAACGGTAGCCCGGCACGGGGCGTCGCCGGGAGGGAGTGCGAAGCAGGTCATATGTGGCATCGCCCACGCCGGCGGGCGGCTGCGCCACCCCTCCCCTCCCGGCACCGTCTGCGATCCGCTGCCGGCTCCGAGCCGGTCACGTGTCGCCTTCGCGGCCCGGGGAACTCGTCGCGGGCTACGCCAGCACACTCACCGGAGGTCAGGGGCATGACGACGGACGCCGGGCAGTACGAGGACCAGAGCGACGTCCCTCTCAGCGGGTACGCCACGCTCGCCTCCGTCTTCGCGTCCGGCGCCGGGGCCTTCGCGCTGGTGGCCCGGCGCCGGGGTGTGCGGCTGCCGGAGACGGTGCCGCCGTGGGACGTCGTCCTGCTGGGGACGGCGACGTACAAGGCGTCCAGGCTGCTGACCCGGGACAAGGTCACGAGCTTTCTGCGGGCGCCGTTCACCCGCCGCGCGGACGAGGGCGAGGCGAACGAGGTCATCGACGAACCGCGGGGCGACGGGCTGCGACGCGCCGTGGGCGCCCTGCTGTGCTGCCCGTTCTGCACCTCCGCCTGGGTCGCGGGCACCCTGGTGTGCTCCTACACGGCGGCGCCCCGGCTCACCCGCCTGGTCTGCGGCGGTCTCGGCGCGCTGACGGTCGCGGACTGGCTGCAGTACGCCTGGACGTGGACCCAGCAGACGGCGGAGAGCTGAGTCGATGGCGCGAGGGCTGCCTGCTCTGCCGTTGCCTGCCCTGCCGTATCCGCTGGTCGGCCCTGCACGCTAGGCGTCGTCCGCCGCTGCGCTCACCTCGACGTCGATGACGCCCTCGTCCTGGAACAGCTCCGACGCCAGCCCGGTCGGGTCGCCGGCGCCCTCCAGTTCCAGCAGCACGCGGGCCGCGTCGTCGGTGCGGCCGGGCAGCCGTTCGACCTTGACCTGCCTGATCCTGAAGCCGCGTCCGGTGCAGGTCTGCATCAGACGCGGCAGCAGCGCCGTGCCGGTGCGGTAGGTCAGCCGAGCCTCGAAGACGCCGGCGGCCGTGCCCGGGACCAGCCGGGACGTGAACCGCGCGTAGCCCCGCACCACGAGGAAGTGCAGCGCCGTCACCGCCACCGCGAGGACCGGCAGCCCGCCGCCGCAGGCCATGCCGACCGCGCAGGTCAGCCAGATGGTGGCGGCCGTCGTCAGGCCGCGTACGGCGTCCCGTCGTACGAAGATCAGGCCGCCGCCGATGAAGCCGATGCCGGAGACGATCTGGGCCGCGACCCGGGAGGGGTCGAAGGAGACGTTCTGCAGGCCGAGCACCGCGGTGAACCCGTGCTGGGACACCTCCATCATCAGCGCGCTCGCGATGCCGACCAGCGTGTGCGTGCGCAGTCCGGCGCTCTTCTGCTGCGCCTCCCGCTCCCAGCCGATCAGGCTGGAGAGCAGCAGCGCCAGCGCCAGCTCGGCCAGCTGCCGCAGTCCCTGGCCGTTGTGCAGGTCCCACAACGGCGCCGCCAGACCCGCTCCGGTCATGCACACCTCACTCTCGCTCCGCCGACGTCCGGGTCGTTCGATGATCCGCCGCCCACACCTACCCCGCGACGGGACCGGCACTCCGGCGAGCCGCGTACCGGCCGCGGCGACCGGGTACTCGGGCGGCGCCTCCGGCGGAACCGGGGTTTCGTGCCTTGCCCGCGGTCGGGACGTACCGCGGTCGGCACGTACCGCACCGTCAGGGCTTCGTGAAGAAGGGACCGGTCTCATGCGGCACGACGAGATGATCGGAAAGGTGCAGGCGCTGGCGCAACTGCCGGACCGGGGTTCGGCCGAACGGGCCGCGCACGCGGTCGTGCGGACGCTGGCGGAGCGGCTGCCGTCCGGGCTGGCCCGGCACGTGGCCGCCCAGCTGCCGCCCGACATGGCGGCGGCGATGCGGGAGGCGGCCGACGCCTCGGCCGGGACGGACTCCGGTGCGGCGGGCGAACGGTTCGGGCTGACGGTGTTCGCCGGACGCATCGCCGACCGGGCGGGCACCGACGAGGACAGGGCGCTGCGCGAGGCCGCCGCCGTGCTGGAGGTGCTCGACGCCGCGCTCGCCCCGGAACTGACCGAGCGGATGGCCGAGGCCCTCCCCCGGGACATCCGGGAGCTGCTGCCGGTGGCCCGGGCCACCGAGAGCGCTCGCCAGGAGGCCTGACACCGGCGCGCGGCGCGCGCGCACGCGGGCGCGGAACCGGCGCACGGATGTGCGCACCGTACGGGAGGCCCGTGCGGCGTGACGGTGCCGCGCGCCACTGGTTCAATGGGTGGTCAAGCGCCCATCGGGGGCTGGTGTGCAAGCGCCCATCGAGGGCAGGCGTGGCAGTATGACGCCCTCCACCCGCAAAGGTGCTCCATGACCTTCTTCGCCCTGTCGCGGCATGAGCCGCTGGTCCTGCTCTCGAACACCGACCTCGCCGCGGAGTACGACCGGCTGGTCGCCGAGAACCAGCAGTTGCAGCGTGCGGTGACCTCGCACGCGGTGATCGACCAGGCCATCGGCGCCGTGGTCGTCCTCGGGCAGATCGCCCCGGAGGAAGCCTGGCGGGCGCTGCGGGACGTCTCCCAGCGCACCAACACCAAACTGCGGACCGTCGCCGAGCACATCCTGGACTACGCGCAGGGCGGCACGCTTCCCGAAGAGGAGCGCACGGAGCTGGGCCGGGCGATCGTGCGCTACCGGCGGTGCGCCGAGGGCGGCAAGGGCAGCACGACGGACCGGTGACCGGTGCGCCGAGGCGGCCTCCCCAGCAGACGGGGTGGCCGCCTCGCTGCTGTTCAGTGACGGCCCACCTTCATACGGCGGTGCCGGTGTGGCTTGGCCTTCCGGGCGGCGGGAGGCCGCACGAACCATCGGTCCTCGACCTGGTCGAGGCCGTACAGCAGGATGCTGAGCACGGGGAGCAACAACACGGCGACAGTTATCACGGCGGACTTCTCTCTGCCGGCGACACCGCCCGAGTGCCCCCGGCACACCCGGCCACCCGCCACGCATGTGAATGTCCTGTGAGCGCGTTCCGGCGACGCCGGCCATCGTCGCAGCTCTGTGGCACAAGCGCGCAGCCGGGGCTGCCGTGGCGAGCCGCCCTCCGCACGCCGCTTCGTCACATCCGCCGGCCGGCCTCCGTCAGTACGGCAGGAGAGGTCGCGGACGTGGTGTCGCCTCCGCCGGAGCTGATCCTTTGCGCGGGCGTGTCGATCGGCTAGAGGCCGCGTCGTAGAGCGACGAGGGCACGGCCACTGGCTGACGGACACACCGAAACTCCGCCGTCCGGTGGAAACCGCGCGCGGACGCGTTCCGCGCGCCGCGCGCGTCATGGGCGCTTACCGTTCTTTCCATGTGACCGACCGTCATCAGTGGTGACGGAGAGGAGCCGGAGCGGTGGTGGGCGATGCGCGTCGGCGGGCGACCGGGCCGGACGGCCGGCGGCGCAGGCCGCGGGTGCTGGGCAGCCGGCCGGGGTACACCGTGCGGCTCCCGGCCGTCCCGCGCACCGAGCCGGCGCCGGTGGCCGAGCGCACCGTGCCGTGGCTGCGGGTCGGCGCGGCCTACGCCTGGCGGCTCATCCTCGTCGGGATCGTCGTCTACGGCGTCTTCAGCGTCCTCGGCAGCTTCCAGCTCATCGCCGTGGCCCTGTTCCTCGCGCTGGTCGTCACCTCCGTGCTGCACCCGCTCGCGGATCTGCTGAACCGGTTCCTGCCGCGCCCGCTGTCCGTCGCCGTGGCCCTGGTGGGCAGCATCCTGCTGCTGCTGGCGCTGCTCGCCCTGGTGGGCAACGCCGTGGCGGGCGAGTCGGCGCGGCTCGCGGGCGAGTTCCGGGGCGGTGTGCACCGTATCGAGCAGTGGCTGCAGCGGCCGCCGTTCCATCTGAGTCCCGGCCGGCTGTCCGAGCTGGAGAACCAGGTGACGCGGTACCTCGCCGCGCACCGGTCCAGCCTGCTCAACCGGGCCGTGAGCGGGCTGACGCGGGTGATCGAGGTGGCCACCGGGGGCGTGCTCGCGCTGTTCGCCTCGGTGTTCTTCATCCACTCCGGGGAACGCCTGTGGCACTGGGCCCGCGACCAGCTGCTGCCGGCCGGTGCGCGTCCGGCCTGGGACAGGGCGGGGTGGGCGGCCTGGCGGGCCTTCGCCGGGTACACCCGCGGAATCATCATCGTGGCCGCCACCAACGCCGTGCTCGTCGGCGTGGCGCTGCTCGCGCTGCGGGTGCCGCTCGCGCTGCCGCTGACGCTGCTGGAGTTCTTCGCCGCGTTCGTGCCGCTGGTGGGCTCGCCGGTGGCGCTCGGCGTGGCCACGGTCGTCGCGCTCGCCGGGCGGGGGCCGCTGACGGCGCTGGCCGTGCTGGCGCTGATCGTGGTGATCGGCCAGTTGGAGGGGCACGTGCTGCATCCGCTGGTGATGAGCTGGGCGGTGCGGCTGCATCCGCTGGTCGTCGCCGTGTCGGTGATCGCCGGCAGCATCGTCGCGGGGGTGATCGGCGCCGTGGTGGCCGTACCACTGGTGTCGGTGGTGTGGGCGGTGCTCCGCGCACTGCGCGCGGTGCCGCCGTAGAGGGCACCTGCCGGCCGCTCGCGATAGCGCCGGCCTCGCCGCTCAGCGCAGAGCCGCCGTCACCAGTCCGCGGATCTCCTCCTCCGACACGCTTCCGCCGTTCACCAGCCGGTCGAAGACCAGGCCGTCCACACACGTCAGCAGCGTGACCGTGCGCTGCTCCGGTTCCGCCACGCCCTGCGCGGCGAGGAAGTCGCTCACCGCCCGGCGCGCCACGTTGTCGCGGGGCACGAGGATCTCGCGCAGCTCCGGATGCCGCGCGCTCTCCACCGCGCACGCATAACGCGCCAGCGACCGCCTGCGGCTCTCCCCGCTGAGCCGTACGCCGACGAACTCCACGAGCCCCGCGACCAGTTCCTCGGCGGTCAGCGGCGACGGCGCCCGTGCCCCGATCTCCACCAGCTCGGCCTGGTCCAGGGCCACCAGACGCCGGACCAGTGCCGTCAGCAGCGCCTGCCGGGTGCGGAAGTAGGCGGAGGTCGTACCGGGAGGCAGTGCCGCCGCCCGGTCCACCGCGCGGTGCGTCAGGCCCCGCATCCCGGCGTCGGCGAGCACGCCGATGGCCGCGTCGGCGAGGAGAGTACGTCGGTCTGTGGACACGCCCTCTTTCTACACTCCCGCTTCTACAGCCGTAGAGGGCCGGTTGTAGGCTCCGCCGCAGGTTTTCTACACCTGTAGAAGACCTGCGGCGACGTCGAAGGGGGTTCCGGCATGGGTGGCACGGCGGTGGTGGTCGGGGGTGGCGTCGGCGGTCTCGCGGCGGCGATCGGGCTGCGCCGGATCGGCTGGGACGTACGGGTCCTGGAGCGGGCCGGCACCCTGGCCGACGCGGGCGCGGGCATCTCGCTGCACGCCAACGGGCTGCGCGCGCTGGACGCGCTCGGCGTCGGCGCGGGCGTGCGGGCGGCGGCCCGCCCGCAGTACACCGGCGGCACCCGCACCCCCTCCGGCCGGTGGCTCGCGGCGATGGACGGCGCCGCCCTCGAACGCGCCCTCGGCACGCCGATCGTCGGCATCCGGCGCGCGGAACTGCACCGCCTGCTGCGCGCGGCCCTGCCGCCGGAGTGCCTGCGCGTCGGCGTCACCGTGCCCGGGGTGGACCGCTCGGCCGCGGACCGGGTGGGCGTGCCGGCCGGGGACGAGGTGCTGGAGGCGGACCTGGTCGTCGCGGCCGACGGGGTGGGCAGCCGGCTGCGCGGACTGCTGTTCCCCGGTCATCCGGGCCCGGCGTACAGCGGCTCGACGGTGCTGCGGGCCGTCACCGACCGGCCGCTCGATCTGCGCACCGACTTCGAGCTGACCTGGGGCGAGGGCGCGGAGTTCGGGCACATCGCCTTCGCCGACGGCCGGGCCGAGTGGCACGCGGTGCTGACCGCGCCGCCCGGCGTCCGCCACGCCGACCCGCTCGGCATGCTGCGCCGGCGCTTCGGCGGCTGGCACGATCCGATCCCGGCGCTGCTGGACGCGACCCGGCCGGAGGCCGTCCTCCACCACGACATCCATGAACTGGCCACGCCGCTGCGGTCGTTCGTGCCGGGCCGGGTGGTGCTCCTCGGCGACGCGGCGCACGCCATGACGCCGAACCTCGGCCAGGGCGCCTGCCAGGCCCTGGAGGACGCGGCCACACTCGCCGCCGCGCTCGCCGCGGAAACCTCGGTGGCCTCGGCACTGGACCGCTACGACGCCGAACGCCGCCCACGCGCCCAGGCGGTCGCCCGCGCCGCACGTCAGGCCGGCCGGATGGGCCGGCAACTGTCCCATCCCCTGGCCGTCGCCCTGCGCAACACCGCGCTGCGGATCACCCCGTCGCGAGCGGCGATGCGCACGATCCTCCGCCACGCCGACTGGACCCCACCCGCCCTGCCCTGACATCCATCGGGCCACGCCACACCCGTCCTTGTGACGGCAGTGATCGCCGACACCGCAGGTCGGCGGTGTGGACCGGGTTCTTGGTGGCACCCAGGACGGTGTGCGGGGCATACGGACGATGGGGCAGGCGCTGCGGCGGGAGCTGACCGCCGCGGCGCGCGCTGTGGTGCGGACCTGGGCGGGGCCGTGCCGGGAGCGGGATCTGGCGGCGCAGGCGGTGAAGGCGGCGCTGGCCGCGTGGCTGGCGTGGGCGGTGGCGGGCTGGTGGCTGCACGCCCCGGTGGCGTTCGTCGCGCCGTGGGTGGCGGTGGTCCTGGTGGAGTCCACCGTGTACCGGTCGATCGCGCACGGCCTGCAGCAACTGGCGGCGATCGCGGCCGGCACGATCCTGGCGACCGCCGTGGCACTGCTGCTGCCCGGAACCATGGCCGCGATGGCCGTCGTACTGCCGCTCGCGATGCTGCTCGGCCAGTGGCGGCGCCTGGGCAGCCAGGGTATCTACGCGGCCACCGGCGCCCTGTTCGTCCTGACCAACGGGGCCGTCAGCGTGGCCACCTCAGCGGCCCGGCTCGCCGAGGCGCTGTTCGGCGCCGTGGTCGGCATCGCCGTCAACGCGTTGCTCCGGCCGCCGCTGTACCTCCGGGACAGCCGGGCCGTGCTGCGGGACGCGACCGAGGAGGCCCACGACATCCTGCGGGCCGTCGCGGAGGGGCTGACCGAGGGACGCTGGGACGCCGAGGAGGCCGCCGCCTGGCACGAGCGGGCGCTGCGGCTGCACGGGCTGGTGGAGCAGGCCCGCTCCACGGTCGCGTGGAGCCGGGAGAGCCTGCGCGCCAATCTGCGGCGTCGCACCGGTCGCGTGCCACCGCCCGGCAAGGGGTACGACGACGCGATCCTGGTGCTGGACTACGCGGCCGTGCACACGGCGGGCGTCACCCGCACGGTGCTGGAGGCCGCCACCGAGGACCGCGCCGCACCGCCCCCGCACCCCGAACTGGCGCGCCGCTACGGCGAGTTCCTCTACCGCACCGCCCACGCGCTGCGGCTCTACAGCCACAGCCGGTTCGACGACGAGCGCGGCGACGAACTGCGTGCCGCGGTGGCGCGGTTGCGCACGACGCTGGACACGCTCCGCCGGGATCTGGTCCGTTCCACGACGGACGACCCCGACGAGGTCGCCACGTACGGCGCGCTGCTCGCCCAGGCGCACCGGCTGGCCGAGCAGCTGGTCGTCCCGGACGCCTGACCGGGTCCGCTCAGCTCGCGGTGGTGCTGCCGACGACCGCTTCGATGTCCGCGGTGACCTGGGGATCCTCGGTGCCGGTGGTGACGCCGAGAAGGAAGGAGGTGCGCTCGCCGTGGACCGTGATCAGCGTCATCTCCACACGGGCGGTGCCCTCCTCCCCCGCGACGCGCAGCACGGTGGTGTGCGCCGGCTGCCCGTCCACGACCGTGTCCCTCGACTCCTCCACCGAGGCGGGCCGGTCGGGGAAGAAGAACTCGGCGTTGGAGCGGGCGGCCGTCTCCGTCGCGCGCGGCAGATCGGCCCGCGCCACGGGCTGCCCCGCGCGGCCCGCGACGACGCTGCCGCCGCCGGGCCCCGGCCCGCCGGAGCCGGCCGTGCCGATCCGTGAGGTGAACGCGTCGATCAGGTCCTTGTCCTTCGCGGGGTCGTGCGTCCAGCCCTCCGGTACGGCGTAGGAGAGGCCGGCCCGGGTGTCCGTGACCCGCGGTCTGCCCTCCAGCGGGCGCGAGTCCCCGTCCCCCGACGATCGGACGGCCACCACGGCACACACGAGGACCATCGGCGCGGCCACCAGGCCGACGGCCGAACGACGCCGTGAGCGGGGCGGCGGGGACTGCGGTGCGGGATGCGGGTGGGCTGGGTGCGTCGTGGGTGAGGGCGTCGTCATGCCCTCAGGCTCCGGGATCGCCGGTGTGCGGCGCCTGAGTCGTCGTACTCATCCGCCGTGCGTCGGATGCCTGGGCGGCGCCGGGCTCCGTACACCGAACAGGGCCGGGCCCACAGTGAGGATGCCGTCGGTCAGCGGCCGGCAGCGCACTCCCCCGCCGCCGCGCAGCGCGCGCTGCGCACCGGGGCCGACGGTGGTGTCCATCCAGGCGCAGGGCCGCGCCGCGCTGCGCACCTGCAGTTCCACGGGGCCGGTGCCGCAGTCGAGGAAGACGGTCGCGCCGACGTAACCGTCGATGTCGACTCCGCGCAGCAGGACGTTGCGCCGGGTGCGCAGCAGGTCCGCCGGTCCCGCCTGCGGAAGCCGTTCGACGGCCATGAGGGTGAGGGAGGCGTTGCGGTGCGCGGGCTGGTTGAAGTACCGGTCGCCGACCAGCCCCAGTCCGGCACGCACCTCTGCCGTCGTCACCAGTTCGCCGGGCGGCACGTCGGGCATCCCGTCCCCCGGCCGGCCCGCGAGCCGGTGCACCGGGGAGACCAGCAGCTGAAGGATTTCCACACGCGGCACACGCCGAGCCTACGGGCCGCACCGCCCGCGCGGCAGTGCCGGAAAAGGTGTTGTCGCGGCGGCCGGACTGCCGTCATGATCGCCCCATGATCTCGCTGACCGCCTTCCTGTCTCCCGCCGCCACCGACCGATCGGTGTCCGGGCAGCAGCAGCGCGGCCGACGGCGGAGGCCGGCGCCCGTCCCCGCATGACCGCCGCGCTGGTCGCGGGGCTCGTCGCCGGGTACGGCATCACCGTGCCGGTGGGGGCCGTCGGGACGTATCTGGTGGCGCTGACCGCCCGGACCTCGTGGAAGACGGGCGCGTGCGCCGCACTGGGGGTCGCGACCGCGGACGGCGTCTACGCCCTGATCGCCATGATCGGGGGCTCGGCGCTGACACACGCCCTCCAGCCCCTCATGAATCCCTTGCGCCTGCTCGCCGGCTCGGTGCTGGTGGTGCTGGCGGTCCGCGGCGCGGCGACGGCGATCGCCCGCTACCGCAGGCCGCGGACGGCCGCGCGGAGCGACGAGACGCCCCCGCGTCCGGCCCGGGCCTTCCTGGGGCTGTGGGGTGTCACGATGATGAACCCCGTCACCGTGGTCTACTTCGCCGCCCTGGTGCTGGGCAGCCAGGCCTCGACGACAGCGGACCGCCTCGACCGGACCGTGTTCGTGCTGGCCGCCTTCGCGGCGTCCGCCAGTTGGCAGCTGCTCCTGGCCGGCGGCGGGGCGCTGCTCGGCCGGCTCCTGACGGGCAGTCGCGGCCGGCTGGTCACGGCCGTGCTCTCCAGCGCGGTGATGGCCGTACTCGCCCTGCGCATGTTCGCCGCGCCCGGTTCCTAGCGGCGTCAACCGCACGCGGGAGACCGGGAGTTCGGCGTCGATCCGCGGTGCCGCAGCGAGCCGCGTCGAAGGGGGGTGGGCGCTTACCGCCGGTGCCGGAGCGTGCGGCGTCGAACGGGTGGGCCCTGACCGCCGGTGCGGCGGCGCCCGGCGGACGGGTCAGCCGTTCGCGAACACCTTCAGCCGGTCCAAAGAGCCGTTGAAGCGGTCGTGGTCGCCCACGGTCTTGCCGGACGAGGTGTACTGCCACATCGTGTAGATCGACCAGCCCGACGGCAGTGTCCCGGCGGTCGAGGCGTACCGGGCGATCCACAGCGGGTTGCCGCCGAAGCCGGAGTAGTTGCCGGTGCACTGCTTCCACCAGTTGGTCGCCGTGTAGATGACGGCGTCCCGTCCGGTGCGGGACTTGTAGCGGTTCAGGAAGTCGCGGATCCAGTCGACCATGGCGCTCGCGGACTTGCCGTAACAGGCGTCGCCGTACGGGTTCCACTCGATGTCGAGCACCCCGGGCAGGGTCTTGCCGTCACGGCTCCAGCCGCCGCCGTGCGCCACGAAGTAGTCGGCCTGCGCGGCGCCGCCGGTCGAGTCCGGGGTGGCGAAGTGGTACGCCCCGCGGATCATGCCCGTGGTGTACGAGCCGCTGTACTGCTGGGTGAAGTAGGGATTGGTGTAGGAGGTCCCCTCGGTGGCCTTCGTGTACGCCCACTTGGTGCCGCCGGCCCACAGGGTGGGCCAGGCGACGTCGCCCTGGTGGCTGGAGACGTCGACGCCCTCCGGCTGGCTCGCCCGGCTGGCGGAGGGCAGGGCGTCGGCGGCGCGTCCGTCGTGGGCGAGGACGCCGATGCCCATGTAGGCGCTGCCGCGCGGGGGTATGTCCGGAGCCCAGTCCGATCGGGCCGCGGGGCTGGACAGGGTCAGGAGAAGGCCGGTCAGGGCGCCCATGAGGGCCAGGCGTGAGCGGCCGCGCTTGAGGCATATGGAGCTTCGCACGAAACCCATCTGACCTGGTCTCGGGCCGTGCCGCACTCCGGGAGCCGCCCAACGAAGCCATCGCGGGCCGCGCTTGGGCCGTATGGGTGGCCCCGGGTGGCGTCCGGGCCGGCCGTGGGAGGAGCCGGAAAGGGGCGCGTCCCACGGCCGGCCGGTGCCGGATCCGGAAGGACGCGACGCTGGTGCGCGTGGCGGCAGGGAGGCCTGCCGGTCAGGCGGGGCGCAGCGTCACGAAGACCGCCGTCAGCGGGGCGCCCTGCGGGTCCTGCCAGCCACGCGCCACATGACCGATCGCTCCCTCAGGACGCAGCGGCGGGTTCTCGGGGACGGGGCTCAGAACCCGGTGGATGCGGAGGACCGTGCCGTGCGGGGCGGGGATGCGGGTGCTCTCGCGGTCGTCGGCCGGCTCGGGGGTGAGGACGTCCGGGGTCAGGGGGGCGCCGGTGTAGGAGCGGACCACCTCGGGGTCGAGGGCGCCGTCGATGCTCTGGGCGTGCGCCGGGACCCTGCCCTCGATCAGCGCGAGCAGCTCGGCGAGCAGCACCGGGTCGTGGCAGCCGTCGTAGACCCAGCGGCTGCCCAGCACGCCGTGCTCCGTCGTGCCGACGAGGGCGTGCTCGGCTCCGGCCAGCGGCGCGGCGCGGTAGGTCAACGGGACCAGGTAGGCGGTGGGTTCGGGGGTGGAGGTGTCGGTGGTCACCATGAACTCGATGCCGACCTCGCCCTCGGGGTCCTCCAGCCGGAAGCCGCCGGACTTCGTCAGCACCGGGGTGTCCGGGCCGCCGCGGTACCAGGGGCGCGAGGGCAGCCAGTCGGTGAGCAGCTCCAGCTTCGTGGGCTTGAGCGTGGTGCGGTGGATGATGGCCATACCGGCAGAGCTCCTGGACGTCGTACGTAAGCTGACCCGCACCAGCTTGGCACACGGTTCCCGCAGGTCGCCGCGTGCCCCAGCCGACGGCAGTCTCCAACGGCCGCCCGCCTCCGGGGAGTTGGGCTCGGCCATGCAGCGCGCGGCCGTGGCTCCCGCCGGGAACCCGTGGGACGCCCAACTCGTTGCCTCCCGCTTCTGGTCGGGGAGACCTACCGGACGGTATACAGACCCAGTCGAACGCGCGAGGGCCGCTCTTCGGGGCCGCCACCGCGCGATGAACCGGCCTCAGGGGGAGGATCCATGGCGAACGGCACGGGTGCGGCGGACGGGGCGAGAGGCCGGCGGGGAGCGGCCGTACTGGGGGCGGTGCTGGGCGGTTGCGTCCTCGTGGCCGCCGCCACGGCGCCTGCCTCCGCGCATGCCCGGGGACACGGACACGGCACCGACTACGTCGCCCTCGGCGACTCCTACACCTCGGGCCCCGGCATCCCGCAGCAGGTGGACGCCGACTGCGCCCGCTCCGACCACAATTACCCCTCGCTGGTGGCGGCGCGGCGGCAGGCGAGCGGCTTCGACGACGTCAGCTGTGCCGGAGCCACGACCGCCGAGATGTGGCAGGCGCAGGGCACCAACGCGCCCCAGCTCGACGCCGTGCACCGGGACACCGACCTGGTGACGGTCCAGATCGGCGGCAACGACGTGGGCTTCGGGCCGATCATCAGCACGTGCGCCCACCTGGCCGCCCAGGACCCGACGGGCAACCCCTGCGAGCGCTCCTACCACGCGGCCGGCTACGACCGGCTGGCCCTGGCGATCGTGCAGACCGCGCCGAAGGTCGCCCGGGTGCTGCAGGCGGTGCACGCGCGGGCGCCGCACGCGCGCGTGGTCGTCGTCGGCTACCCGGACCTGCTGCCCGACGACGGCAGCGGCTGCTTCCCGCAGGTGCCGTTCGCGCAGAAGGACTTCCCGTACCTGAGGGACACCGAGAAGCGGCTGAACCTGATGCTGCGCCTGGTGGCCGGGGTGAACCGCGCCGAGTACGTGGACACCTACACCCACACCGCCGGCCACGACATGTGCAAGGCGCCCGCGGACCGCTGGATCGAACCCCTTCAGCCGGCCGCCCCCGCCGCCCCGGCCCACCCCAACGCCAAGGGAGAGGACGCCATGGCACAGGCGGTGCTGGAGCGGCTCGGCCAGGGACGCGGACGGGACTGATCCGGGCGCGGGGCCGCCGCATCGGACGGCCCCGCTTCCGCTCAGCCGCCCAGCGCCCCCAGCACCACCGCCTGTGCCTCCTCCTGCACCCGGGCGAGGTGGTCGGGGCCGAGGAAGGACTCTGCGTAGACCTTGTAGACGTCCTCGGTACCCGAGGGGCGGGCCGCGAACCAGGCGTTGTCGGTGGTGACCTTGATGCCGCCGATCGCGGCGCCGTTGCCGGGCGCCTCGGTCAGCACCGCCGTGACGGCCTCCCCGGCGAGCGTGTCGGCGCTGACCTGGGCCGGTGACAACTTGCCCAGCAGCGCCTTCTGTTCGCGGGTCGCGGGCGCGTCGGTGCGGGCGTAGGCGGGTTCGCCGAAGCGGGCGGTCAGGTCGGCGTAGTGCTCCGAGGGGGTCCGGTCGGTGACGGCCGTGATCTCGGAGGCGAGCAGGGCGAGGAGGATGCCGTCCTTGTCGGTGGTCCACACCGATCCGTCCCGGCGCAGGAAGGAGGCGCCGGCGGACTCCTCGCCGCCGAAGCCGAGGGTGCCGCCGGCCAGTCCGTCCACGAACCACTTGAACCCGACCGGCACCTCGACCAGCGGCCGGCCGAGGTCGGCGGCCACCCGGTCGATCATCGTGGAGGACACCAGCGTCTTGCCGATGCCGGCGTCCGAAGGCCACCGGTCGCGGTGCCGGTAGAGGTAGGAGATGGCGACCGCGAGGTAGTGGTTGGGGTTCATCAGGCCCGCGTCGGGGGTGACGATGCCGTGCCGGTCGGCGTCGGCGTCGTTGCCGGTGGCGATGCGGAACCGGTCGCGCCGGTCGATCAGGGAGGCCATCGCGTACGGCGAGGAGCAGTCCATGCGGATCCGGCCGTCCCAGTCCAGCGTCATGAACCGCCAGGTGGGGTCGGTGTGCGGGTTGACCACGGTGAGGTCGATGCCGTGCTGTTCGGCGATGCGCCCCCAGTAGGCCACGGAGGCCCCGCCGAGCGGGTCGGCGCCGATGCGCACACCGGCCGCGCGTACGGCGTCCAGGTCCAGCACGCTCGGCAGATCGCCGACGTAGGCGCCGAGGAAGTCGTACCGCCCGGTCGTCTGCACCGCCAGCGCCCGCGCGTACGGCATCCTGCGCACGTCCTTCAGGCCGCCGGTGATGATCTCGTTGGCCCGGTCCTGGATCCAGGAGGTGGCGTCGGAGGCCGCGGGGCCGCCGCTCGGCGGGTTGTACTTGAAGCCGCCGTCGGCGGGCGGGTTGTGGGACGGGGTGACGACCACGCCGTCCGCCAGGCCGGTGGTACGGCCCCGGTTGTGGGTGAGGATCGCGTGCGAGACGGCCGGGGTGGGCGTGTAGCCGTCGGCGCTGTCGACGAGCACGGTGACGCCGTTGGCAGCGAACACCTCCAGCGCGGTGACCTTCGCGGGCTCGGACAGGGCGTGGGTGTCGGCGCCGAGGAACAGCGGGCCGTCGGTCCCCTGCTGCACGCGGTACTCGCAGATGGCCTGGCTGGTGGCGGCGATGTGGTCCTCGTTGAAGGCGCTCGCCAGGGACGAACCCCGGTGTCCGGAGGTGCCGAACGCCACCCGCTGTGCCGGGTCGGCCGGGTCCGGGTGCAGTGCGTAGTACGCCGTGACCAGCCGGGCCACGTCGACAAGGTCCTCGGGACCGGCCGGCCGGCCGGCTCGCTCGTGCGGCATGAGTCCGCTCCTCCGCATCGTCGGATCGATCGCTCACGCCCATCTTTGCTCGTCAGGGCCCTGACACGCGAGTGCGCCCCGGCCTATGATCCGGTGCTCCCGATCTCCGCCTCCCGCCGCCCGTGCGGGACGCCTTCCACAGACAGGTCTGACCATGTCCGGATCCACCGTCAAGGCTCCCTGGTCCCTTGCGCGTTCCGCTCAGCTCGCCGTGGCCGCGGCGGCCGTCGCCGACGTCGTCCGGGCGGTCGAGGCCCGTGGCCGTCTGCTGCATCCGTCGACCACGTCGGAGGCCCGGTTCGCGCAGGTGACGCAGGTCTATCTGTACGTGACGACGGCGGCGGTCGTGCTGTTCCTCGTGTGGTTCGCCCGCTGCCGGCGCAACGCGGACCTGCTGTCGCCGGGTGCGGCGCGCGGCTCGGTCGGTTGGGCCGTGGCCGGCTGGCTGATACCGGTCCTCAACCTGTGGGTTCCGCGCGGGCTCGTGCTCGACGTGCAGCGCGCGAGCGCCCCGGCGGGCGCGGCTGCGGACCGAGAGAACCTCCTGGTGAACGTGTGGTGGGCCGCCTGGGCGGGGCACGCGCTGGTGACCTTCGTGGGCATGAACGTGGGCAGCCCGACGTCGCTGCCGCTGCTCGTGGCGGCCGAGGCCCTCGACCTCCTCGCCGGCGCCCTGGCGGTCTGCGTCATCCAGCGCATCACGGTGCGACAGGCCGCCGGGTTCGGCGCGGGGGGCCAGGTGCCCGCTCCCGCCGGCCTGCCGCACGTCTCGTGACGCCGGCGCGTCAGCCGATGTGGTAACTGTCGCCGTACGTCTTCCAGTCGAGCGGGGTGTTCAGGTCGAGGTTGCCCTTGCGCACGAAGACCCGCTGCTCGGTGTCGACACGGCTGGTGTCGCTGTGCGCCTCCTCCTGCTTCATGGCCCACACCCGGGCGTCGAGGAAGGCGTTGAGGTACGTCTTCTCGTCACCGCCCTGCGCCGGCGGCTCGGCGCTGCGCAGGGCGCGCGCCCGGATGTTGCGGAAGCTGGTGGGGTCGTCGCCGTCGCCGTGCATGACGATGGCGTCGTAGTAGCAGAACTGGCCGAGGGCGCGCAGTCCGTCGGCCTTGCCCTGGGCGACGGCGGGGTTGAAGTAGACCCGGTCGCGTTCGTCGTTCTGGCACTGCTGGAACACCGGGTCCTGGGCGGCCTTGCGCCAGTCCTTGGGGAAGTTCGGGTCCAGGCCCTCGTGCGAGTCGGTGCCGTTGACCTTGCGCAGGGCGGGCAGGTACTTGGCGAGGACGTTGCCGGGCTTGCGGTCGGCGTAGAGCTGGACCACCTCGAGCATGTCGCCGGTGCCGGAACAGAACCCGATGATGCCGGCGGTGTAGCCGCGGCCGTCGCCGATGTCCTCGATGTACTTGTACTGGGCCTTCCAGTCGAGCGAGGAGTTCTCCGCGCTCGACACCAGTTCCATGGCGATCTCCTTCTTCGCGGGGTCGTCCAGACCCGGTGCCGCGGCCGGGGCGGCGGTGGCGCGCTGGGACACCAGCAGGGCGCCGGAGGCGACGCCGGCGCCGAGCAGGGCGACGACGCTGCGGCGGGAGATGTGGGCGGGGGCTGCTGTCTCGCGGTCGGCGTTCACCACAGGGCTCCTGGGGGAAGTGGGGGGTGGGCAGAGGGAGTTGGCCCGGACCAGCTCTGGTAGGAAAGTTTCCTATCAAACGCGGCGGGCCACGGTAACCCGGCTCGCGAGAAGTTCGTAGGATCGAACGACGACGGGACGGCGCGGCCGCGTCAGCGCTTGCGCGCGCCGTCCCCGTGCTGTGCCAGGGTCGACAACTGCCGCGACACGGCGATGAGTTCGCTGCGCTCCTCGCGCGAGCCGACCATCGGCTGCGAGCCCTTGAGCGGCACCTGGGCGCTCTCCGGGAGGAACTTCACCGTCAGAAGGCCGACGGCACCGGCCAGCATCAGGTAGTACGCGGGCATCAGGTCGTCATGGGTGGCGGTGACCAGCGCGGCCGTGACCAGCGGGGTGGTGCCGCCGAACGCGGAGACGGCGACGTTGAAGCCGATGCCCATGGCCGCGTACCGGACGGCGGTCGGGAACAGGGCGGGCAGCGTGGCCGCGCTCGGCGCGGCGAAGCAGGCCAGCAGGGTGGCCAGCACGAGCACCCCGAGGTACGGCGGCCAGGTGCCGTGCGCCTTGATGAGCAGGAACGCGGGCACGGCCAGCACGATCATCGCGGCGGCGGAGAAGCCGTAGACGGGCCGCCTGCCCACGCGGTCGCTGAGCCGGCCGATGAAGGTGATCAGCACGACGATCCAGAGCATGCCGACGAGCACCAGGAGGTCCGCGGTGCCGCTGGAGCGGTGCAGGGTCTCGGTCGCATAGGTCGGCAGATAGCCGGTGACCATGTAGTTGGTGACGTTGTACAGCAGTACCAGGCCCATGCAGACGAGCAGTTCCCGCCAGTGGACGCGGATGATGTCCTTGAACTCGCTGCGCGCCGATTCCTGCGCCAGCGCCTTCTCGTGTTCGTCCAGCTGCTTCTGGAAGGCCGGGGACTCCTCCAGCTTGAGCCGCATGTAGAGGCCGATCACGCCGAGCGGCCCGGCGATCAGGAACGGGATCCGCCAGCCCCACGACAGCATCTGAGCGTCCGTCAGGGCGACGTTGAGCACGGTGACCACGGCCGAGCCGAGCGAGTAGCCGACGAAGGTGCCGAAGTCGAGCCAGCTGGAGAGGAAGCCCCGCCTGCGGTCCGGCGAGTACTCGGCGACGAAGGTGGTCGCGCCGCCGTACTCACCCCCGGTGGAGAAGCCCTGGACCATGCGGGCCAGCAGGAGCAGCACCGGTGCGGCGATGCCGATCGTGCCGTAGCCGGGGATGACGCCGATGGCGAAGGTGCCCACCGCCATCAGGATCATGGTGGTGGCGAGCACCTTCTGCCGGCCGATGCGGTCGCCGAGCGGCCCGAAGACCAGGCCGCCGAGCGGCCGGACGACGAAGGCGGCGGCGAAGGTCGCGAAGGAGGAGATGACCTGGGCGGCCGGGGAGGCGCCGGGGAAGAACACCTTGCCGAGGGTGGCGGCGAGATAGCTGTAGACGCCGAAGTCGAACCACTCCATGCAGTTCCCGAGCGCCGAGGCGCCCACGGCGCGGCGCAGCAGCGGCGGTTCGACGACCTGGATGTCGTCCTGGCCGAAGGCCCGCCGGCCCCGGACCCTGCGGGTCAGCTCGTCGCGGACCTGGCGGGGCAGCCGCAGCACGGCCCCCGGCGTCCGCCCGTCCGGCCTCGCCTCGCTCACGAAACGCCTCCTTCCGTCGGTCCACCGGTCACCGCCTGCCCCTTCGGGCGATTCAGAAACGGAACCGCTCAATCCCATCGCGTGCGGCGGTTGGACTTGCGCGGCGCGCGGGCGCAGGGTGGACGGGCCCGTCCGCGCACCGGAGGGGCGACCACCACGGCACCATCCGGAGAAGACCGATGACCCACGTCGCGGACCCCGCACGCTACGACGGCACCATGCGCTACCGGCGCACCGGCCGCTCGGGGCTGGACCTGCCCGTCCTGTCCCTGGGCTACTGGCACAACTTCGGCGACGACCGCCCCTTCGAGGCCCAGCGCGAGATCGCTCTGCGCGCCTTCGACCTCGGGATCACCCACCACGACCTGGCCAACAACTACGGCCCGCCGTACGGCGCGGCCGAGCTGAACTTCGGCCGGCTGCTGAAGCGGGACCTCGCGCCGTACCGGGACGAGCTGGTGATTTCCACCAAGGCGGGCTGGGACATGTGGCCCGGCCCCTACGGGCAGGGCGGCGGCTCCCGGAAGTACCTGCTGGCCTCGCTGGACCAGTCGCTGCACCGGATGGGCGTGGACTACGTGGACATCTTCTACTCGCACCGGCTGGACGCGTCCACGCCGCTGGAGGAGACGATGGGGGCGCTGGACACCGCCGTACGCCAGGGCAAGGCGCTGTACGTCGGCATCTCCTCCTACGACGCCGAGCGCACCCGGCAGGCCGCGGCGATCCTGCGGGAGCTGGGCACTCCGCTGCTGATCCACCAGCCGTCGTACAGCATGCTCAACCGCTGGATCGAGACGGACGGCCTGCTGGAGGCGGCCGAGGAGGAGGGCTTCGGGGTCATCGGCTTCACGGCGCTGGCCCAGGGCCTGCTGACCGGGCGGTATCTGCAGGGGGTGCCCGAGGACTCGCGGGCGGCGCGCGGCACGTCGTTCGACCCGTCGTGGCTGACGGATGACATGCTGCGGCGGCTGCGCGCCCTGAACGACATCGCGGCCCGGCGTGGTCAGACGCTGGCGCAGCTGGCGCTGGCCTGGGCGCTGCGCGACGAGCGGGTGACGTCCGTCGTCATCGGCGCCTCCCGGACCGAGCAGCTGGAGCAGAACGTCGCCGCGCTGGAGAACCTGGCGTTCGACGCGGAGGAACTGGCCGAGATCGACAAGCACGCGACCGACGGCGGCGTGGACCTGTGGCGGGAGGCACGGCTGGGCCGGATGGGGTGAGCCGGGCGGGCGGCTCCGGGCGCGGCAGGGCACTGGGTGACATTCGTCACTGACAACGGAAATAAATAGGACATAATGGACGTCATACGGACAGCGTTGTCAGCGCGGACGCCAGCGCACTCACCGTTCTCATGCGACTTCCGAGGAGCCGCTCAGCCTATGGCGCACGGAGCCCACCGCAGCCCCTTCCTGCCTCCCCACCCCGACATCGGCCTGGCCCGCGACTGCGAGGTGTGCCTTGGCTGGGGCACCGTCGTCACCCGCGACGGGACCCACGAACTGTGCCACATGTGCCAGGGCGCCTCCGCCGACGGCGAGGGCATGATCCGCTCCGAGTCCTAGCCGCTTCCCCGCCCGGCGGCCGCGCGCCGCCGGGGCGAGGGGCCGAGGCTACCGTGGAGGCATGGCCGCCCCTCCGCTTCCGGGTCCGCTCGCGCATCTGGCGCCGCTGCTCGGCCACTACGGCTACTGGGCCGTGGGGGCCGTGATCCTGCTGGAGGACTTCGGGGTGCCCGCGCCCGGCGAGACGATCCTGCTCGCCGCGGGCGTGTACGCGGGCGCGGGCCGGCTGAACATCGTGGCCGTGGCGGTCATCGCCTTCGTGGCGGCCGTGGTCGGGGACAACATCGGCTATCTGATCGGCCATCTCGGCGGACGGGCCTTCGTGCACCGGTGGGGGCGCTATGTCTTCCTGACGCCCAAGCGGTTCCAGGCCGCCGAGGAGTTCTTCGGCCGGCACGGCGGCAAGATCGTGACCGTGGCCCGGTTCATCGAGGGCCTGCGCCAGGCCAACGGCATCATCGCCGGCACCACGGGCATGCCCTGGCGCCGCTTCCTCGCCTTCAACGCCCTGGGCGCGGCCCTCTGGGTGGGCCTGTGGGCCACCCTGTCGTATCTGGTGGGCAGCCACATCACGACCGTCTACGACGAGGTCGCGCGCTACCAGATCTACGTCCTCGTCGCCGCCGCGTTGCTGATCGCGGCCTTCGTCGTACGGCACGTCGTCCGGCGCCGCCGCGAGCGCTGACCGCCCCGCGGCTGACTGTGGCCGGCGCCCGTTCCGGCGACGCACACTGGAAGAAGGCCGCGCCCCGGGGTCGCGGGTCCGGGGCTCCCCCGGTTCGGAGAAGTGCTGGGGGAGCTTCGCCGTGTCCGGCCCCTCCTGCCGCGGGGGTGTGCGCCTACCTCGGCCGGGAGGACGAGGTGCCCGTGGGCCGGTCCTTCGGCGTGCGGTCCGGCTCGGTCCGCCGGGTGTCGTCGTCGGCGCGCTGGTGGCCGCCGCGCAGGGCGGAGGCGAGCGCGGACACCAGGGCCATGCCCGCGGCGACGCTGAAGACGATGGTCAGGCCGTGGTGGAAGGGCCCGGAGACCAGCTCGGGGAAGAAGGTGTGGCCCGTCAGGGTGGCCCGCTGGGCGGCGGTCAGATGGTCCAGGGTGCCGCCGTCGCCGAGCAGATGGCCGATCGGGTTGTTGCCGAGGAACGTGGCGAACAGGGTGCTGACCGGCGGCAGCGAGGCCACCTGGTGCGCGGTCCCGGCGGGCACGCCGTGCGCCTGCAGTCCGCTGCTGAGCGTCTTCGGCAGGGAACCGGCGAGGCCGGAGACCATCAGCGAGAAGAAGACGCCGATGGACAGGGCCGTACCCGAGTTCTGGAAGGTGGAGCGCATGCCGGAGGCGACACCCCGGTAGCGGGCCGGCACGCTGCCCATGATGGACGAGGTGTTCGGCGAGGAGAACATGCCCTGGCCGAGGCCGTTGAGCAGCAGCAGCGTCGCGAAGACGCCGTAGTCGAAGTCGACCGGCAGGGCCAGCAGGCCGAGGAAGGACCCGGCGACGACGAGCAGTCCGGCGGTGGAGAAGAGGCGGGCGCCGAACCGGTCGGACAGATAGCCGGAGACCGGCCCGGCGACCAGGAAGCCGAGGGTGAGCGGCAGCATGAAGATGCCGGCCCACAGCGGGGTGTCCTCGAAGTCGTAGCCGTGCAGCGGCAGCCAGATGCCCTGCAGCCAGATGATCAGCATGAACTGCAGTCCGCCGCGGGCGATCGCGGTCAGCAGGGCGGCCAGGTTGCCGGCGGCGAACGCCCGCACCCGGAACAGCGACAGCCGGAACATCGGCTCGGCCACGCGCCTCTCGACGCAGACGAACGCCAGCAGCAGGAGCACGCCGCCGATCAGGCCGGTGAGCACCCAGAGGCTGGTCCAGCCGGTGGGGTGGCCGCCGTAGGGCTGGATGCCGTAGGTGATGCCGGCGAGCAGGATGCCGGCGCCCGAGGCGAAGGTGAGGTTGCCCAGCCAGTCGACGCGGCCGCGGCCGCCGGCCGAGGTCTCGCGCAGGCTGAGGTACGACCAGACGGTGCCGGTGACGCTGACCGGGACGCTCACCCAGAACACCGCCCGCCAGTCGACCGCGGCCAGCAGGCCGCCGGCGAGCAGGCCGAGGAACTGCCCGGCGAGCGCGGTGATCTGGTTGACGCCGAGAGCCATGCCGCGCTGCCGGGCCGGGAAGGCGTCGGTGAGGATGGCGGCCGAGTTGGCGGTGAGCATGGAGCCGCCGAAGGCCTGCACGATGCGCCACAGGATCAGCCACAGTGCGCCCGCCCCTGCCGCGAAGGGGTCCAGGGACAGCGCGACGGAGGCGCAGGCGAAGACCAGGAAGCCCAGGTTGTAGATGCGGACCCGGCCGAACATGTCGCCGAGCCGGCCGAGGACGACCACCAGGACGGCCGAGACCAGCAGATAGCCGAGGATCATCCACAGCAGATAGCCGATGTTGCCGGCGGCGAGCGGGTCGAGGCCGATGCCGCGGAAGATGGCGGGCAGCGAGATGATCACGATGGAGGCGTCCATCGTGGCGATCAGGACCCCGAGCGTGGTGTTGGACAGGGCGATCCACTTGTAGCGGGGGCCTGGAGGCGTGTCCCTCAGCCGCGCCGAACGGGCGAGGAGGCGGCCGCGTATGCCCGGTGCGGGCGCGCCGCCGGTCACAGCCGGTCCGCCAGCCGGTCGAGCAGGGGCAGGGCGTCCTGCAGGGCCTGCCGCTCCTGCGGGGTGAACTCGTCCAGGGCGTGGGCGAGGCGGCCCACGGACTCCGAGCGGCGCTGCTCCAGCATGGTCCGTCCCTCGTCGGTGATCGAGACGATGGCCCGGCGGCCGTCGGCCGTGTCGGGTGTACGGCTCACCAGTCCGCGCTGTTCGAGCCCGGCGAGGGTGCTGGCCATCGCCTGCGGCCGGACCCGTTCCAGTTCGGCGAGCGCGCCGGGCGAATCCGGGCCGGTGCGGGCGAGCCGGGCCAGCACCGAGACGCCGGAGAGCGTCACGTCGCCGACCGCGTGTGCCTGGCGCAGTCGGCGCACGATCCGGCCCATGGCCAGCCGCAGGGCGGCGGCGAGTGCAATCGTGTCCATGATTACTAACGATAGGTTTATCAGTCTGGACTGTTCAACCAAGCGTAAGTAATCCGGGCCGAGGTTTCACCATGTGTCCGGGATTTCCGGTTTGGGGGGCGTTCCAGCGGCAAGCCGAGTGGGGACCGGAAATCGCAGAGAACGTGGGAGATGAGACCCGATGGCTGGCAACCAGAAGGCGAAGGGCAAGGCGGAGCAGGCCAAGGGGAAGGCCAAGGAGGCCGTGGGCCGCGCCGTCGGCAACGAGCAGATGGAGGCCGAGGGCCGGATGAAGGGCGCGGAGGGAGACGCCCGGCAGGCCAAGGAGAAGACCAAGGACACCTTCAAGCACTGATCGCGCCCGCTTGACGCGCTCTGCCGATCACGAACCGGTCCGGGGGGCGAGCACCGTGTGCAGTGTGCTGACCACCTCCGGACCGGTTCCGTGTGCCCGGCCGGAGCCGCCCGTGACCAGGGAGACCCGTGCAACCGGAGGATTCACGGCGGACGTCCCTTTGCGCGGAGGATCAGCGGGTATCCGGGCAACGAGGGAGGGTCCAGCAGGCAGGACAAGAGCCGGGACAAGACAGGGACATGAGCAGGGACAGGGACGAGCACCAGGTGCCGGAGGAAAAGGGCGACGCCACATGGACATGACGCTCGGGACGCACACGACGACGCAGGCACGGCCCGCGCCCCTGCGCTACAGCCGTACCTGGGACTCCGCCGCGGCCGGCATCGCCGATGCCAGGGACGCCGTCGCCGCCCTGCTCTCCCGGGTGCGCCCCGCCCCGGGGAAGCGCTCGGTGCAGGACGCCCAGCTCGTCGTCAGCGAACTCGTCACCAACGTGGCCAAGCACGCCCCCGGTCCGTGCGCCGTCCGCCTGGAACTGCCGCCCGACGCCGCCGCGCTGCGCATCACGGTGACGGACACCTCCCCCGACCCGCCCCTGCGGCGCCCTCCCGATCCGCGCCGGGTCGGCGGCCACGGCCTGCATCTCGTCACGATGCTCTCCAACGCCCTGGAGGTGACACGGCTGTCGTACGGCAAGCGGGTCACCGCCATCGTGCCGCTGACCGCCGAGTGAGGGCCCGCGTGCGGGCGCCCGGGGCTTGGCCGGACCGCGCGCCCGGAGGCCGGCCCGCCGTCGACAGCCAGGACGCCTACCGCGACGACAACAGTGAACCCGGCGTCTTCCTGCGCGTCGTCACCCCCGCCTGACGGGATCCCTCGCCCCGGGCCCAGTCCGGCGGGATCTCGCCGTCCACCACGAACTCCACCACCGCCGGCCCGGGTTGGCGCAGCACGTCGGCCCAGACGGAGGCGACGTGCCGGGGCCGGTCGCAGCGGACGGCCGGCAGTCCCGTGAGCCGCGCCCACTCGGCGTACGGCATGGCGGGGACCTCGGCCGACAGCGGGATCAGCGGATCGCCGGCCGCCGCCCGGCGCTGCCAGGTCAGCCGGTTCAGGTCGCCGTTGTTCAGGACGCAGAAGACCAGCGGGGGAAGGTCCGCCAGCCGGTCCAGATGGCGGCGGACGGTGATCAGTTCGTTCAGCCCGCCGGACTGGAAGGCGCCGTCGCCGACGAGGGCGACGACCGGCCGGTCGGGGACGGCGAACCGGGCGGCCACGGCGTAGGGGACGGCGGCGCCCGGCATCCCGAGATGCCCGGACAGCAGGGAGCGCATGCCGTTGCGGAGCCGCAGGTGCCGGGTCCACCAGTCCAGGGCGGTCCCGGAGTCGGTGACGACGACGGCCCGGTCGGGCAGCCGCTCGGACAGCTCGGCGACGACGGAGCGCGGGTTGACGGACGTACCGAAATAGCGGTTCGCCCGCGTGTCCCCCTCGTCCCGCCAGGCACGTACCGCGTCCTCGACACGGGTGCGCCACCTCGTGTCGGTGGCGCGGTGCAGCAGGGGGATGAGGGCTTCCAGGGCGGCGGCGACGTCGCCGGTCAGCCGCACGGCCGGACGGGCCCGGTCCAGGGGGCAGTCGGCCGGTCCGGGGTCGACGCTGACGATCCGGCAGCCGTCCTCGGGGGGCAGCAGCGCGGGGTCCAGGTCCTCCGCGCCCACGAGCAGCAGCGTGTCGCACTCCCGCAGCAGTGCGGCCGCCGCCTCGCTGCCGAGAGGGCCGGCCACGCCCGTCAGGTACGGCAGGTCGTCGGGCAGGACGTCGCGGGCCAGCGCCGTCGTGGCGACACCGGCGCCGAGGAGCGACGCCACGCCCGTGGCCGGACCGGAGGCGGCGCGCCCGGCGTTGCCCACGACCACCGCCGGCCTCCCGGCGCCGTCGAGCGTCTCGGCGGCGCGCCGGAGGTCCCCCTCGTCCGGGACGCGCACCGGCGGGGCCGCGTGGACGGGTGCCGCGCGGCCCGAGCCGTCGGGTGCCGTCGCCTCGAGGACGGTGCGTGAGACGACGAGGCTCGCCACGCCCCGGTCGGTGAGCGCGGCCCGTGCGGCCCGGTCCAGGGCGTCGCCCATGAGTTCCGGCCCGGAGACCTCCTCGCAGAACACCGACAGCTCCGCCAGATGGCGCACGATCCGTCCCCCCACCGGCCGGGCGGTCGCTTCCTCGCCGACGACGGCGAGCACCGGGGTCCGGTCCGCCGCCGCGTCCCAGAGTCCGCCCAGCAGCCGGAGCGCCGCCGCGCCGGCCGGGGCGAGGCAGCAGCCGAGGCGGCCGGTGAGCTTGGCGTCGGCGCACGCCATGAGGGCGGCGGACTCCGCGCCGCGCGCCTGGACGAACCACGCCGCCTCCGGCCCGCCGCACAGGGCGGCGGCCAGCGGATCGGCCTCCGGTCCCGGCACGCCGTACACCCGCTCGGCGCCCCAGGCCCGCAGCCGGGCCGCGACGCCCTCCGACACGTTCACCACGCCGGCCTCCTCCCGCCCGCACACGTCCGCGCCCACGGGTAGCCCGGCGCCGGTCGGGGCAAACGAGTGGCGGCCGTTTCGGGCGGGCGCAGCCGGGGGACCCGTGCCAGGCTCGAGGAAGAGCACCCTGAGTGAAGGATCCGGCACGGACGGAAGGCGAGGGCGCGGTGGCGGTGTCCGAGGAACGGCGGTCGGACGGGGACGACGGGCGCGGTGAGCGCCTGGTGTCCGCGCTGGACCGGCGGCTGCCCGTCGCCTCGGCCGGCAAGGAGTTCCTGCGCAAGGCGTTCCCGGACCACTGGTCGTTCCTGCTGGGCGAGTTGGCGCTGTACAGCCTGCTGGTGCTGGTGCTCACCGGGGTATGGCTGACGTTCTTCTTCCATCCGGACATGACGGAACGGCCGTACACCGGCTCGTACCTGCCGCTGCGCGGCACGATGACGTCCGAGGCGTACGCGTCGGTGCTGCACATCAGCTTCGATGTGCGCGGCGGGCTGTTGATACGGCAGATGCACCACTGGGCGGCCCTGGTGTTCGTCGCGGCGATCGGCGTGCACCTGCTGCGGATCTTCCTCACCGGGGCGTTCCGGCGGCCGCGGGAGGTCAACTGGACCATCGGCGTGACGCTCTTCCTGTTCTCCCTGCTGGAGGGCTTCTGCGGCTACTCGCTCCCGGACGACCTGCTCTCGGGCACCGGTCTGCGCACCGCCCAGGGCATCGTGCTGTCCATCCCGGTCGTGGGCACCTACCTGTCGTTCTTCGTCTTCGGCGGCCAGTACCCGGGGCACGAGATCATCCCGCGGCTGTACGTGACCCACATCCTGCTGGTGCCGGGTCTGCTGCTGGCGCTCGTCGGGGCGCATCTGACGTTCGTCGTGGTGCACAAGCACACCCAGTGGGCGAAGCCCGGCCACACCAACCGGAACGTGATCGGCAAGCCGCTGGTCCCCCAGTACGCGACGAAGTCCGCGGGCCTGTTCTTCATCCAGGCGGGCGTCCTCGCGCTGATGGCGGCCCTGCTCCAGATCAACCCGGTCTGGGCCTTCGGGCCGTACCGCGCGGACCATGTGTCGCTGGACGCGCAGCCCGACTGGTACGTGGGCTATCTGGAGGGCGCGCTCAGGCTGATGCCGGCCTGGGAGACGGACTTCGCCGGGCACACGATCGTCTGGGACGTGTTCCTGCCGGGCGTGATGCTGCCCGCGGTGCTGTTCCTGGTCCTGTACGCCTATCCGTTCTTCGAGCGCTGGCTCACCGGGCCGCTGCCCGAGCAGCACCTGTGCGACCGGCCGCGCAACCAGCCGACGCGCACCGCGCTGGGCGCGGCGGCCGTCGCGGCGTACGCGGTGCTGCTGATGGCCGGCGGACAGGACGTGCTGGCCTACAAGTTCGACCTGCCGGTCGAGTTGCTCACCCGTTCCTTCCGCACCGCCCTGTTCGTGCTGCCGTTCGTGACGTACCACGCCACCAAACGGGCCTGCCTCGGTCTGCAGGCCGCCGACCGGCAGCGGCTGCTGGACGGCGGGGCGACGGGGGAGGTGCGGCGCACGGCGGGCGGCGGCTACGAGGAGGCGCACACCCTGCTGCCCCGCGAGGAGGCCTATCGCATCCTCGTGCGCGACACGCCCCGGCCCCGCGCGGAGGGCACGGAGGCGTGGCGCTGGTTCCACCGGCACCGGCTGCGCAACGCCCTCAGCCGCTGGTACTTCGGCAAGAGCGTGGAGATGCCGGCCACCGCCTGGGAGAAACGCCGGGTGGAGTTCGTGCGGGCCGCGCCGGGCGAGGTAACCGAGGGGGCAGAGGAGTCATGAGCAGGGAGGTACGGCGATGAGGGACGGCGACGAGGGGCGCGGACATCTGCTGTACGGCCCGCAGCCGGACGTGGCCGGGGCCTCCGGCTACCCGGACGCCCCGCCGAGGATGGGGTTCTTCACGGACACCTCGGTGTGCATCGGGTGCAAGGCGTGCGAGGTGGCGTGCAAGGAGTGGAACGCCATCCCGGAGGACGGTCTCGTCTTCACCGGCATGTCGTACGACAACACCCAGGGCCTGGGCGCCGACACCTGGCGGCATGTGGCCTTCATCGAGCAGCGCAAGCCGTTCGGCGGGCAGGAGCCGGGGGTCGCGCACGAGGACGTCGACGTGTTCGCCGCCGCCGCACGGCTCGGCACCGGCGCCTCCTCCCCCGGACCGGGCGCCACCGCTCCCCCGCCCGGGCGGGCCCCGGCGGGCGCCCCCGCCGGGGAGATCTCGCCCCTCTCCCCGGACGGCCGCACCGAGCTGCGCTGGCTGATGGCCTCCGACGTGTGCAAGCACTGCACGCACGCCGCCTGCCTGGACGTATGCCCGACGGGTGCGCTGTTCCGCACCGAGTTCGGCACGGTCGTCGTCCAGGAGGACGTCTGCAACGGCTGCGGCTACTGCGTGCCCGCCTGTCCCTACGGCGTCATCGACCAGCGCGAGGACGACGGCCGGGTGTGGAAGTGCACCCTGTGCTACGACCGGCTGGGCGCCGGCATGGAGCCCGCCTGCGCCAAGGCCTGCCCCACCGACTCCATCCAGTTCGGCCCGTTGGAGGAGCTGCGGGAGCGGGCGGCGGGCCGGGTGGCGCAGCTGCACGCTTCCGGGGTGACCGACGCCCGGCTGTACGGCGAGAGCCCGGACGACGGGGTCGGCGGCGACGGCGCGTTCTTCCTGCTGCTGGACGAGCCGGAGGTCTACGGCCTGCCCCCGGACCCGGTGGTGACCACCCGGGACCTGCCCGACATGTGGCGGCACGCGGCGCTGGCCGCCGTGTCGCTGGCCGCCCTCGCCCTGGGCAGCTTCGCGAGGAGGCCGCGATGAGCGAGTCCGACGTCACCCGGGACGGCGTCCAGGGCGCACGGCCCGGCCGGCAGGCGCCGACGGGCGCGCACGCCGGGCGCCGCCGGGGACGGCGCGGGCGCGGCGAGCAGCCGATGGTGCCGGAGGCGGAGTTCTCGTCGTACTACGGCAAGCCGGTGCTGAACAAGCCGACATGGAAGCCGCTGGACATCGCCGGATACCTGTACCTCGGCGGCCTGGCCGGGGCGTCCTCGCTGCTCGCGGCGGGGGCGCAGGCGAGCGGCCGGCCGGGGCTCGCGGCTCCGGCGAAGCTCGGGGCGGCCGGGGCGATCTCCCTGTCGCTGGCCGCGCTGGTCCACGACCTGGGGAGGCCGGCCCGGTTCCTGAACATGCTGCGGGTGCTGAAGCCCACCTCGCCCATGAGCGTGGGCTCGTGGCTGCTGGCGGGGTACGCGCCGCTGACGCTGACCGCCGCGGCGACCGAGGTGGCGGGCCGGTACCGGCTGCTGGGCTCGGCGGCCACGGTGGCCTCCGCCGTGCTGGGCCCGGCCGTGGCCACGTACACGGCGGTGCTGCTCGCGGACACGGCCGTGCCGTCCTGGCACGAGGGCTACCGCGAGCTGCCTTTCGTCTTCGCGGGCTCCGCCGCGACCGCCGCCTCCGGCCTGGCGCTGGCCGCCGCCCCGGTCGCGCAGGCCGGCCCGGCCCGCCGGCTGGCCGTCCTCGGCGCGGCCTTGGAACTGGGCGCGTTCCAGGCGATGAAGCGGCGCATGGGCCTGTCCGCCGAGCCCTTCGAGCAGGGCAGGCCGCACCTGCTGCTGCGCGCGGCGGAGGCGCTGACGGCGGGCGGTGCGGTCCTGGCCCTGATCGGCGGTCGGGACCGGCGTCTGGCGCTCGCCGCCGGCGCCGCGCTGCTCACCGGCTCGGCGGCGCTGCGCTTCGGTGTCTTCCACGCCGGGGTGGCCTCGGCGGAGGACCCGAAGTACACGGTCGTACCCCAGCGGGAGCGAATGGAGCGACGCGGACGCTGACGCCCGCCCTGGCCCTGTTCTGCGGGCGTGACCGGTGTCCGGCGCTCGCCGCCGGCGCCGCACTGCTCACCGGCTCGGCAGCCCTGCGCTTCGGCCACGGTCCTGCCGCAGCGGGAGCTGCTCAGAACCGGGGGCGCGGGGACTGGTCCTGGACCAGTTCGGCCGCCTCCTCGTCCGTCTCCACGCACGGCGGCGAGCCGGCGAGGGGCTTTTGGGCGGTCTCCTTCATGCACAGCACCGCGACGACGCCGACGGCGGCGGCGAGCGTCGCGTAGTAGGCCGGCATGAGCGTGGTGTGGAAGACGCTGATCAGGGCGGTGGTCACCAGGGGGGTCGTGCCGCCGAAGAGCGAGGTGGAGAGGTTGTAGGCGACCGCGAGGGAGCCGTAGCGGACATGGGTGGGGAAGATCGCCGGGAGCGCCGCGGACATCGTGCCGAGCAGCGCCACCAGGCAGAGCCCGAGCAGCAGCAGGCCGAGGGCGATCAGGGCGATGCTGCCCTGCCGGATGAGGAGGTACGACGGCACGGACAGGACGAGGAAGCCGAGCATCCCCGTCATCAGCAGCGGCCGTCGCCCGAAGCGGTCGGAGAGCCGTCCGACCTGGTTGATCACGCACATCTGGACGACCATCACCAGGACCAGGATGAGCAGGCCGCGGTTGGTGCCGTAGCCGAGTTCGTCGGACAGGTACGCCGGCATGTACGACAGCAGCATGTAGTCGGTGACGTTGTACGCCGCGACGAGGGCGAGGCACAGCACCAGCGGCCGCCAGTAGCGGGTGAAGATCTTCCCGAGGTCGGCGGTGGCCGAGGTCTCCACCGCGGCGGCGTCGCTCGTCCCGGCCCGTCCGCCCTCCAGTTTCAGGAAGGCGGGCGTCTCGTCCAGCTTGAGCCGCAGGTAGAGGCCGATGAAGCCGAGCGGGGCCGCGACCAGGAAGGGGATGCGCCAGCCCCAGTGCAGCATCTGGTCCTGGGTGAGCACGCCGGTGAGGACGACGACCAGGCCGGAGGCGCCGACGTACCCGCCGAGCGTGCCGAACTCCAGGAAGCTGCCGAAGTAGCCACGCCGTTTGTCCGGCGCGTACTCGGCGATGAAGGTCGCCGCGCCCCCGTACTCCCCGCCGGTGGAGAAGCCCTGCACCAGCCGGAAGAAGATCAGCAGGCCCGGGGCCACGAAGCCGATGGCGTCGTGCGAGGGGATGAGGCCGATGGCGAAGGTCCCCACCGCCATCATGATCATGGTGACGGCGAGGACGCTCCTGCGGCCGATCTTGTCGCCGAGCGGCCCGAAGACCATGGCGCCGAGCGGGCGCACCAGGAAGGCCACCGCGAACGTCGCGAAGGAGCTGAGGAGCTGGGCGGTGTCGCTGCCCGAGGGGAAGAAGACCTTCCCGATCGTGGCGGCCAGATAGCTGTAGATGCCGAAGTCGTACCACTCCATCGCGTTGCCGAGGGCGGCGGCCTTGGTGGCGCGCTTGACCACGGCCTCGTCGGTCACGGTGATGTCGCTGCGGCGCAGCTTGGGGTGGCGTCGTTTCTCGACCGCGCGGAACAGCACCCGGTGCCGCCTCATCGCCGCCGGGTCCACCGACTCGCCGCCCGTCACCGCCATGGGGGTGTTCCTTTCGCCGTACGTGTTCTCCCACCACCGCCTGCGCAGTTCTCGCGGACTCAAACGGAGGCGTTCACGTGGCTACGGACCGTGACGGGCGGCGTCCTCCGGTGCGCTGTCGGGGCGGGCCGGGCGGATGGCGCGCGCCGGTGTGTGTGCCTGTGCCCCGGTCGGGGAACCTCGTCCAACCGGGTGCGCACCCGGCGAGAGGAGCCCAGGTGACGAGGTCGGTTGCGGGCGGGCGGCACCAGGACGCCCCGGAGGCCGGGTACGAGCCGGATCCGAACCGGTGGCGGGCCCTGTGGGTCACCCTGGTGGCCGGCTTCATGAGCCTGCTGGACGTGACGATCGTGGCGGTCGCCCTGCCCACCGTCCAGCGCGATCTGCACGCCTCCCCCGCGCAGGTGCAGTGGGTGGTGTCCGGATACGCCCTCAGCTTCGGCCTGGCCCTCGTCACCGCCGGCCGCCTCGGGGACGCGCTGGACCGGCGCCGGATCTTCCTGCTGGCCCTCAGCGGTTTCGTGCTCTTCAGCGCGGCCTGCGGAGCGGCCCCGGACATCACGCTGCTGGTGGTGGCCCGGCTGGCCCAGGGGCTGGCGGCGGGCTTCATGGCGCCGCAGAACTCCGCGCTCATCCAGCAGATGTTCCGCGGCGCCGAGCGCGGGCGCGCCTTCGGTTTCTTCGGCGCGACGGTCGGCCTGTCGGCGGCCACCGGGCCCGTCACCGGCGGTGTCATCCTCGCCCTGGCCTCGGGCCCCCAGGGCTGGCGGTGGATCTTCTACGTCAACGTGCCCATCGGCGTCCTGGCCGTGCTCCTCGGCCGCCGCCTGCTGCCCCGCACCCGGCGCTCCGGCCGCGGGCACCTGGACGTGCCGGGGATCCTGCTGCTCGGTCTCGGTGTCCTCGCGCTGATGTATCCGCTGGTCCAGGCGGACTCCGGCGGCATCGGCCGGGTGTGGTGGCTGTTCCCCGCCGGCGCGGCGATCCTCGGCGGCTTCGCCTGGTGGCAGCGCCGGCTCGTCGCCCGGGGTGTCCAGCCGCTGCTCGACCCGCGCCTGTTCACCACCGTGCGCGGGTACGCCGTCGGGGCCGGGGTCGGCACGCTGTACTTCATCGGGTTCAGCGGTGTGTGGCTGGTCTTCGCGCTGTTCTACCAGCACGGTCTCGGCTACTCGCCGTTGCGCTCCGGTCTGGCCGTGACCCCCTTCGCGCTGGGCTCGGCGGGCTCGTCCGTGGTCGCCGGCCGGCTGGTGGACCGGTTCGGCCGCCTGCTCACCGTGTGCGGCCTCACCGCCGTGATCGTGGGCCTGGGCGGCACCGCGCTGCTGCTGCGCCTCGCACCCCTCGGCATCGCGCCCTGGGCCGCCGTGCCGGTGCTGTTCCTGGCCGGGGTGGGCAGCGGCTCCGTCGTCTCCCCCAACATCACCATGACGCTGCGGGACGTGCCGGTGCGCATGGCGGGCGCGGCGGGCGGCGCCCTGCAGACCGGGCAGCGGCTGGGCGCCGCGGTGGGCACCGCCGCCCTGCCCGGCTTCTTCTACCTGGTCCTCGGCAGGGGCGGCGACTACCGCACCGCCCTCGCCACCGCGCTGGGTGCCGCCCTCGTCGGCATGGCGGCGTCCCTGGCGCTCGCGGCGTTCGACTGGCAGCGCGACCGGCGCGGGCCCCGGCCGCACCGGAAGTGCCCGGACGAGGTCGCCAACGACCCCACGCACTCCCGGCAGACGTGACCGCGTCGCCCGCGCCGTCAGCGGGCCAGGGGGTCGCCTCCGGGCGCGGACACGCCGAGACGCTGCGCCTCCCGTTCCTCGCGGTTCACCCAGGACCAGGTGAGGGCCGCCGCGGCGATGCCGACGGGCAGCATGCCGACGATCATGGTCAGGCCCTCCATGGAGCGGCCCGTGGCGACGACGCCCACGGCGGGCAGGTCCAGCAGGGGCGTGGCGAGGAACAGGTACAGGCAGCGCCCCGGGTCGTCGAGGCGGTGCCGGGTGCGGGCCAGGACCGGGATCCAGAACAGGACGGCGGCGGCGAGCAGGGCCGGCTCGCGGGCCAGGGCGCCGCCGGGAGTGCCCAGGCCGGCGTCCGCGCCGAGGACGGCCCAGGCGTGGACCAGCACCAGCAGGGGCAGGGCCACGGGCGCGGGGACGCTGATCCGCTCCCACAGCGGGGAGCGCCGCAGCAGGTGGACGGCGCCGGGGATCAGGGCGGCGACCAGCACGGCGGAGAAGGCCATCGGGACGACGGACATGTGCGCGGAGTGGTCCATGTTCCTCACCTCTCCCGGGCCGCCGTGCCGCGCACCGCGAGGGCCGCGGAGACGGCCAGCAGCGGTACGGCGACGGCGAGCAGCCAGCGGCCGTAGACGAAGCACAGGGCGACCAGCAGCAGGCCGACCGCCGCGGGCAGGACGGCGCCCGCGCCCCGGTCGGGGACGCGATAGCGGACATGCGCGTCGGGGGCCGTGCGCGAGGACAACAGCACGGCCGCGGCGGCCAGTTCGAGGACCAGGACGACGCCGCCCCACAGCCAGAAGACCAGCGCGCTCTCGCCGTAGACCGCGAGGACGGCGAGGAGGACGCCGTTGAGCAGGCCCCAGCCGGCGACCACCACCGCGGACAGGTGCCGTTTCACGTGCCGCTCCTCTCCCGCTGCCGCAGGTCCAGCAGTGGGGCGAAGCTGCTGACCGGCGGGAGGGGGCGGTCGGCCGGGAAGTTCAGCCGCGGGGGCGGGGAGGTGGTCGCCCACTCCAGGGTGTGCGCCTCCCACGGGTCGTCGCCGGCCGGTTCGGACCGCCCCAGGGAGCGCCTGCGCAGGGTCCACAGCACGTTGACGGCGAACACGGTCATGCCGGCGGCGAGGAAGGCGGCGCCGACGGTCGCGAGCAGGTTCAGCAGGCCGAAGCCGTCGAAGGCCGCGTAGGTGGCGACCCGGCGGGGCATGCCGAGGTAGCCGAGGGCGAACATCGGCAGGAACGTCAGATTGGTGCCCAGCACCAGCAGCCAGAAGTGCGTGCGGCCCATGCGTTCGTCGAGCAGGGCGCCGGTGACCTTCGGGAACCAGAAGTACACGGCGGCGAAGAGGCCGAAGGCGCTGCCCGCGAAGAGCACGTAGTGCAGATGGGCCACGACGAAGTAGCTGTCGGTGACGTGGTAGTCGATCACCGGGGTGCCGACCATGATGCCGGTGAGGCCGCCGATCAGGAACTGCGGGACGAACGCGAGCGCGAACAGCATGGGCGTGCGCAGCCGCAGCCGGCCGCCGAGGAGTGTGCCGAGCATGCCGAAGTACTCCACTCCGGCGGGGACGAGCAGGGCGATGGAGGTCAGCGAGTAGTAGTCGTTCGCCGCCTGGCCGGTGGCGAACATGTGGTGGCCCCACACGCTCATGGACAGCGCGGCGAACACCAGCAGCGACAGCGCCATGCCCTTGTAGCCGAAGAAGCGGCGGCCGGAGAAGACCGCCAGCACCTCGGCGACGGCGGCCAGGTACGGGAAGAACATCACGTACACGACGGGGTGGCCGTAGAACCAGAAGATGTGCTGGTAGCCGATGTTCCACACGTTGGAGGCGAAGACCGAGGGATCGGCCCGGCCCACGGCGAGCAGGACGAGCGCGGCGAGCAGGGCCGGGAAGGCGCCGATCACCATCAGGCAGGTGGCGATCATCGACCAGCAGAAGACCGGCAGCCGGAGCATGGTCATCCCGCGGGTGCGGCGGCGCAGCACGGTCCACAGCACCGCCCAGCCCATCAGGATGGTGCCGGTGACCGCGAGGAGGACGCCCGCGATCCACAGATCGGTGCCGGCGCCCGGCGAGTGCGTGCTGTCGGCCATCGGCGGATAGGAGAACCAGCCGTCGGCCGCCGCCCCGGTGGGGGTGGCGAAGCCGGCCAGCATGGTGAGGGCGCCGAACACGTAGAGCCAGTAGCCGAGCAGGGTCAGGCGGGGCAGCGCCATGCCGGGGGCGCCGATCTGCAGCGGCACCAGATAGACGCCCATGCCGATGGCGAACGGGGTCATGACCATGTAGATCATGCCGGAGCCGTGGATGGTGAACAGCTCGTTGTACGTCTGCGGGGTCAGGAAGTTCTCGTCGGGCTGGGCGAGCTGGCTGCGCATGAAGAGCGCGAAGACGCCGTAGACCAGCATCAGCACCAGGGAGGTGCCGACGGTCAGCAGGCCGATGCGCTTGTGGTCGGTGGTGGAGAGCCAGCCGAGCCAGCCGCCCGGCGGCACCGGGCGGCCTGAGCTGCCGCGCTGCTCGGCGGCGGGCGGCGCGACCGTCATACGGCAGCGCTCCCCCCGTGCGCCCAGCGGTCGTACTCCCGGGGCGGGACCGCCTTGATCCAGAAGTCCATGGTGGAGTGCCGCTGTCCGCAGAACTCCGCGCACCGGCCGCGCCAGCGGCCCGCCCGGTCCAGGGTGAGGGCGAAGGTGTTCACGTGGTGCGGGAAGGCGTCCATCTTGTACCGCAGGTCCGGCACCCAGAGGGAGTGGATGACGTCCCGGGAGGTGAGGCGCAGCTGCACCGTGCGGCCGGTCGGCACGACGAGCGTCGGGATGTCCTTGCCCTTGCAGGTGCCGGTCACGCTGCGGTGCGCCGGGGACTGCGGATAGCCGAAGGTCCAGCACCACTGGAAGCCGGTGACGTCGACACGCAGCGGTGCCGGGTCGGCCGTGTGGTGTTCGCGGTGGTTCTGCCAGGCGGTCCAGGCCACCAGGAAGACCGCGAAGGCGGCGAGGGCGCCGACGTAGAAGGCCTCCAGCCGGGGCCGTTCGGACCGGTCCGAGACCTCGGAGCGGCGCCGCGCCAGCACCCAGGCGAGCACGCCGAGGATCACCAGGAAAACGCCGCCGGCGACGATCGCCTCCAGCGTGAAGACGGTCCCGAAGATCTGACGCTGCCTCACCGGGCCACCGCCTTCACCTCGCCTGGCACCGTGGCCGGCGGCCCGCTGAGCGCCACCGACGTCATGCCGACGGGCTCCGCCGCCTTCATCCCGATGCCCCTGACGCTCATGCGATCACTCCCGTCACCTCCGTCGGGACCGTGGCCATCCGGACATTACGGGCACCCGGTACGGTCCGTGCGCCGACACACCAGCGGCGGAGTTTCCCGGCTCGCCGCCCTCACACCTGCCGGTGTCCGTTTGGTCACCGCCGGTGCGGGTACTCCACGGCTCACCGCGGCCCCGGATGCCGTGGCGGGCGGGCTGCGGGAAAATCGAGGCACCGAGCGGGAGGAGTGGCCGTGGGCGTACGCACCTGGATCGGCTCCTGGCCGGTCTACCGCCAGTTGACGGGCACCGATCCGCTGGGCCGGGGCGCCGCGGCGAAGAGCGGGCGCAGTGAGCGCCTCACGCCCCGCGTGGCCGACGCGGACCAGGTGGTGAAGTCCGTCTGCCCGTACTGCGCGGTGGGCTGCGGCCAGAACGTGTACGTCCAGGACGGCAAGGTCACCCAGATCGAGGGCGACCCGGACTCCCCCATCTCGCGCGGCCGGCTGTGCCCCAAGGGCGCGGCGAGCCTGCAGCTGACCACCGGGGACGCCCGCGAGCACCAGGTGCTCTACCGGCGCCCGCACGGCACCGAGTGGGAGCGCCTCGACCTGGACACGGCGATGGACATGATCGCCGACCGGGTCATCGAGGCACGCCGGGCGGGCTGGCAGTGGGAGGTCGACGAGACCCGCACCCGGCGCACGCTCGGCATCGCGAGCCTGGGCGGGGCCACCCTCGACAACGAAGAGAACTACCTGATCAAGAAGCTGTTCACGGCGCTCGGAGCGATCCAGATCGAGAACCAGGCGCGCGTTTGACACTCCTCCACCGTTCCCGGTCTGGGAACCTCGTTCGGACGCGGCGGCGCGACCACCTTCCAGCAGGACCTGCAGAACGCGGACTGCATCGTCATCGAGGGCTCGAACATGGCCGAGTGCCATCCGGTCGGGTTCCAGTGGGTGATGGAGGCCAAGGCGCGGGGCGCGAAGGTGATCCACGTCGACCCGCGTTTCACCCGCACCAGCGCGCTGGCCGACGTCCATGTGCCGCTGCGCGCGGGCACGGACATCGCCTTCCTCGGCGGGATCATCCACTACGTGCTGGAACACGAGAAGTACTTCCGCGACTACCTCGTGGCCTACAGCAACGCCCCGGTGATCCTGCGCGAGGACTTCCGCGACACCGAGGACCTGGCCGGCGTCTTCTCAGGCCTCGACGCCCGGAACCGGTCCTACGACAACGGCAGTTGGCAGTACGAGGGCACGGAGGTCCAGGCGGCCTCCGGTGAACGCGACCAGGAGTACGAGGAGCGCACCCGCGGCGGCAGCTCGGTGACCGAGGCGGCGCGCGGCGAGGCGCACGGCTCCGGCGGCGCGGTCATCGGCGAGGGCGAGCCGGAGCGGGACGAGACCCTGGCCCATCCGCGGTGTGTGTTCCAGCTGCTCAGGCGGCACTACGCCCGCTACACACCGGAGATGGTCGAGCAGGTCTGCGGGGTGCCGCGGGACCTCTTCCGGCAGGTGTGCGAGCTGGTCACGGAGAACTCCGGCCGCGACCGGACCACGGCGTTCGCCTACTCGGTCGGCTGGACGCAGCACACGGTGGGCGTGCAGTACATCCGCGCGGCGTCCGTGCTGCAGACCCTGCTCGGCAACATCGGCCGGCCGGGCGGCGGCATCCTCGCGCTGCGCGGGCACGCCTCCATCCAGGGCTCCACGGACATCCCGACCCTGTTCAACCTGCTGCCGGGCTACATCCCGATGCCGCACGCCCACCAGAACCAGGACCTGGACGCCTTCGTGCAGGCCGAGGCGGCCCACAAGGGCTACTGGGGCAACATGCGCTCGTACCTGGTGAGTCTGCTCAAGGCGTACTGGGGCGACGCGGCGAGCGCGGACAACGACTTCTGCTTCGACTACCTGCCCCGGCTGACCGGCAGCCACTCGACGTACGAGACGGCCATGGCCCAGCGGGAGGGCACCTGCAAGGGCTACTTCCTGTACGGCGAGAACCCGGCGGTCGGCAACGCCAACTCCAAGCTGATGCGGCTCGGCATGGCGAACCTGGACTGGCTGGTCGTGCGCGACTTCTCCCTGATCGAGTCGGCGACCTGGTGGAAGGACGGGCCCGAGATCGACACCGGTGAGCTGCGCACCGAGGACATCCGCACCGAGGTGTTCTTCCTGCCGGCCGCCGCGCACACCGAGAAGGACGGCACCTTCACCAACACCCAGCGGCTGCTGCAGTGGCACCACCAGGCGGTCGAGCCGCCCGGCGAGGCGCGCAGCGACCTGTGGTTCACCTACCACCTGGGGCGGATCATCCGGGAGAAGCTCGCCGGGTCCGCCGACGAGATGGACCGGCCGGTGCTCGACCTGGCCTGGGACTACCCGACGAAGGGCCGGCACGCCGAACCGGACGCGGAGGCGGTACTCGCCGAGATCAACGGCCATGACGCCGAGGGCCGTCCGCTGTCCTCGTACGAGGAACTGAAGGACGACGGCTCGACCGCCTGCGGCTGCTGGATCTACTGCGGGGTGTACGCCGACGGCGTCAACCAGGCCGCCCGCCGCAGGCCGGGCCGGGAGCAGGACTGGGTGGCGGCCGAGTGGGCGTGGGCCTGGCCGGCCAACCGCCGGATCCTGTACAACCGCGCCTCCGCCGACCCGCAGGGCAGGCCGTGGAGCGAGCGCAAGGCGCTGGTGTGGTGGGACGCGGAGAAGGGCGAGTGGACCGGGCACGACGTGCCCGACTTCAAGAAGGACAAGTCGCCCGGCCACCGGCCGCCCGAGGACGCGACCGGCCCGGAGGCGCTGACCGGCACGGACCCGTTCATCATGCAGGCCGACGGCAAGGCCTGGCTGTACGTGCCGTCCGGACTCACCGACGGCCCGCTGCCCACCCACTACGAGCCGCAGGACTCGCCGTTCCCCAACCTGCTCTACGACCAGCAGCGCAATCCGGTACGGCAGCTGATGCCGTCGGTGCCCGACAACCGCTACCAGCCGAGCGGTGACGAACCGGGCTCCGAGGTGTTCCCGTACGTCGCCACCACCTACCGGCTCACGGAGCACCACACGGCGGGCGGCATGTCCCGCTGGCAGCCGTATCTCGCGGAGCTGCAACCGGAGTTCTTCTGCGAGGTCTCCCCCGAGCTGGCGGCCGAGCGGGGCCTGGAACACACCGGGTGGGCGACGATCGTCAGCGCGCGCGGGGTGATCGAGGCGCGGGTGCTGGTGACGGACCGGATGGCGCCGCTGACGGTGCAGGGGCGCCGGCTGCACCAGGTGGGCCTGCCCTACCACTGGGGGCCCAACGGCTACAGCACCGGGGACGCAGCCAACGAGCTGCTGCACCTGGCCCTGGACCCGAACACCCACATCCAGGAGACGAAGGCGTTCGCCGTGGACATCCGCCCCGGCCGCAGGCCCCGGGGCCCGGCGTCCGTGGAGCTGGTGCGCGCCTACCGGACGCGAGCGCGCATCGACGAGCACACCGGGACCGAGCCCTGAGACACGCGGGCCGCGGGGGGCTGGCGCTTGGATCACTTGAGCGCAGGGGCCGGCCCGGGAACAGCCAAGCCCGGGAGGGCCGGCACGGGATCGGCGAAGCGGGATCGCCCGAGCCCCCGTGGGCCGGCCTCCGGTCACCCGAGCACGAGGGGTCGGCGCCGGATCACCTGAGCACGACGGAATGGCTCCCGCGCGGCACCAGTTCCCCCACGACCGGCGCCCCGGGCACCTCGCCCGCGACCAGCAGCCCGCCGGAGGTCTGGGCGTCGGCCAGCAGCAGCCGGGTGTCCTCGTCGGTGTCGCCGAAGTCGGTGTGCGGGGCGACCCATTCCAGGTTGCGCCGGGTGCCGCCGCTGACGTACCCGTCGCGTACGGCCTCCCGGGCGCCGTCCAGGTACGGGACGGCCGCGGTGTCGACCACGGCGGTCACGCCGGAGGCCCGCGCCAGCTTGTGCAGATGGCCGAGGAATCCGAACCCGGTGACGTCGGTGGCGCAGACGGCCCCGGCCGCGAGCGCGGCCTCGGCGGCGTCCCGGTTGAGCGCGGTCATCGCGGCGACGGCCTGCTCGAACCGTTCGCCGGTGACCTTGTGCCGGTTGTTCAGCACGCCCACGCCCAGCGGCTTGGTCAGCGTCAGCGGCAGCCCCGGCCGGCCGGCGTCGTTGCGCAGCAGCCGATCGGGGTCGGCGAGACCGGTGACGGCCATGCCGTACTTCGGCTCCGGGTCGTCGACGCTGTGCCCGCCGCCGACATGGCAGCCGGCCTCGGTGGCGATGTCCAGGCCGCCGCGCAGCACCTCGCGGGCCAGGTCGAAGGGGAGCCGGTCGCGGGGCCAGGCCAGCAGGTTCACGGCGAGCACCGGCCGGCCGCCCATGGCGTACACGTCGGACAAGGCGTTGGCGGCGGCGATGCGCCCCCAGTCGTAGGGGTCGTCCACGACCGGGGTGAAGAAGTCGGCCGTGCAGACGAGTGCCGTTCCCCGGTGCGTGACGACGGCGGCGTCGTCGCCGGTGGCGAGCCCGACCAGCAGCGGGGTGTCACCGCCGGTGAGCGGGGGTGCGGTCAGCCCGGCGACCACCTCCTCCAGCTCTCCGGGCGGGATCTTGCAGGCGCAGCCGCCGCCGTGGGCGTACTGGGTGAGCCGGACGGGCGCCTGGCGGATCGATGCGGATGTCGAGGTCATACCGGCGGTCTCCTGGGGCAGTAGCCTGACGAGCGGTGGAGGCGTGTGGGTGCCTGGTGGCCCTCCCGGTCTTCAAAACCGAGGGGCCCGAGGATCTCGGGCCGGCGGGTTCGATTCCCGTCCGCCTCCGTCCACCGCCTCCGTACGGCAGCGCCGGCGCTGGTCGTCGACGCGCTCGGTGTGTCCCCGGGCGTCCAGGAACTCCAGCAGCGGTACGGCGACCCGGCGGGTGGTGTCGAGCGCCTTGCGTGCCTCGCTGAGCGTGAACGGCTGGGGCAGGGTGCGCAGCACGGCGGCGGCCTGGGCGTCGGCGCCGGGCAGCAGCACGATCCCGTCGGCGATCCGCAGCAGCGCCCCGGCCGTGACGGCGGCGGCCAACGCCCGGCGATCCAGGCCCAGTTCGGCGAGCCGCCCGGCCTCGGGGGCGCGGAAGGGGGCGTGGGCGAGGTCGCGGCGCACGGCGTCCACGGCGGCGCGCACGGGCGGGGGCAGGTCGGGCCGGAGGCTGTCGGCGTGGTACAGCCGGCCCTGGCGGGCACGGAGTCGGGGTGTGGCCTCCGCGAGCGCGTCGACCAGGGCGCGGTCGGGCAGGCCGAGCAGACGGCGGGCCGCCTCGGTGGGCAGGCCGGGCTCCAGCGGGTGGGCGCGGGCGTGCCGGCCGGCCTCGGCGGCCAGCCGCTCCTTCAGGGTGTTCCAGTACGCCGCGTCGGCCAGCCAGTCCCCGGCGACGGGACCCACGGGGACGCCCTTCTCCGCTCCTTCCGTGGGGGTGGTGCGCGCCGGGTCCCCGGCCTCGGAAGCGGCAGGCGGCGGGACGCCCATGGCCCGCAGCTCCGCGCGCCGGATGAGCCTGCGGCGGCGGAGTTCGGCGGTGGCGTCGGGACGGCCGGTCATCCCGGCGAGTTCGGCGGCGCGGGCCCGGCCGGCGCCGCGCCGGGTCAGCCGGGGCGGCCGTACGTCGAGGACGGTCACGCCGCAGGGCATGCGGCCGCCGCCCGGTTCGCGCAGCACGGCCCGGTCGCCGACCCGCAGGGGCAGGGCGCGGGCGAGGGTGAGCCGGGCGGTGTCCTCGCCGAGCGGACGGACGGTCACGGGGACGGCGGCGGTGCCGATGTGCAGGGTGACACAGCGGGGCAGGCCGGCTACCCGCTCCCCGGTGACCCGCACGTCGATCACCTCGCTGCCCAGCCAGCGGTCCGGGGTCAGCAGCACCTGGCCGCGGCGCAGGCCGTCGTCGCCGGGGCCGTGCACGTTGACCGCCACGCGGGCCACCCCGCTCACCGCCGTCCGGTCCTGGTGCAGGCTCTGCAGTCCGCGCACCCGGAGCACGGCCGAGCCGTCGCCGGTGACCAGCCGGTCGCCGACCCGCAGGGTGCCCGCGCCGAGGGTGCCGGTCACCACGGTGCCGTGCCCCCGCACGGTGAAGGCCCGGTCGAGCCACAGCCGTACGTCGGCGTCGGGGTCCGGGTCGGTCAACTCGCCCGCCAGCCGGGCCAGTTCGCCGCGCAGCTCGTCGAGTCCCGCCCCGGTGACCGCGCTCACGGCGACCGCGGGCGCCTTGCCGAGGCTCGTGCGGGCCAGCCGCTCCACGGCGTCGGCGCGGACGGGTCCGGGGTCGGCGAGGTCGCTGCGGGTCACCGCGAGGACGGCGTGCCGGACGCCGAGCGCGTCGAGGACCGCCAGGTGCTCCTCGGACTGCTGCTGCCAGCCCTGGTCGGCGGCGACCACGAACAGCACGGCGGGCACCGGTCCGACGCCGGCCAGCATGGTGGGCACGAAGCGTTCGTGGCCGGGCACGTCGACGAAGGCCAGGTGGTCCCCGTCCGGGCCGAGCCGCGTCCACACGAAGCCCAGGTCGAGGGTGAGTCCCCGGCGGCGTTCCTCCTCGTACCGGTCGGGCTCCATGCCGGTGAGGGCGCGGACCAGGGCGGACTTGCCGTGGTCGACGTGGCCGGCGGTGGCGAGCACCCGCATCACGCCCGCCCTCCCCCGGCCGGCCGGGCGCAGCGCACGGCGTCGGCCAGCCGTTCGTCGTCGCCCTCGGGCATCGCGCGCAGATCCAGCAGGCAGCGGCCCGCCTCCAGCCGTCCCACCACGGGGACCGGGCCGGTGCGCAGCGCGGCGGCGTACGCCTCGGGCAGGGAGAGCGCCGCACTGGGCAGCGTCACGCCGGGGGCGCCTCCGCCGCCGACCGTGGCGGTGGAGTCGACGGCCCGTACGTCGACGCCGTCGGCGGCGAGAGCGCCGGCGAGCCGGTCGGCGCGCTCGCGCAGGCGGGCCGGGTCGGCGGTGAGGGCGCGGGCGGTCGGGGTGGGCGGGCCGGTGAGGGTGGCCTCCAGGGCGGCCAGGGTCAGCTTGTCGACGCGCAGGGCGCGGGCCAGCGGGTGCCGGGCGAGACAACGCACCAGGTCCCGCTGGCCGAGCAGCAGCCCGCACTGGGGGCCGCCGAGCAGCTTGTCGCCGCTCGCGGTGACGAGCGAGGCGCCGGCCAGCAGCTGGGTCTCGGCGTCGGGTTCCTCGGGCAGCGCCGGGTGCGGGGCGAGCAGCCCAGAGCCGATGTCGACGACGACGGGCACACCGAGACCGGTGAGTTCGGCGGTCTCGGCGGACCGGGTGAAGCCGGTGATACGGAAGTTGGACGGATGCACCTTGAGCACGAACCCGGTGTCCGGGCCGATCGCGGCGGCGTAGTCGGCGGGGGTCGTGCGGTTGGTCGTACCGACCTCGCGCAGCCGGGCGCCGGTGGAGACCAGCAGGTCGGGCAGGCGGAAGCCGTCGCCGATCTCCACCATCTCGCCCCGGCTGACGACGATCTCCCGGCCGGCCGCGAGGGCGGTGGCGGCGAGCGCGAGGGCGGCGGCGCCGTTGTTGACGACGTGCGCGGCCCCCGCCGACGGGACGCACTCGGTCAGAGCGGCGAGGGCGGAGCGGCCCCGGCGGGCGCGCACGCCGGTCGCCAGGTCCAGTTCGACGTCCGTGGGCCCCGCGGCCTCCTGGACGGCCTGCCGGGCGGCCGCCGACAGCGGGGCCCGGCCGAGGTTGGTGTGCAGCAGCACCCCGGTGGCGTTGATCACCGGCCGCAGTCCGCTCGCGGTGCCGGGCAGCAGCGCGACGGCCGTCTCCGGCACCTGCTCGGGCCGGATGCCGCCCTCCCGGGCCCGCTGCTGCGCCTCGCGCACGGCGGCCTTCACCACACCGGCGCCGAGCCGCTCCACCGCCGCGGACAGCCGGGGGTCACTCAGCAGGCGGTCGGTGCGCGGAATACGGCGGCGGGCATCGGCGCCGCCTGGCGAGGGCGGGCCGTTCTCGGGCAGCCGTACGACGCCGTCCGACGCTCCCGCGACCGTGCCGCCGGGCCGTTCTTGGCGGTGGGCGCGGGGCCGGTCCGCCGCGCCCGTCGTCCGCTGGTCCATGCCGCGTCCGCTCCTCCGGTCCCGCCCGTGCCCTTCCGGGCTGAGCCCATCGTCTCCCAGTGCCCCGGACCGGCCGTCCGACACGCCGGGACGTTGGTGACGGCGGGCACGGCCCGGGTACTCGGCGCCGCATGAACGACAGGGACCGACAGCACGACGACGGCCGTACGCACGGCCAGGAGCACGGACGGCGCAGCGAGAGCACGCCGGCCGCCGAGCAGGCCGCACGCCGGCAGCGCGAGAGCGACCGCGAGCGGGCCTCCGCCGAGCCGTTCGACTACCCGTACCCGGAGCGCCGGGCGGGGGTCCGGGCGCGGCGCCATGTGAGCGAGGCGCAGGCCGCCGCGGACATGCCGCCGGGCATCCCGGGCGGCTACGGCACCACCGGCGGCGGTCAGCCCGGCGGCACCGGCGCCGCACACCCGCCGACGCCTACGCCACGGGACACCGGGTCACGCAAAGGATCCGCGGAGCCGGGCAGCGAGGACGAGGGACCGGTGAACCGCTCCGGCCGGTGAGGCGGGACGGTTACGGCTGCCGGACGACGCCGGACCAGCTACGGGGGCGGCTGCCCGGTGATGCTGGACCGGCTAGAGGGCTGCCCAGTGCTGCTGGACGGCCATGGGGGCCTGCTCCGTGGCACCGGACCGGCCAGGGGGGTCTGCTCCGTGGTGCCGGACAGGCCACGGAGGGCTGCCCCGTGGCACCGGACCGGCCACGGAGGGCTGCCCCGTGGGGCGGACCGGCTATGGGGCTGCCCAGTGGGGCGGACCGGCTACGGGGCTGCCGGCGGTGCTGGCCCGGCTAGGGGGATCTGCCAGGTGAGAGCGGGCCCGGTCCGCCGTCGGTGCCGTCGATGTGTCCAGTCTCCGGCTGGGCGCGGGGTGGTGGGGCCTCGCCGGCGGTGAGGTGTTCCAGGACCTCGACCAGTTCCTGGCACGCCTTTGCCACCGAGCGCCGGGTGTTGTGCTGCTCGGTGATCAGGGCGGACAGCAGGAGCGTGGTCAGGGCCATCGCGCCGTTGAACGCCTGGAGCTTCGCCATGACCTCGATCCGGCTCAGGCCGACGAAGGCCCCGGCGCCGTCCGTCGCCGCGATCGTCGCCAGCACGGAGGTCGCCAGCGCGCACAGCACACTGCCGACGAGCTGGAACCGCAGGGCGGCCCAGATGATCAGCGGGTAGACGAGGAAGAGCACGCTGACTGTGCTGTAGACGGCCACCGGAACGATTCCGCAGGTGACGAGGGCCAGTGCGGTCGCCTCCTTCCAGCGGGCCAGGGAGGGCGGCCAGCGCGCGTTGTGCAGTAACAGCAGCAGGGGGGTGATGAGCAGCACGCCCATGGCGTCGCCCACCCACCAGGCCAGCCAGGCGGGCCAGAAGCTGTGCGCGTTCAACCTGTGCATGAGGACGAGGAGGCCGGCGCCGGTGGTCGCACTGATCAGCATGGCGGGCAGAGCGCCCAGGAACACCAGGGCGATGCCGTCCCGCAGCCGGCTCAGGTCGGTGCGGAAGCGGGCCCGGCGCAGCAGGAGCGCCGCGCACACGGGTGCGAGGGTCTGACCGGCGAGGGTGCCGAGCACGTCGATGCGGGGGGTGCCGATGGCCAGCACGGCGAAGAAGGCGCCGATGGTGATGCCGGGCCAGCAGCGGAGGCCGAGGATCAGCAGGGCGGCGACGGCGACGCCGGTCGGGGGCCAGATGGGGCTGACGACCGCGCCCTCCACAGAGAGTTCGCGCAGGAGTCCCAGCCGGGCCGAGCCGTAGTAGCAGGCCGCGACGGCCAGTACCTGGACGGCGGAGCCGCCCGGCCGGCGCAGATCGTCGTTACCCACCACAGCAGCCATCTCACACCGAAGGCCCCGGCTCGGCGAGGCGAGACCCGGCGCGGCCAGCCCTATGGCTGAATTCCGGGACTCTTTGCTCGCGGACGCCGCGGAGCCCCTTCCCGCATCCGGCCCGGCCCGTCACACGGGGCCTGCCGTGCGTGACCGGCCCCGTCAATTGCGACCTGCGAGCGGATCGGGCCGGTCAGGACCTGCCAGGCGGACCGAGCCCGTCACACGCGGCCTGCCAGGCGCACGGGCCCCATCAATCGGGACCTGCCTAGCGGACCGGGCCGGACAGGACCTGCCGAGCGGACCGGGCCCGTCACACCCGACCTACCGGGCGGACCAGGCCGGTCAGAACCTGCCGACCGGACTGGACCGGTCACACACGGCCTGCAGACCGGACCGGGCCGTGACACGCGGCCTGCCGAGCGCACTGGGCCCGTCACACGGGACGTGCCCGGGCGGACCAGGCCGGTCAAGACCTGCCGACCGGACGGACTCCGTCACACGCGGCATGGCGGCCGGACCGGGCCAGTCAGGACCTGCCGACCGGATCGGACCGGACCGGTCACACACGGCCTGCAGATCGGACCGGGCCGTGACACGCGGCCTGCCGAGCGCACCGGGCCCGTCACACCCGACCTACCGGGCGGACCAGGCCGGTTAAGACCTGCCGCCCGACGGGCTCCGTCACACGCAGCCCGCCGACCAGACCGGGCCAGTCAGGACCTGCCGACCGGATCGGACCGGACCGGTCACACACGGCCTGCAGATCGGACCGGGCCGTGACACGCGGCCTGCCGAGCGCACCGGGCCCGTCACACCCGACCTACCGGGCGGACCAGGCCGGTTAAGACCTGCCGAGCGCACCGAGCCCGTCACACGGGACCTACCGAGCGGACCAAGCCGGTCAAGACCTGCCGGCCGGACCGGGCCCGTCAGGACCGGACCTGGCGGGCGAACCGAGCCCGTCACACGCGGCATGGCGGCCGGACCGGGCTCCGCCACACGCGGCCCGCCGACCGGACCGGCCTCGTCACACGCGGCCCGCCGACCGGTCCGGCCCCGTCGCATGGTGCCTGCCGGGGCCGTCCAGGCCCACGACCAGGACGGCCGCGTCGTCGTCGTGGCCGACGCCCTCGGCGCCCTTCATCACGGCGGCGGCCAGCGCGGGGGCCGCGAGGCCGGCGACGGCGGCGATGCCGGCGAGGCTCACCACCTGCTCCAGGCCGTCGTCGATGTCCAGCGAGGGGCCCTCCACCACGCCGTCGGTGACCAGGACGAAGTGGCCGCCCGTGGTGAGCCGGTGTCTGCTCACCGGGAACTCCATGCACGAGTCGATGCCGAGCGGCGGCCCGCCCTCGTCGTCGGCGACGCCGGCCCTGCCGTCCGCCGTGGCCCACACGAACGGGATGTGGCCCGCCCGTGCGCTCTCCAGCACCCCGGTGGCCGGGTCGAGGCGCATGAAGGTGCAGGTGGCGAACAGGTCGGTGCCCAGGGACAGCAGCAGGTCGTTGGTGCGGGACAGCAGTTCGCCGGGATCGCCGGTCACGGAGGCGAGGGCGCGCAGTCCGGCCCGCACCTGGCCCATGAACGCGGTGGCCTCGATGTTGTGCCCCTGGACGTCGCCGATGGCCAGCCCGATCCGCCCGTCGGGCAGGGTGAACGCGTCGTACCAGTCGCCGCCCACGTTGAGGCCGAGGTTGGCCGGTGTGTAGCGGACCGCGATGTGCAGTCCGGGCGCCGCGGGCAGGTCCCGCGGGAGCATGCCGCGCTGGAGGGCGATGGCCAGCTCCACCTGGCTGCGCTGCAGTTCCGCGCGCTCCCGTGCCTGGGCGGTGAGCGAGCCGAGTCTGGCCAGCAGCTCGTCGCCTTCGTCCGTGGAGCGCTTGCGGGGCATCGATCACTTCCGGCGAGGCGGTGGCCCTCGACGACGGCCGCCTGACATTTCGGCAAACGCCTAAATTTTACCTGTACCCGGACATCTCGCCCCGCGGACGGCCGTGGTACGGCTCCCGGTCAGCGCACCTCGGAGTCGATCCCGGTGATCACGGCGGGACCGAGCGCCGCGCTCCGCTCGTCCAGCCCCGCGTCCCGGAGCGCGGCGTCGGCGACCCGGCGGGCCTCCTCCTCGGCGTGCCGGCCGGTGTCCGCCTCGACGGTGAGACGGAGCGTGAAGGTGTTGTCCTCGTTGACGCTGAGCACGTCCAGGCCCTGGGCGTTGCCCATCCGGGTCCCGTGAGGGTCGGACGGGCCGAGCGTGCCTGCCAGGCGGGCACGGGTGTCCGTCCCGATGTCCGCGATGAAGGTACCGGGGACGCTGATCACGTACGTCGTCATGGCGATCCTTTCCTCGGGCGTCCCCCCGCCTACCCCGATTCACGGCGTTCGCACAACGCCGCCGTGGCATGACGCTCCGGTGCGGACTCACAGCGGGGAGTGGGCCACCACCGTCACGAAGGCGCCGAACAGCAGGGACACCACGGCGAGGCCGCCGTAGACGACCACGGCGTGGGCCGGCCGGACCCGCCAGGTGCGGGTCAGTGCCCGGGCCATGGGGATGAGGAGCGGGAAGGCGGGCAGCAGGAACCGCGGCTTGGAGGAGAAGGAGCCGGAGCCGCCGACCACGAGCAGGACCAGCACCCCGGCGAAGATCACCAGCGGCAGCGGGGCCCGCTCCAGGCACAGCAGCGCGAACAGCAGCACGCCCGCCGCGACGATCACCAGGGACATGGGGTAGACGGCGCCGCCCCCGTGCAGCAGCAGCGCCTTCACGAACCGCGCCGCGCCGACACCGAAGTCGAAGCGGGAGTCCCAGGCGCTCTGCACCTGGAAGTAGCCGCCGAGCAGGTCTCCGGTCTGGCTGCCCACCCACAGCACATAGGCGAGCCAGCCCAGCGGGGCGGTCACGGCGCCGGCCCACAGGCTCGCCGGGACCCGGCCGCGCCGCCGCAGCACCTCATGGGCGGCGGCGAGGGAGACCGCCACCGCGACCGCGAAGCCGCTCGGCCGGGAGAGACCGGCGAGGGCGGCCAGGACGCCGGCCCACAGCCAGCGGCCCTTGAGCACGCAGTACAGGGACCAGACGGCGAGGGCGGCGAACAGCGACTCGGTGTAGGCGATGGTCAGTTCGACGGAGTGCGGCAGCGCGGCCCACAGGGCGACCAGCGCGGTGGCGACCCCGCGCCCGTAGAGGTGGTGGCCGATGACGTACACGCCGTACGCCGCCACGCCCGCGGCGGCCCAGGCGATCAGCAGCGCGGCCTGGCCGGGGGTGAACGGCAGCACGGTGGTCAGCGCCCTGATCAGGCCCGGGTACAGCGGGAAGAACGCCCAGTCGCTCTGCACGGCGCCCTGCGGGGTGATCCAGATCTTGTGGCCGTAGCCCTGGGCGGCGATGTGCAGGTACCAGCGGGAGTCCCAGGAGTGGGCGAAGTTCCTGACGAGCCGGTGCCCTCTGGCGGCGTTGGTGAGGACCACCACGAGGACCCCGGCGAGCCGGACGGCCGCGAACAGGGCGAGGGCCGGGAGCGCCCCTTCGGGGATCCCGCGCCGGGCGATCCGTGACAGGGCCGGGGGACCGAGGGGACGGGACGGTGCGGCGGCGTCGGGCCGCGGTACGGAGGAGGTGCTCACTCTGTTGACCTTGGGCACGCCAGGTAAGACGTGCAATCCGCGACCCGGGTTTCTTACGCACTTCCACCCTGATTCAGGAATGGGTCAAGGAATGGGTGCATTTCCCTTACTCCGCCTCCCCCGGACGGAGCAGGTGAGGGGTGTGGTTACCATATGAGCGCTCCCTAGCTCGAAAGATGGATCCGTGACTGTCAACGACGACTCGTTCACCAACTGGAAGATCCGCGAGGAGATCGCGGAGGCGATGATCCCGCTCATCGGGAAGCTGCACCGCGAGCGGGACGTGACCGTCCTGCTGCACAGCCGCTCCCTGGTGAACAAGTCGGTGGTCAGCATCCTCAAGACCCACCGCTTCGCCCGTCAGATCGACGGCGCGGAACTGTCGGTCACGGAGACCATGCCGTTCCTCGAGGCCCTGACCACCCTCGACCTCGGGCCCTCCCAGATCGACCTCGGGATGCTGGCCACCACCTACAAGGCCGACGACCGCGGCCTGAGCGTGGCCGAGTTCACCGCCGAGGCGGTCGCCGGCGCCACCGGCGCCAACAAGATCGAGCGCCGCGAGCCCCGTGACGTCGTGCTGTACGGCTTCGGCCGCATCGGCCGGCTCGTCGCCCGGCTGCTGATCGAGAAGTCCGGCTCCGGCAACGGCCTGCGCCTGCGCGCCATCGTGGTGCGCGGCGGCGGCGCCCAGGACATCGTCAAGCGCGCCTCGCTGCTGCGCCGCGACTCCATCCACGGCCAGTTCCAGGGCACGATCACCGTGGACGAGGAGACCAGCACGATCGTCGCCAACGGCAACGCCGTCAAGGTGATCTACGCCGACGACCCGTCGCACGTGGACTACACCGAGTACGGCATCCGGGACGCCATCCTCATCGACAACACCGGCAAGTGGCGCGACCGCGAGGGCCTGTCGAAGCACCTGCGCCCCGGCATCGAGAAGGTCGTGCTGACCGCGCCGGGCAAGGGCGACGTCCCGAACATCGTGCACGGCGTCAACCACGACACCATCAAGCCGGACGAGCAGATCCTGTCCTGCGCCTCCTGCACCACCAACGCGATCGTGCCGCCGCTGAAGGCGATGGACGACGAGTACGGCGTGCTGCGCGGCCATGTGGAGACCGTCCACTCGTTCACCAACGACCAGAACCTGCTGGACAATTACCACAAGTCCGAGCGCCGCGGCCGCTCCGCGCCGCTCAACATGGTGATCACCGAGACCGGCGCCGCCTCCGCCGTCGCCAAGGCGCTGCCGGACCTCAAGGCGAAGATCAGCGGCAGCTCGATCCGCGTCCCCGTGCCGGACGTCTCCATCGCGATCCTCAACCTGCAGTTGGCCCGCGAGACCACCCGCGAGGAGGTCCACGACTACCTGCGCGAGGTGTCGCTGACCTCGCCGCTCAAGCGCCAGATCGACTTCATCACGGCGCCCGACGCGGTCTCCAGCGACTTCATCGGCTCCCGCCACGCCTCGATCGTGGACGCCGGCGCGCTCAAGGTCGACGGCGACAACGCGATCCTCTACCTCTGGTACGACAACGAGTTCGGCTACTCCTGCCAGGTCGTCCGGGTCGTCCAGCACGTGTCGGGCGTGGAGTACCCGACCTTCCCCACGACGTCGGTCTGATCCCCTTCACCGGCATGTGTACGGCCGCCGACCGGATCTCCGGTCGGCGGCCGTTCCGTTGAGACATGTGATGCACGGCCACCCACCCTTGACGGCCCCTCTCCCCGGTGCGACTTTTTATCGATACAAAGGATCTCGGATTGGAGTACCCCCGTGCCCACCGCCACCGCGATCATCAACCTCGACATCGAGGGGCCGAGGATCAGCCGCCATCTGTACGGGCACTTCGCCGAGCATCTCGGGCGGTGCGTCTACGGCGGGTTCTGGGTCGGCGAGGACTCCCCGATCCCGAACGAGGGCGGCATCCGCCGGGACGTCGTCGAGGCGCTGCGCGCCCTGGACATCCCCAACCTCCGCTGGCCGGGCGGCTGTTTCGCCGACGAGTACCACTGGAAGGACGGCATCGGGCCGCGCGAGCGGCGGCCCCGGATGGTCAACACCCACTGGGGCGACGTGGAGGAGAACAACCACTTCGGCACCCACGAGTTCATGGCGCTGTGCGAACTCCTCGGCGCGGAGCCGTACATCAGCGGCAACGTGGGCAGCGGCACCGTCCGGGAGATGAGCGAGTGGGTGGAGTACCTCACCCGGGCGGGCGACAGCCCGATGGTGCGGCTGCGCAGGGCCAACGGGCGCGAGGAGCCGTGGCGGGTGAGGTTCTGGGGCATCGGCAACGAGACCTGGGGCTGCGGCGGCAACATGCGCGCCGAGTACTTCGCCGACCTCGCCCGGCAGTACGCGACGTACTGCCGGGACCACGGTGACAACACGCTCTACCGGATCGCCTCGGGCGCCTCCGACGACGACTACAAGTGGACCGAGACGCTGATGCGGCAGATCAACTGCTTCGGCTGCGAGGCCGCTCCGCGCACCTACTACCAGGCCCTGTCCGTGCACTACTACACGCTGGCCGGGCCCTGGGACGCCAAGGGCAGCGCCACGGTCTTCGGCACCGAGGACTACTACCGCACGATGGTCTCGGCCCGGCGCGTCGACCGCATCCTCACCGGTCACTCCACCGTCATGGACTGCTACGACCCGAAGCGCACCGTCGGTCTGGTACTGGACGAGTGGGGCACCTGGTGGAACGTCGAGCCGGGGACGAACCCCGGGTTCCTGTTCCAGCAGAACACCCTGCGGGACGCACTCGTGGCCGGTGTCCACTTCGACGTCTTCCACCGGCACGCGGCCCGGCTGGTCATGGCCAACATCGCGCAGACCGTCAACGTCCTGCAGGCCATGGTCCTCACGGACGGGGACGCCCTGGTGCTGACCCCGACGTACCACGTCTTCGAGATGAACAAGGGCCACCAGGACGCCACGTCGCTCCCCGTCCACCTGCGCGCGGACGACGCCCGGCGCACGGTCGGGGACGCGGAGCTGGAGACCGTGTCCGTCTCGGCCAGCGTGAAGGACGGGACGCTGCTCGTGTCGCTGAGCAACCTGGACGCCGAGGAGCCCGCCGAGGTGAGCCTGGACCTGCGCGGCGGCCGGGTGGGCGAGGCGCGGGCCCGTATCCTCACGGCGGACAGGCTGCAGGCGCACAACACCCCGGAAACGCCCCGGGCGGTGGCGCCGCGCACCTTCGACGGCCTCTCCATGACGGACCGGGGGCCGGTGCTGACCCTGCCTCCGCACTCCTTCGTGACCGTCCAGGCGCCCGTGGCCCTGGCCAGCTGAGAGGCCGCGAGCATGAACCGACCCCTTCCCGGCCGGCGGCTGCGGCCTCCGATGGGCTGGAACAGCTGGGACTGCTACGGCACGACCGTCACCGAGGACGAGGTCCTCGCCAACGCGCACTTCATGGCCGGCCATCTGCTCCCCCACGGCTGGGACACGGTCGTGGTGGACATCCAGTGGTACGAGCCCACGGCCCGCGCCCACGGCTACAACACGGACGCGCCGCTGGTCCTGGACGGGTACGGCCGCCAGCTCCCGGCGCCCAACCGGTTCCCCTCCGCCACCGACGGGGCCGGTTTCGCCCCGCTGGCCCGGCGGGTCCACGACCTCGGGCTGCGCTTCGGGCTGCACATCATGCGCGGCATCCCGCGCCGGGCCGTCGCCGCCCGACTGCCCGTGCACGGAACGGAGTTCACGGCCGACGAGATCGCCGACACCGGCTCGGTGTGCCCCTGGAACCCCGACAACTACGGCCTGGACCACGGCCATCCGGGCGCGCAGGCCTACTACGACTCCCAGGTCGCGCAGTTCGCCGACTGGGGCGTGGACTTCGTCAAGGCCGACGACATGCTCTTCCCCTACCACGAACGGGAGATCGCCGCCTACGCGCGGGCGATCGAGCGCAGCGGCCGGCCGATCGAGCTGAGCCTGTCCCCCGGCACCGACGTCTCCCTCGCCCGGCTGGACCACCTGCGCGAGCACGCCACGATGTGGCGGGTCTGCGACGACCTGTGGGACCGCTGGGAGGACGTGGCGGCCCAGTTCGCCCGGATGGCCCGCTGGGCCCCCTGGCAGGGCGAGGGCGGCTGGGCGGACGCCGACATGCTGCCGCTCGGCCGCATCGGCATCCGCGCCGAACGCGGCGAGGACCGGCTGTCCCGGCTCACCCGGCCCGAGCAGATCAGCCTGGTCACCCTGTGGCTGATCTCCCGGTCTCCCCTGATGATGGGCGGCGACCTGCCCACCAGCCCGCCGGAGACGGTCGAACTGCTCACCAACGACGAGGCGTTGGCGGTCCTGTGGCACAGCACCGGCAACCGCGAGGTGCTGCGCGAGGGCGACCTGGTGCTGTGGACCGCCCACGACACCGACGGCCGTACCCGCTACGCCGCCGTGTTCTCACTCGCCGGCTCTCCCCGCCGGTACGAGGTGCCGCTCGGCTCGATCGGCGCCCGCCCGGCCGACCGTGTCCGGGAGCTGTGGACCCGTACCGGCGTGGCGCACGACGGCCGGCGCCTGGTGGCCGACCTGCCCGCCCATGGCGCCGCGCTCTATCGTCTCGCGGAGGACGGCGTGCGGCTTTCCGGACAGGACACCGCGCAGGACACCGGGCAGGAGTGAGCGTGGCGACAATCCAGGACGTGGCGCGGGCGGCCGGAGTGTCGGCGATGACCGTCTCCAACGTCATCAACGACCACCCCCATGTGCGGCCCGCTACCCGCGAGCGCGTCCTGGCGGCGATGGCCCGCCTCGACTACCGGGTCAATGTCGCGGCCCGCAACCTCCGCAAGGGCCGCACCGGCACCATCGGGCTCGCCGTCCCGGAGGTGAACCGCCCGTACTACGGCCGGCTCGCGGAGGCCATCATCGCGGCCGCGGACCGGCACGGGCTGCGGGTGGGCATCGAGCAGACCGGCGCCCGCCGGGAGAACGAGCTGGCGGCGCTGTCCCAGTCGCGCAACCGGCTGTACGACGGGCTGATCCTGAGCACCGTCGGCATGGGCCCGGCCGATGCCGAGGCGCTCGAGGTGGACCGCCCGGTGGTGATCCTCGGCGAGCGGATCTTCGGCGGGCCCGTGGATCACGTGGCCATGCCCAACGTCGAGGCGTCGGCGGCCGGCACCGGGCATCTGATCGAGCGGGGCTGCCGGCGCGTGGCCGTCGTCTGCGGGGAGCTGCGCGACGAGGTCGACGTGTCGAGCCTGCGGCACACCGGGTACCGGCGGGCGCTGGCCGCCGCCGCTCTGCCCGAGGACCCGGAGCTGGTGCGCTGCCTGCCGGCGCTCACCATGGAAGCGGGCGCGCGTGAGGCGCGGGCGATGGCGGCGGGCGGGCTGGACTTCGACGGCGTGTTCTGTGTGACGGACACGGTGGCGATGGGCGTGCTGCGCGGCCTGGCGGACGCGGGGGTGCGGGTGCCCGAGCAGGTCAAGGTGATCGGTTTCGACAACGTCGACGAGAGCGCGTTCCTCGTCCCGTCGCTGTCCACGGTGGATCCGGATCACGATCTGATGGCCGAGCGGGCCGTCGCCCTGCTCGTCGCCCGGCTGGGCAGCGCGGGCCGGCCGGCGGACCGGGAGGAGTTCGTCGGCCCGTTCTCCCTGGTGATCCGCGAGTCGACGGGCGGCTGAGCCTTCCTCCAGTCGGCGAGCGCTCTTCCTTCGCCACTCCCTCATTTGCCTAAAAGCTTTAGGAAGTTTCATACTCGCCTATGGCAGAGGAGGGAAACGTGATGGTGCGTGCAGGCCTGACCACCGAGCGCCTCGTGCGTGCGGGCGCGGAACTCGCCGACGAGGTCGGCTTCGACCAGGTGACCGTGTCGGCGCTGGCCCGGCGGTTCGACGTCAAGGTGGCGAGTCTGTACTCGCACCTGAAGAACTCCCAGGACCTGAAGACCCGGATCGCGCTGCTGGCGCTGGAGGAGATGGCCGACCGCGCCGCCGACGCGCTCGCCGGCCGGGCCGGCAAGGACGCCCTGGCCGCCTTCGCCGACGTGTACCGCGACTACGCCCGACGGCACCCAGGCCGCTACGCGGCGGCCCGGTACCCGCTGGACCCGGAGACGGCCGCCGCGAGCGCCGGCCCCCGGCACTCCCAGCTGACCCGGGCGATCCTGCGCGGCTACGACCTGGCCGAACCCGACCAGACACACGCCGTCCGGCTCCTCGGCAGCGTCTTCCACGGCTACGTCAGCCTGGAGTCGGCCGGCGGATTCAGCCACAGCGCCCCCGACTCCCAGGAGTCCTGGACCCGGATCCTGGACGCCCTCGACTCCCTGCTGCGCAACTGGCCCACCCCCTGAACCCCCGAAGCAGGCCGAACACCATGCACACCATCCCGCTCACCCCCGACCTCCTGCGCGGCGCCCTCGAATGGGAACGCACCGCCCACGGACTGCTGCCGCACCGGCTGCCGGCCCGCGCCCGCGCGCAGTGCGCCGATCCGCAGCTGGCCATGGTGGAGTCCCAGCCCTCCGGCGTACGGCTGGTGCTGCGCACCCGCGCCACCGCGATCGAGCTGGACACCCTGCCGACCAAGCGCGTCTACGCCGGCGCGCCGCCCCGCCCGGACGGGGTGTACGACCTGCTCGTCGACGGGCGGCCGGCGGGCAGCGGCAGCGTCGCCGGCGGCAACACGCTCACCATCGACATGACGACCGGCAGCGTCGAGCACCGGCCGGGCGAGCCCGGCACCGTGCGGTTCTCCGGGCTGCCCGACACCCTGAAGGTCGTGGAGATCTGGCTGCCGCACAACGAGACGACCGAGCTGATCGCCCTGCGCGCCGACGCGCCCGTCGCAGCGGTGCCGGACCGGGGGCTCAAGGTCTGGCTGCACCACGGCAGTTCCATCAGCCACGGCTCGGACGCCGCGAGCCCCACCACCACCTGGCCCGCCCTCGCCGCGTCCCTCGGCGGGGTGGAACTGATCAATCTGGGGCTGGGCGGCAGCGCCCTGCTCGACCCGTTCACCGCGCGCACGCTGCGCGACACCCCGGCCGACCTGATCAGCCTCAAGCTCGGCATCAACGTGGTCAACGCCGACCTGATGCGGCTGCGCGCGTTCGGCCCCGCCGTCCACGGCTTCCTCGACACCATCCGCGACGGGCACCCCGACACGCCGCTGCTCGTCGTGTCGCCGATCCTGTGCCCCGCCCATGAGGACACGCCGGGCCCCAGCCTCCCGGACTTCTCCGCCGTGAGCGAGGGCCGGCTGCGGTTCGTGGCCGCCGGGGACCCGGCGGAGCGGGCGAGCGGGAAACTCACCCTGGCGGTCATCCGCGAGGAGCTGGACCGGATCGTGCGCGAGCGCTCGGCCGAGGACCCGCACCTGCACTACCTCGACGGCCGTGAGCTGTACGGCGAGGCCGACTTCGGCGAGCTGCCGCTGCCCGACGGCCTGCACCCGGACGCCGCCGCGCACCGCCGCATGGGCGAACGGTTCGCGGCGCTGGCGTTCGGTCCGGGCGGCGCCTTCGCGGACGGCGCCGCCTGACCCGTACGGGTACGGCTCACACCAGGTGGGCGAAGACCACGAGGTTCTCCGTGTAGTCCTTGGCCGTGTGGTCGTACGGACCCGCACAGGTGATCAGCCGGACCTCGGGCCGCCGGGCGTCGGCGTAGACGCGCTGACTGGGGAAGTCGTCCTTGGCGAAGGTCTTGGCGTCGTCCACGACGAAGTCGGCGTCGCGTCCGTCGGCGCGCTCCACGGTGAAGCGGTCGCCGCGCCGCAGCCCGTCCAGGTTGGCGAAGACGGCCGCGGAGGTCTTCGTGTCGACGTGACCGGCGATGATCGCGGTCCCCTTCTCGCCGGGCGAGGCGCCCTTGGCGTACCAGCCCACGAGGTTGGTGTCGCCGGCCGGCGGCGGCTGGAGCTGGCCCGAGGAGTTGAGGGTCAGGGTGGTGAAGGGGGCGTTCACGGAGATCTTCGGGATGACCAGGCGGGTCGGCGTGGACCGGGGCAGCCCCGTGCCGCCCTGCTCCCAGTCGGCCCGCGGCGGTTCGGCCTGCCGCACACCGCCCTGCTTCGGGTCGGTCTGCAGGTCGGTCTGGTCCGGGACGGTCTGCTGCGGGCCGGACTGGACGGCGCCGGCGCTAGCGGCACGGGACCGCTGCGGGGCGTCGTCCGAACTGCGGTGGCCGCCGAAGACGCTGACGGTGAGAAGGACGATGGCCACGCCCCACAGCATCAGCCGCCCGCCACGGCCGGAACTCCGTCCGTCCGCCTGCTGCGCGGGGGGCGGGGAGGAGGGATCTGCTGCCATCGGACACCACCTCATTCGGACACGGCAGCACGGGGATCAGGACAGGGGGCGCCGGGAACGCGGCCCGGCGCACGGGGAGAGCACGTACAGGGGACGTGCGCGGGAGTGACGCGGGTGGAGCGGGTCCGGGCGCGGGCCGCCGACGCGTTGGCGCTGTCGGCGGCTGCCGCTGCCTCTGGACGGTTCGCGTCGGTCAGGACGCCGACTGGCCGGCCTTGCGGCGGCGCAGCAGGTACATGCCGCCGGCCCCTACGGCCAGCACGGCCAGGCCACCCGCGGTGACACCCGGGTCGGCGAGCGCGCCGCCACCGGTGTGCATACCGCCGTGCGGCCTCTCGTGGTCGCCGCGCTCGTCGTCGTCGCGACCGCCGTCACGGCCACCGTCCCGGCCGCCGTCGTCACCGCCGTCCCGGCCGCCGTCCTGGTAGCGGTCGTCGCCGGAACCTTCGCCGTCGCGGCCCGAGCCGGAGCCCCAGTCGTCGGCGTGCAGCCCGGCGAGCGCCCCGCCACCGGTGTGGATTCCGCCGCGCGGCCCCTCGTGTCCGCGGCCGTGGTCGTCGCCACGACCGCCGTCCTCGTCCCGGCCGCCGTGGTCGTCGTCCCGGCCGTGGTCCTCGCCGCGGCCGTGCTCGTCGTCGTCACCCCGGTCGTCACCGCGGTCGTCACCGCGGCCGTCTCCGCGGACCACGGAGAGCGCTCCGCCACCCGTGTGGATTCCGCCGCGAGGGCTGTCGTGTCCGCGGCCCCCGCCGTGGTCGTCTCCGTGATCATTGTCGTGGTCGCGGCCCGAGTCGTCGTCGCGGCCGTGGTCGTCGCCGGAACCGTGGTCGTGGTCCTGGCTGTAGGAGGAGTCGTCGCGGCCGCCGTCATCACCCGCGGGAACGGCGAAGGCGGCACTGGGCGCGGCGAAGGTCAGAGCGGCGGTTGCGGCCGCCGTGGCCAGAAGCATGCGGGCAGAACGCATAGCGATGTCCTTCCGCCGTGGCCGGGCAGCGGATACCTCATCAGCTGGATGGACCCGGCCTCGACATGAACCACCGTCAGCGAGTCCGCAAGCTCCCACCATCCGAGCCGCCCAGCCGTGTCACCCTGCCACCCGTCTGTCCCAGTGTTCGCGCTCCACGGCCCCTCATCCGGGGGAATCGTCCGGCGCGTGGCCCTGATCCACCGCCCCCCCTTGTTATGACGGCCGTCATAACACAGGCTGGTGCCGACAGGACGTCAGGTCGACGTGGTGGGAGGCAGCGGTGGCGGACGCGATGGCACGGGCCCTGTGGGAGCGGTACGAGCCGGTCCACGATCTGCTCTACTTCGCCCCGGAGGTGCGCCGGGCGGCGGACTCGCTCGGGATGCGTGGGTACTGGATGGGCTACTTCGCGCTGCGCGCCGCACCGCTCGGCGCGGCGCATCCGTCCGTCGTGACGAGCTGTTTCTACGTCTTCCACCCCGCCCGGGTGACCCGTGCCCTGCCGGACGCCTGGACGTACGCGACTCCCGCCGACGTGCTGGCCGCCCGCGAGGACGCCGTGGACGCGGCGATGACCGCCCTCTTCGGACCGGACACCGTCGGCTCGGCCGAGTTCGGGCAGGCCGCGGACCTCGCCTGGGAGGCGGCCGCGGCGGCGGACACCACGGGCCGGGTGCTGGCCGCCGGCAACCAGGCGCTGGAGCGGCCCGGCCGCCCCGCGGCACGGCTCTGGCAGGGCCTCACCACCCTGCGCGAGCACCGGGGCGACTCGCATGTCGCGGTGCTGGTCGCCCACGGGCTGGGCCCGGTCGAGGCCATGATCCTCAAGGCGGCGGCCGGCGAGTCCGACGGGGTGCTGCTGCGGGAGACCCGCAAATGGGAGCAGGCGGACTGGGACGCGGCCGGAACACTGCTGTGCGAGCGGGGCCTGCTCGCGGCCGACGGGTCGCTCACCCCGGCCGGGGCGGCCCTGCGCGCGGAGGTGGAGGCCCTGACGGACGCGGCGGCCGAAGGGCCGTGGACCGCGCTCGGCGCCGACCGCGCCGCCCGCCTGGCCGAGCTGCTGGACCCGCTGGCCCGCGCGGTCGAGACCTCGGGCCTGCTGCCGACGGGCAACCCGGTCGGCCTGCCCCGGAGCGCCCACCCGGCCGCCCACTGACCGGCTCGGCTCCCCTCGAGCACCACCGTGAACACCGGCTCCGCCCCAACCCGTCAGCACCACCCCAGCCGGCCCCACTCGACCGCCCACCCCTCGGCTCCGCACCAACCCAGAAACCGACGCCCGACCCAAGAGCACCGGCCCAGGCCGCCCCACTCGGCCGCCCACCCCTCGGCCCCCGCACGACCCCAGAAACCGACGGCCCAGCTCCAAGGCCACCACCCCCGGGCCGACCCGATCGACCACCCGCCCGCCCCTCAGGACCCACACGAACGCCCGCAACCGGCGGCCCGGTTCCAGCGCCCCGGCTCAAGGACCGCCCCTCAGGACCCACGCGCGAACCCCCGCAACCAGCAGCCCGGCTCAAGGCCACCACCCCCGGGCCGACCCGATCGGCCGCCCGCCCCTCAGGACCCACACGAACGCCCGCAACCGGCGGCCCGGTTCCAGCGCCCCGGCTCAAGGACCGCCCCTCAGTTCCCAGGCACGAACGCCCGCAATCCGCAGCCCGGCCCAAGGGCAACCGCCCCGGGCCGGCCCACTCGGCCGCCCACCCCTCGGCCCCCAGACGAACCCCGAAGCCGACGGCCCGGCCCAAGGGCACCGGCCCATTCCCACCTTTCGGCCCCGCACGAACCCAGCAGCCGACGGCCCAGCTCCAAGGCACCACCCCCGGGCCGACCCACTCGACCACCCGCCCCTCAGGACCCACACACGAACGCCCGCAACCGGCGGCCCGGTTCCCGCGGCCCGCCCCGGCCCGCCCCCAAGGGCCCCCACCCGTCCGCCGGCGCCCCACCCAGCCATGCGGGACGGGGCGCCTTACAGCCGGCCGGGCGGGTCACCAGGTCACCAGACCACCGGCAGGCGTTCCGGGATGCGCTTCATGAAGCCTGTACGCCAGACCAGTTGGCCGGGCGGTACCGCGAGCGCGAGGTCGGGGAGGCGGGCGAGGAGGACCTCCAGGGCGATCCGGGCGTGGGCGCGGCCGAGCGCGGTCGCGGGGCAGTAGTGGGCGCCGCCGCCGAAGGAGAGGTGGTCGGCGGTGTTGTCGCGGTGGACGTCGAAGCGGTGGGGGTCGGGGAACTTCGCCGGGTCGAGGTTGGCGCCCTCCACCAGCACGAGGACGAGTTCGCCCGCGCGGATGTCGACGTCGCCGAGCCGGACGTCGGCCAGGGCGAGGCGGGGCAGGGCGTCGCCGATGGAGAGGTTGACCCGCAGGAGTTCCTCGACGCCCCGGCCGATCAGGTCCGGGCGGTCGCGCAGGAGGTCGCGCGCGATGGGATGGGTGAGGAGATAGACCAGGGCCATGGAGAGGAAGCCGGAGGTGGAGATCACCCCGGCGCCGAACATCGTGACGCCGACGGTGGCCAGCATCTCGTCGGTGAGGTGGGCGTACTCGGGATCGTCGCGCAGAGCGGCGAGTTCGCCCATCAGGCCGTGCGTGGCCGGGTCGTCGAGCAGGGCCGTCATCCGGGCGATGTCCCGGTCCCAGTTGATCTTCGCGCCGGTGACCGGGCACGGCGCGTTCATGAAGGCGATGTCGAGGCTGCGCGAGAAGGCCGGCGCCTCGGTCTGCGGGATGCCGAGGATGCGGCAGTGCATGCCGGCCGAGTACGGCTCGCAGAACGCGCCGCGCAGATCGGCCGTCGGACCGTCGGCGGCCATCCGGTCCACCAGCCGGTGCGCCTCCTCGCGCAGCCACTCCACCAGGCCCGGCGCCTTGGGGTTGAGCGCCTTCAGCACCGCCCGGCGCAGCCCGGCCCCGGTGATGTTGCCCATGTTGTTCACGACCTCGGGCGGGATCGTGAGCGCGTACTGGCGGGGCACTTCGGGGGCGGAGGTGTCCTTCAGGGAGAACCGGTCGTCCTTCAGGACCTGCGCGCACAGGTCGTACGACGACACCAGCCAGGCCTCGTCGCCGGCGATGGTCCGCACCCGCCGTACGGGGGTGGCGGCGCGCAGGTCCTCGACCTCGGCGGGCACCCGGGTGCCGTCCCAGGAGAAGGGGAAGTCGAGCAGCGGCGGCTGGTCGGCGCGGGTGTCGGGGGCGGTGCTCATGCGGCGGTTCCTTCGAGGGCGGCGGGGGTGACGACGGCGTGACCCTGGTTGCGGGAGGCGCGCAGGCCGGCGCCGCGGGAGTACAACAGCTCGGCCATCGGCAGCAGTTGGTGGTAGCAGTTGAGCGAGGAGGGCACCTTGAGGATGGCCGGGGTGTCCAGGAACAGGGGCGCCTCGGCGCACACGTACTCCAGGCACACGGCGCGCTGCCGCTCGGTCGGGGTCTCGCCCCGCGCACTGAGGAAACGATTCACCAGGGCGTCACAGACGGCCCGGAAGGCTCCGTCGGAGGCGAGGCGGGCCTTGAGGTGCCGGTGGATGTCCTGGTAGGCGGGGTTGGTGCGGAACTCGGACATCGGGTGCCAGTCCAGGCGCGTCCCCTCCGGGTCGGCCGCCGACACCGCGTCACGGACCTTGGCGCGCACCCCGCGCAGGTTCTTCACCGCCTTGCGCCGGGCCTCGTCCGGTGGATAGCCGGACGCCTCGTACATCTCGGCGACGTACAGGTCGGTGTAGACGAAGTCGACCTTGTCGAAGTGGTCCAGTCCCCAGCGGGCGAGGTCGTGCAGGCGGCGGGCGGAGAAATAGCTGTTGCCCGGGGAGACACCGATCACGGCGTGCGCTCCCTCACCGAGGATGACTTCGCAGTGGGAGGTGTACGGCTGGACTTCGAAGACGTCGGCCATCAGCACGGATGCTGTGGTCACAGAGGAAATCCTCCGCCGCGTGCTAGTCCCTGCGGGCCCTGTGCCCCCGGTGTGGCGACGCGGCGTGCTCACGCTAGCGGTACGGATTCCGCACGGGTAGTTACCTCCTGGGTTTGGCTGAAATCAGTCGTAGCAATGGTCGAAGTCGCCCGCTCGGGGGCCGTGTTGCGGGACGTACGCTGGGCCCGTGGTCAACCGGGACGAGGAACGCGAGGGTCCGGCGCAGGCGGCGGCCAGGCTCACCGGACGCCGGGCCGGCGGCGCGCGGGCGGCCGCGTCCGGATCGCCGGCCGAGGTGATGCTGGAGGGGGGTACGCCGGTGATGGTCAAGCGGGGCGAGGCTCCCGGGGCCGTGCGCGCGGAGGTCGCGGGGCTGCGCTGGCTGGCCGCCGCGAACGCGGTGCGGGTGCCCGCGGTGCTCGGCCACGACGACCGCTGGATGGTGACGGAGCGCGTGCCGACCGGGCATCCGGATCCTGAGACGGCGATGCGTTTCGGCCAGGCCCTCGCCGCGCTGCATGCCGCGGGTGCTTCGGATTTCGGAGCCCCGCCGCCCGGCGGTCCGGCGGACGCCTTCATCGGTCTCGCCCCCATGCGCAACGAGCCGGGCTCCGACTGGCCCGGCTGGTACGCGGAGCACCGGGTGCTGCCGTATGTGCGCGGCGCCGTCGATCGCGGCGCGCTCCGCCCCCACGAGGCGGCCGTGTTCGAGCGGGTCTGCGCGGTGCTGCCGGACCTGGCGGGCCCCGCCGAGCCGCCCGCGCGGCTGCACGGCGACCTGTGGAACGGGAACGTGCTGTGGGGCGCGGACGGCGAGGTCCGGCTCATCGACCCGGCCGCGCACGGCGGTCACCGGGAGACCGACCTCGCGATGCTCCGGCTCTTCGGCTGCCCACATCTCGACCGGGTGCTCGACGGGTACGAGCACAGGGCGCCGCTGGCGCCCGGCTGGCGCGAGCGCGTCGGCGTGCACCAGCTCTTCCCGCTCCTGGTCCACGCCGTGCTGTTCGGACGCGGGTACGCGGAACAGGCCCTGACGGTGACGCGGGAGGCGCTGGCGCGCGCGGTCTGACGCACCGGTGGGGCAACGCCTCGGGCCGCATTCGGCGTCCTGTGCCATGCGGGCACCGGCACGCCCGCACAGGGGCGGGACAGCGTTGTGTCGTCTCCTGGTTCAGGGGGCCCTTGAGACGCCCTCCGGCCTGCGGTAACTCAGCGTAAGGAAACCAATCACCCGTTCGATTCGTATAAGGACGTGAAAGCCTAATCAGGGAGAGACCATGCAACCGTTCACGCTCAACTACGCGCGCCCCGCTGTGCAGTTGGACGTCACCACTCCGTATGCGTACGACTCCGGACTGCAGTTGAACGTCCTCCCGGACGGGCGGATCGCCGCCACCGACCACGCGACCCTGAGAGCGCTGGGGACCACGACCTCCACCGCCGGTTCCAAGACGCACTTCGACGACTGAACCGCGGGCCGCGAGAGATGACCGTGCTCATCCTGACCAGTGAAGAAGACGTGACCGCGGACATGGTGGTCCTCCGTCTCGGGGAGGCCGGGGTTCCCGTGGTCCGGCTGGACCCGGCCGATCTGACCAACGGGGTGGCGCTGTCGGGCGAGTACGTGCAGGGCGCCTGCCATGGGCATCTGTCCGTCGGCGGGCGCCTGGTGAGCATGAGCGGCCTGCGTTCCGTCTGGGTGCGCAGGCCCGGGGCCGCGGCCGCGCGCGCCGCCCAGCCGTCCGCCTGGCTGACCGAGGAGTCGTCGCAGGCGCTGTACGGCATGCTGCGCACCACCGGCGCACGCTGGATGAACCATCCGGACGCGGCCCGCCGGGCCCGTCACAAGCCGTGGCAACTGCATCTCGCCCAGGGCAGCGGCCTGGCGGTGCCGGCCACGCTCATCACCACGTTCCCGCAGGCGGCGCGGGAGTTCGCGGAGCGTTTCCCCGACCTCGTGGTCAAGCCGGTGTCCGGCGCGCATCCGCAGGAGCCGCCCCGCGCGGTGCCGACCAGCCGGGTCGCGCCGGACACCGACTTCTCGGCGGTCGCCTTCGGTCCCACGCTGCTGCAGCGCCGCGTAGCCAAGCGGGCGGACGTCCGGCTCACCGTCGTCGGCGACACCCTGCTCGCCGCCCGCAAGCCCGCCGACCCGGACGCCCACCCGGACGACGTGGACGTCCGGTTCGCCCCATCGGTCTCCCCCTGGCTGCCCGCGGAGGTGCCCCCGCGGGTGGCCGACGGCGTACGGCGGTACATGAAGGGCGCGGAACTGGCCTACGGCGCGTTCGACTTCGCGGAGGACGCGGACGGGATCTGGTGGTTCCTGGAGTGCAACCAGTCGGGCCAGTTCGGGTTCGTCGAGATGGACACAGGTCAGCCCATCGCCGCCACGATCGCCGAGTGGCTCGCCGGGGACGGGGATCCGGACGGCAGGTGTGCGAAGGGCGAGCGGGGCGCAGCCTGTTGATGGTGCGGGGATCGGCTCTGGAGAGAGGAACGCCACATGCGCATCGGACTGCTGGGGACGGGGCCGTGGGCCCGGGCGGCGTACGCGCCCGCCCTCGCCGGACACCCGGGAGTGGAGTTCGCGGGGGTGTGGGGCCGCCGGCCGGCGGCGGCCACCGCGCTGGCCGAGCAGCACGGGGTCGCCGCGTACGACGACGTGGACGGGCTGCTGGATGACGTGGACGCCGTCGCGGTGGCCCTGCCTCCGTCGGTGCAGGCCGGGTTGGCGGTGCGCGCGGCGGAGGCGGGCCGTCATCTGCTGCTGGACAAGCCGCTCGCGGTGTCGGCGGCCGAGGGGCGGGCCGTCGTCGCCGCGGCCGAACGGGCGGGGGTGGCGTCGGTGGTGTTCTTCACCGCGCGCTTCCAGAAGGAGCCGGACGCCTGGATCGACGAACAGGCGGCGGTGGCGGGCTGGTTCACGGCCCGGGCGCAGTGGCTGGGCGCGGTGTTCACCTCCGACAGCCCGTTCGCGGCCTCGCCGTGGCGGCGGGAGAAGGGCGCGCTGTGGGACGTCGGCCCGCACGCCCTGTCGGTGCTGCTGCCGGTGCTCGGCGACGTACGGCAGGTCGCGGCGGCGGCGCACGGCCCGGCGGACACCGTGCATCTGGTCCTCGACCATGCCACCGGCGCGTCGAGCACGCTCACGCTGAGCCTGACGGCGCCACCGGCGGCGGCCGGGGCCGATGTGGAGCTGCGCGGCGAGGCGGGCGTGGCGCTGATGCCGGGCAGCTCCGAAGGAGCGGTCCCCGCGCTCACCCGCGCCGTCGACGCCCTCCTGACCGCCGCCCGCAGGGGCCGCCCGCACGCCTGCGACGCCGCGTTCGGCCTCCGCGTCACCGAGATCCTGGCCATGGCCCAGTCCCGCCTGACCGACGGCCGGAACTAGGCCCTGTCGCACCGGGGCCGGTTCCGGGCCACGGCGGCACCTGGCCGGCCCGGTCGGGCCCGCCCGGGGAGTCCCTGCGACCCGGGCGGGCCCTCAGCGTGTCACCCGGCGCTGACGACGGGTTCGGCCCAGAAGTTGATGCGCTCCCGAATGACGGGATAGCCGGCCTTGGTGAAGTGGGCGGCCATGGGGAAGTTGGTGCGGTCGGTCGCGGCGGCGATGGTGTCGGCGCCCTGGGCGGCCAGGAAGTGGGTGCATTCGGCGAGCAGGTCGTAGGCGTATCCGTGGCCGCGCTGTTCGGGCAGGACGCCGATGAAGCCGACGCAGGGGCCGGACGGATTGCGTGCGGGGATGTGGATGCCGACGGTCTCCCCCTCGGCGGTGCGGGCGGTCTGCCACCAGTCCCGCGGGGAGGGGAACCAGCGGAAGACGTCCAGTTCCTGCTGGGCGGCCTGGTCGGCTCCGCCCTGTTCGATCGCCCTGCGGGCATGGGCGTCGAGGGTGACGGAGTGGATCCGGCGCAGCAGGTCGAAGAACACGGTGTCGTCCGGCTCGGCGGAGAAGAGGAGGCGGCCGGGCCGCTCGGGCAGCCCCCGGTCGGGGGTCCAGCGGTACAGGAAGCGCTCCACCAGCGGGGCGTAGCCGGCGGCGCGTGCGGCGGCGGTGCGGGCCTCCACGGCCGCCCGCTGCCGGGGGTCGGTGCGCCAGCCGGAGGGCGGGTCGATTTCGAGTTCGTCGGTCCGCCAGGGCGCCGTGCGCAGGAGTTCGGCCCCGGCCTCCTCCTCTCCCTCGGCCACGTCGAACCAGTTGATCACGAGCGGCTCGGCATCCTCCGGCCCGCCCCACCAGGCGGCCCGGGCCACGGTGCGGCCGTCGCGCACGGCGATGCGGCGCCAGTCGGGGCGGTAGCGGGTGCTGCGGTGCCTGCCACCGAACCCCAGCGGGTCGGGCATGGTGTCGAACAGGTGCGCGCTGCTCTCGTCGAGTGTGCGGACGACCAGGATGGTCATGGATCCTCCGGGATGCGTGCCGCGCTACGGCGGCGGGGGACGCGCTCCCGGTCAGGCGTGGCACACCCGGGTGACGGGGAGGGGGGAGCGCGGGATGACTGCGGCCATGACGCTCGCCTCCTTCCGTCCGTCTAGGGCGTGCCCGGCCACGCTATCCGGGCCGCGCACGGAAGGTCCACCGCTTTTCACCGATCGCGGTGGTACCGGGCGAGAGGCCCGGCTGCGGTGGGCGGCGTAGCTTGGGGGTGTGAGAGCGGTGCGCGGCGGGTCGTCGCATCGGGACCTGGAGAATCGCGGCTGGTTGCGGGGCGCGCCGCCGCCGTGGTGGGTGCGGGTGCTGCCCGTGCTGCTGCTCGTGACCGTCACCGGGGCCACGGTGATCACGCCGGACGCGCGGGACGCCGGTTTCCTGCTGGGCGCGATCCCGCCGCTGGCCGTCCTGTCGTACGGCCCGGTGGCGACCGCGGTCCTCGGTGTCGGGGTGGTCGTGGTCCTGAACGTCCCCGCCACCCATCTCAACCGCCCCGGCAACACCGATCTGCTCACCATCGTCTTCGTGGCGGTCCTGAGCGTGTTCGTGTCCTATGTGCGCAGCCGCCGGGACGCCCAGCTGGACACGGAGCGGGCGATCGGCGAGGCCGTGCAGCGGGCCGTGATGCCGCCGCTGCCGGAGCGGGTCGGCAGCGTGGAGTGCGCGGGTTTCTACCGGGCCGCGCAGGACGGGACGCTGGTGGGCGGGGACTTCTTCGACGTGCGGGAAGGGCCGTGCGGGGTGCGCGCGGTGATGGGCGACGTGCAGGGGCACGGGCTGGCCGCGGTCGCGACGGTGGTGGCGCTGCTGGGTGCGTTCCGCGAGGCGGCGCTGGACCAGCCGGACCTGGAGTCGGTGGCCGCGCGGATGGACCGCAGGCTGGCGGTGGACTCGGCGGGCGTACGGCACGCGGAGCTGTTCGCCACCGGGGTGCTGCTGGAGTTCTCCTGCGACGGACGTGCGGTGCGGGTGGTGGCCTGCGGTCATCCGCCGCCCGTACTGCTGCACGGCCCGGACGCCCTGGAGGTGACGGTCGCGCCGGGACCCCCGCTGGGGCTCGGGCTGGTCGGCGTCGACCCGCCGAAGGCCGCCACGGTGCCGCTCGAGCGGGGCGACCGGCTCTTCCTGGCCTCCGACGGGGTGTGGGAGGCCAGAAACACCGACGACGTCTTCTACCCGCTGCCCGCACGCCTGACCACCCTCAGCGGCGCCGCGTCCGCCGAGCTGCCGGGATCGGTGTGGGCGGACGTGGTACGGCTGGGCTACGAGGTCCGGGACGACGTCAGCATGCTGGTGCTGGCGCCTCGGCCACCGGCCCGCTGACCGCCGCGCCGGTCAGCCCACGTCCCACAGGAAGCGGTGGGTGTGGATGCCGAAGTAGGGGAAGGACTGGATCTCGCGGACGCCTTCGAGGGGCCGTACCTCGTCGTTGACGAAGTCCAGCAGCGCCTTCGGGCCGGGCGCGACCACCTCGGCGAACAGGTCGAACCCGCCGGAGGTCAGCACCGAGTAGACGACCTCGGGGCGTTCGGCGAGGGCGTCGGCGACGGCGCGCGGGTCGCCGTCGACGCGGATGCCGAGCAGGGCCATGGCCTGTCCGCCCATGGCCATCGGGTCGGTGACGCCGACCACCTGGACGGCCTTGGAGTCCAGCAGGCGCTGCAGCCGCTGCCGCGCCGCCGAGGCGGACAGGCCGACCTTGGGGCCGAGGTCGGCGTAGGCGATACGGCCGTCGGTCTGCAGCTCGCGCAGGATGGCCCGGTCGATCTCGTCCATGGCGTCGGTCCCCTGTTCAGTCGGCGAGTTCGGCGAGCGCGGCCGCGAAGACCTCGGTGTGGGTGTCGACGTCCTGCTCGGTGGTGTCGGGGCACATGAGCGCCATGTTGTGGAACGGGGTCAGCAGGATGCCCCGGTTGGCGAGGTAGAGGTGCAGGAAGTCCTCCAGCTCCGGGTCGGAGGCGGCCGCGGACTCGGTGCCGGTGCGCGGGGCCGGGCCGGTGAAGCGGTACTCGGTGCGGGCGCCGAGCCGGCTGACGGACCACGGCAGCCGGTGTGCGTCGACGCCCGCCCGGACACCGGCCTCGAAGCGCTCGGAGAGCTTGGACATGCGGGCGAACGCCTCGTCGGTGAGGACGTGTTCGAGGGTGGCCCGCATGGCGGCGACCGAGAGCGCGTTGCCGGCGAGGGTGCCGCCGACGCCGCCCATGTCGACGAGGTCCAGGTCGGTGCGGACCAGCAGCCGCTCGGCGAGTTCGACGGACAGCCCGTAGGCGCCGGCCGGGATGCCGCCGCCGATGGCCTTGCCGATGGTCAGCAGGTCGGGTTCCAGGTCCCAGGCGGCCGTGCAGCCGCCGGGTCCGGCGGAGAAAGTGTGGGTCTCGTCGTTGATGAGCAGGCTGCCGTACCGCCTGGTCAGCTCGCGGACCCCGGCGAGATAGCCGGGTTCGGGCAGCACGATGCCGATGTTGGTGAGGGCGGGCTCCATCAGGACGGCGGCGACGTCGCCGTGGGCCAGTTCGCGCTCCAGGCCGGCCAGGTCGTTGAACTCCGCCACCCGGCTGGTCAGCGTCACGTCGCACGGGGCGCCGACGTTGCCGGGGCGGGCGGTGCCCGTGCCGTCGGGGCCGACGACGATCAGCGACTCGTCGACGCTGCCGTGGTAGCAGTAGCTGTTCACCAGGATCTTCGGGCGCCCGGTGACCGCGCGGGCCAGCCGGATCGCCCAGCGGTTGGCGTCGGTCGCGGTGAGCGAGAAGCTCCAGCGGGCCAGGCCGAACCGGCGGGTCAGCTCGGCGCCGACCCACTCGGCGTCCTCCGTCGGGAGCATCGCCGTGGCCCCGCCCAGCTCGGTGAACCGCCGCTGCACCGCCTGCGTCACCGGGGCGGGCGAGTGGCCGGCCATCGCACCGGTGTCACCGAGGCAGAAGTCGATGTACTCGTGGCCGTCCACATCGGTGACCCGGGCGCCGCGCGCACCGGCCAGATAGCGGGGGAAGGCACCGGCCGTCTTGTTCATCCACGTCATCGGCACCCGTCCGAAGAGGTGGCCGGCCCCCGCATAGGCCGCACGCGAGCGGGGGTTACGGCGCTCGGCCTCGGCGCTCTCGCGGGCGAGGAGGGCGTGCAGACGCGTGCGGTCCATGGAGTGCCTCACTGCAGAGGGTGACGGATGCCGTGACTCTACGATCGGAACAGCTGCTGTTTCAAGGCCCTACGCGTGATTCGATCGCAGCTTCAATCGATTCGATCGTGCGGTCCGGTGTGGGCATCGGGAGGGTGACGCATCACCCCTCCCCCAACTGACGAACCTGGAGCCGGAGTTCGAACGTTCCGGCTGAAACGCCAGGGTGCGCCACCCCTTCCGCCACATAGAAATATCTACGAGCATGCATATGCCGAGGCCCGGCGGACGAGGACACGCGGAGCAGCGCATGGCGAACACGATGTGGATGCGGGGCGTGGAGTGGCTGGCCGCCGCGGCGGCGGACCCGCGCTCCTGCAAGTGGGAATGGGATCACGGCGAGGGCATCTCGCTGCTGGAGGCGGGCCGCTTCTGGGACGTGCTGAGCGTCCCGGAACGGCTGGGCCTGCTCGCCCTCGACCTGCTGTGGCGGCCCGGGATGCCGGTGCCGGGGCCGACGCTGATCGACACGGCGGCGGGCCGGGTCGGGTTCTTCCTGCCGCCGGACCCCTCAGGAGGCTGGGTGGGCGCCGGTCTGCGCTACGCGACCAAGGGGGCCTGGGTCGCCGTACCGCCGCCGTACCGGCCCGCGCGGTCCCTGGAGTGGCTCGTACCGCCGGACGGCACCGGGGCGCTCCACTCCCCCGGCATCCTGGAGGAGACGCTGCGGCAGGCCAACGGCACCCTCGCCGTCCTCGCGCCGCTGTGCGGGCCGTGACGGTTCAGGTGTGCTCGGGCGTGGGCCGCGTGCCCGAGGCGGGGACGGGGCGGACGGCGGCGAGACCCTCGGGTTCGGCGGGGACGGTCCGTCCCTGCGCGCGCCATTCGGCCACCAGCCGGGCGTAGATCGGTTCCCGGCTCCGGTCCGCCTGCGCGAGCAGGCTCCGCCGGCGCATCCGGTCCAGGCGTTCGATCCGGTCCAGCCAGTCCAGGCGGTTCGCCGGGTCCAAGCGGTTCATGCCGGGCGCAACGCCCGTGCGCCGCCACCGGTACGCCCACGGACCGTGGCTCACCGGGTCGGGTGAGGGCGTCGCCCGAACGGGACGTTCCGCCTGTCGTACAAGCATCCCGCGGGCCGTCTCCCGGCCGCGCACCCCGGTGGCCGTCCCGGGCGTCCCGCCGGCGGGCTCCCCGGTGGCCGTCCCTCCGACGGGCGCGGCGGTGTGCGCGCTCCTATCCTGAGGAGGTCCTGGCCCGGTGCCGAGGAGGTCCGGGCTCCGGCGTCCCGTTCGCCGCACGGTTCGGCTCTCACGTGCTTGGAGTCAGCCCATGCCGTCCATCTCCGCACGCGTGGTGAGGGGGGCGGCGGTCGCCGTCACGGCGGGAACGCTGCTGGCGCCGCTCGCCACCGGGGCCGCCGGGGCCGCACCGGCCTTCGCGCAGGCCGCCCCCGCCGCCGGCTCCCCCGGCCCGAGTCCTCCCGGAGCGGGCGTCCGCCCCCTCACCCCGGGTGTGGCGCGCCAACTCGACGCCGCCGTACGGAAGGTGATGCGCGAGACGGGCATCCCCGGTGTGAACGTCGGCGTGTGGACGCCCGGGCAGCCGGACTACGTCCGCTCGTTCGGGGTCGCCGACAAGCGCACCGGCAGGAGGATGACGCCGGACCTGTACCTGCGCATCGGCAGCGAGACCAAGACGTTCACCGTGACCGCGCTGCTGCAGCTGGCGGACCGGAAGAAGGTCGGACTGGACGACCCGGTCGGCAGGTACGTCGCCGGTGTGCCCAACGGCGGCGAGATCACACTGCGTCAGCTCGCCGACATGCGCAGCGGGTTGTTCAACTACTCCGAGGACCCGGGCTTCTTCAAGGCGCTGACCTCGAACCCGCGGCGGCCCTTCACGCCCCGGCAGCTGCTCGCCTACTCCTTCGGGCACCCGGTGATGTTCCGGCCCGGGCAGAAGTTCTCCTACTGCAACACCAACCTGATCCTGCTGGGCCTGGTGGTGGAGAAGCAGAGCGGGCAGCGCCTCGGGGACTACATCAAGCGGCACATCCTCGACCCGGCCGGCATGACGCACACGCTCTTCCCCACCGGCGGCGAGTTCCCCGCCCCGCACGCGCAGGGCTACACCCGGCAGACGGCGAACGGCGAGGAGGCCGACACCGCCGGCTGGAACCCCTCCTGGGCCTGGGCGGCCGGCGCGATGGTCTCCGATCTCCGGGACATGCGTACCTGGGCGCGCACCGTCGCGACGGGCCGGTTCCCCGACGGCAGGCGGATGGTCGGCGCCGCCGTCCAGAAGCAGCGGCTGATCACCCCGCCGACCGACGCGGCCAAGGGCGCCGGATACGGCATGGGCATCTTCGACGTCCAGGGCTGGATCGGCCACAACGGCTCGCTGCCGGGCTACGAGTCGCTGACCGTCCACCTGCCCGGGACTGGGACGACGCTCGTCGTGCTGCTCGACACGGACACCGGCTACCGCTCCCAGGAGCCCAGTACCGTGCTCGGCGAGGCGATCACGAGGATCATCTCCCCGGGCCACGTGTACGACCTGCCCGTCACGCCGGCCGGGTGAGGCGCGGGGCCCCGACCGGTCCCCCGTTCCGGTCGTGCCCCGCGGATGCCGAAGGTACGTGCGCCACCGGGCTCGGGCCAGTGCACCGGTGCCCTGCACCGGCCACGCGGCACTCACCGGTGCACAGGCGCGTCCGGTTGGTCCGGGTTCGCCGCGCGGACGCCGGATCAGCTCGCCGCGCCGAGGTCGGGCAGGGGCAGCTCGCCGGCGACCAGGTGGGCGAGGACGACCTCGTACAGGTCGGTGCCGCCGGCCGTCAGCCGGCGTTCCAGGACTGCCTCGGCGGCCCGGACGTGTTCGCGCACGGTCTGCGCGTGGACGCCGAGCGCCTCGGCGGCACGTTCGGCGTGCGCGTCGGCACCGGTCCAGGCACGCAGGGTACGGCGCAGGTCCCGGCCGTCCTCGTCGAGCCGGCCGAGCAGCCCCTCCGCCCAGGAGCGCAGCGCGCTCGTGCCGAGCAGCTCGGTGAGCCGGATCCGGGCCGGCCGCTCGGATGCGGCGAACGAGGGGCCGTACGGGCCGTGCAGCGCCTCGGTGTTGAGGGCGGCGTGGGCGACGGCGCGGACGGCCAGCCGGGAGAGGTCGGCTCCGAGCAGCGCGGCGACCCGGTCCATCCGGGCGCGCACCGTGTTGCGGCTGACGCCGAGCACCTTGGCCGCGTTCACGGCGGTGAACTCCAGGCCCAGCCGGGCGGTGGCGAGCAGTTCGGCGCGGACATGGTGCGGCAGGGTGTCGAGGGGACGCAGCACGGCGGCGGCCCAGGCCCGCAGCCCCGCGGGATCCATGAGCTGCGCGGGGCGGGTGCGGGCGGCGTAGACGGCGGACCGCTCGGGCCGGAACCGGGCCACGGCGAGGGCCGTGACGGCCTGCCCGTAGGCGGTGGAGGTCAGCGCGAGCCGCTGCCGGGGGCTGCCGCCCAGGTAGGTGCCGGGCCATTCGGCGACGATGTCCTGCAGCCGCCGGCCGACCTCGGCCGACGGGCCGACGACGATGACGTGTTCGTCCACCGCGGGGCAGCGCACCACGAGCGCCCGGCCTCCGGTGGCATCGACGCACGCCTCGGCGAGCCCGTCGCGTTCGGCGGCGGCGCCCTCCAGGACGTACACGCGGGCGGTGTCCTCCTCCAGCAGCCCAGGCCACAGCCCGGCGGCGACCCGGCGGGCCGAGACGGTGTCCTCCACCATGAGCAGTTGCAGGATCGCCAGCCGCAGATCGGCCGTGGCCCGCCGCAGCCGCCGCCCCGACTCCGCCAGCTCCCGCTCTCTGAGCAGGAGTCCCAGGACGACGGCGGTGTGGTTGAGGATCTCGGCGGTGTGCCGGTCGAAGGGCTCGGGACGGGCCACCGCGAGGACGGCCGCCGCCTCCGGGCCCGGCCCCTGATGCCGTATCCCGACCAGGCGCACCTGCCGCGCCCCGTCGTCCAGCGCCGCGGCCGAGACCCGTCCGGCGGCGACGTCGGCCACGACGGCGGCGTCTAGCGGCAGCCGCTCTCCGGCGAGCAGGTCGCCGCGGGCGTCCTGCAGGCACACCGACGCGCCTACGGTCCGGGCGAGCCAGTCGACGAGCCGGCCGAGATCGCGTCCGGCGGGCCGCAGCCGGTCCAGCAACTCCTGCGCCCAGGCGCTGTCGTCGGCGTACGGCTGCTGGAGCGCCGGGCCCTCGTCCGGTCGGCCGGCCACGTGCCCCTCTCCCCGTCTCCCTGATGACCTGCGCTTACGCATGCGCACGTTACCCGACCCGGCGCACATCCCGCGCCGAAGACGGCTCCGCCGGCGGCCAGGGGGGGTATGGGCCGCCGGCGGAGACTTCGCGTCCAGGACCGGGGGGAAGGCCCAGGACGTCTCACGGATCGCCTGCCCCGGAACCGAGAAAGTACGCCAGGAAATCATCGGGGGTTGCGCCCGGTGCCGCGGGAGACGCCGTGACCGGGGGAGCCGACATGAGCTGTCCGTGTGCGACGGCCTTGGTGCCGATGGCGCATGCGGGGCGCGTGTGGTGGCCGGTACGGCATAAGCTCGGTGAATGGCGAAGTACTTCGACGTGCACCCCGAGAACCCGCAGCCGCGCAGCATCGCCCAGATCGCCGACGCGGTGCGCTCGGAGGCGCTCATCGCATACCCGACCGACTCCTGTTACGCGCTGGGCTGCCGGCTGGGCAGCCGGGACGGCATGGACCGGATCCGTTCCATCCGTCATCTGGACGACCGGCACCACTTCACCCTGATGTGCCGGGACTTCGCCCAGCTCGGCCAGTTCGTGCACGTGGACAAGGACGTGTTCCGGGCCGTGAAGGCGTCCACGCCCGGCAGCTACACCTTCATCCTGCCGGCCACCCGAGAGGTGCCGCGCAAGCTGCTGCACCCGAAGAAGAAGACCGTGGGCGTGCGCATCCCGGACCATGTGGTCGCCCAGACGCTGCTCGCGGAGCTGGGTGAGCCGCTGCTGTCCAGCACGCTCCTGCTGCCGGACGAGGAGGAACCGCTGACGCAGGGCTGGGAGATCAAGGACCGGCTCGACCACGTGGTGGACGCGGTGGTCGACTCCGGCGACTGCGGCACCGAGCCGACGACGGTCGTGGACTTCTCCAGCGGCGAGGCGGAGATCGTCCGCCGGGGCGCCGGGGACACCAGCCGCTTCGAGTGAGAGCGCGCACCCGGTGCGAGCGTGCGGATCTTGCGTGACAGCATGGTCGTAGCCGTGGCGATGGTCCCGCAGCCGTGGCGTCGAGGGCCGTCGCCGCCTACCCCCCCTGTCCCCCACGGAGGCCTGCCCACCATGACCGATGTCCAGGGAACCGATCTCGACATCACCACCGAGGACGGTGTCGCCGACGCCTACCTCGTCCATCCGGCCGACGGCCGCCCCCGTCCGGGTGTGCTGTTCTACCAGGACGCCTACGGTCTGCGGCCGCATCTGAGGTCGATGGCCGACCGGCTGGCCGCCGCCGGCTACACCGTGCTGGTGCCCAACGTCTTCTACCGCCTCGGCCGGACCCCGGTCGTCGACCTGCCCGAGTTCATCGACCCGGGCGCCGATCCGACCATCTGGGAGCGGCTCGGCCCGGTCGTGTCCTCGCTGACGCCGGACCTGGTGAAGCGGGACGCGGGCGCCTATCTGCGCCGGCTGGCCGACAGCCCGCTGGTCGCCGACGGGCCCGTCGCGCTCACCGGTTACTGCATGGGCGCCCGCCTGGCCCTGTGGACGGCGGCGGCGCATCCGGACCGGGTCGCGGCGGCGGCCGGGTTCCACGGCGGTGGGCTCGCCACCGACGATCCGGGCAGCCCGCACCTCGGCGCCCCGCAGATCACCGCCGAGCTGTACTTCGGGCACGCCGACAACGACCGGTCGCTGCCCCCGGAGCAGATCGAGCGTTTTGAGAAGGCGCTGGCTCAGGCCGGGGTCCGGCACACCTGCGAGGTGTATCCGGGCGCCCACCACGGCTACACCCAGGCGGACACCCCGGCGTACGACCGCGAGGCCGACGAGCGGCACTGGGCGGCGCTGCTCGGCCTGCTCGAGCGCACCTTCTGACCGCCGGGCCCGGACCGGCCGACCCCGCCGCACGGCGCCCGCCGGAAGACGGGCGCCGTGGCGGTGCCGCCGGTTCTCGTTCATCTCATTGACATGTTCCCGTCTCAGTACGACTCTGAGAGCGCTCTCAAAGAGGTACGGACCAGTGTCCGTACGACCCCGACCCCACACGGAGGTATGGAGAGTGCCTCACGCACGCTCACGCCCGGCACTGGCCACAGCGGCCGCCGCGGCCCTGGTCGGTGGAGTGCTCGCCCTGGGCGCCCCAGGCCACGCCAGTGCCGCGGTACCGGACACGATTCCCCTGAAGATCACCAACAACTCGGGCCGCTCCGAGCCGGTCTACGTATACGATCTCGGCACCCAGCTGTCCTCCGGGCAGCAGGGCTGGGCCGACGCGAACGGGACCTTCCACGCCTGGCCGGCGGGCGGCAACCCGCCGACGCCCGCGCCGGACGCGGCGATCAGCGGACCGGCCCCGGGACAGTCCACGACGATCCGGATCCCGAAGTTCTCCGGCCGCATCTACTTCTCCTACGGCCGGAAACTCGACTTCCGGCTGACCACCGGCGGCCTGGTGCAGCCGGCCGTGCAGAACCCCTCCGACCCCAACCGGGACATCCTGTTCAACTGGTCCGAGTACACCCTCAACGACTCGGGGCTGTGGCTCAACAGCACCCAGGTGGACATGTTCTCCGCGCCGTACGCGGTCGGGGTGCAGCGCTCCGACGGCAGCGTGAGCACCACGGGGCATCTGAAGTCCGGCGGCTACAGCGGCTTCTTCAACGAGCTGCGCGGCACGTCGGGCGGCTGGTCCGGGCTGATCCAGACCCGCTCGGACGGCACGGTGCTGCGCGCCCTCGCCCCGCTGTACGGCGTGGAGACCGGGGCCCTGCCCGCGAACGTCATGGACGACTACATCAACCGGGTCTGGCAGAAGTACGCGACGTCGACGCTGACGGTCACGCCCTTCGCCGACCAGCCGAACACCAAGTACTACGGCCGGGTCTCGGGCGACGTCATGAACTTCACCGACGGCTCGGGAGCGGTCGTCACCAGCTTCCAGAAGCCGGACGCGGACAGCGTCTTCGGCTGCCACAAGCTGCTCGACGCGCCCAACGACAACGTGCGGGGCCCGATCTCGCGCACCCTGTGCGCCGGGTTCAACCGCTCCACGCTGCTGACCGATGCCAACCAGCCGGACACCACGCCGGGCGACTTCTACCAGGACTCGGTGACCAACCAGTACGCGCGTGCCGTCCATGAGCAGATGGCCGACGGCAAGGCCTACGCGTTCGCCTTCGACGACGTCGGCGACCAGGAGGCGCTGGTCCACGACGGCAGCCCGCAGGAGGCGTACCTGACGCTGGATCCGCTCAGCTGACATGCCGCGGCCCCGCACCGCCCGGGTGCGGGGCCGCGTTACGCAGGGTCGCTCAGCCGGTCGTCAGGGCGGTGTCGTCCACGACGAAGCTGGTCTGCAGCGAGGAGTCCTCCACGCCGTTGAACTTCAGGGTGACCGTCTGGCCCGCCAGCGAGGACAGGTCGAAGGTCTTCTGCGCGTAACCCGAGTTGGCGTTCACGTTCGAGTACGTCGCCAGCGTGGTCGAACCGGCGGTGACCGTCAGCTTGTCGTACGCGGTGCTGCCGGTCTCGGCGGTGTCGATGTGCAGGAAGAAGGTGAGCGTGGCCTTGCAGCCCGCCGGGATCGTCACCGACTGCGACAGCGTGTCGGTGTGACTGGTGCCGTAGCCGTCGAGCCAGGCCTTGTAGGAGCCGCCGTGGGCGGCCTCACCGGTGTCCGTGGTGATGACACCGCTGGTCGCGGTCCAGCCGGTGCCTCCGGACTCGAAGCCGGGGTTGCTCAGCAGCTGGGTCGCGGTGCACCCACCGCCGCCGCCACTGGAGTTGACCGTCCAGGTGAAGGTCGCGGTGCCGGTGGCGCCGGTGGAGTCCTTGACCGTCACCGTGGTGTTGGAGGTGCCCGCCGTGGTGGGCGTGCCGGTGATCAGACCGGTGGAGCTGTTGATCGACAGGCCCGCGGGCAGCCCGGAGGCGCTGTAGGACAGGGCTCCGCTGTTGGTGCTGCTCGCCTTGATCTGCAGGCTCACCGCGGTGCCGACGGTCGAGGTCTGGTTGCCCGGGTTGGTGACCGTCACCCCGCTGCTGGGCGGCGTGATGTGACTGCCGACGTTGATGCCGGCGAAGGCGTTGCCGACTCCGGCGTACTGCGTGGAGTTGGTGCCGTACAGGGCGGCCGCCGCGTTCAGGGCGGCGGTGCGGGCGGCCGCGTAGTTGGTGCTGGACGTCATGTACGTCGTCAGCGCCTTGTACCAGATCTGCAGCGCGGCGGCCCGGCCGATGCCGGTGACGGCGACGCCGTCGGAGGTCGGGCTGTTGTAGGTCACGCCGTTGATGACCTTGGTGCCGCTGCCCTCGGACAGCAGGTAGAACATGTGGTTCGCCGGGCCCGAGGAGTAGTGCACGTCGAGGTTGCCGACGCCGGAGTACCAGCTGTCGGCGCTGCCGCCGTCCTTGCTGGGCTTGTCCATGTAGCGCAGCGGGCTGCCGTCGCCGTTGATGTTGATCTTCTCGCCGATGAGGTAGTCACCGGGGTCGGAGCTGTTGTTGGCGTAGAACTCCACGCCGGTGCCGAAGATGTCGCTGGTGGCCTCGTTGAGGCCGCCGGACTCGCCGCTGTAGTTGAGGCCCGCGGTGTTGGAGGTGACGCCGTGGCTCATCTCGTGCCCGGCGACGTCCAGGGAGGTCAGCGGGTCGTTGTTGCCGGAGCCGTCGCCGTAGGTCATGCAGAAGCAGCTGTCGTCCCAGAAGGCGTTCACGTACGCATTGCCGTAGTGGA